>NZ_JXTE01000084.1 GCF_000972385.1 Streptomyces sp. WM6386
GAGTCCGAACCGGCTAACGCCACCTGGCCCTGGGTGAACGCGGTGACGCCGGCCCCCGAGCCGCCCCCCTTGTAGTTGCTCTTGCCGCCGGAGCAGGCGCCCGTGAACCCCTTGCCCCACCCCCTGAGCCGCCCCGCTCAACCCGATGGAATGCCCCCGTGTCCTCGACGTAAGCGTTCCGTGACCTAACCGCCCCTTCCGCAGGGGTTCACCCGCCGTTCATTTACGCCAGTCGGCGCCTTCACCTGATCTGCCTAATTTCGGCCTTACGCGGTGCGGACCGCTCCTCGGAAGAACACCTCTAAGACGCGTCCGCATCACCCAGTCTTCGCACGCCGCCGGATTCAGGACGGCGGCTCTCGGAAGGAACTCCCTCAGTGAAGCTTCAGCGCAAGAACCGGCGAGCTCTCGCTCTCGGCGCGATCGCCGTCTCCGGCGCCCTGGCCCTCACGGCGTGCGGCTCCGACGACACCGGCACCTCTGACGGCGCGAGCAGCTCCACCGCCGCCAACAGCTCGATCAAGTGCGACGACGCCAAGGGTCAGCTGCTCGCCGACGGCTCCTCCGCGCAGAAGAACGCGATCGACGCCTGGGTCAAGCAGTTCACGGCCGCCTGCTCCGGCGTCCAGATCAACTACAAGGGCGGCGGCTCCGGCGCCGGCGTCACCGCGTTCACCCAGGGCCAGGTGGCCTTCGCCGGTTCGGACTCCGCGCTGAAGCCCGAAGAGGTCACCGCCTCCAAGTCGGTCTGCAAGGGCGGCCAGGGCATCGACCTCCCGATGGTCGGCGGCCCGATCGCGGTCGGCTTCAACGTCCCGGGCGTGGACAAGCTCGTCCTCAACGCCGAGACGCTCGCCAAGATCTTCGACAGCAAGATCACCAACTGGAACGACAAGGCGATCAAGGCGCTGAACCCCGACGCCACGCTGCCCGACCTGAAGATCCAGGCGTTCCACCGCTCGGACGAGTCCGGCACCACGGACAACTTCACCAAGTACCTGATCGCCGCCTCCCCGGCGAACTGGAAGTACGAGGGCGGCAAGGCCTGGCAGGCCAAGGGCGGCCAGTCGGCCTCCGGCTCCTCCGGTGTCGCCCAGCAGGTCAAGCAGACCTCCGGCGCCATCTCCTACATGGAGCTGTCGTACGCCAAGGACGGCATCGTCCCGGTCACCATCGACACGGGCGCCTCCGCCCCGGTCGAGGCCACCGTCGAGAACGCCACCAAGGCGATCGCGGCCGCCCAGGTCGTCGGCACCGGCAAGGACCTGTCGCTGAAGCTGGACTACGCGACCAAGGCCGACGGCGCCTACCCGATCACCCTGGTCACGTACGAGATCGTCTGCGACAAGGGCAACAAGTCCGACAGCCTGCCCGCCACGAAGGCGTTCCTGCGCTACATCGCGTCCGAGGACGGTCAGGGTGTGCTCGCCGGCGCCGGCTACGCCCCGATCCCCGACGACATCATCGCCAAGGTCCGCACCACCATCGAGGGCCTGAGCTGATCCCCGCGTGCGGTCCGGTCCAGGGCCTGAAACCCCGGACCGGACCGCACCGTCCGGTGCACCGCCGCCAGGAGCCGTACAGCCGTACGACTCCGCAGACCGGAGAACCCGATGGACACCACACAGATAGCTGACACTCCTCCCCCCGCCCCGCAACCCACCGCGACCGAGCAGAAGGCCGCGGCCCGTGGCGCCACCCGCCCCGGCGACCGCATCTTCCTCGCCCTGTCCCGCGGTTCGGGCATCTTCCTGCTGGTGATCATGGCCGCGATCGCGGTCTTCCTCACCTACCGCGCGTCCCTCGCGATCAGCAAGGACGAGGGCAACTTCCTGACCGCCTTCGAGTGGAACACCGGCGTCAACCCGCCGGTCTTCGGCATCGCGGTGCTCGCCTTCGGCACGGTCGTCTCCTCGATCGTCGCCATGGCCATCGCGGTCCCGATCGCGGTCGCCATCGCGCTGTTCCTCACGCACTACGCCCCGCGCAAGCTCAGCGGCCCGATCGCCTACGTGATCGACCTGCTGGCCGCCGTCCCGTCCATCGTGTACGGCCTGTGGGGCGCCCTGGTCCTGGTACCGAACATGACCGGCCTCTTCGGCTGGCTGGACACCTACCTCGGCTGGACCGGCATCTTCTCCTGGCAGGGCGGCGCGCCCCGCTCGATGCTGACCGTCGGCATCCTGCTCGCGATCATGATCCTGCCGATCATCACCAACGTCAGCCGTGAGGTCTTCCGGCAGACGCCGAGGATGAACGAGGAGGCGGCCCTGGCGCTCGGCGCCACCCGCTGGGAGGTCATCCGCATGTCGGTGATCCCCTTCGGCCGCTCCGGCGTGATCTCCGCCTCGATGCTCGGCCTCGGCCGCGCGCTCGGCGAGACGATGGCCGTGGCCACGGTGCTCTCCCCGACCTTCGACATCCAGGCCAGCCTGCTCGACCCGGGCGGCGGCACCTTCGCGCAGAACATCGCCAGCAAGTTCGGCGAGGCCACCGAGTTCGGCCGTGACGCGCTGATCGCCTCCGGTCTGGTCCTGTTCGTCATCACCCTGCTGGTCAACGGCGCGGCCCGCGCGATCATCGCCCGCCGCAAGGAGTACTCGGGGGCCAACGCATGAGCACCGCAACCGTCAGCACCCTGCGCGGTGCCCGTCTGCCCAAGTGGTCCCCGTTCGCCATCGCGGCCGGCTCGATCGCCGTCGCAGTCGGCATCGGTCTGGGCGCCGGCCTCGACAGCGAGGTCCAGTGGGGCCTGATCGCCGCGATCCTCTTCCTCGTCGGGACCTACGGCATCGCCGCCCGCGTGGAGGGCCGCCGGCAGGCCAAGGACCGGATCGCCACCTCGCTGGTCTGGGTCTCCTTCCTGATCGCCCTCATCCCCCTGATCTCCCTGATCTGGGTGACGGTCGCGCGCGGTGTGAAGGTCCTGGACGTCTACTTCCTGACCCACTCCATGGGTGTGGTCGCCGACACCGAGCCGGGCGGCGGCATCTACCACGCCATCCTCGGCAGCCTCGAGCAGGTCGGCCTCGCCACGGTCATCGCCGCCCCGATCGGTGTGCTCACCGCGATCTACCTGGTGGAGTACGGCCGGGGCAACCTCTCCAGGGCCATCACGTTCTTCGTCGACGTCATGACCGGCATCCCGTCGATCGTCGCGGGCCTCTTCATCCTCAGCCTCATGCTGATGTTCGAGATGCAGCCCTTCGGGTTCGCCGGCTCGCTGGCCCTGGCCATCCTGATGATGCCGGTGGTCGTCCGCTCCACCGAGGAGATGCTCAAGCTCGTCCCGAACGAGCTGCGCGAGGCCTCCCTCGCCCTGGGCGTCCCGAAGTGGCGCACGATCCTGAAGGTGGTCCTGCCGACCTCGATCGGCGGCATCACGACCGGCGTCATGCTGGCGGTCGCCCGTATCGCCGGTGAGACCGCTCCGGTTCTGCTGCTGGTGTTCGGTAACCCGTTCATCAACAACAACCCCTTCGAGGGTGCGCAGGCCTCGCTGCCGCTGTACATCTACCAGCAGTACGCGAACAGCGCGGGCTCCGGAGCGGCGTACGACCGCGCCTGGGCGGCGTCACTGACGCTGATCGCCTTCGTGATGATCCTGAACCTGGTGGCCCGCGGCATCGCCCGCTGGAAGGCCCCCAAGACCGGTCGCTGACGCGGCCTCTCGGCGACTGAATCTCTGGAAGTGACGTAATCATGGCCAAGCGAATCGACGTAAGCGGACTGACCGCCTACTACGGCTCCCACAAGGCGATCGAGGACATCTCGATGACCGTCGAGCCCCGCTCGGTGACGGCCTTCATCGGCCCCTCCGGCTGCGGCAAGTCGACGTTCCTGCGCACCCTGAACCGGATGCACGAGGTCACCCCCGGCGGCCGCGTCGAGGGCAAGGTGCTCCTGGACGACGAGGACCTGTACGGCACCGGCATCGACCCCGTGTCGGTGCGCCGCGAGGTCGGCATGGTCTTCCAGCGCCCGAACCCCTTCCCCACGATGTCGATCTTCGACAACGTGGCGGCGGGCCTGCGCCTGAACGGCTCGTACAAGAAGGCCCAGCTCGCGGACATCGTGGAGAAGTCCCTCAAGGGCGCGAACCTCTGGAACGAGGTCAAGGACCGCCTGAACAAGCCGGGCTCGGGCCTGTCCGGCGGACAGCAGCAGCGTCTGTGCATCGCCCGCGCGATCGCGGTCGAGCCGAACGTCCTGCTGATGGACGAGCCCTGCTCGGCCCTGGACCCCATCTCCACCCTGGCGATCGAGGACCTGATCGGCGAGCTGAAGGAGCGCTTCACGATCGTCATCGTGACGCACAACATGCAGCAGGCCGCCCGTGTCTCGGACCGCACGGCGTTCTTCAACCTCGCGGCCGTCGGCCAGCCCGGCAAGCTGATCGAGATCGACGACACGGAGCGCATCTTCTCCAACCCGTCGGTCCAGGCCACGGAGGACTACATCTCGGGCCGCTTCGGCTAGACCGGCACCCGACGAAGACCCCTCGCGGTGCTGCATGGCGGTGCCACCGCGAGGACGAAAAAGGGCCCGCCCCCTGGTTCCCGGGGGGCGGGCCCGTTTCGTACGGTCGGCGGTTACGCGACGCCGTCGGCGTAGGCCGTCTTCCAGCCGCTGCAGGTGTCCGAGACCACGACGCCGTCGTTGCGGAGGCAGACCCTGATGTAGAGCGTGGCCGACTCGGCGAAGTCCTCGTCGGACGTCACACAGGTGTTGAAGCCGTTGCCGTTGTACTTGGAGTGGACGGTGCCGGAGCTGCCGACCTTCCAGTACCCGAGGACACCGGCCCCGTCGGTCGAGTTGTCGCAGATGTGGAAGGAGTCGTCGTCCGTGTAGAAGGCCTCCGAGCCCGCGGACGACGCGTAGTCACCGGACCGGTAGGTCGACACGCTGTAGATCTCGGTCGCCGCGGAGGCCGGCGCGGCCACGTAGAGCATGGTGGCCGCCGCTGCGCCCACCGCTCCCGCGCCGGACAGCAGACGCCTGCTGAGAGTGTTCATGAGAAATCCCCCTTCTCGAACATGCGTTCGTAGAACACGTGATCCCCAAGGTCTCACGAAAGGGGTGGGAGCGTCGGGTGTTTTTTCAACTACTTGACCACGCTCACAGGAACGCCAGATTCACGACCCCGAACACACCCGCCGCGACCAGCGCCGCAGCCGGCATGGTGATGAACCAGCCCAGGATGATGTTCTTCGCGACACCCCACCGCACGGCGTTCACCCGCTTCGTCGCACCCACGCCCATGATCGCCGAGGTGATGACATGGGTCGTCGAGATCGGCGCGTGGAACATGAAGGCGGTGGTGAACATGATCCCCGCGCCCGTGGTCTCCGCGGCGAAGCCCTGCGGCGGGTCCAGCTCGATGATCTTCCGCCCGAGGGTCCGCATGATCCGCCAGCCGCCCGCGTACGTGCCGAGCGACAGCATCACCGCACAGGCGATCTTGACCCACACCGGAATCGGGTCGCCCGCGTCCTCGACATCGGCGATGACGAGCGCCATCACCACGATGCCCATCGTCTTCTGCGCGTCCTGCAGACCATGACCGAGGGCCATACCGGCCGCGGACACGGTCTGCGCGATCCGGAAACCGCGCTTGGCCTTGTGCGGGTTGGACTTCCGGAACATCCACATGATCGCGACCATCACCAGATAGCCGGTGACGATACCGACGATCGGCGACAGGAACATCGGGATGACGATCTTCTCGAGCACCCCGGACCAGATCACATCGATCCCGCCCGCGAGCGCCGCTCCCACCATGCCGCCGAACAGCGCGTGCGAGGACGACGAGGGCAGACCGAAGTACCAGGTGACCAGGTTCCAGACGATCGCGCCGACGAGGGCGGCGAAGAGGATCCACATCCCCCTGTTGCCGTGCGGCGTCTCGATCAGGCCCTCACTCACGGTCTTGGCGATCCCGCTGCCGAGGAACGCACCCGCGAGGTTCATCACGGCCGCCATCGCGAGCGCGGCCCGCGGGGTCAGCGCCCGCGTGGAGACCGAGGTCGCGATCGCGTTGGCCGAATCATGGAAACCATTGGTGTACGTGAAGCCGAGCGCGACGCCGATGGTCACGATCAGAGCAAAGGTGTCCACGTGGTTCAGGACTCCTTGACCGCGATGGTCTCCACGGTGTTGGCGACGTGTTCGAACGCGTCGGCCGCCTCTTCCAGTACGTCCACGATCTGCTTGAGCTTCAGCACCTCGATGGCCTCGTACTTGCCGTTGAAGAGCATGGCGAGCAGCTTGCGGTGGATCTGGTCGGCCTGGTTCTCCAGCCGGTTGACCTCGATCCAGTACTCGGTGAGGTTGTCCATGGTCCGCAGGTTCGGCATGGCCTCGGCGGTGAGCTCGGCGGCCCGCGCCAACACCTCGATCTGCTGCTCGACGCCCTTGGGGAGCTCCTCGACGTTGTAGAGGACGACCAGGTCGACGGCCTCCTCCATGAAGTCCATGATGTCGTCGAGGGACGACGCGAGGTTGTAGATGTCCTCACGGTCGAACGGCGTGATGAACGAGGAGTTCAGCTGGTGGAAGATCGCGTGCGTGGCATCGTCACCTGCGTGTTCCGCGGCCCGCATACGCTCTGCGATCTCGGCCCGGCCGGCGGTGTCCGCCCCGAGCAGTTCCATGAGGAGCTTCGAGCCCGTGACGATGTTGTCCGCGGATGCGGCGAACATGTCGTAGAAGCTCGTCTCCCTGGGGGTCAGACGAAAGCGCACAAGGGGTCCTCGGGGTGCATGGGTTTCGGTCAGGCTGATGCTAAGTGCATCATCCGGCCACGGCTAATGGGCCGTCCCCCAGTGTCGCCCATCAGGCAGAGTGGTCGGCACGGGGGCCTTCCGCAGGCCCTATACCCGCCAAAGTTGGGTACGATATACCCGGTAGGGGTATATGTCTGCCCTCAGATTGGCCCGCAGATGTGGAGGACGCGATGACGACCACCGAGGCCGGCGCGGAAGTGCCCTCCGCGGAGACGGACCACGACCACGGGGTGCACGGCTACCACAAGCAGAAGGACGAGCACCTCAAGCGCCTGCGCCGCATCGAGGGCCAGATCCGCGGTCTTCAGCGCATGGTGGACGAGGACGTCTACTGCATCGACATACTCACGCAGGTGTCCGCCTCCACCAAGGCCCTGCAGTCCTTCGCCCTGCAGCTGCTGGAGGAACACCTGCGGCACTGCGTCGCGGACGCGGCCCTCAAGGGCGGCGAGGAGATCGACGCGAAGGTGGAAGAGGCGACGAAGGCGATCGGCCGACTGCTGCGGACGTGAGACGGACACCGACGGACGACTGAGGGGACGCCCCCGGGCGGCTCACGCTCCGGAGGCGTCCTCGCGCTCCTGGGCCACTTTCAGCACCTCGTCGATGCTCTCAAGGCTGAGCCTGTCCTCGTGAGCGGCCGAGGCCGCGATGATCAGGTCTCCGCACAGCTCGATCTCGGCGAGGGCCACGTGGTCCTGAACTGCCGTACCGCCGACCGGAGCCACGTGCATCACCTCTTCTCTGCCGTCACCGCTTCCTAGAGTAGGGAGCGGCCTACGCACCGCGCATGGCACGGACGGGCTAGTTCTTGACGCCCGTCACGGCTGCTCACTCCTCTGCGATCTTCCCGGCGTAGATGTCGTCGCCGTCCGGCAGCCGTACGTCGACGGCGATCCCGAAGTCGTAGAGCAAGGTCGTGGAGGCGACCGCCACGGTCCCCTCCTGCTGCCCGTTGACGAAGCTGAACCGATGCCGGACCTTACGGATCCGCCCGTCGTCGTCGAGGTAGACGTCGAAGGGCACCCGAGCCGTGGCGAACCCTTTCGCCGCCGCGCCGAGGGCGGACCTGTTCCCGGCGGAGGCGTCCCGAGCGGCGACCGTGAGATCCGCGACCCCCCGGTAGTGCCGCACTTCCGTCCCCGCGACCTCGGTCTCCCCTACATAGGTCGCGGACCGGGTCCCCCGCAGCAGCTCGGCGGCGGCGAACGGATCGGTGGCGCCCCCGGTGACGAGATTCCCGTCCGACAGCGAGGCGGTCTCGACCCGCACCCACTTGTCGGAGGGCACCCCGGCACCGCGGTTCTTCATGAACAGCGCACCGGGAGCGAGCAGTTCGGTGATGGGCCGATGCTCGCTCGTCCCGGCGGGATCCTGCGGCAGCAGCACCTTCAGCTCCCCGACCCGGCGCCGGTAGTCATAGATCCCTTCCCCGCGAATGGTGACGCGGGTCCCCCCCGTCGCCATCTCCATGGAGGTCCGGGCCTTGGAACTCCGCGCCTCCACAAGCCGGTCGGCGGCAAGACGCACCACCTCGACCGCGTCACCCGAGCTGCGCCCGTCCTCGGCGGCGACCCCGCTCCCCGAACACCCCGCGGCCCCGGCACAGACGACGGCCACGACCCCCGCCACCACACCGACCCCACCCGTCCGCCTCTGCTGCCGCTCCGCCATCGCCTGCCTCCGTCACGGACCCCCTGTCCGTTCCGCTAACGACGACCATGCGGAGCCCGTCACGCGCATACGAGCCGTTTACCCGGGCTCGGTAACGTTGTCGCCGTGGCACACCAGGACAGGGTCCCCCCGCCCCACGACTCCTCTGAACACCTGACGACAACAGTCGACCAGGGCCCCTTCTGCACAGCGCGCTGCACCTGCGGCTGGCGCGGCCCGGCAAGAAGAGCAAGAAGCCAGGCAAGAACAGACGCGCAGCGCCACACAGAGACGTAATCGCACGCCTCTCGGCCCCGGCCCGCACCCTTCAGCCCGTCCGGCGCCCGAGGACAAGGCTGACACCGTCCCAAACCCACCCACCCGCCGGCAGCTTCGCCTTCCTAAAGCCCGTCCGGCGTTTGAGGACAAGACCCCTTCAGGGCCGAAGCGGGGGTCTGGGGGCGCAGCCCCCAGTGGGGGTCCCCCCTCTGGGGGAGGGACGGGCAGGGGCGGCGGGGGCGGGAACAGCCCGGCGCGCGCCCCCGCCGACCGGCACGATGGAACCCCCGACCCCACCACCCCGTCTCGTTCCACGAACCCCCAGGAGGCGACATGGAACGGCGTACGTTCATCGGCGGCGGCGTAGCCGCGATCGCCGCGGCGACCGCGACCGCGTGCAACGGCGACGAAAAGGCCGACGCAGCGCAGACGGCCACCGCCGACAATTCCGCACGTACGTCCACCAGAGCCGGCACCACCACCACCGCCCCCGCGGACTGGACCGCCCTCGCCCGCGACCTGGACGGCACCCTCGTCCGCCCGGGCGACACGAACTGGCCGACCGCCCACCAGCTCTACAACACCCGCTTCGACAACCTGAAGCCCGCGGCGGTCGCGTACATCGCCCACGCGGAAGACATCCGCACCGCCCTCGCCTACGCCCGGGCCCACAACCTCCGCATCGCGATCCGCAACGGCGGCCACTCCTACGCCGGCTGGTCCTCCGGCAACAACCGCCTGATCGTCGACGTCTCGAAGCTCAACAAGGTCCGCAGCAGCGGCGGCACAGCGGTGGTCGGCGCCGGGTCGAAACTCATCGACGTCTACCGCGCCCTCGCCGCGAAGGGCGTCACCATCCCCGCCGGCTCCTGCCCCACCGTCGGCGTCTCCGGGCTCACCCTCGGCGGCGGCCACGGAGTCGTCTCCCGCGCCTACGGCCTGACCTGCGACAGCCTCACCCAGGCGACGCTGATCACGGCGGACGGCAAGCAGCTCACCGCGAACGCGACCGAGAACAAGGACCTCTTCTGGGCGCTGCGCGGCGCGGGCAACGGCAACTTCGGCGTCGTCACCGAGCTGCACTTCAAGACCCACCCGGCGCCCCAGGCGGTGAAGGCGTACATGTCCTGGCCATGGGCGAAGGCCGCCGCCGTGACCAAGGCCTGGCAGGAGTGGGGCCCGACCCAGCCCGACGAGATCTGGTCGTCCCTGCACCTGGCGGGCACCTCCGGCGGCTACACCACGGTCTCCGTCGCCGCCTTCTCCCTCGGCACCTACGGTGAACTCCAGAACGCCGTGGACCGCCTGGCCGACAAGATCGGTGCCCCCGCGACCAGCGTCTCCCTCAAGCGCCTCTCGTACGAGGACGCGATGGAGGTCTACGCCGGCTGCTCCTCCTTCACCACGGACGCCCAGTGCCACCTGCCCGGCAAGACCCCGGGCCGCTCCCCCCAGGGCGCGCTCGGCCGGGAGACGTACGCCGCCAAGTCGGACTTCTTCGACCGCTCCCTGTCCACGGCCGGCATCCAGGCGATGCTCAAGCAGCTGGAGTCGGTCCGCGGCGGCGCCGGCGACATCGCCCTCACGGCCCTCGGCGGCGCCGTCAACCGCGTCTCCCCGACTGCCACGGCGTTCGTCCACCGCCGTTCCCGCATGCTGGCCCAGTACATCGCCGCCTGGAAGGCGGGCACGTCGGGCACGACCGCCCAGTCCTGGCTGACCCAGGCCCACAACGCGATGAAGCCCTATGCGTCGGGCGCGGCCTACCAGAACTACACCGACCCGTCCCTGACGGACTGGCGCAAGGCGTACTACGGAGACGCGGCGACCAGGCTCGCGGCCCTGAAGAAGCAGTACGACCCGAAGGGCTTCTTCACGTTCCCGCAGGCCCTCTAGGTCGCCTCTGGGTCAGCTCCGAGGTCCGGTCCGACTCAGGCGGCGAGGTCGCGCTCCTCGGCGCCCGTTTCCTTCCGGGCGCCGGGGATCAGGGCGTCGTGACCGTCATAGGACTTTCCCCGTGCCCGGATCAGCCACCCCGCGCGCGGCGACCGCTCGATCGCCTTCATCAGCGGGGTGAGCAGGGCCATGGCCGGCGGGGACAGCAGCAGGGCCACGGCGGTGCCGAGGGCGAAGCCGCCGATGACGTCGGTCGGGTAGTGCACACCCATGTAGACCCGGCAGAAGCCCTCGAGCAGGGCGAGGCCGATACCGAAGAAGCCGAACCTGCGGTTGGCGACGAACAGTCCGACCGCCATGGCCATGGTGATCGTGGCGTGGTCGCTCACGAAGGAGTAGTCGGTCTTGCCGGAGACCAGGACGTCGAGTCCCTCGTGCGACAGGAACGGCCGCGGCCGCTCCACGAACCCTCGTATCGGCACGTTGACCAGTACGGCGATGCCGGCCGCGAGCGGCGCCCAGACCAGCGCGGCCACGGACGAGGGAGCCTCTTCGCCGCCCCGCTTGCGCACGGACAGCCAGCACCACAGCACGAGCAGCACGGTGGCCAGGAGGATCCCGTACTCACCGACGTACTCCATGACCCGGTCGAACCACACGGGTGCGTCCTTGGCCAGGCCGTTGATGTCGTAGAGCAGGTCGACGTCGGGGTTCGACCCGGATGCGGCGAGTCCAGCCATGGTGCTGCGGCCCCTTCGTCGGCTCTCCCGGCGCGCAGAGATTCGCGCGCCGCTGTTCCACCCCCGTGGTGTGTAGATCGCTACGAGAACAGGAACGCACGGTCCCTGTTAATACGTTCCACCCTCCACTGAATGATCACGCAGACGTTATCGAAGAGAGACACATCACTGCAGCTCAGGGGGCAGGTTCACAGGCCGTCAGACGGTCGTGGGGAGCGCTTTCGCGCCATCTTCGGTGACGCGTGTGGCTCCGAAGTAGTCGGGGGTGTCGATCGGGTCGAACCGGATCACAGCACCCGTTCTCGGGGCGTCGATCATGTATCCGCCGCCGACATAAATCCCCACATGCCGGATGGCCCGGGAGTTGGTGAGGTCGTCCGAGAAGAAGACGAGATCGCCGGGGAGGAGCTCGTCCCTGGCCGGATGCTGACCCGCGTTCCACTGGTCGTTGGCGACGCGCGGCAACGAGATCCCGACACTCTCGTACGCGGCCTTCGTCAGCCCCGAGCAGTCGAACCGTCCACTGTCCTGAGCAGTACCGTCACCGCCCCAGAGGTAGGGCGTGCCGAGCTTCTTCTGCGCGTAGTAGATGGCGCCCGCGGCCTGCTTCGAGGGATCCACGCGCGTGACGGGAGCGGCGAAGCTCTCCTCCAGCGTCGTGATCGTCTTCACGTAGTTCTGGGTCTCCTTGTACGGCGGCACACCCCCGTACTTGATCACCGCGTAGGCCCCCGCGTTGTAGGACGCGAGCATGTTCCTCGTGGCGTCCCCGGGGACGTCCTTCACGTACGAGGCGAGGGTGCAGTCGTACTTCGCGGCCGACGGAATCGCGTCATTCGGATCCCATACGTCGCGGTCGCCGTCCCCGTCGCCGTCGATCCCGTGCGTGGCCCATGTCCCGGGGATGAATTGCGCTATCCCCTGCGCGGCCGCGGCGCTCTGCGCCTTCGGGTTGAACCCGCTCTCCTGGTACAGCTGGGCCGCGAGCAGCGCCGGGTTGATCGCGGTGCAGAGGTTGCCCCACTTCTGCACGAGGTTCTGATAGGCGGCCGGCACGGACCCCTTGGCCAGCGCCTTCGTGGCTCCGCCGACCCCGTTGGCGAGGTTCCCGGCGACGACGTACACACCGACGACGAGCAGCATCACGAAGCTGAGCCCCGCCCCGAGGACGGCACCCCCCACGAGCCATGCCTTACGCACCGTCAACCGCCCCTCGCTGCCCCGGAGTCCGATGCCCAGGTCAGTTTAGGGGCGCCTTCGTCGTTCTGGGGTGATCATGCGGAAGGAGACTCGGTCGCGTCCCGGTACAGCTCCGCGGCCTCCCGCCCGAGCACCACGCTGTACGAGATGCCGGCGGTCGTCCCGCCCTGTTCGTGCCCGCCGAGCACCCCGACGACCTCCCCGTCCCCGTTGACCCACGGGCTGCCGCTGGTGCCGCCGCCGAAGCCGGGACAGTCGATGCGCTGTTGTGTACGACTGTGCGCGATCGGCTTGTCGGTGCAGCGGACCGGCGTCTCGCGGGAGTCGGGGTAGCCGGTGACGGTCACGGCCGTGGCGCCGGTCGCGGTACCGGTGGTGAAGCGGTTCCCTCCGACGAGATCCTCGACGCCCTCGCCCCGCCGCTGGGCCAGGGTCGCGAACGCCACGTCACTGTCCTCGTCCCACGCGTCGGGGAGAAACCGTCCGGTGATGCGCCACCTCCCGTAGGGCGCCCGGCCGTTGCGGTAGCCCGGCACGAACACGAGGTCGTCCGTGTCACCGTCCAGGCAGTGCGCGGCGGTGACGATGAGATCCCGGTGCGGGCTGTGCACGACGGACGCGGTGCAGAAGTGCTGTCCGCCGGCGAACAGGGCCCCCACGCGCCCGGTCTCCCCGGTTGCGGCGGCGGTGACGGTGACACCGAAAGGGCCGGGACCGTCATCGGCGCCCGCCTCGGAGGCGGAGGTGACGGCGAGGAGTACGAGAACGGCGTAGAGAGGCGTGCGCTTCATCGGAACGCAGCCTTCCGCACGAAGGTGAGAACCGGGTCAGTCGCGCCTTGAGGGACACCTACCCTGGCAGCGTTCTCCCCCCGAGCAGAGGAGCCCTCATGCCCACGCTCATCGCGCGGCGAGCCGCATGACCGCCACCTGCCGGAGCTGCGGCCGCACTGTCGAACGCACCGCGGGCCCCGGTCGTACCGCCTCCTACTGTTCGCAGGCATGCCGGCAGCGGGCGTACCGGAAGCGGCAGAGCCCCGCCGCCCAGGAGCTGGTCTCCGACATCGGCGACCAGCTGAACCGCCTGCGGCTGGAGCCCCCGGTCGTCTTCCGCGCCGACGTCGAGGCGCTCAACACCCGGTTCGCGCAACTGCGGCGGCTCGCCCGGCAGGCCCGTACGGAAAACGTCACGCCGACGGGCGTGACGAATCCCGGCGAGGACGACTTCACGGCCCTCATCGAGGCCCACCGCAAGGAACTGCGGGTTCACTGCTACCGCCTGCTCGGCTCGTACGACGAGGCGGAGGACCTCACCCAGGAGACGTTCCTCAAGGCGTGGCGGGCGAGGGAGGCGCTGGACGGCGTGGCGAACCCGCGGGCGTGGCTGTATCGGATCGCCACCAACGCCTGCCTGGACTTTCTCCGGAAGAACGACCGCCGCCCCACCCCCTACGAGCCCGTCCCCGGCATCGACCCGGGCGACGGCCCCCCACCCCCGTCCATGCCCTGGCTGCAGCCCTTCCCGGACGACCAGCTCCCCGACGAGCCCGTCGCGCGGGCCGTCGCGAGCGAGACCCTGGAGCTGGTCTTCCTCACGGCGATCCAGCACCTCCCGCCGCGCCAGCGCGCCGCGGTGATCCTGCGGGACGTGGCGGGATGGTCGGCCCAGGAGACCGCCGACCTGCTGGAATCGACCCTGGCGTCGGCCAACAGCGCGGTGCAGCGCGGGAGAACGGCCCTGCGGGAGGCGTTGCCGGGACGGCGTGAGGACTGGTCGACGAGTGCTCCCAGCGCCTTGGAACTGGCCTTGCTCCAGCGCTACATGGACGCCGTGGCCCGCGTGGACTTCGACGCCATGGCCGAGTTGGTCCGCGAGGACGCCGTGCTCACCATGCCGCCGAACCCGTTCTGGTTCACGACCCGCGAGGCCCTCTTCGCCTTCATCCGGCCGAACCTCGACCCGGCGTCCCCGACGTTCGTCGGACACTGGCGCCACCTTCCCGTACGCGCCAACGGGCAGGTGGCGGTGGCCGGTTACCTGCGCCGGCCCGGTACGACCGTCTTCCGGGGCCAGAACATCGACGTCCTGCGGATCGAGGACGGGAGGATCGCCGCGATCACCACCTTCGAGCCGCATCTGTACCCGGCGTTCGGTCTGCCGATGACTCTCTGAGGCGGCGATGAGTTTTCCGCGCGGGCACGTCCCATGAGTGACGGGCGCACACGGCGCCCCCACCCAGGGAGTCACCATGCTGAAGAACAAGGTCGCGGTCGTCTACGGCGGTGCGGGTTCGCTCGGCACGGGCGTCGCGAAGGCGTACGCCGATGCGGGCGCGCGGGTCTTCCTCGTCGGCCGTACGGAGTCGACGCTGCGGAAGGTCGCGGAGGAGACCGGTGCCGAGTACGACGTACTGGACGCCCGTGACGAGGCCGCCGTGGAGGCGCACGCGGCGT
The DNA here is from genome assembly GCF_000972385.1 of Streptomyces sp. WM6386. Taxonomy (GTDB): domain Bacteria; phylum Actinomycetota; class Actinomycetes; order Streptomycetales; family Streptomycetaceae; genus Streptomyces. The sequence continues at coordinate 15,007 of NZ_JXTE01000084.1, forward strand.
CGGTCGTGGAGCGGGCGGGCCGGATCGACGTCTCCCTCAACCTCGTACCGCGCGGGGACTTCCAGGGCGTACCGCTGACGGAGATGTCGCTCGAGGACTACACGCGACCCGTGGTGCAGGGCATCGCCTGCCAGTTCGTCACCGCTCGGGCGGCGGCCCGCCGGATGACGGCACAGGGCTCGGGCGTGATCCTGTCCCTCGACAGCGGTTCCGCCAACGGCAGCCCGATGATGGGCGGTACGGCCGCGGCCGACGGCGCGATCGACGCGCTGATCCGCCAGCTGGCCGCGGAACTCGGCCCGTCGGGCGTCCGTGTCTGCGGGATCTGGACGGCGGGCGTGACAGACACCCTCACCCCGCAGAAGCTGACCGCCGCCGGCGCCCCGGCCATGGACGAGACCGCCGTACAGGGCATCCGCGCCCATCTCGACAGCCTCCGCATGACCAAGCGCTCCCCGCGGATCGCCGACATCGCCGCCCTGGCGACCTTCCTCGCCTCCGACGCGGGCGTCAGCATCACGGGCACGTGGATCAACGCGACGGCGGGAATGTTCGCCAGCTGATCGCTGGGCATGTCCCGGTCGGTGAGGTGGGCACCTGCGGGTTTGTCGGTCCTGACAGCCGATGCCTAGCCGCGTCGCAGGGCCGTCTCCAGCGGGAACCGCGTCCCCGTCAGCTCCTCCGACACCGTCCACAGCCGCTTCGCCGCCTCCGGGTCGCTCGCCGCCGTGCTTCGGCCGACCAGGGTGGGCGCACCCCGCATCTCCCGGAAACCGTCCGGACCGACGTAGCTGGCGCCGGGGAGGTCCTGCGTCGCCGCGTACAGGGTGGGCAGCGAGCCCGCCCTGTCGTCCTGGGCCATGAACCTGTTGCCGAACTTCATGAAGAGCCGGGCCACCGGGCTCGCCGCGTGGCTCTGGAGGTTGGTGGCGGCGTACCCGGGGTGGGCGGCGGTGGCGCGGACCGGGGAGCCCGACTCCGTCAGGCGGCGCTGGAGCTCCAGGGTGAAGAGGAGGTTCGCGAGCTTCGACTGGGCGTAGGCGCCGGTGGGGCTGTAGTTCGCCGTCCGGTTCAGGTCGGCGAAGTCGATCACTCCGCTGCCGCCGCGGTGCAGGTCCGAGGAGACGGTGACCACCCGGTCGGTGATGTGCGGGAGCAGCAGGTTCGTCAGCGCGAAGTGCCCCAGGTGGTTCGTGCCGAACTGCATCTCGAAGCCGTCCCGGGTGCGCTGCTCCGGCAGCATCATCACGCCGGCGTTGTTCACCAGCAGATGCAGTTCGCCCTTCCAGTCCGCCGCGAACTCCCGTACCGAGGACAGGTCCGCCAGGTCGAGGCGGCGGACCTCCGTGCTGCCGTGCACGGTCGCCGCCGCGGCCCGGCCGCGCTCCGGATCCCGTACGGCGAACACGACATGCGCGCCCGCCCGGGCCAGCGCCTCCGCCGCCGTGAGGCCGATACCGCTGTTGGCTCCGGTGACCACGGCCGTGCGGCCCGTGAGGTCAGGGAGGTCGGTCGCGTTCCACTTGTCAGTAGCCATGGCCTCAATGTAGGCGTCGACAACAATGCTGTCAATGACAACAATGCTGGCGCCGACTACATCCGGATACGATGGTGCCCATGCCGTCCGAGAAGTCCGAGAGCCGCGAGACCCGCCCCTATCACCACGGAGGCCTCCGCTCCGCCCTGCTCGCGAGCGCGGAGCGCACCCTGCGCGAGAAGGGGACGGGAGCCCTGTCCCTGCGGGAACTGGCCCGCGACATCGGCGTCAGCCACGCTGCCCCGGGGCGCCACTTCAAGGACAAGCAGGCCCTGCTCACCGCCCTGGCGCTGGCCGGGTACGAGCAGCTGGCACAGACCCTGGACGCCGCCGACGACCCCGCCCTCCCGCTGGAACCGCGACTCGTCGGCCTCGCCCGGGCCTACCTCGGCTTCGCCGTCGAGAACGCCGAGCTCCTGGAGCTCATGTTCGCCCGCAAGCACGACCCCGACGCCTCCGAGGAGATGGCCGCGGCCGTGGACCGCACGGTGGGTTCACTGGAGCGGATCGTCGCGGACGCCCAGAAGCGCGGGGAGATCATCGAGGGGGACCCCGCCCATCTCACCCATATGGTGGGTGCCACCCTGCAGGGCACGGCCATCTTCGCGGCCAACGACCGGAGCACCCCGCAGTCCGCTCCCGACGGCGTTCCGCACCTGGTGCACCTGCTGCTGCACGGCCTCAAGCCCAGGTGACCCTCGCCCTCCGGCAGTTGTGCGCAACGCGTGTAGATGGTCAAGCCGAGACCATTCGCCGCCCATCGCCCTGCCATTGATCAGTAACCCCCAACCCCCTTCAGTAAGGCGGAAGTCAGGATTCCACCGCCCATCTTGTTGTCACGTACTCAACAAGGGGATGGTCTACGCGGGTCGCCGCCCCCACCGGGAACCTCACCGGTGGTCCCCCATCGCAGGCCTCTCTGCAACCCCCACTCTCAGGAGGCTGTACGTTGCGTACGCCCAACACCCCCCGCATATCCGGCAGATCGCGCCGGATCGGCTCGGCCGCCACGGCCACGGCCGCCCTCCTCCTCGCCGGCCTCGGCACCGCCGCCCACGCCGACGCGGCCACCCCCACGCCGCACAAGGTGAGCGCCAAGACCGTCGCCGCACAGGTCGCCAAGGCCCATGTGCAGTACGAGAGCGCGTGTGACACGACCCCGAAGAAGGGCTACGCCGCCTGCAACGCGCTCCGTGTCACCGGCGGCACCACCGCCTACATGGAGAAGCAGGCCGCGCTCAAGGGCGCGACCCCCAAGACCGTCAAGCCGAACGCCACCTCGGCCACGCCCACCGGCTACGGCCCGAGCGACCTCCAGGACGCCTACGGCCTGACCAGCGCCTCCTCCTCGAACGGCGCCGGCGAGACCATCGCCATCGTCGACGCCTACGACGACCCCAACGCCGCCGCGGACCTGGCCACCTACCGCTCCTACTACGGCCTCTCCGCCTGCACCGTCGCCAACGGCTGCTTCAAGAAGGTCTCCCAGACCGGCTCCACGACCTCCCTCCCCACCGCCGACAGCGGCTGGGCCGGCGAGATCTCCCTCGACCTCGACATGGTCTCCGCCATCGCCCCGAACGCGAACATCCTGCTGGTCGAGGCGAAGTCGTCGAGCATGGCCGACCTGGGCACGGCCGTGAACGAGGCCGTCAAGCTCGGCGCCAAGTTCGTCTCCAACTCCTACGGCGGCTCGGAGTCCTCCAGCGACACGTCGTACGACTCCTCCTACTTCAACCACCCGGGCGTCGCCATCACCGTCTCCGCGGGCGACGAGGCCTACGGCGCCGAGTACCCGGCCGGCTCGAAGTACGTGACATCGGTCGGCGGCACCGCCCTCTCCACGTCTTCGAACACCCGCGGCTGGACGGAGACGGTCTGGAAGACCAGCAGCACCGAGGGCACCGGCTCCGGCTGCTCCGCGTACGACGCCAAGCCCAGCTGGCAGACCGACACCGGCTGCACCAAGCGCATGATTTCGGACGTCTCCGCGGTGGCCGACCCGGCCACCGGTGTCTCCGTCTACGACTCCTACGGCTCCGACGGGACCGGCTGGAACACCTACGGCGGCACCAGCGCCTCGGCCCCGATCATCGCCTCCGTGTACGCCCTGGCCGGCACGCCGTCCAGCAGCTCCTACCCGGCGCAGTTCCCCTACGCGGACACCTCGGCCCTCAACGACGTGACCTCCGGCAACAACGGCAGCTGCACCACGAGCTACTTCTGCACCGCCGGCTCGGGCTACGACGGCCCGACCGGCCTGGGCACCCCGGCGGGCACGTCCGCCTTCACCGGCTGACACCCCCACACCTCCCCGTGGGGTCACGGGGAAGCCGCCCGCGGGCAGGGGACGTGGGGTCCCCTGGGCGGCACGGATGAGAACGGGCCGAGGCACCCAGCCTCGGCCCGTTCCTCCGTCTCTGGCACCATCACCCCAACAACACCACCACGGGGGAAACGAAACAGCATGAAGCGCGCTCTCGCGATCCTGATCACCGTCGCCGCACTCTCCGCGCCACTGACGGCGTGCAGCAGCGAGTCGAAGAACGTCTCCGGCTCCGTCGTCAGCAAGGACTCTGACTACGAGTGCAAGACGAAGAAGAAGGGCACGAAGAAGTCCCGCAGCTGCCACACCGAGTACGAGCTGACGATCCGCACGAAGAGCGGCGACGAGGAAGAGGTCGACGTCAGCAGCAGCGCCTACGACAACTGCGTCGAGGGTGCGAGCTATCCGAAGTGCACCACACGCTGACGAAACCGTCCGCATCCACACCGCCGACACCACCGTCACCACCGACCAAGCCAAGTGGGATGCCTTCGTACTCGGCGTAAAGGCAGGCGAGTTCGACCACTTCACCAAGTGAGCCAGACCCCGACCGTCCCACAACTCCCTAGCCGCACCGGCAGTTGACTACCTAGCATCGGATGTCGATCCAGTGCACCGGGGGGCCTGGCGTGACGTTGGTGATGGCGGTGGCGGCCGCATGCTGCGCCAACTCCACCACGGCAAGCGCACCGTGCCCGGCGCACTGCTCACGTCGGAACGCGCCGACGGCGACAGCCTGGGAGCCCTGCTGCGCTACGCGGCCTGGCGTCCACCATGGAGCCTGCGGCTCGTCCTGCGCTACGTCAGCCTGCGGCGCTCCTTGCTGTACGCCGCCGCGTCGGCGCCGCCCGAGGACACCGAGGAACTGCGGCGGGTGGTCGCGGGGATCACGGCGCGGATGGACGCGTCCGACAATCAGCACACCTGGCAGACCTTGGACATCCGCGCCTGGCTGAAGACTGCTCGAAGGGACCGCCGTTCCCGGGAGCGGTGGCTGCTGCTGATCCCGTGCGTGCTCATGCTCCCCGCGCTGTTGTTCCTGGTTGTCGGTTCGTTCACCTCCACCGCGGGCCTCCAGGAGTTCTTCAGCACCGGCGCCGGGCCGAAGATCCTCATGGGCTTCGGCATAGCCGCCCTGGCCTGGATCGCCTACCAGCTCACCACCCTGCTACGCACCTGGCGACTGGCGTCGGCCCAACCGCTGGGGGAAGCGCTGGCGGCCCACCGCTTCCGCCTCGGAACCGCACTGGGCGCCGCGACCACCGGCGTACTCCTTCTCTGGGCGCGGGCTGGGCGCCGCGGGCCCCGATGGCAGAGCCATCCGCACGCTCCACCTCCTCGACGCCCTGAACACCTTCCTGGTCTACCTCGGCTTCGCCCTTCTCCTGCTCTCCCTGCTCGCCCTGTTCCCTCCCGGCGGCCTCGCCCTCGCCGGCGGCGGAGCGATCGGCGCCCTCACCGCCGAGGCCGCCCTCAACGCCGGCCTCCTCGGCACGGCCGGGATCGTCCTGATGGGGCTGGGCGCCTCCAACGGCGGAGGTGATGGCAGCGACGGCACGCCGGCCGAGTCGGGATCCGGCTCCCCCCAGGGGTCTCCGGCGAAGCGTGGTTCCATCGACGAGACCGAGAAGCAGTTCAGCCCGAAAGAACGTCGAATAGCCGAGTATCTGGAGGCTGAAGGCAAGCACGTCAAGTCAGTCAAGGAGTCGACGGTCGAAGGCGAGAAGCGGCCGGACTCGCTTGTGGACGGCGTGCCCACCGAGTTCAAGACCCTTGACCCGAAGGCATCGCCGAATGCCATCAAGAACACTCTGAACACGGCCAAGAAGCAGGCACGTGATGCCGTGGTGGACGCCCGGCCGAGCGAGTTGGGCGAGACCGAGGCCCGACAATCCCTTGAGCGTTTCCTGCGCAATAATCCGCCAGGGCGGATGAACTCGATCCGGATCATCGGAAACGGTTACACCATCACCTGGCCCTAGGAGCACCCGTGAGTGAATATCACTACGTATTTGTCCATCCTGGTCAGCCCCAGGACCAACTCATCTCGGACCTTTCATGGGCGTGCGGAATCCAGCTGCAGCCGACCGAGAGCGAATTCATCGACTATGCGGCGAATCTGGGATACGCGGCAGTCGAGGTGGAGTTCTCCCATGACTATGAAGAGGACCAGGGGATGCCTTTCGAGCGGTACCAGTCTCTTTTCACGGTACGCGACTTCGACTCGAACATCCCCAGACAAGAGGGGCTCGCCCGCCAGATCTTCGCTCGCTTGGCATCACTCGGGAGGTATTCCCTCCTGCTCACATTGGACTTGCAGCAGTTCATCGATGCGACGCCACCCATTCCAGGAACAGGAGCAGGAGCAGGAACAGGCAGCGATCGGAATTGAACTGAGCGCTTCCGTGAACCCGGGCACGGGTAGTCGTCTACGACGACGAAGAGCCCGTGTATCGCGCGCGTCGATGCCGTGGAGGGACCGATCCAGCGGCTGCCCGGAGCCCACGTCATGCGGATCGCGGAAGTGGCCGGGGAGCTGAAGATCCCTACCCCGCTGGGACCGGCGGCCGGAGCCCCTGCCCTGGTGATGAGACCCTCACCGGTTGACGCTCCGTCACCAGCCGCGCCCCGACGGGCCATGAGGCCCACGGACGAAGCCGGGTAGCCTTCACCCGCAGAACAGGGGTGCAATAGGGGTGCCACCAGCACACCAGATCCCAAGAAGAGGTCAACGACGGAACCACACGAAGGTTCCGCTCCGGCCTCATTGCCCGGCGTGACCTGCCGTGATACACAGAGTGACCGGACAGTGCATTCGTACGAAACCCGCCAATCAATGACGCCAAGTCGACATCCGGCAGCAGAATTGTCGGCGAGAATGATGCCTGACCTCTGCGCACCTGCAGGGGGAAGCGGAACTACCCACCAGGGGCGGTGACTTACATGCTCTTTGCGGCCGACAAGGGAGACATCAACACCATCATCGGCGGGATCGCTCCGGACTGGGGCCCCTTCGGGGCGCTGGGCACGGAAGCGAAGACGATGATCCAGGTCGTCATGGCGGTCGCCATCATGCTCTGCCTCGGCATCGCCATCTGGGGCGCCGCGAAGCAACGCATCGGCGCGACGGCCCTCCGTGACACCTTCAGCGCGGAACAGGGCAAGGGCCTGATCATCGCCGGCCTCACCGGAGTCTTCATCATCGGCTCACTCGGCACGCTGTTCACCATCGTGTACGGCATGGCCGTCTAGCAGGCGTTCCTCCAGTCCCCGGGCACGCCCGGCCCCCACCCCTCCACCCCACCCGCCCGTCGTGCCCACCGACTGAGGTTGCGTTTCCCTGATGCCGAGTCACCACACCGCGCCCGCGCAGGAACCAGCACGGCTACCGTCGTACTCCTACGTGTTTCCGCACGACGTCGAGGGGGCGTACGCGGCATGAGTCCCGGTGACGAACACGAGCCCTCCGGCGGCTACGGAGGCTCCGGCCAGACCCGCACGCGCATGCCGGACGACGTGTACGGCGGCGCGCGTCCCCGCGCCCGCTCCTCGTCACGCAGCCTGGTCACGGTGGTCGGCGTAGTCGTCCTCCTCATCGCCGCGATCGCCTTCGCGAACCGCGGAGGAGAAGACTCCGCATCGAACACCGGGGCCAGCGACAAGCCCGAGGCGGCAAGCACGGCGGCAAGCGGGACGAAGCCGGTGGCTGCGGGGTTCGCACATGACGAACAGGGGGCTCAGAGTGCGGCGGCGAATTACGCGGTGTCGCTGGTCTCGGCCGACATCCTCAAGCCGACCCAGCGAGCCGGGATCCTGCGGCAGGTCTTCGTCACCGACAAGCAGGCCGAACTCTCGGCCAAGTTCGACAAGGCCTACTCCAACGAGTTCCTGAGCAGCATCGGCCTGGACGAGAACGGCAACGCGACCAAGGGCCAGACCTACGTCTCACGGACCGTGCCGATCGGCACCAAGGTCTCGAACTACACGGACACCTCGGCGACCGCCGAGGTGTGGTGCACCGGCCTGTACGGCACCGCTGGCGACGCCTCGACCAATCCCGTCACCAGCGACTGGTTCACCATGACCCTCCAACTGCGCTGGGCCGACGGCGACTGGAAGGTCGACAGCTTCTCCCAGAAGGACGGCCCCGCCCCGGTCCCCGGGGACAACAAGGCGTCCAGCGCCGACGACATGGCGAAGGCCGTCGAGGAGTACGGAGGGTTCTCTTATGCCCGGTAGTCCGCGCCGCGTACTCAAGGTCGCCGCAGCCCTCACCGCCGTACAAACAGCCGCCGTGCTGCTGGCCACCCGCGCCACAGCCGCACCCACACCCTCCCCCTCGCCTTCGCCGAGCGCGTCGAACAACAACTGCGACCTGATCGTCGGCCCCGCCAAGGACTACTGCGAACGCGGCAGCGGCTCCGAAGGGGCCGGCGGAACCACCGTCGACCCCACCTCCACCCTCGACCCCCTCTCCTCCCTCGCCAAGGGCTGCGCCGACGCCGCCGCATGGACCGTCGACAAGCTCAGCGAGGCCGTGAAGGACACCGCGAACGTCGACTTCACGAACCCCAAGTTCCTCCAGCAGTACGCGGTCGTCTTCGCGGCGTCGACGATTCTGACGCTTCTGCTGTGGCTGCTGGCCGTAGCCAAGCGAGCCGTCCGTGGCGCACCCCTCACCACGGCCGTCTCCGAAGCGATCGGGTTCCTCTGGCTGACCGTACTGGCGTCGGCGTTCACCCCCCTGATCCTCTACACGGTCGTCTCGGCCACCGACGGCGTGACCGAGGTCCTCGCGAAGACCACCGGCGACCAGACGGACACGTTCTTCGGCACCTTCTCCGGCGCCCTGGAGAAGGGCGAGGACATCGGCGGCGGCCCGATCATGCTGATCGTGGTGTCCCTCGTCTCCATCCTCGCCGCCGGAGTCCTCTGGCTGGAGCTGGTCATCAGGGCCGCGCTCCTCTACGTCGGCGCCCTCCTCGGCACCGTCGTCTACGCGGGCCTGGTCGACAAGAACCTGTGGGGCCACGTCCGCCGCTGGGCGGGCATCATGATCGCGGTCATCCTGGTCAAACCGGTCATCGTGATCGTCCTGGGGCTCGCCGGCGCACTGTCCGCCGACGACGGCCCCGACGCCTTCTCCGCCGTGGTCTCCGGCCTGGCCATCATCCTGCTCGCCATCTTCGCCAGCGCGATGATCTACCGCTTCGTCCCCGGCTTCGGCGACGAGATCGCCGGCTCCCGCAACAACCGCATCATGCAGGGCGCCGAAGGAAAGGCGGCCGCGGTCATCAGCTCCCCCGCGACCCTCGTCGCCCAGGGCATCAAGACCCACAGCACCAGGGCCGACAACAACGGCGGCGGCAACGGTTCGAGCGGCGCCCGCCCCTCCAACCCCGCCTCCGGCGGCGTAGCCGCCCACAGCGCCCGCACCCCGAACGGTGGCGGCGGATCTGTCCCCTCCGCCGCACCCCAGCCCCGTTCGAGCAACACGGTCAACACCCCGCACGCCAGCAACAACCGCAACAACCGCACAGGAGGTGACGGGCGTTGACGACCGAGTCCCACGTGTCCCACGCAGTCACGCCCCGCCGTACCTATCTCATCGGCCGCGCCCGGCCGAACGCGATCGTCGGCCGCAACCGTGAGACCGGCGAGATCGCGCTCATCATCGCGGGCGCGTTCCTCGGCATGATGTGCGGGCTCCTCGTCCCCTTCCTGGCCTTGCGCATCGTGCTGCTGATGGGCTTCCCGCTGATCGCCCTGATGGCGGTCTACGTGCCGTACAAGCACCGCACGTTCTACAAGTGGTTCGAGATCAACCGCAGTTACAAGCGGTCCCTGAAGCGGGGGACCGTCTACCGCTCCGGCGTCATGGAGGCCGGCATCAGGGCCGACGGCCTGGAGGTCGAGATCGGCCCGCCGCCCGGCATCGGCCGTATCACCTGGCTCGCCGCGCCCTTCGGACCCGACGAGATCGCCGTACTCCTGCACGCGGACCGCCGCACCGTCACCGCCGCCATCGAGATCGAGGGCCCTGGCGTCGGTCTGCGCGACTCCGAGGACCAGGAAGCCCTCGTCGACCGCTTCGGCACTCTGCTCAAGCACGTCGCCAACGGGGACGGCTTCGTCACCCGCCTCCAGATGCTCGCCCGTACCCTCCCCGCCGACCCCGACGCCCACGCCAAGGACGTCTCCGTCCGCGGGGACGACAGGGCACCGGGATGGCTGCAGCAGTCGTACGACCAACTCCAGTCCATGGTGTCGACCAGCAGCGAGCAGCACCGCGCCTACCTCGTCGCCTGCATGCACTTCACCCGCGAACTCGCCGCCGAGGCCCACACCATGGCCCGCGCGGCACGCCCCCAGTCCGGCCGCAAACTGGACCGCGACGCGGGCCTCGCGGTCGTGATGGCACGTGAGCTGACGGACATCTGCTCGCGCTTGCAGGAGGCCGACATCCGCGTACGGCAGCCGCTGGGCCAGGGCCGTCTCGCCTCGCTCATCCACTCCATGTACGACCCGGACCACCCCATCGACCACATCCAGGCGATGAGCAAGCGCAACTCCTGGCCGGCCGAGCTGGACGCCATGGAGCCGACGTATCTCCAGGCGAAGACCCGGGAGTCCAGCACCCGCGCGCCCTGGTGCCATGCGACGGCCTGGGTGAAGGAATGGCCGATGACCCCCGTCGGCGTCAACTTCCTCGCCCCCCTCCTCGTCCACACCCCGGACGTCATCCGCACGGTCGCCGTCACCATGGACCTCGAACCCACCGAGGTCGCCATCGAGCGCATGCTGACCGAGAAGACGAACGACGAGGCGGAAGCCTCCCGCCAGGCCAAGATGAACCGCACCGTCGACCCGCGCGACATCGCCTCCCACAACCGTCTCGACCAGCGCGGCGAGGACCTCGCGAGCGGTGCGGCCGGCGTCAACCTGGTCGGCTACATCACCGTCTCCTCCCGCAATCCCGACGCCCTGGCCCGCGACAAGCGGACCATCCGGGCCTCGGCCGGAAAGTCGTACCTGAAGCTCGAATGGTGCGACCGCGAACACCACCGCGCGTTCGTGAACACGCTCCCGTTCGCCACCGGCATCCGAAGGTAGGGGCTGAGCTCAGATGCGGGACCCGCTGTCCGTCCTCACCGACGCCTTCACGTCCTTCCTCTTCGGCAAGGTCGAGACGACCCGCCTGCCCGTCCGCACCTCCACCGGCCAGGCCCAGGCGGTCTACCTGCCCACGGCCGCACCGGGGCTGGGCGACTCCGGCGTGATCATCGGCCGCGAGGTGTACTCCGGGAAGGGCTATATCTACGACCCCTTCCAGCTGTACGGCCAGCAGCTCCCGGCACCTCACTGGCTGGTCCTCGGCGAGTCCGGCAACGGCAAGTCGGCGCTGGAGAAGACGTACGTCCTGCGCCAACTGCGCTTCCGCGACCGGCAGGTCGTCGTTCTCGACGCGCAGGGCGAGGACGGGGTCGGCGAATGGAACCTCATCGCGCAGGAGTTGGGGATAACTCCTATCCGCCTGGACCCGATGGCCGCCCTGGACATGGGCATCCGGCTCAACCCGCTCGACCCCGCGATCACGACGACCGGTCAGCTCGCGCTGCTCCGGACCATCATCGAGGTCGCGCTGGGCCACGGCCTCGATGAACGCTCCGGCTTCGCCCTGAAGGTCGCGCACGCCTACGTCAACGAGACGATCGTCGAACGCCAGCCGATCCTCACCGACATCGTGGAGCAGCTACGGCACCCCGAGCCGGAGTCGGCCGAGGCGATGAACGTCGACATAGAGGACGTACGGGCATGGGGTCTGGACGTCGCGCTGGTCCTGGACCGTCTGGTCGACGGTGACCTGCGTGGCATGTTCGACGGCCCCACGACGGTCGGCATCGACCTGGACGCCCCGCTCATCGTCTTCGACCTGTCGCACATCGACCGCAACTCCATCGCCATGCCCATCCTCATGGCGATCGTCGGCGTGTGGCTGGAGCACACCTGGATCCGCCCCGACCGGAAGAAGCGCATCTTCCTGGTCGAGGAAGCCTGGCACATCATCAACAGCCCCTTCGTGGCCCAGCTGTTCCAACGGCTGCTGAAGTTCGGCCGACGGCTCGGCCTGTCCTTCGTGGCGGTCGTCCACCACCTGTCCGACGTGGTGGACGGAGCGGCGGCGAAGGAGGCGGCGGCGATCCTGAAGATGGCGTCCACGAGGACGATCTACGCCCAGAAGGCGGACGAGGCCAGAATGACGGGCCGGGTGCTGGGTCTGCCACGCTGGGCGGTCGAGATCATCCCCTCGCTGACACCGGGCATCGCGGTGTGGGACGTCAACGGCAACGTCCAGGTGGTCAAACACCTGATCACCGAGACGGAACGCCCACTGGTCTTCACCGACCGCGCGATGACCGAGTCCTCCGAGGACCACCTCACGGACGACGCCCTGCGCGCGGCCGAGCTGGAGGCGGAGGAACGGGCGGCGGCCTTCATGGAACAGCACATGGAGCAGCACATGGGCGACTCCGAGTCGACGGTGGCGTAGGCGGGAGGCGTGCCATGGTGAGACCTGACGATCGCCGCGGGCGGGAGGGCCAGGGAGGTCAGGGAGGTATCCCCGACGGACTGTTGGTCGGCATACTCGCCTTCCTCCTCGGCATGACCCTGATGGTCTGGTCGGCCACCGGCCTGGCGGGCCTGTTCGCCCACGGCAACTGGCCCCAGGGCGTCACCTACGCCCGTACGCCCCTGGCGATGCGCCGGCTCATCGGCCGGCCCCACGACATCCCGGGCGCCTGGCCGGAGACCCCGGCCGGGCAGCTCTCCGGGTACGGGCTGTTCTGGGGGCTGGTCATCGGGCAGCTGATGATCCTGGTCGTGCTCACCGTCTTCGTCCTGGGGACGGTGGCTCGTTGGAAGGCGGTACGACGGGCGCGGCGGACGGAGGCTCCCGTCGCGGTCGTGGAACAGCCGCCGCCGGCTCCGGAGCCCGTCGTCGAGGCGGTCACGCACCACGAGGTCCCGACACCGCGGGCGGAGCCGGAACCTCCCGCGGCGGTGGCGGTGCCGCCACGGGTGGAGAAGGTTCTCGTGGCCCCGCGGGAGACCCGCCAGGCCTCAGCCACCCAAGCGGTCCGCGACGCCGAGGGCGCCACCCTCGTCGTCACCTCGAACCCCGCCGTCTGGTCCGACACCAAGGACGCCCGCACCAAACTGGGCCCGGTCCACCTCTACGACCCCGCCCACCTCTGCGACACCCCGGCCCGGCTCCACTGGTCCCCCACGACGGGCTGCGAGGACAAGCAGACGGCGACCGCGAGGGCCCACGCACTCCTCGCCCCGGTCCGCCCCACGGCGAAGATCGACCAGGCCGTGGCCGACGTAGCGGAAACGCTCCTGCGAAGCTGTCTGCACGCCGCCGCCATCGACGGCCGCACCATCCGGCACGTCCACCGCTGGTCCCAGGGCACCCAGATCCAGGACGCGGTCCGCATCCTCCGTACCAACCCCAAGGCCGCCCCCGGAGCGGCGGGCGAGCTCGAGGCCGCGCTCACCGCGTATCCCGAACGCCGGGACATCGCTCAGGAGTTGACCGGCCGCGCACTCTCCGCCCTCTTCACGGTCAACATCCGCGAGGCGTGCACTCCAAACCGAACTGATGCCCTTGCCTTGGATTCCTTCGTGGACGAAGGGGGCACGCTTTATGTGGTGGGGGAATCCATCGAGGACCCCCGGACCAATCCGGGCGCCATGCCACTCCTGACGGCGCTCGTCTCCAGCGTGGTCGAGCGTGGCCGGCGCATGGCCGAACGGTCATCCTCCGGTCGCCTCGACCCACCACTGACGCTCGTCCTGGACGACGTCGCCGCCGTGGCTCCGCTTCCCCAGCTCCCGGAGCTGCTGGCCACCGGGGCGGACCGGGGCCTGCCGACCCTGGCCCTGCTCCGCTCCCGGGAACAGGCGAGGGCCCGCTGGCCGCACGACGAACTGCCCGTGTGACACGACCCGTTGCGGCTCAGGCCTTCTCGAGGACGAACTCCCACTCGATCTCGTCCTCGTTGCCGGGCAACGGCACGGTCTTCCCGGTCGGCACGAACCCGGCCTTGCGATAGAACCCCTGGGCCCGCGGATTGTCCTCATGCACGATGAGCCGCACAGCCTCGACCCCACGCCCCCAAGCCCACTCGACGGCGGCCTCGAAGAGCCCCTTGGTCACCCCGCCACCACGCCACTCCGGCCGCACGAACACCCCGACCAGATGCCCCTGGTCCCGCTCCACGGCAAACCCGGCCCAGTCATCCGTCCCGGCCTCCTCGATCAGCACGACCACGGACCCGACCCACGTCCCGTCCGCGGCCTCGGCAACGAACTGCAGCGCCCCGCCATCCACCTTCGACGACCCGGCAGCCCGCTCCTGCCAGAAGGAGTCCGGATGGGTCAGGGCCTTCTCGTACGTCTCCAGAAAGGCAACCGGTGCCGCCGGATCCTGCAACGCGACGAGCCGCAGCTCCTTCACGGCGGGCCACTCGTCGGCACGTATGGACCGGACGACGTACGAGTCTGGGATCGAGTCACTCATACCGATCACGGTAGTACCCAGGTATCAGACCCCTCACCTCATATAAGCCCCCAGGTCGGACGCCTGGTACCCACCCCACCCTGGACCATCGCACCATGGACCCCATGCCGGAGGAGCGAGAGACGAGAGCGGCCGAACCCCTCACCCAGTGGGTACAGCGCATCGCGCACGCGATGCGCGCCTTCGACCGCCGCCATCCCCTCCCCTGGGACCTGGCCTTCACCGGCTTCTGGGTGACAGCGGCCCTGATCGACTACGTCGGCGGCGGCTGGGAGAACGTGGCCCGCAACAAGGACGTCCCCGCCTCACTGCTCCTCACCATGACCCTGGGCCTCTCGCTCCCCCTGCTCTGGCGCCGCGCCCACCCCCGAGCCGTCCTGTGCGCGATGGCCCCCATGGCCGTCGCCAACGCCTGGAGCGGCGCGGTCCTCCAGGCCGCCCTGCTCCAGCTGGTCGTCGTCTACCACATCGCCCTGCGCCGCCCCCCGCGCTCGCTGTGGTGGACCACGATCCTCGTCATCACCCCGGAGTTCGTGACGGCCGCCCGCCACTCGAAGAGGAGTTGGGACGAACAGGTGGTCCCGCTCCTCCTCTCGATCGCCCTCTGCGCCGCCATCGGCATCACGGTTCGCACCCGCCGCGACTACACCGGGGCCCTCAAGGACCGCGCCCGCCGCCTGGAGACCGAACGCGACCAACAGGCCCAGCTCGCCGCGGCCGCCGAACGCGCCCGCATAGCCCGCGAGATGCACGACATCATCGGCCACAACCTCTCCGTGATCACCGGCCTCGCCGACGGCGGCCGCTACGCCGCCGCGACGAGCGGTGGCCACCGGCGACGCGGTGGTGGCCCCCAGCCTGACCCGCCGCCTCCTGGACGCCTACGCCCAGCACCTCCCGGCGGAAACCCCGATCCCCGAGCCGACGGACTCACGTCTCGCAGCCCTCACCGACCGGGAACGCGAGATCCTGACGGTGATCGGCAAGGGCTGGACGAACACGGAGATATCCGCCCGCCTGCACCTGGCCGAATCGACGGTGAAAACCCATGTGGGCCGCATCCTGGCGAAGACGGGCTCCAGGGACCGGATCCAGGCGGGGATCCTGGCATACGAAACAAAGCTGGTGAAATAGAAAAACCCCCGTGCCGATAGGCACGGGGGTTTTCTCAAAATTTGTTCGGCGGTGTCCTACTCTCCCACAGGGTCCCCCCTGCAGTACCATCGGCGCT
>NZ_JXTE01000840.1 GCF_000972385.1 Streptomyces sp. WM6386
GCCGGCAGCGCCCGTTCGACAGTTCCCCGCGCCCCTGAGTCGGTGCCGGCAGCGCCCGTTCGACAGTTCCCCGCGCCCCTGAGTCGGTGCCGGCAGCGCTCGTTCAGAGGCCGCCCTGGCCGGCCTGGGCGGACTCGGCGTCCACCGCCCGGCGCCACTGCGCCACCGCCTGCGCCGACACCGGTCGCTCCCATCCCCCGGGCCGCGCCGCCCCGCCGATGTGAAACGCGTCGAACCCGGCGACCAGAAGCCCCGGCACATGGTCCAGGGTCAGGCCGCCGCCGACCAGGAGC
>NZ_JXTE01000841.1 GCF_000972385.1 Streptomyces sp. WM6386
AGAGGGTGAGTACAAAGGAAGCGTCCGTTCCTTGAGAACTCAACAGCGTGCCAAAAATCAACGCCAGATTAGTTGATACCCCGTCTCCGGCCGTCATGGCCGTAGATGAGGTTCCTTTGAAGAAACATACAGCGAGGACGCTGTGAACCATCGGCTTATTCCGCCGGTGGTTCCGCTCTCGTGTATGTCGACCGGATTACCGGTAAACATTCACGGAGAGTTTGATCCTGGCTCAGGACGAACGCTGGCGGCGTGCTTAACACATGCAAGTCGAACGATGAACCACTTCGGTG
>NZ_JXTE01000842.1 GCF_000972385.1 Streptomyces sp. WM6386
CTGGGTTGATAGGCCGGATCTGGAAGCACGGTAACGTGCGGAGGTGACCGGTACTAATAGGCCGAGGGCTTGTCCTCAGTTGCTCGCGTCCACTGTGTTGGTTCTGAAACCACGAACAGCCCCATACCCGTAAACAGGGTGTGGTGCGGCATAGTTCGACAGTTTCATAGTGTTTCGGTGGTCATAGCGTGAGGGAAACGCCCGGTTACATTCCGAACCCGGAAGCTAAGCCTTACAGCGCCGATGGTACTGCAGGGGGGACCCTGTGGGAGAGTAGGACACCGCCGAAC
>NZ_JXTE01000843.1 GCF_000972385.1 Streptomyces sp. WM6386
AGCACACCGCGGTCGATGTAGTCCTGTACGGAGGCGACATGCAGCCGCAGACCGTGCTGGGCGACCGCGCGGTCCCGGTACTCCAGGACCTCGGGGAAGTTGTGGCCGGTGTCGACGTGCAGCAGCGAGAAGGGGATCGCCGCGGGGGCGAACGCCTTCAGCGCCAGGTGGAGCATGACGATGGAGTCCTTGCCGCCGGAGAAGAGGATCACCGGCCGCTCGAACTCGCCCGCCACCTCGCGGAAGATGTGCACGGCCTCGGATTCGAGAGCGTCCAGGTGGGAGAGGG
>NZ_JXTE01000844.1 GCF_000972385.1 Streptomyces sp. WM6386
GCACTGGGCGGCGTTGCTGGACCTGTTGAAGCGCACCTTCTGAAGCAGGCGTTCCGGACCGGAGGGCGGCACGGCAGGCATGTCCTGAGTGCCGCCCTTCCGTGTTCTCGCGGACACCCGAGTTCTGTCGATGTCATTGACATGCCCGCGTCGCGGCGCAACTCTGAGAGCGCTCTCAAAACAGGTACGGACCAATCTCCCCATCCATACATCCCCCCACACGGAGGTGGAGAGTGCTCGGACGACTCAGGCACCAACTCCTCCCCACGGCCGCGGGGGCCCCCCT
>NZ_JXTE01000845.1 GCF_000972385.1 Streptomyces sp. WM6386
GCCCTCACGCTTGAGGCAGTTGTACGACCGAACGGTGAGCTCCAGCTCCTCGATCGGCAGCGCCAGATCAGCGGCAAGGGCGGCGTCCGTGGGGGACGGGCCCATGTCGATGCCCTCGGCGTCGATGTTCAGCTCGCGGGCCAGACCGAACAGCTCGACCAGCGTCTTACCGGCGGAGGCCATGGCGTCACGCGGACGCATCGCCTGCTTGGTCTCGACGTCGACGATCAGCTTGTCGAAGTCGGTGCGCTGCTCGACACG
>NZ_JXTE01000846.1 GCF_000972385.1 Streptomyces sp. WM6386
CCGCCAGCCCGCCAGCCCGCCAGCCCGCCAGCCCGCCAGCCCGCCAGCCCGGCCTCGCCGACACCTGCCGCAGCCGTCACCGCCGGCCGCTCGCATCGGTCGACAGCATCCTTTCCAGGTGCCCGAGGTCACCGGTCTGGGCCGCCGAGAAGAACGCCTGTACGAGGCGCCGGTGTGCGACGGAGTCGACCGGCTGCCTGTGGTGGTCCTCGGTGAGACGCCGATGGGCGCGTGCGACCTGCTGCCTGGT
>NZ_JXTE01000847.1 GCF_000972385.1 Streptomyces sp. WM6386
CGAAGGACCCCTCGCTCCCACGAGAGGTCCTTCTGAAGTGCGCCGCCAGGGACTCGAACCCCGGACCCGCTGATGCTGCATCTACCCGGGGGATAACCCCCGGACCCCCAGCCGCTGCCGCGCGCCCCCGGCTGCTCCTGCGGGCGGCGTTGGGGGAGGACTCCCCGTCATGCCGAAGGACCCCTCGCTCCCACGAGAGGTCCTTCTGAAGTGCGCCGCCAGGGACTCGAACCCCGGACCCGCTGAT
>NZ_JXTE01000848.1 GCF_000972385.1 Streptomyces sp. WM6386
CGTCGGAACGGCCCAACAGCCGGGAAGGCAAGCCCCTCTGACTGGGAGTCAGGCCCGAAAGGATCTGGTAGAGTCGGAACCGCCGGAAAGGGAAACGCGAAAGCGGAAACCTGGAAAGCGCCGAGGAAATCGGAACCGGAAACGGTCTGATAGAGTCGGAAACGCAAGACCGAAGGGAAAAGCCCGGAGGAAAGCCCGAGAGGGTGAGTACAAAGGAAGCGTCCGTTCCTTGAGAACTCAAC
>NZ_JXTE01000849.1 GCF_000972385.1 Streptomyces sp. WM6386
GGAGAAGACGCGCTCCTTGGCGCGGGCCTTCTCCTCGTCGCGCCGGCCACCGCCGAAGACCGCGTCGAACTTCTCCGCCTGGATCCTCTCGGTCAGCGGCAGCGTCTGGAGCGGGTTGCGGGTCCCGTCCGGACGCTCCTTCAGCACACCGCGGTCGATGTAGTCCTGTACGGAGGCGACATGCAGCCGCAGACCGTGCTGGGCGACCGCGCGGTCCCGGTACTCCAGGACCTCGGGGAAG
>NZ_JXTE01000085.1 GCF_000972385.1 Streptomyces sp. WM6386
CTTCCCCCCGTCCTCGCCCCGTCCTCCCCCGTCCTCCCCCTCAGTCCAGCACCGGCAGCAGGTCCGGCAGGTGGCCGTCGGAGAGCGCCGCCGACCGCTGGCGTTCCTCCGGTACCTCGCCGTAGAGCGTCGTGCGCGGCCTCGCGGGGCGGCCCGCCAGTTCCGCCACCGCCACCAGGTCACGCACCGACTTGTAGGAGCCGTACGACGAGCCCGCCATGCGCGAGATCGTCTCCTCCATCAGCGTGCCGCCGAGGTCGTTGGCGCCCGAGCGCAGCATCTCCGCCGCTCCCTCCGAGCCCAGCTTCACCCAGCTGGTCTGGATGTTGGGGATGTGGGGGTGCAGGAGGAGACGGGCCATCGCCGTCACGGCCCTGTTGTCCCGCATCGTCGGGCCGGGGCGCGCGATACCCGCCAGGTACACCGGCGCGTTGGTGTGGATGAAGGGGAGCGTCACGAACTCCGTGAAGCCGCCCGTGCGTTGCTGGATGCCGGCCAGGGTGCGCAGGTGGCCCAGCCAGTGCCTGGGCTGGTCCACGTGGCCGTACATCATGGTCGACGAGGAGCGGATGCCCACCTCGTGCGCCGTCGTGATCACCTCGATCCAGGTCGCCGTCGGCAGCTTGCCCTTGGTCAGGACCCAGCGGACCTCGTCGTCCAGGATCTCGGCCGCGGTGCCGGGGACGGAGTCCAACCCCGCTTCCTTCGCCGCCGTCAGCCACTCGCGGATCGACATCCCGGTGCGGGTCGCGCCGTTCACCACCTCCATCGGGGAGAACGCGTGGACGTGCATCCCCGGGACCCGCTCCTTCACCGCCTTCGCGATGTCGAAGTACGCCGTCCCCGGCAGGTCCGGGTGGATGCCGCCCTGCATGCAGACCTCCACCGCGCCCACCTCCCACGCCTGTTGGGCGCGGTCGGCCACCTGGTCCAGGGACAGGGTGTAGGCGTCCGCGTCCGTGCGGCGCTGCGCGAACGCGCAGAAACGGCAGCCGGTGTAGCAGACGTTGGTGAAGTTGATGTTCCGCGTGACGATGTACGTGACGTCGTCGCCGACCACCGACTTGCGGACGTCGTCCGCGACACCGCAGAGCGCGTCCAGGGCCGGCCCGTCCGCGTGCAGCAGCGCCAGCGCCTCCGCGTCCGTCAGCCGGGTCGGGTCGTCGGCCGCCACCCGCAGCGCCTGGCGTACGTCGGTGTCGATCCGCTCCGGGACCATCCCGGGTGCCGCCGCCTCCCGCAGGGCGCCCCAGTCGCCGTACACCTCGTCGAAGTCGTCGCGGCGGTCGGACGTACGGCCCTCCGTGTCGATGGTGGTGTGGAGGTCCGTACGGCCCGACGACACGAACACCTCCTCCGGCTCCTGCCACGGGTGGCCCTCCACGACGGCGTCGGGACGTGCCAGGCCGGTCTCCGGGTCCGCCAGCGCCCGTACGTGCGGCAGCAGCCGCGGGTCCAGCCACGGCTCGCCGCGGCCCACGAACTCCGGGTACACGCAGAGGCGTTCACGCAGGGAGAAGCCGACGGCGGCCGAGCGCCGCGCCAGCTCCTCGATCTGCGGCCAGGGGCGTTCGGGGTTCACATGGTCGATCGTCAGCGGCGAGACCCCGCCCCAGTCGTCGATGCCGGCGCCGATGAGACGTTCGTACTCGGAGTCGACCAGGTTCGGCGGGGCCTGCAGACAGGCCGACGGGCCCATGATGTGCCGTGCCACCGCCACGGTCGCCACCAGCTCGTCCAGCTCCGCGTCCGGCATGCCGCGCATCGCGGTGTCCGGCTTGGCGCGGAAGTTCTGGATGATCAGTTCCTGGATGCCGTGATACGACCTCCCCACGCGCCGCAGCGCGAAGAGGGACTCCGCCCGCTCCTCGTACGTCTCGCCGATCCCGATGAGGATGCCGCTCGTGAAGGGGACCGACGAGCGGCCCGCGTCCTCCAGCACCCGCAGACGGACGGCCGGTTCCTTGTCGGGGGAGCCGTGGTGCGGGCCGCCCGGCTCCGACCACAGGCGCGTGGCCGTCGTCTCCAGCATCATGCCCATCGACGGCGCCACCGGCTTCAGACGCTGGAAGTCCGTCCACGACATCACGCCGGGGTTCAGGTGGGGCAGCAGGCCCGTCTCCTCCAGGATGCGGATGGAGATGGCGCGGACGTAGGCGATGGTGTCGTCGTAGCCGTGCGCGTCGAGCCACTCTCGAGCCTCCGGCCAGCGGTCCTCCGGTTTGTCGCCCAGAGTGATCAACGCTTCCTTGCACCCCAGCGCGGCCCCGCGCCTGGCTATGTCGAGCACCTCGTCCGGGGACATGAACATTCCGTGTCCGGCGCGGCGCAGCTTGCCGGGGACGGTCACGAACGTGCAGTAGTGGCATTTGTCCCGGCACAGCCGGGTCAGGGGGATGAAGACGCTCTTCGAGTACGTGATGACGCCGGGACGGCCCGCCGCCTGAAGGCCCACGTCACGGACGCGGGCCGCGGAGGCGGTGAGATCGTCGAGGGCCGTGCCGCGGGCCTGGAGGAGGACCGCGGCTTCGTCGACGTCGAGGGCCACGCCGTCACGGGCGCGTTTGAGGGCGCGACGCATGGAGTTCTCGGTCGGGCCGGTTCCGGGGGTCGCGGAAGTCGTCATCCTTCGAGCATACGGAGGGACTCCGCCGGTTCAGCAGGGTCGGGGGTGGTTCGAGGGACTGCCGTCGCGTCGCCGGGTGCGGGCCCAGTTGTGGCTGGTCGCGCCCACGCGGCGGTAGCCGCACATCGATGCGGCCCCGCGCCCCTGGGTCTGCTGCCACTCCCTCCGTTCACAAGTACTCGGCGTATCCGTCCAGCAACCCCAGCACCTCCGCCTCGCCCGTCGGCGGCAGCTGGACCACGACCTCCTCGATGCCCAGTTCGGCATAGTGCGCGAGCTTGCCGGGGCTCGGGAAGACGGCGTACGGGACCACCTCCAGTGCGGCCGGGTCGCGGCCCGCGTCCGCCCAGGCCGCCCGCAGCACCGGCAGGGACTCCGTCAGGCCGCGCCCGCCGATCGGCAGCCAGCCGTCGGCGTACTCGCCGATGTGGGCGAAGAGCTTGGGACCGGCGGCTCCGCCGATGAGGGTGCGGGGGCCGACGACCGGACCACGCGGCTTCTGCACGGGCTTGGGGTAGGCGTGCGAGGCCCGTACGCTGCCGAACTCGCCCTCGTACGCGGTCGGTTCCTCCGACCACAGCGCGCGCATCAGGGCCATCCGGTCCCGCACCAGCTCCCGCCGGGTGCGCCACGCGACGCCGTGGTCGGCGGCTTCCTCGACGTTCCAGCCGAAGCCGAGGCCGAGGGTGAACCGGCCGCCGGACAGATGATCCAGCGTGGCGATCTGCTTGGCGAGGTCGATCGGGTCGTGCTGGGCGACCAGGGTGATGCCGGTGCCGAGGCCGAGCCGCTCGGTCACCGCCGCCGCCTGGCCGAGCGCGACGAAGGGGTCCAGGGTGCGGCCGTACTCGGGGGGCAGCTCGCCGCCCGCCGGGTACGGCGTCACACGCTCCACCGGGATGTGGGTGTGCTCGGGCAGGTACAGGCCGGCGAACCCCCGCTGTTCCAGCTCACGGGCGAGCCGGGTCGGGGTGATCGTCTCGTCGGTGAGGAAGATCGTCACGGAGATACGCATGCCCTATCTCTACCCGGAGGGGCCTCAACTGTCCATACCGACTGGTCGGCATCTTCGGTCGAATTCCTCAGCCGTCTCAATTCCCCTGTCTTTCCACGGCAGTTCACGGACGTCCGGGAGAGTTGAGGCATGTGCGACGACAACGAGCTCCATCACAGCATCGGAAGACGCACACTCTTCGTGACGGGAACCGCCGCCGCGCTTACGTTGGGAAGCGTGACCTTCGCCGCGGCCGCCGACGGTGACCAGGAGACCAGGACGATCCGGGGCACCCTGCCCACCGGGTCCCCCGACTTCGTGTACGTGCCGGTCGAAGTCCCGTCCGGCGTGCGGGAGATCAAGGTCTCCTACACCTACGACCGCCCCTCCGTCCCGGCGGGCACGGCCGGCAACGCCCTCGACATCGGCATCTTCGACGAGCGGGGGACGGAGCTGGGCGGGCAGGGTTTCCGGGGCTGGTCGGGAGGGGCCCGCACCGAGTTCTTCCTCCGCGCCGACGACGCGACGCCGGGGTACCTCCCGGGACGGGTGCGCGCGGGCACCTGGCACATCGCGCTCGGCCCCTACACGGTGGCGCCGCAGGGGCTGTCGTACGAGATCACCGTCACGCTCACCTACGGCGAGCAGGGCACCGCCGTCGAGCCGACCTACCCGCCCACCCGCGCCGAGGGGCGGGGCCGTGCCTGGTACCGGGGCGACTGCCATCTGCACTCCTGGTACTCCGACGGCCGCCGCACCCCGGCCGAGATCGCGGCCCTCGCGCGGGCGGCGGGCCTGGACTTCATCAACACCTCGGAGCACAACACCCATGCGGCGCACGCCCATTGGGCCGACGAGGCGGGCGACGACCTGCTGATCATGCTGGGTGAGGAGGTCACCACGAGGAACGGCCATGTGGTGGCGCTCGGCACCGACCCCGGCACCTTCGTCGACTGGCGCTACCGGGCCCGCGACCACCGCTTCGGCCGTTTCGCCCGCCGGATCCGCAAGGCCGGAGGGCTGGTCGTCCCCGCCCATCCGCACGCCGCCTGCATCGGCTGCAACTGGAAGTTCGGCTTCGGCGAGGCGGACGCGGTCGAGGTGTGGAACGGCCCCTACACGCCCGACGACGAGGTGGCGCTGGCCGACTGGGACGGCATGCTCGTGGCGTCCGTACGCGAGGGACGGGACTGGATTCCGGCCATGGGCAACAGCGACGCCCACCGGGACCCGGACGTCGTCGGCCTGCCCCAGACCGTCGTCCTCGCCGACGACCTGTCCCGCGAGGCGATCCAGGAGGGGATCCGGGCCGGGCGGTCGTATGTCGCCGAGTCGAAGAACGTGTCCCTGAGCTTCACGGCGACGGGTGGCAAGGGCGAACACGCCGGTATCGGCGGGCGGTTGGCGGCGGCCCCGGACACGCCGGTGACGGTACGGCTCGAGGTGGCGGGCGCGCCCCGCTGCACCGTCCGGTTCGTGACCGACCAGGGGGTGCTGTTCACCGGCGGGCCGCTGCCGGTGGCGGGGTCGGGGGTGTTCGAGTGGCGGACCACGCCTGCCTACGCGGCGTACGTGCGGGCGGAGTTGCGGCACGAGACGGCGGCCGGGCCGCTGCCGGGCGCGCTGGCGGCGTTCACCAACCCGATCTTCCTGGGCCGGGTCCACTAGGACCGGGCGGATCACGGATGCCGGGACGCGAGGTCGGCGACGACCGCCGCATGATCGGACGGCCAGACCCCGTCCACCGGTCCGTCCCCGGCCCGCCGCACCCCCAGCACCGTGCCCTCCCCCGCCGGTCCGGCCGGGCCGCCGACGTGGATGTAGTCGATACGGCCGCCCGGTCCCAGGCCCGGGTGGACGTACGGGTTCGCCGGGTCCCAGGTGGTGGCGGGGGCGGCCGGGCCGGCGTACTCCCAGGCGTCGAAGAAGACCTGGCCGGGGACGGCGGGGGCGGTCCGCAGGCCGCCGAAGAGGCGGATCTCGTCGGAGTCGGGCCAGGCGTTGAAGTCTCCGGTCACGACGGGCGGGAAGGCGGTGCCGTCCCGGTGGGCGGCGACGAACTCGGCCAGGGAGGTGACCTGTTCACGGCGTACGGCCGAGGCGTGCAGGGGTGAGGCGAGGTGGGTCGTGAAGAACGGGACGGGGTGGTCGGGGGCGGCCAGCCGCGCGTAGAGGGCGAGGCGGCCGTCGTCCAGGTCGGCCGGGGCGGGCAGGCGCAGGACGTCCTGTTCCAGCACCGGCCAGCGGCTCAGCACCGCGTTGCCGATGTCGAGCGCCGGGTCCCCGATCCGCCGCCGCCAGCGCTCGGGCGCGTGGGAGGCGGCCCAGGTCCAGTGCAGTCCGAGCTCCCCGGCGAGCCAGGCGGCGAGGTTCTCCCCGCTGCGGCGATCGGCCCACACCTCCTGCAGGCCCACGACATCGGGCCGCAGTTCCCGCAGGACGGCGACGATCGCCTTCTGCCGCTCGGCCCACGGGCCGAACCGCCACCACAGGTTCCACGTCACCACACGCATGGCCCACCGCCGCAATCTCCAGGAGACTCAGTAACCATGCCCCGTCACAACGAACGCAAGTACCGTGCCGTGTCCGCCCTCCAGCGCCGGATCGGCAACCCGATCCTGCGCCGCCTCCCCTTCCAGACCCTGCTGGAGACGACCGGCCGCGCCTCCGGCCTGCCCCGCCCGACCCCGGTCGGCGGCCGCCGGGTCGGGGACTCCTTCTGGCTGGTCTCCGAGTTCGGCGAACGCTCCCAGTACGTCCGCAACATCAAGGCCGACCCGCGCGTCCGGGTCCGCCTCCGCGGCCGCTGGCACACCGGAACGGCCCATCTCCTGCCCGACGACGACCCGATCGCCCGGCTGCGGGGTCTGCCGCGCATGAACAGCACGGCCGTGCGGGCGATGGGGTCGGGACTGCTGACGGTGCGGGTGGACCTGGACGGCCAGGGCTTGGCCAGCTAAGCGCTCCGCGGGAAGTGCCGCGATGTGCCGTCGGCCGTCCGCGGCGCCGTCGTAGCTGGTCGCGCCCCGCGGCGGAGCTGCATATGGATACGGCCCCGCGCCCCTTCAAGGCGCTGCCGAACCGTGGAGGACTTCACCCGACCCGCTCAGAGCTTGGCGGACATCTCCAGCACCAGGTCGCGCACCACCTCGGGCGCCCGCAGCGTCGGCAGATGGTCGCAGTCCGGCAGGCGTACGAGGTGGCAGTCCGGGATCGCGGCGGCCATGTCCTCGTTGCAGCGGACCGTCCTGGCCGTGTCCTTCTCGCCGAGGAGGAGGGCGCAGGGCATGGCCAGTTCGCCGAGACGGGGGAAGGCCGGGGGGTCCTCGGTCTGGTGGCCGTACGTCGTGAACCAGGCCGGGATCGCCGCCCGCAGCCACTCCGCGGCCCGGTCGTCGGGGGGTGTGCCGGCCGCCGCCCAGGTCTCCAGGGCCAGGGCGAGCAGGCCGCCCATGTCTCCCGCGGTGGCCAACTCGGCGACCTGTGCCGTCAGTTCGGGGTCCTCCAGATCCGGGTAACCGGTGACGCCCGGCACGAGCAGCACCAGCCCCGCCACCCGCGACGGCTCGTTCAGCGCCCCGCTGACCGCGGTCACCCCGCCCATGCTCGTACCGACGAGCACCGCGCGCTCCACGCCGAAGTGGTCGAGCACGGCCCGCAGATCCTCGGCGAGGGAGTAGGAGGCGGTCGGACTCGGCGAATGCCCGAACCCCCGGGCGTCGTAGCGGATCACTCGGTGGCGCCCGACGAGCTCCGGCAGCACGGGTTCCCAGCACCTGGAGTCCGCGATCCCGGGATGCAGCAGCACCACCGGGACCCCGTCCCCGCCCGTGTCCTCGGCCCAGACCTCGCCGTCCTTGACCTGCACCATGGTCTCCATGGGACGACTGTGCCCGAATCGGACGCCGGGAGACAGCACCGTCCTGGCCAACGGGGAACCGGCGTGGCCCGATATACGGCTCCGCCGAGCAGACCGACCCGTCCTCCCGTCACCCCGTCACCCCGTCACCCCGGCCAGACGATGGCCTGCACCTCGCTGTACGCGTGCAGCGCGTACGACCCGACGTCCCGCCCGACCCCGCTCTTCTTGAACCCCCCGAACGGCGCCTCCATGTTCCGCCCGACGGTGTTCACCCCCACCCCGCCGGCCCGCAGCCGCCGCGCCACGCGGAAGGCGCGGGCCACGTCCCCGGACCAGACGTAGTCGATGAGGCCGTAGTCGGAGTCGCCGGCGAGGGCGATGCCCTCCTCCTCGTCGTCGAAGGGCACCACGGACACGACCGGTCCGAAGATCTCCTCCCGGACGACCCGCATCCCGCTCGTGCAGTCGGCGAGGAGGGTGGGAGCGACGTAGAAGCCATGGTCGTACGACGGCCTCTCGCCGCCCGCGACCACCACCGCGCCCTCCTTGCGCCCGATGTCGACGTAGGACTCCACCCGCTCCCGGTGCTCGGCGGAGATCACCGGCCCGACGACGGTGTCCGCCGCCCGCGGATCCCCCACCTTCAGATACCCGGCATAGGCGGCGAGGCCGTCCACGAGCCGCTGGTACACCCCGCGTTGCACCAGCACCCGGGTCGGCGCGGTGCAGATCTGCCCGCTGTAGAAGGAGAAGGTGGTCCCGATCCCGGCCACGGCGGCGGCGATGTCCGCGTCGTCGAAGACGAGGGCCGCCCCCTTCCCGCCCAGCTCCATCAGCTGCCGCTTCATACCGCGCCCGCACACCTCGCCGATGCGCCGGCCGACCGCGGTGGAGCCGGTGAACGAGACCATGTCGACGTCGGGCGAGTCCACGGCGGCCTCACCGACCTCGACGGACCGGCCGGACACCACATTGAGCACTCCCCTCGGCACCCCGGCGGCCTCCAGCGCCTCGGCCATCCGGTACACCGACAGCGGGTCCTGCGGGGCGGGCTTCACGACGACCGTGTTGCCCATGGCGAGGGCGGGGGCGATCTTGCCGGCCGGGTTGGCCCAGGGGTTGTTGTACGAGGTGATGCAGGTGACGACCCCGACGGGCTGGCGGACGGCCAGCGCGCCCATGACCCCGGCCCTGCCCATGGGCCCGGCCTCGTTGATCTGCGGCGGGATCGCCCACTCGGCGGGCTCCACGCGCGCGTACCGCTGGAAACGGGCGGCGGCGACCCCGACCTGCATCGCCCGCGCGGTCCCGGTCGTGGCACCGGTCTCGGCCTGGGCGAGTTCGGCGTACTCCACGAACCGGGACCGGATGACATCGGCGGCCCGTGCGAGGATCGCCGCCCGTTCCTCGGGCGCCGTGCGCGACCATGGACCGAAGGCCTCGCGGGCCGCGGCACAGGCCGCGTGCACCTGATCCCGCGAGGCCTCCGGCGCCCACCCGACGGTCCGCTCGGTCGCCGGATCGAGGACCTCGTAGTGGCCGCCCTCCGGCTCGGTCCACGCCCCACCGACGAACAGCCGCTGCTCGGAGGTCACTTGGTCGCCACCGTCCGGGTGTCCCGCCCCGACCGCAGCACCTTGCCCGGCACGGCCCCGCTCACCACGTCGTCCCGGATCGCCTCGACCCCGTTGACCCACACAGCCCGTATCCCGAGGGCCTTGGAGTCCAGCCGTGGGCTGTCACCCGGCAGGTCGTGCACCAGGGTGGCCGTGCCCGCGGCGATCCGCTCCGGGTCGAAGAGCACGAGGTCCGCATGGAAGCCCTCCCGGATCCGGCCGCGCTCCCTGAGCCCGAAGAGCCGGGCCGGATCGTCGGTCAGCATCTTCACCGCCTGCTCCAGCGTGGCGAGCTTCCGCCCGCGCAGACAGTCCCCGATGAACCGGGTCGTGTACGGCGCCCCGCACATCCGGTCCAGATGCGCCCCGGCGTCGGACCCGCCGAGCATGACGTCCTCGTGCTGCCAGGTCTCGGCGCGCAGCGCCCAGGAGGCGGGGTCGTTGTCGGTGGGCATGGGCCACAGGACCGTACGCAGATCGTCGGCGGCGCAGATCTCGACGAGACAGTGGAAGGCGTCCTGCCCGCGCTCCTCGGCGATGTCCCGCACGACCCGCCCACTGAGCCCACGGTTCGCCTCGCTGTACGTGTCGCCGATGACGTACCGCCCGAAATTCGCGAGCCGCCGGAAGACGCCCGCCTCCTTGGAGTCGGCTCGCCGGAGCATCTCGGCGCGTACGTCCGGGTCCCGAAGCCTGATGATCCGCTCGGGCACGGGCAGCCCGAGGACCGGTCCCCACCCGGGGATGAGGTTGAGCGCGCAGAAGGTGCCCAGCGACATGTTCATCGGCGTGAGGATCGGCATGGTCAGCGCGACGATCCGCCCGCCGGCCTTCCGCGCCTGCTCACTGGCGAACAGCTGCCGGGGCACGCGTTCGGGTACGGAGGCGTCGACGGTGAGGACGTTCCAGTTGAGGGGCCGTCCCGCCGCCGCGCTCATCTCCACGAACAGATCGATCTCGGCGTCACTGAACTGGTCGAGACACCCGGCGACGATCGCCTCGATCTGCGTCCCCTCGTGCTCGCCGACCGCCTTGGCCAGAGCGACGAGTTCGGCGGGTTCGGCATGCCGGGAGGCGACGGGCTGTCCGTCACCGTCGGAGTGCGTGGACGACTGGGTGGTGGACAACCCCCAGGCACCGGCGTCCATGGCCGCATTCAACAGCCGTAGCATCTGAGCGAGTTGCTCCTCACTGGGCCGCCCCCCGACGGCATCCGCCCCCATCACATACCGCCGCAGCGCACAATGCCCCACCATGAACCCGGCGTTGACCGCGATCCGCCCTTCGAGAGCGTCCAGATACTCCCCGAACGAACTCCAGGTCCAGGGCGCCCCCTCCTCCAGCGCGACCAGGGACATCCCCTCCACCCTGGACATCATCCGACGGGTGTAGTCGGCGTCCTCGGGACGGTCGGGGTGCAGAGGCGCGAGCGTGAACCCACAGTTCCCGGCGGCGACGGTCGTGACACCGTGATTGAGGGAGGGGGTCGCGTAGGGGTCCCAGAACAGCTGGGCGTCGTAGTGCGTGTGGGGGTCCACGAAGCCGGGGGCGAGGATCAGGCCGGTGGCGTCCTCGGTGGAGCGGGATGCCTCCGTGATCTGGCCGATCGCAGCGATACGACCGTCGCGAATGCCGACGTCGGCGATGTAGCCGGGCGCCCCGGTGCCGTCCACGACGGTCGCGCCCTTGATGACGTGATCGAACATGCCGGTTGCCTCCTTGGCGTGCGGTCCGGTGATCTGCCTCAGGGGCGCGGGGCTGTGTCAATTTGCGGCTACCGCCGCGTGAGCGCGACAGGCCACAACGCACCCGCACCCCGCAACGGCGCTTACGAGGCAGCCCGGAACCGGGAAGTCCGATGCACAGGATCCGTATCGATCTTCGGAATCACATGCTCACCGATGAGCCGAATCGTCTGAAGGGTCTCCTCCTTCGGCACCCCCACCGGCAACCCGAAGCTCAACTGATCCGCCCCCGCCTGCTCCCACCGCTTGCACTGCGTGAGCACCTCGTCCGGATCCCCACAGATCAGCAGCTCCTCCTCGATGAGCAGCTCCACGAACTCCGCGGTGTACTCCGGCAACGTCTCCGGCCACACCGGGAACCCCTCGGGACGAGGAAACGTGTCGTGGTACCGGAACACCAGCGAGGGCAGATAGTGCAGCCCCCCGTTGACCGCGACCTCGATCGCCTCCGCGTGCGTGGGCGCGCAGATCGCGGTCGTCGTCACCATCACGTTGTCGTTGACGAAGTCCCCGATCGGCTCGGCGTTCACGATCGCCGTCTTGTACTTCTCCAGCACCCACTCCATGTCGGACACCTTCTGGATGCTGAAACCGAGCACCCCGAGCCCCTTGCGCGCCGCCATCCCGTACGACGGCGGCGATCCGGCGGCATACCACATCGCGGGGTGGGACTTCCCGTACGGCTTCGGCAGCACCTTGCGCGGCGGCAGCTGCCAGTGCTTGCCCTGGAAGCCGACGTACTCGTCCTGGAGCCACATCTTGGGGAACTCGGCGATGGTCTCTTCCCAGATCTCCTTGGTGTAGTTCATGTCGGTGATGCCGGGAAGGAAGCCGAGGATCTCGTGCGACCCGGCGCCGCGTCCGCTCCCGAACTCGAAGCGGTTGCCGGTGAGATGGTCGAGCATGGCGACCTTCTCGGCGACCTTCACCGGGTGGTTGACCTGGGCGAGGGGGTTGAAGATCCCCGATCCGAGATGGATCCGTTCCGTCGCGTGCGCCAGGTATCCCAGGAAGACGTCGTTGGCGGAGAGGTGCGAGTACTCCTCCAGGAAGTGGTGTTCGGAGGCCCAGGCGTACTTGAACCCGGACTTGTCCGCCTGGATGACGTACTCGGTCTCCTCCATCAGCGCCTTGTGCTCGGCCAGCGGGTCGGTCTCGGCGCGTTTGCCCACGTATCCCTGTACAAAGAGCCCGAATTCCAAGGAGGTTCACCGTCCCCACGAGTCGTTACCTGACGCATCGTCAGATTCACTGCCCAGACTGTTCCACCGGCCGCATGGAGCGTCAATAGCTGATGGACCGTCAGCTGAGACTGACTCCCGCCAGCCACCCGCCGTCGATCACAAAGGGCTGCCCGGTGATGTACGAGGAGTCGTCCGAGGTCAGGAAGAGCGCGAGCCGCGCCACCTCCTCCGGCTTCCCGATCCGCCCCAGCGGCACGAGCTTGCGGTAGAGCTTCCCGATCGCCCGTGAGGTCTCCTCGGCATCGCCGCCGGGGTCGAGGAAGGCGGGGTTGGACATGGCGGTGTCGATGGCCCCGGGGCAGACCGCGTTCACGCGGATCCTCCGCCGCGCCAGCTCCAGCGCGGCGACCCGCGTGAGGCCGAGGACGGCGTGCTTGGTGGCGGCGTACGACCCGACGGCCGCCATCCCCGTGACCGCCGTGTAGGAGGCGGTGTTGACGATGGTCCCCCCGTCGGCCATCTCGGGTGCGACGGCCTTGATACCGAGGAAGCAGCCGACCTGGTTCACCTGGACGACCTGCATGAACTCGTCGAGAGGGGTGTCGAGGAGGGAGTTGAAGCGCAGGATGCCGGCGTTGTTGACGAGCCCGTCGATGTGGCCGTACGCGTCCTTCGCGGCCGTGACGGCCGATCGCCACTGCTCCTCCTCGCCCACGTCGAGATGGACGTACGACGCCCCGATCTCCTTCGCGAGCGCCTCCCCCTGGTCGTCGAGCACGTCGGCGACCACGACATCGGCCCCCTCCGCTCTGAAGAGCCGCGCCTCCTGCTCCCCTTGTCCGCGTGCCGCGCCGGTGACGATGACGACGCGTCCGTCCAGCTTGCCCATGCGTGACTCCTCAGAGGTGGGGTGCTACGTCGGTGCCGAACGCGGCGATCTGGTCGGTGAGTTCGCCGCTGTCGCGGCTGCGGAAGCGGACCTGGATCTGGTCGACGCCCATCTCGCCGTACGCCCGCAGGGATTCGGCGAGCTGCTCGGGGCCGCCGGTGAGCGTGCGGCGCCCGACCTCCCACGCGGGCCGGCCGACGTAGAGGGGCTCGACGATGGCGCCGATGGTGAAGGGGCCTTGTTCCTCCTGGCGCAGCTCCCGGATACGGGCGATCTGTGCGGGCAGCCGGTCCCGCGGGTCGCCCTGCGGCAGCCAGCCGTCACCTTTGAGCGCCGCGCGCCGGACGGCCGCGGGCGAGGAGCCGCCGACCCAGAGGGGGACGTGGCGTTGGGCGGGCCGGGGGCGTTGGCCCAGGCCCTCGAAGTCGTAGAGCTTGCCGTGGTGTTCGGGGAACTCCTCGGGCCCGAGGGATGCGCGCAGGGCGTCGAGGCACTCGTCGAGCACCGCACCCCGCTGCTGGAAGTCGCACCCGAGCGCCTCGAACTCCTCCTGCACATGCCCGGCCCCGACCCCGAGGATCAGCCGCCCGCCGCTGAGATGGTCGAGGGTGGCGTACTGCTTGGCGGTCAGGAGCGGGTGGCGCAGCCCGACCACGGCGACATGGCTGAGCAGTCGTACGCGCTCGGTCGCGGCGGCGAGGTGGGCGAGGGTGGCGACGGGGTCGTACCAGACCGTGCTCATCGCGGGGGCGAGCCGGCGGGGGATGGCGACGTGGTCGCAGGCGGCGATGTAGGCGAAGCCGGCGCGGTCGGCGGCCCGGGCGATACCGAGGAGGTCGGCGGGGGTGGCGGCTGCTTCCCAGGGTTCGGTGTAGAGGGTGCTCTGGGACTGGATGGGGAGCTGGATGCCGTACTCCATGCGCTTCGTGTGCTTCATGTGCGGCTCCACAGGCCTTCGGGGGTGAGCCCGAGGAGTTCGATGGCGTTGCCTCGTACGATCCGCTCGACCAGGTCGGGGGCCAGGTGTCCCATCTGGGCCTCGCCGACCTCGCGGGACTTGGGCCAGGTGGAGTCGGAGTGCGGGTAGTCCGTCTCGTAGAGGACGTTGCCGACCCCGATGGCGTCGAGGTTCTTCAGCCCGAAGGCGTCGTCGAAGAAGCAGCCGTAGACATGCTCGGTGAACAGCTCGGACGGCGGCCGGTGGACCTTGTCGGCCACTCCGCCCCAGCCGCGGTTCTCCTCCCACACCACGTCGGCGCGTTCGAGGATGTAGGGGATCCAGCCGATCTGCCCTTCGGCGTACATGACCTTGAGCCGCGGGAAGCGCTCGAACTTGCCGCTCATCAGCCAGTCCACCATCGAGAAGCAGCAGTTGGCGAAGGTGATGGTGGAGCCGACGGCGGGCGGGGCGTCGGCGGAGGTGGACGGCATACGGCTGGACGAGCCGATGTGCATGGCGATGACGGTTCCGGTCTCGTCGCAGGCGGCGAGGAAGGGGTCCCAGTCGTCGGTGTGGACGGAGGGCAGGCCGAGGTGCGGGGGTATCTCGGAGAAGGCGACGGCCCGGACGCCACGGGCGGCGTTTCGCCGTACCTCCGCGGCGGCCGACTCCGGGTCCCACAACGGGATGAGGGTGAGCGGTATGAGCCGTCCCCGGGCCTCTGGCCCGCACCACTCCTCCACCATCCAGTCGTTGTAGGCCTGGACGCACAGCAGGCCCAGCTCACGGTCGGCGGCCTCGGTGAAGGTCTGGCCGCAGAAGCGGGGGAAGGTCGGGAAGCAGAGGGCGGACTGGACGTGGTTGACGTCCATGTCGGCGAGGCGGGAAGGGACGTCGTAGGACCCCTGCCGCATCTGCTCGTAAGTGATGACTTCGAGCTTGATCTCGTCCCTGCTGTAACCGACGGCGGTGTCGAGGCGGGTGAGGGGGCGGTGCAGGTCCTCGTAGACCCACCAGTCGCCGAGGGGGCCGTCGGCGCCGGGAGCGCCCATCACGGGCTTGAAGCGGCCGCCGAGGAAGGTCATCTCCTTCAGTGGGGCCCGGACTATGCGGGGCCCGGTGTCCAGGTACTTCTTCGGGAGCCGGTTCTGCCAGACATCCGCCGGCTCCACGGTGTGGTCGTCGACGGAGATGATCAACGGAAAGGCCGGGGTGGTGTCCGTGGTCGCGGTCATGGGGGTCACGGTAGCGCTGATCTAACGACCCGTCAGCTGCGGCGGCAGCGACGGACCGTGACGCTTTCTGTGCGGAAGTGTGCGAAGACCACGTGAGGGGCTTGTGATATCCCGCGCGCCGACCTGTGATCGGAGTCTCCACAGCTGACGCATCTGCCATGAACAAGGCAAACTGGCGTGGTTGCTCACTGCGTCTAGGGGGACGGCGATGGACGGAGTACCGCGGGTGCCTGAGCAGCGGCGTCCCGGCTCCTCGGCGGAGCCGGAGCTGCCGCTGCGCTTCAGCGTGCTCGGACCGGTCCGCGCCTGGCGCGGCGAGGAGTCGTTGCCCATGGGCTCCCCGCAGCAACGGGCCCTGCTGGCCGCGCTGCTGCTGCGGGAAGGCCGTACGGCCACCGCGGCCGAACTGATCGACGCCCTGTGGGGCGAGGAGTCACCGTCCCAGGCGCTGGCGGCGCTGCGGACGTACGCCTCCCGGCTGCGCAAGGTCCTGGACCCCGGCGTCCTGGTGAGCGAGTCGGGCGGGTACGCGATCCGCTCGCTGGGCGAGGGCGTGCTGGATCTCGCGGTGGCCCAGGAGCTGGCCACGGGGGCGGAGAAGGCGCGGGGTGCCGGGGATCTGTGCCACGCACGGGAGGTGCTGGGCCGGGCGCTCGCCCTGTGGGACGGCGAGGTACTGGCGGGAGTGCCGGGCCCGTACGCGTCCTCGCAGCGGGTCAGGCTGGAGGAATGGCGGCTCCAACTCCTGGAGTCCCGCCTGGACATGGACCTGGAGCAGGGCTGCCACGCGGAGGCCGTCTCGGAACTGACGGCCCTGACGGCGGCCCATCCGCTCCGGGAGCGGTTGCGGGAACTCCTCATGCTCGCCCTCTACCGCAGTGGGCGCCAGGCGGAAGCGCTGGCGGTCTACGCCGACACCCGCCGTCTGCTGGCGGACGAACTGGGCGTGGACCCCCGCCCGGGCCTCCGGGACCTGCAACAGCGGATCCTCCGGGCGGACCCGGGGCTGGCGGAACCGCCGTCCCCGCAGCCGGAACCCTCGGCCGCGCCGGTCCGCCCGGCACAACTCCCGGCGACCGTCCCGGACTTCACGGGCCGCGCGTCCTTCGTGTCCGAACTGGGCGAGGTCCTGGCATCGGCGGAGGGCCGCGTGATGGCGGTGTCCGCGCTGGCGGGCATCGGCGGCGTGGGCAAGACGACACTGGCGGTGCACGTGGCACACCAGGCGCGCGGGGCCTTCCCCGACGGTCAGCTGTACGTCGATCTGCAGGGCGCGGGGTCCCGGGCGGCCGAGCCGGAGACCGTACTGGGCTCGTTCCTGCGGGCGTTGGGCACGGCGGACTCGGCGATCCCGGACTCCCTGGAGGAGCGGGCGGCGCTGTACCGCTCGGTCCTGGACGGGCGCCGGGTGCTGGTGCTGCTGGACAACGCGCGGGACGCGGCGCAGGTACGTCCGCTGCTCCCCGGCACGGAGGGCTGCGCGGCTCTGGTGACCTCCCGGGTACGGATGGTGGACCTCGCCGGGGCGCACCTGATCGACCTGGACGTGATGTCGCCGGACGAGGCGCTGGCGCTCTTCACGAGGATCGTGGGCGAGGAGCGGGTGGGCAGCGAGCGGGACGCCGCCCTGGACGTGGTGGCCGCGTGCGGCTTCCTGCCGTTGGCGATCCGTATCGCCGCGTCGCGCCTCGCGGCCCGCCGCACGTGGACGGTGTCCGTCCTGGCGGCGAAGCTGGCGGACGAGCGCCGGCGCCTGGACGAACTCCAGGCCGGGGACCTCGCGGTGAAGGCGACGTTCGAGCTGGGATACGGCCAGCTGGAGCCGGCCCAGGCCCGCGCCTTCCGGCTGCTCGGCCTGGCCGACGGCCCGGACATCTCGCTCGCCGCGGCGGCCGCGGTACTGGACCTGGAGGTGGAGGAGACCGAGGACCTCCTGGAGTCCCTGGTCGACACGTCACTGCTGGAATCGGCGGCGCCCGGCCGGTACCGGTTCCATGATCTGGTGCGACTCTACGCGCGTGCCTGTGCGGAGCGGGACGAGTGGCCGCCGAGTGAGAGGGGGGCGGCGCTGTCCAGGCTGCTCGACTTCTACCTGTCCACCGTCGGCGGGGTCTACCTGATCGAACGGCCGGGAGACCGGCTGGTGGACCATCTGGAGCGCGCCGAGTACCCGGGGCTGGCCTTCTCGGACCGGCATGCGGCGCAGGACTGGCTCTACTCCGAGGCGATCTGCCTGCTGGCCTGCGTGCGGCAGTCCGCGCAGCCCAGCTCCCTGCGGCGCGCCGTCGATGTCCTGTGGGCCGCCGTCGACCTGGCGGAGTCGGGAGCCAACTCCAAGGAGTACGAGACGGTCGCGGCGCTGCTGCGGGACGTGGCACGAGAGGCCGGGGACACCCGCACGGAGGCACGGGCGTCGACGGCACTCGCCTTTGTGCACCAGCACTCCGGCAGCCGGTTCGACGTGGCCTCCCAGGAGGCGGAACGTGCCGCCGAGTTGGCGCGCGAGGCCGAGGACCCGCTCACCGGATGCTGGGCCTCCAACATCGGCGGCGTGATCGCGCTGTACCAGAACCGGCACGACGAGGGCATGGCGTACTTCACCCATGCCATCGAGAGCTTCCGGGCCCTGGGCGACCGTCCCGGTGAGGCCAGCGCCCTGTGCAACCTGTCGCGCATCCATCTGGCCACCGGGCGGACGGACAGCGCGGTCGAACTGGCCCAGCAGGGCACGGCCATGTACGACGACATGGACCACGCCTTCAAGGGCGCCAACGGCCGGTACGCACTGGGCCTCGCCCTCACCCAGAGCGGCAGGTACTCCGAGGCGACCGAGCACCTCCAGCAGGCACTGCGGGTGTTCCAGGACAGCCGCCAGCGCCTCTGGGAGGGCATGACCCTGTTCCGGCTCGCCGAACTCGACCTCGCGGCCCGGCGCCCCGCCCAGGCCGCGCCGAACGCCGAGACCGCGCTGTCCCTGCTGCGCGGCATCGGCGGCGAATGGCGGCACGCCAACGTCCTCACGGTGCTCGGGCGCGCTCTCAACGGCATCGGTCAGCTCGGCCGTGCGCAGGTGTGCTGGCGTGAAGCCCTGGAGATCTTCGTGGCGTTGGGCTCGACGGAGGCGGACGAGGTCAGGAACCTGCTGAACCCGACGGCGATCGCCTGAGCCGGACGGCCTGACCGGCGAGAACGCGCGTTCATCATTCGTTTATCGCCGCCCGGCACTCTCAACTGTGTCGGGCCGTCGCGTCGGGGGGCAGACGGAACGACAACCGGTCGGACACCTAAGGTGTACCGGCCCAGCAGATCCGCCCGGCAACCCTCGGGGGAGTTGCCGGGCGGATCCTGTCCATCCAACGCACCACACTGCCGGGGAGCCAGCGACATGAGCGACGAGACCAGCACCGAGAACGTCCACGCCACGGACGAGCCGACGGGCGACGCGACGACCGACAACGTCCACGCCACCACTGAGCCGGTCACGATCAAGAACGTCCACGCCACCACCGACCCGCTCAAGCTGAGCGGCAAGGACACGGACGAAGCCACCACGGACAACGTCCACGCCACGGACGAGCCGGCCTGACACCAGACCTTTTTCCCGCACGGGGATCGGCCGCGGCGGCGCGGAGGGGGAGCCGTCGCGGCCGAGGCGTGTCGCCGTCGGGGGTGATTGGCAGATCTGTGCCGCTCGGGTGGTGCGTTTCCGCAGGTGAGATCGATGGGGGTGCGGAGATCCTGGGACGCATCTGCCAATTACCGATCTGCTGCGGGGGAGCCGGAGTTATCCACAGGGGGATCGCGGGCGGTTGGGGGTCGGGAAAGTAGGGGGGTGGCAGATCGGGAGTTGAGGCAGCTTGTCGTGGGACGACGCGCTCGTGGCCGTGGAGTCCGCGCTCGGCCATCGCACCGTCGACCGGCTACGCCGGCCCCCTCTCACCACCCGCGCCGCCCTCTCCCACGCCCTCGAACCCCCGCTCCGCGGAGCCGTCCGCGCCCGCCACCGGCTGAGCCTCGCCGACCCGCGCACCGGCTCCCCGGCGGAGACCCTCGCCCGCCTCCACATGGCCGACGCCGGCCTCCACCCCGAACCGCAGGCCGAACTCCGCCTGCCCGACGGCCGCCGCCGCTACCTCGACTTCCTCTTCCGGAAGCAGGGCCTCGGCATCGAGATCGAGGGCTACGCCTACCACGGCACCCGCGAGGCCCACCGCCGAGACGTGGCCCGCTTCAACGAGATCTCGCGCTGCCCGGAGCTTCGGGGACTGCTCCGCTTCACGGCCGAGGACGTGTTCGGGCGCCCCGAGTGGATGATCCAGCAGGTGGAGGAGTCGCTGGGCGGCCGCAAGCCGCGGTGATTGGCAGATGTCTCTCACGGGCGGCGGGAAACGTGCAGGTCACCAGGGCCCGGCATCGGACAGATCCGCCAATCACCGCCGCAGCCTCCCCTTGACCACCTTTCCGCTCGCGTTGCGTGGCAGCTCGGTCACGAACTCCACCGATCTCGGCACCTTGTAGTTCGCCATCTCCCTCCTTGCCCATGCGATCAGGTCGTCGCCCGTCGTCACCGCATCCGGGCGGCGCACCACGTACGCCTTGCCCACCTCCCCCAGTCGGGGGTCCGGGACGCCGATCACCGCCACGTCGGCCACATCGGGGTGCAGGCCCAGGAGTTGCTCTATCTCCGCCGGGTAGGCGTTGAAGCCGCCGACGATGAACATGTCCTTGAGGCGGTCGGTGATGCGGAGGTTGCCCGCCTCGTCCAGGACGCCCACGTCGCCCGTGCGCAACCAGCCGTCCGGGTCCAGGACCTCCGCCGTCGCCGTCTCGTCCTCGTAGTAGCCCCGCATGACGTTGAAGCCCCGGACCATCACCTCACCCGGGACCCCCGGCGCCACCGCCTGGCCGCCGGCGGACACCACCCGTACCTGTGTTCCCGGGATCGCCCTGCCCGATGTCGACGCGATCACCGTCGGCTCGTCGCCGCGGCGGCACATCGTGACCACGCCGCTCGCCTCCGACAGGCCGTACGCCGTCAGGACCGTCTCCACGCCCAGTTCGGTCCGCAGGCGCTCCACCAGGGTCAGGGGGACCACCGCCGCGCCCGTCACCACCAGGCGCAGGGCCGACAGGTCGTACGCGTCGCGAGCCGGGTGGTCCAGCAGGGACTGGTGGAGGGTCGGCGGGCCCGGGAGGACCGATACGCGCTCCGACGCGATGTTCGCCAGGGCCGTGTCCACGTCGAACACCGGCTGGGGGATCATCGTCGCGCCCCGCATCAGGCAGGCGATCACGCCCGCCTTGTAGCCGAAGGTGTGGAAGAACGGGTTCACGATCAGATAGCGGTCGCCCTGGCGCAGGCCCGCCAGATCGCTCCAGACCCCGTACGCCCGCAACGTCTGGGAATGCGTGATCACCGCGCCCTTGGGGCGGCCGGTCGTGCCCGAGGTGAAGACGATGTCCGAGGGCCATGAACCGCGTACCGAGGCCGCCCGGGTCCGTACCTCCGCCTCGCCCACTCCCTCGCCGCTCGCCAGGAAGTCCTTCCACGTCCAGTAGTCGGCCGGGGCGTCGTCCGACAGGACCACCACCTGGGCCAGGGACGGCAGCCCCGGACCTTCCGCCACGGCCCGCCGCAGCGACGCCACGTACGACGTCCCCAGGAACGTCCCCGTCACGAACAACAACCGTGCTCCGCTGCGGCGCAGTACGTCCGCCGCCTCCGTTCCCTTGAACCGTGTGTTCAGCGGGACCAGTACCGCGCCGGCCGACACCGCGCCCAGCGCCGACACCATCCAGTCCAGGGAGTTGGGGGCCCAGATCGCGACCCGGTCGCCCGCCTCCACCCCGTTCGCCACGCACGCCGCCGCCGCGCGTTCCACTCGGGCGCCCAGTTCGGCGTACGTCACCCGTGTACGGCCCTCCACCACGGCCTCCACGTCCGCGTACCGCTCCGCCGCCGACCGGACCAGACCCGGAACGCTGCCCCACTCCACGTCTCCGCGCACAACCAGCCTCCAGAACCCAGTAGCTGACTACCCGTCAGATTAGCTGTAGCCTGACGCACTGTCAGCCCGGTGGACAGCCCGCGGAGGTGCTCCATGACAGGACTCAAGGACGCCACCGCCATCGTCGGCATAGGCCAGACGCCCTTCGCCAAGAACCTCCCCGAGGACGAGAGATCCCTCGCCTGCCGTGCCGTGCTCGCCGCCCTCGACGACGCCGGTATCGCCCCGGGAGAGGTCGACGCCCTCGCCTCCTTCACCATGGAGGAGACCGACGAGGTGGAGCTCGCGAAGGCGGTCGGCTTCGGTGACCTCACCTTCTTCAGCAAGGTCGGGTACGGGGGCGGGGGCTCCTGTGCCACCGTCGGCCATCTCGCCACCGCCATAGCCGCCGGGCAGGCGAGCG
Organism: Streptomyces sp. WM6386; assembly: GCF_000972385.1. GTDB lineage: Bacteria > Actinomycetota > Actinomycetes > Streptomycetales > Streptomycetaceae > Streptomyces. Next base: position 21,503 of record NZ_JXTE01000085.1, read on the forward strand.
TGGGGGTGGCCTGGCGGTCACGGAAGCGGGGGTCAGGGCCCCGGCCCTGGCGGAACACGACCGTTCAGCTGCCCACTCCCGCCCAGTGGACACGGCCGTACGGGCTGCTGCGGCCCGTCGACGAGATCGCCATGCTCACCCGCCGCTATATGCACGAGTACGGCGCGACCCGGGATCATCTGTTCAATGTCGCCCTCGCCTGCCGCAACAGGGCCAATCAGAATCCGGCGGCCGTCATGTACGAACGGCCCCTCACCCGCGAGATGTACATGACCTCCCGCTGGATCAGCGAGCCGCTCTGTCTCTTCGACAACTGCCTGGAGAGCGATGGCGCGTTGGCGTGTGTCGTCGTCAGCAGGGAGCGGGCCCGGGACTGCCGCCACGCGCCCGTCTACGTCCACTCCGCCGCCCAGGGGCTCCCCGCCCAGCACCACGGCATGGTCAACTACTGGAACGACGACCCGCTCACCGGCCCTGCCTGGACCGCCGCCCGGCATCTGTGGAAGCACTCCGACTTCACCCCGCAGGATGTCGACGTCGCCCAGATCTACGACGCCTTCACCGCTCTCATTCCGCTCTCCCTGGAGGGCTACGGGTTCTGCGGGCGAGGAGAGGGCGGCGCCTTCACCGAGCAGGGCGCCCTCGAGATCGGCGGGCGGCTGCCGCTCAACACCGGCGGGGGCGGGCTCAGCGAGGCCTACGTGCACGGCTTCAACCTCATCAACGAAGGCGTCAAGCAGCTCCGCGGGACCAGTACCGCCCAGGTCCCGGACGCCGCGACCTGTCTGGTCACCGCCGGCGAGGGCGTCCCCACCTCCGCGCTGCTCCTGAGGACCTGAAGGAGGCAACCCCCATGCTCACCCCCGTCACCGACCCCGACGGCGCCCCCTTCTGGCGCTACGCCGCCCAGGGCGAGCTCAGGGTCCAGGCCTGTGCCGACTGCGGCGAACCCCGCTTCCCGCCCCGCCCCTGCTGCCCGCACTGCCAGTCCTTCGAATCCGAGTGGCGTCCCGTGTCCGGCCACGGACGTGTCTGGTCCTACGTCGTCCCCCATCCCCCGCTCCTCGCGGACTACGCGGCGCAGGCGCCGTACAACGTGGTCGTCGTCGAACTCACCGACCATCCCCGCATCCGTCTCGTCGGCAACCTGGTCAGCTCGGCCGGGGCGCCACTCAACTCCCTTGATCCGGGCCGGATCCGTATCGGCGCCCGGGTGCATGTGGTGTTCTCCGGCGGGCTTGTGCAGTGGGTGCTGTCGTGAGCGGTCTGGGGGTCACCGTCGACAAGGACTCCGGTGTCGCCGTCGTCACCCTCGACCGGCCACACAGGCTCAACGCGATCGATCTCGCTCTGCGGGACGCACTCGTGCGGGCGTGGCGGGAGTTGCGGTTCGACGACTCCGTGCGGGCGATCGTCCTCACGGGGGCGGGTGAGCGCGCCTTCTGTACCGGGCTGGACCGGGATGCGGAGGTTCCGCAGCCCAACTCCCCCTATATGGCCGACGATCCGCTGCTTCGTGTCGGGCCCAAGGCCAACGATCTCTGGAAGCCCGTCGTCGTCGCCGTACGGGGAATGGCCTGCGGCGGGGCCTTCTATCTGCTCGGCGAGAGCGAGTTCGTCGTCGCCGACACGACAGCGGAGTTCTTCGATCCGCACACGACGTACGGCATGGTCAGCGCGTACGAGTCGGTCCTCATGGCGCAGCGGATGCCGTACGGCGAGGTCGCCCGGATGATGCTCATGGGGACCGCCGAGCGGATCTCCGCGCAGCGGGCCCACGAGACCGGGCTGGTCTCCGAACTCACCGAGCCCGGCGCCGCGTTGGAGACCGCGGTGCGCTGTGCCGCCGTCATCGCCGGGTATCCGCCCGAGGGTGTGCAGGGCACCGTCCGCGCCCTGTGGGCGGCCAGGGAGGCCGCTCTCGCCGCCGGCTTCGCGCAGGCCCCGCATCTCATCTCGCTCGGGAACCTGCCGGACGAGCGGCAGACGGAGCTGTTCGCCGCCCGCCGCCCCGGGTTCAGGACCCGGTGACGTCGTCCCAGTTGTAGGAGGCGACCGGGTCCAGGTCGCAGTGGTCGACCTTGGCGGCGCTCTCCTCGGCGTTGGTCACCTCGATCCGCATGGTCTTCGTGCCGTTCGCGGCCACGGTGACCTGCTCGATGGTGCCATTGACCGAGTCGTCGTCGGCTTCCATGAAGTTGATGTGGACGTCGAAGGTGCTCTCGGTGCTGTTCGGGTTGGTGACCTCGATCGTCGCGTACGGGTCCGCCACCGTCGCGCAGCTGATCAGCCGCGCCGTACCGTCCTCGTAACCGGACGGGGACGATTCCCCGGACGAACCACCGGAGTAGCCGTCGTCGTAGTCGTCGTCGTAGTCGTCGTCATCGTCGTAGTCGTGGTAGGTCCCCGAGCCGCCTCCCGAGGTGGACGACGAGCTGTCGTGGTCCTGGCTGGAACTGCTGCATCCGCCCCCGCTCCGACTACCGCTCCCGTGTCGGCTCTTCGAGCTCGTCGAGAACCCGGACAGGGCCAGGACCACCAATGCGATGACAGCTGTGAACTTGAGAGTGCGCCCCCGTGCGATCATGCCGCCACTCTAGCGACCACTTGTCACGGCCATGCCACTACATGGTGCCCCTTCCGTACGACGGCCGTCACCAGCGGCTCACGCGGTCCTGGCCGTCCCCGTTCCCTTCTCCGCGTCCAGCGCGTACACGCAGCGGTCCTTGCTGCACGCGTACACGACGCCGTCCTTCACCACCGGGGCACCGGTGATCTCGCCGCCGGTCGCCAGCTTCCAGCGCAGCCGGCCGTCGTCGGCCTTCAGGGTGTACAGCAGGTGGTCCGTGGAGCCGAAGTGGATGCGGCCCTCCGCCACCGCGGGCGCGCCCACGATGTCGCCGCCCGCCTGGAAGCGCCACTTGGGCGTGCCGGTGACCGCGTCCAGGGTGTACAGCCCCTTGCCGCTGCCGACGTGCACATGCCCCGCCACCACCAGCACCGGCTCGATCGAGGCCCTGGCCTCGGTGGCGATGCGCCAGCGGTCGCGGCCGTCGGCGGCGTCGAGGGCGTAGACCGTGCCGAGATAGTCGGCCAGGTAGACGCCACCGCCGGTCACGGCCGGGCCCGGCACGAAGGCGGGCGGGCAGAGGAAGACCGCCGGTGCCTCGAAGTGCCACTTCACATGGCCGCTCGCGACGTCCAGCGCGAGCACCCGGGTGCCGGCCGAGACATACACATAGCCGTCGGGCGCCTGCGTCACCCGGACCGGTACGCCGCCGCAGGAGGCCGCGTCGCCGATGGGGTACGACCAGCGCTCGTCGCCGGTGCGGGCGTCCAGGGCGCGCAGCCGGGCGTCCTGCCAGACGTACACCGTGCCGTCGTGCAGCGCCGGGCCGGCCTCCGGGGACTCGAAGTCCGTCTGCGCCCCGGTGAGCTCCCACAGCTTCTGGCCGCCCGAGGCCTCCCAGCCCTGGACGCCGCCGCCACGGCTGCCGGTGACGACCGTGCCCCGGCCGGCCTTGAGCGAGTACACCCAGGCGTCCGTCTGGATCCGCCACAGGTCGGCGCCCTCGCGGGCCTCCAGGGCGAACAGGGTGGGACCGTCGGAGGCGTGGATACGGCCGTCCGCGACCGCCATCGACCAGGCGACGTCCCGGGTCTTGAAGCGGCGGCGCCCGGTGGCCACGTCGAGGGCGTGCACCTCGAAGGAGGTGACGTAGACGAGGTCGTCGGCGACGGAGGGGGTCCCCCACACGTCGTTCGACATGCGGAAACGCCACGGCCGCCAGCCGCCGCCCGGCTCCTGTGCGGGCGGTGCGGGTACGGCGGGGCCCACGGCGGCGTCCGTGCCGTTGACGCCGGGGCGCGGCTTGGACCAGCTGGCGACCAGGCCGGCCTCCGGCGGCGGCGCCTTGACGGCGGCGGCGCGGGCGTCGGCGACGCGCGGTCCGGGCCCGATGGGCACCTGGGCGCCCGCGAGGCGCACCGGGCCGGTGTCGGGGGCGCCGACGGGCACGGGGGCCGGGTCATGGGAGGGCGGCGGGGGTACGGGGGCGACCCGGCCTCCGCCGCTGCGGCCGCCCGGACCCGGCTTGACGGCCGGGCGCCCGTTGCGGCGCGCCTCGATCAGGCCCACGGCCCGCTCGGGCAGCCAGGCCGACGCCGTACCGCTGTCGTCGGAGCCGGAGCCGAAGAGGTGCGGGGCGAGCTGGGACTGGAGGTCGGCCGGGTTGGGGCGGCCGGTGGCCTCCATCTGCATACAGGACTCGATGAGCGGACGGAGTTCGTCCGGGAGGCCTTCGAGGTCCGGGCCCTCGCGGAGCAGCATGAAGACCGTCTCGACCGGGTTGGCGCCGTGGAAGGGCGGGTGGCCGGTGGCGGCGAAGACCAGCATGGAGCCGAGCGAGAAGACGTCGCTCGCGCCGGTGACGCTGCGGGAGTCCTTGGCCTGCTCCGGCGACATGTAGGCGGGGGTGCCCACCGCCACATTGGTCATGGTCAGACGCGTGTTCGATACGCCGGATGCGATACCGAAGTCGATCACCCGGGGGCCGTCCTCGACGACCAGCACGTTGGACGGCTTCAGGTCGCGGTGGACAAGGCCCGCTCCGTGGATCGACTGGAGGGCCTCCGCGACGCCGGCCGCGAGCCAGCGCACCGCCTGGGCCGGCATCGGCCCGCACTCGTTCACTATCTCTTCGAGGGAGGGCGCGGGAACGTACGCGGTGGCCAGCCAGGGCACGGCGGCGCGGGCGTCGGCGTCGACGACGGCCGCCGTGTAGAAGCCGGAGACCGCGCGGGCCGCCTCCACCTCACGCGAGAAGCGGACGCGGAACAGCTGGTCCTCGGCGAGTTCCGTACGGACCGTCTTGATCGCCACGCGCCGGCCGGACGCCGAGCGCGCGAGATAGACCAGCCCCATGCCGCCGGCGCCCAGCCGTCCCAGCACCTCGAACGGCCCGATCCGCCGCGGATCGTGCTGTGTCAGCTGATCCACCACTTGCCTGCCACCTCCCCGTACGGGCCGCGTCACACCCTTATGCACGCGACCCCGTGCAGCGTCTCACCACCGCACCGCCATGGCGGCACGCACCCTGATTCTTCCTGGCCGAGGCGCAGGTTGCGAACCCGGTTGCAAATCGGGATGTCCCATGCCAAACCGGCGCTTTTCACTGCCCCGGTCGGCCGTCGGGACGTACCAGTACGGCGAACGACGCCCCCTGATTGTCGGTGACGACGGCGACTTTGCCGTACGACGTCTCGAAGGGTGGAGCCTGGACCCGCCCGCCGAGCCGGTTCACCGTCCCGAGAACGGCCTCACAGTCCTCGACTCCGAAGTGGACGAGGAAGTGGGGCGGCATCTCGGCCGGAAAGACGTCGGAGACGGGGGCGCGGCCGAAATCGGGCCTGGCGTCCGGTCCGAACAGGGCGTCATGGAACAGCCCGCCGTAGAAGGTGTTGGCGCCCTCGGTGTCCCGGGCGTACAGCTCGGCCCAGACGAAGGTGCCCGGCTCGTGCCGTACGCCGAAACCGGTGTGGGAGTCCGGCTCCCACAGACCGAAGACGGCGCCGTCGGGGTCGGTGACCAGGGCGCTGGTGCCCAGGTCGCCGACCGGCATGGGGGCGGTGACGACCTGTCCGCCGGCGGCCCAGACCCGGTCGGCGAGGCCCTCGATGTCCGGCGTCGCGAAGTACACCGTCCAGACGGTGGGCATCCGCCCGTCCGTCTTGTGCGCGAGCGCGGCGACGGGCTCGCCCTCCTTCAGGGCCCATACGGCCCCGCCGTACCGCTGCTCCTCGAAGGTCCACCCGAAGAGCTCACCATAGAACCGCTTGCCCGCCTCCACATCGGGAAGCTGCGCGTCCACCCAGCACGGGACGCCCTCTCCGTACATGGATGCCCTGTTTTCGGCCATACCGCCAAACTAACGGCGACTCACGCAGCGCGCAGACCAGCGCACCAGCCCCGAAGCTCCCTCGCACCCCATTTGCAGTCGGCCGAATCGCGCTCCGATCACCCCTCGGTAAGCTGACGGCATGACAGGACAAGTGCGTACCGTCGACGGCCGCGTGGCCGGCCGGCGTGGGCAGGCGACCCGGCAGAAGCTGCTCGACTGCCTCAGCGAGATGCTCAGCTCCTCCCCTTACCGGGACGTCAAAGTCATCGATGTCGCCCGGAAAGCGGGCACTTCGCCCGCGACCTTCTACCAGTACTTCCCGGACGTCGAGGGCGCCGTCCTGGAGATCGCCGAGCAAATGGCCACCGAGGGCGGCCAGTTGACCCAGCTGCTCGAGGGCAGATCCTGGGTCGGCAAGGCGGGCTGGCAGACGGCGCAGGAACTTGTGGACGGTTTTCTCGAGTTCTGGCGCAGGAACGACGCGATCCTCAGGGTCGTCGACCTCGGCGCCGCCGAGGGCGACAAGCGGTTCTACAAGCTCCGTATGAAGATCCTGAACTCCGTGAACAACTCCCTGTCCGACTCGGTCGCCGAGTTGCAGGCCAAGGGCAAGGTCGACAAGGACGTGAACCCGGCGGCGGTCGCCGGTTCACTGGTCGCGATGCTCGCGGCGGTCGCCTCGCACCAGAAGGGCTTCCAGACATGGGGCGTCAAACAGGCTGAACTCAAGCCGAACCTGGCGCTGTTGGTGCATCTGGGTGTGACCGGAAAGAAGCCGACCAAGTAACCGACAATCTTTTTCCAGGCACCAAGTCCTGTCTGGTAGGCGGTGGTTCACACGGGTGAGCCGCCGCCTGCCGTGTTTTCACGCCGGTAGGGGCCGGTCCTTCACGACGTGCTTCATCACGAGCGTGGACGTCAGCCGCTGCACCCCCGGCAGCGTGGCCAGCCGCTCGTCGTACAGCCGTTGATAGGCCGTGAGGTCCGCCGCGACCACCCGCAGCAGATAGTCCGGCTCCCCGAACAGCCGCTGCGCCTCCTGCACGCCCTCCACCTCCGCGAGCGCCCGCTCGAACCCGGCGACGGTGTCCCGGTCCTCCTGCCGCATGGTGACGAAGACGAGCGCCTCGAAGTTCAGCCCGACGGCCGAGGGCTCCACGACCGCCCGGTACCCGCTGATGGCGCCGGCCCGCTCCAGTTCCCGCAGCCGCCGGTGGCACGGCGAGACACTGAGCCGCACCCGCGCCGCCAGCTCGGTCACGGTCAGCCGCCCGTCCTGCTGGAGCTCGGCAAGAATTTTCCGGTCCACGTCGTCCATAGGGGAGATCTTCCCCCAGAACATGCGATCATGGGCAAATTTCAGAAACACTTTCGGGCTATTCACGCCTAATGTCCCCTGCATGAACTCGGGAACCCTCCTCTCCTTCCTCGCCGTGGACCTCCTGCTGGTCTGCGTGCCGGGCGGCGACTGGGCGTACGCGATATCCGCAGGGCTGCGCGGACGCTCGGTGGCGTGGGCGGTGGGCGGCCTGGTGTCCGGGTACGCGCTGCACACGGCGCTCGCGGTGGCGGGCCTGGCGGTGCTGGTGGCCGGGGAGCCCGGTCTGCTGACCGCGCTGACGGTGGCCGGGGCCGGGTACCTGGTGTGGCTGGGGTGGAGCGTGCTGCGCAGGCCGGGCGTCCCCGGCACCGCGGAAGAGCCCGTGGAGACCTCCGATGCCCGCGTCTTCCTGCGGGGCGCGACGATCAGCGGCCTGAACCCCAAGGGGCTGCTGCTCTACCTCTCGGTCCTGCCGCAGTTCCTTAACCCGACGGGCGTCCCCGTGCCCGTCCAGACCGCCACCCTCGGCGTCCTGCACATGGTGTGCTGCGCCGCCGTCTATCTGACGGTCGGCCTCGCGGCCCGCGCGGTCCTGGGCGCCCGCCCGGCGGCGGCCCGCGCGGTCACCCGCACATCGGGCGCCGCAATGCTGGGAATCGGCGCGTTCCTGCTGGTCCAGCGCCTGGCAACGCTCTAGAAGTTACTTCCGTACGATCCTGAAGAGCCGTATCTCCCGCTCGATCCGGGCCTGATACGTCGCGTACGGCGGCCAGAAGGCCAGCGCCGCCTTCCACACGGCGGCCCGCTCCTCCCCTTCCAGCAGATGGGCCGTCACGGCGATGTCGGTGCCCTTCCAGCTGATCTCGACGTCGGGACGGGCCATCAGGTTGGCGGTCCAGGCGGGATGCCCGTCCCGCCCGAAGTTGGACCCGATGAGAATCCAGCTCCGCCCGCCCTCCTCGGGCATACAGGCCAGGGGCGTACGACGCGTCAGCCCACTGCGCGCACCGACGGACGTCAGGATCACGCCCGGCAGCATCTGCGCGCTGAGGATGACCTTCCCGCGCGTGAGCCGGTGCACGGCCCGGTCCAGCGCCGGAATGACATGCGGGGCGACCTTGGCGAACCCCCGCGTGGACGAGATCCTCTGTACCGCGCGTTCCCCGATCACACCGTCACCTCCGGCTGCCCGGCCGCCTCGAAGAGCCGTGCCGCGTCGGCCGCGTGCGCCCGCAGCCGGTGCACCGGCCCGAACAGCAGCTCGTCGCCGGCGGCCCGCTTGAAATACAGCTGGACGTCGTGCTCCCAGGTGAAGCCGATGCCCCCGTGCAACTGGACGGCTTCACCGGCGGCGGCACGCAACGCCTCCAGCCCCTGAGCCAGGGCCAGCCCGCCCACCCGCTCTCCGTGCACGGTGGCCCAGGCCGCGTAGTACGCCGCCGAACGCGCCGCCTGCACCTGCACATACACATCGGCCAGCCGGTGCTTGACCGCCTGGAACGACCCGATGGCCCGCCCGAACTGTTCCCGCTGCTTCACATACTCGACGGTCCGCTCCAGCACCCGGTCGGCGGCCCCGACGGCCTCGCAGGCGAGGAAGACGGCGGCGAAGTCCCCGAGCCGGGCCAGCGCGCCCAGCACGTCGGCACTTTCGTCGCCCAGCAACCGGGCTTCCACATTCCGTAGTTGGAGCCGGGCGAGCGGGCGGGTGGCGTCGAGGGCGGTCTGCCGTACGCGCACGAGCCCGTCGGTGTCCCCGGGGACGAGGAAGACAAGCGTGCGGGACCGGGCGAATCCACCGGTGTGCGCGGCGACGAGCAGAACCCCGGCGGAGTGCCCGTCGGGAACGTGATCGATCTCCCCGTACAGCCGCCAGCCGCCCCCCTCTCGGTCAGCGCCTCCGCCCCCGGCCCGTCGAGCCTGTACGCCCCC
>NZ_JXTE01000850.1 GCF_000972385.1 Streptomyces sp. WM6386
GGAGAAGACGCGCTCCTTGGCGCGGGCCTTCTCCTCGTCGCGCCGGCCACCGCCGAAGACCGCGTCGAACTTCTCCGCCTGGATCCTCTCGGTCAGCGGGAGGGTCTGGAGCGGGTTGCGGGTCCCGTCAGGACGTTCCCGGAGCACACCGCGGTCGATGTAGTCCTGTACGGAGGCGACATGCAGCCGCAGACCGTGCTGGGCGACCGCGCGGTCCCGGTACTCCAGGACCTCGGGGAAG
>NZ_JXTE01000851.1 GCF_000972385.1 Streptomyces sp. WM6386
CGCCGTCAAGGAGGCCGCCGCGCTCGCCAATGAGGAACTCGGGCTGCTGGAGCCGCGGAAGGCCGCCGCGATCGTCGAGGCCTGCCGGGAGATCCGCGAGGGGAAGCTGCACGAACAGTTCGTGGTGGACGTCGTGCAGGGAGGCGCCGGCACCTCGACCAACATGAACGCCAACGAGGTGATCGCGAACCGGGCGTTGGAACTGCTGGGGTTCGAGAAGGGGCAGTACCGGTAT
>NZ_JXTE01000852.1 GCF_000972385.1 Streptomyces sp. WM6386
CGCCGTCAAGGAGGCCGCCGCGCTCGCCAATGAGGAACTCGGGCTGCTGGAGCCGCGGAAGGCCGCCGCGATCGTCGAGGCCTGCCGGGAGATCCGCGACGGCAAACTGCACGAACAGTTCGTCGTCGACGTCATCCAGGGAGGCGCCGGCACCTCGACCAACATGAACGCCAACGAGGTGATCGCGAACCGGGCGTTGGAACTGCTGGGGTTCGAGAAGGGGCAGTACCGGTAT
>NZ_JXTE01000853.1 GCF_000972385.1 Streptomyces sp. WM6386
AGCAGCCACCCTTGAAAGAGTGCGTAATAGCTCACTGGTCTAGTGATTCCGCGCCGACAATGTAGCGGGGCTCAAGCGTACCGCCGAAGTCGTGTCATTGCGATATATACCCCCAACGGGGATCGTGATGGGTAGGGGAGCGTCGTGTGCCGGGTGAAGCCGCAGCGGAAGCTAGTGGTGGACGGTTCACGAGTGAGAATGCAGGCATGAGTAGCGATACACACG
>NZ_JXTE01000854.1 GCF_000972385.1 Streptomyces sp. WM6386
AGCAGCCACCCTTGAAAGAGTGCGTAATAGCTCACTGGTCTAGTGATTCCGCGCCGACAATGTAGCGGGGCTCAAGCGTACCGCCGAAGTCGTGTCATTCCAGCATGAGGGCCAACGCCCGCTGGGATGGGTAGGGGAGCGTCGTGTGCCGGGTGAAGCCGCAGCGGAAGCTAGTGGTGGACGGTTCACGAGTGAGAATGCAGGCATGAGTAGCGATACACACG
>NZ_JXTE01000855.1 GCF_000972385.1 Streptomyces sp. WM6386
CGGTGACGGAGAATCCGGTGAGGCGGCCGAGGGCGGTCAGGGAGGTGGGGCCCGGTATGCCGTCGGCGTCGGTTCCTTTGAAGCCCTGTTTGCGTTGTTCGGCGCGGTAGGCGGCCTTGGTCTGTTCGCCGAAGAAGCCGGTGGCGCCGTCGGGGAGTTTGTGTCCGCGTTTGATCAGGGCTTTCTGTACGGTGCGTACGTCCTCGTTCCGCTT
>NZ_JXTE01000856.1 GCF_000972385.1 Streptomyces sp. WM6386
TCGGGTGCACATACACGAGAGCGGAACCACCGGCGGAATAAGCCGATGGTTCACAGCGTCCTCGCTGTATGTTTCTTCAAAGGAACCTCATCTACGACCGGAACCGGCCGGAGACGGGGTATCAACTAATCTGGCGTTGATTTTTGGCACGCTGTTGAGTTCTCAAGGAACGGACGCTTCCTTTGTACTCACCCTCTCGGGCT
>NZ_JXTE01000086.1 GCF_000972385.1 Streptomyces sp. WM6386
CCCACGCCCCCCACCCCCCCGCAGTCGTCGACCCCCGAGCCGTCGACCCCGGGCCCCGGCAGCGGCAGCGGCTCCCCCCCGCCGTCGTCCGCCCCGCCCTCGTCCGGCCCGCCGCCCAGCACCTCGCCCCCGCCGTCGAGCGGCAGCCCGTCACCACCCCCGTCGAGCAGCCCACCGGCCACGGGCTCGCCCCCGGCCGTGACCACGTCTCCGCCGGAGACGACCAGCACACCACCGCCTCCCCCGGTGACCACGAGCGCGCCACCGCAGACGACGAGCAGCGCGCCACCGCCGCCGGCGACCACCAGTGCGCCGGCCACCAGCAGCGCACCGGCCACGAGCGAGCCGCCCACCAGCGAGCCCGCCACCGAGGGGCCCACGGAAAACGCCACCGTCTGAGCGGGGCCGGCGAAGCCTACTGCGGCTCCGGCGCGGGGGCTGCTCGACCAGCCACGACGGACCCGCGGACGAAGCACCGCACATCCAGCGGAGCGCCTGGCGCCCCGCAGACCCCGGGAGTCACCGGATGCCTTCAGGACCATCGACGTCGGGAGTGGGCCGGGTCATCGCCGGCCGCTATCTGCTGCTGAAACAGCTCGGCAGCGGCGGTATGGGCCATGTCTGGCTCGCCCACGACCAGAGACTCGCCTGTGAGGTCGCGCTCAAGGAGATCGTCTTCCGGGACGCGGTGGAAGCCGGCCACGAGCGGGAGGCCCGGGTGGCGCGGGCCCGCGCGGAGGCCCGGTACGCGGCGGGGCTGCGCGGCCATCCGCACGTGGTCACCGTGCACGACGTACTGGAGCACGAGGGGCTGCCGTGGATCGTCATGGAGTACGTGGCGGGCGCGGTGGACCTGCGCGACCTGGTCGCCCGGCGTGGCTCGCTGCAGCCCGCGGAGTGCGCCCGTGTCGGCCTGGCCGTGCTGGACGCGCTGACCGCCGGGCATCAGCGGGGCGTCATGCACCGGGACGTGAAACCGGCGAACATCCTGCTCGCACCGGACCGCTCCGGGTCGCCGTACGGCCGTGTCCTGCTCACCGACTACGGCATCTCCGTGCAGCCGGACGCCGGCGAGACGCGGTACACCCTGACGTCCGTGCTCGTGGGCACGGCGGGCTATCTGGCGCCGGAGCGCGCCACGGGCGGATCGCCCACCCCGGCCGCGGACCTGTTCTCGCTGGGCTGCACGCTCTATCACGCCGTGGAGGGCCGCGGTCCGTTCGACCGCGAGTCGCACTTCGCGGAGATCACCGCGGTGGTCATGGACGAGCCGCGGCCACCGCAGCGGGCCGGCGCCCTGGGCCCCGTGCTCGAGGCGATGCTGGTCAAGGACCCGGGACGGCGGATCACCGCAGCTCAGACGGAGGCGGCGCTGTCGCGGCTCGTCGCGTCGCAGGCGGAGGCCCACGCCCGGACCCAGACCGACCTCGGATCGCAGCCGCCCTGGGCCCGGCCCATGCCGCCTGCGCCCGTACCGGTGCCCTCGGCGCCGGCCGTCCCCGAGGGGTTCGGGCCCCTGGTCACGTCGGGCGGCAGCAGGCGGCGCACCCGCCCCCGGGCCCTGCACTCCGCCCTCGCCGGTCTGCTGGGGCTGGCCATCGCCGGGGGCGGGGCCTGGTACGCCGTGGCCCAGCAGCCGCCCGCCGACGGGAAGGAGGGCGGGACCGCACAGCCGTACGGCACCCGGATCGGGCTCTCCCAGCCCCTCAAGGACGGCGACTGCGTGCTGGCCGACTGGGGGGACACAGGCGCCTTCAAGGGCACTCCGCGGCTGCGTCTGGAGTCCGGCTGCGGCAGTGCGGCCGACGGGCAGGTGCTGGCCTTCGTCGGGGCCGCGTCCGCCGCCGAGGCCCGGGAACGGGGCCCGGCGGGGTGCGAGGAGCGGACCGAGGCGCTCCGCGGGAGGCTGGCGGATGTGCGGAGCGTCGCCGTCGTGCCGACCGAGGCCGGTTTCGTGGCCGCCGGGAAGCGCAGCGCCTGTCTGGTGCTGGGCGCGCACGGGCCGGTGTACGGGCCGCTCGGCGATCACCGCAGGCCCGGCTCCGCGTTCTCCGACGTGTCGAACATGCAGAAGCGGGACTGTCTGGACGTGCGGTCCAACCGGTCCGCCCGGCTGGTGTCCTGTGCGGGGGCGCACGACGAGGAAGTGCTCGGATTCACCCGGTTGGGTGCCGATGTCACGCTCGATGAGGCGCGCACCGAGTCGGACGTGGCGTGTGGGCAGGAGGTGCCGCCACGGGACTACGGCTTCGACCCGTCGGTGTACACGGCGGGCTCCTGGACGAGCGAAGGTCCCTGGAAGGCGGGCACGCATTTCGTCGTCTGCACCGTCAGGAAGCAGAACGGGGGCACCATGGAGGGAGACCAATCCTGAGGAGGGTGTTGCGATGCCCGGTACCGGTTCTACGGATGGCTCGACCAGAACGATGGGGGTGCTCACCGTCGGCGGTCTCGTCGTGGTGACGGCCTACACGGTGGCGCTCGGCAGCAACGGCTGGCTGTGGTTCGGCTGGGTCGTGCTGGGCCTGATCACCCTAGGGATGGTCGTCACGCGCAGTACCTGAGGGCCACGCGCAGTACCTGAGCCCTATTCGCGACTCAGGCGCCCGGCGGAGTGCACCCCCGGCTGGTACTTCGGCAGCCGGGCGGTGATCTTCATTCCCGCCCCTACGGCGGTCTCGATGACGAGCCCGTGGTCGTCGCCGTAGACCTGGCGGAGCCGGTCGTCGACGTTGGACAGTCCGATGCCGCCCGAGGGGCTGACCTCTCCGGCGAGGATGCGGCGCAGCACGGCGGGGTCCATTCCCGTGCCGTCGTCCTCGATGACGACGAGCGCCTCGGCGCCGGCGTCCTGTGCGGTGATGCTGATGTGGGCCTTGTCGGCTTTTCCTTCCAGGCCGTGCTTGACGGCGTTCTCCACGAGCGGTTGCAGGCAGAGGAAGGGCAGGGCGACCGGCAGCACCTCGGGGGCGATCTGGAGGGTGACGGAGAGGCGGTCGCCGAAACGGGCCCGGACCAGCGCCAAGTAGTGGTCGATGGCGTGGAGTTCGTCGGCGAGGGTGGTGAAGTCGCCGTGCCTGCGGAACGAGTAGCGGGTGAAGTCGGCGAACTCCAGGAGCAGTTCGCGGGCGCGCTCGGGGTCGGTGCGGACGAAACTCGCGATCACCGCGAGCGAGTTGAAGATGAAGTGCGGGGATATCTGGGCCCGCAGGGCCTTGATCTCGGCTTCGATGAGGCGGGTGCGGGACTGGTCGAGATCGGCGAGTTCGAGCTGGACGGAGATCCAGCGGGCGACTTCCCCGGCGGCCCGGACGAGGACGGCGGACTCGTGGGGTCCGAACGCGACGAGGGTTCCGTGGATCCGGTCGTCGACGGTGAGCGGTGCCACGACGGCCCAGCGGACCGTGCAGTCGAGGTGGTCGCAGGTCAGCGGGAAGGCCTCGCCGCGGCCGGTCTCCAGGGGTCCGGCGAGCCGCTCCATGATCTGGGCACGGTGGTGGCCGCCGATGCCGTCCCAGACCAGTACCGCCTTCTGGTCGGTCAGACACAGGGCGTCCGTGCCGAGGAGGGTGCGCAGCCGGCGGGCCGACTTGCCGGCGGTCTCCTCGGTGAGGCCCGCCCTGAGCGGGGGCGCGGCGAGGGAGGCGGTGTGCAGGGTCTCGAAGGTGGCGTGCTCGACGGGGGTGCCGAGGCCGCGCAGACTCTCGGGGCGCGCGGTCCGGCGGCCCAGCCAGAAGCCGGCGGCGAGCAGGGGGAGGATGGCGACACAGAGGCCGGCGAGGAATCCGCTCATACGACCACCCCGATCAGGCTTGTCAGGGATGTCCTCATGCCTTCACCTCCGCCCGCAGCTCCTCCGGCAGATGGAAACGCGCCAGGATCGCCGCCGTTCCGGCCGGCACCCGGCCCGGGGTGGCCAGGGACACCAGGACCATGGTGAGGAAGGCCAGCGGTACCGACCAGAGGGCGGGCCAGGCGAGCAGGGCGTGCAGCGCTCCGGTGCCGGGGAAACCGGCCATCGTCGCGGCCACGGCGACCAGGGCGGAGCCGCCGCCCACCAGCATCCCGGCGGCCGCGCCCGGCGGGGTCAGACGGCGCCACCAGATGCCGAGGACGAGCAGCGGGCAGAAGGAGGAGGCCGACACCGCGAAGGCGAGCCCGACCGCGTCGGCGACCGGCAGGCCTCCGACCATGACGCTCGCCGCCAGCGGTACGGCCATGGCGAGGACCGTGCCGAGCCTGAAGTGCCGTACACCGCGGGACGGGAGCACGTCCTGGGTGAGCACGCCCGCCACCGCCATGGTCAGCCCCGAGGCGGTCGACAGGAACGCCGCGAAGGCTCCCCCGGCGACCAGTGCGCCGAGGAGGTCGCCGCCGAGGCCGCCGATCATCCGGTCGGGCAGCAGCAGGACGGCGGCGTCCGCGTTCGAGGTGAGGGTGAGTTCGGGGGCGTACAGGCGGCCGAGGGCTCCGTAGACCGGCGGCAGGAGGTAGAAGGCGCCGATCAGGCCGAGGACCGCGACGGTGGTACGGCGGGCGGCGACGCCGTGCGGGCTGGTGTAGAAGCGGACCACCACGTGCGGCAGGCCCATGGTGCCGAGGAAGGTCGCGAGGATCAGTCCGTACGTGGCGTACAGCGGGCGTTCGCCGCGGGTCTCGGCCTGGGAGGGCGACAGGCCGGCCCCGCTGTTGCGGTCGACCTCGGGGACGGGGGCGCCCTGGGCGAAGGTCAGCCGGGTGCCGGCGTCGATGTGGTGGGTGCCGGCGGGGAGGTGGAGTTCGGTGTCCTCGTGGGTGCGGCCGTCGACGGTGCCCTCGACCGTGACGGTCAGCGGGCGGTCGAGTTTCAGGTCGAGGCTGTCGTCGACGCGGACGACCCGCTGTTCGCGGAAGGTGGCCGGTTCCTCGAAGGCGTGGGTGGGGGCGCCGTCGCCCTGCCAGGCGAGGACGAGGAAGAGGGCGGGGACGAGCAGCGCGGTGAGCTTGAGCCAGTACTGGAAGGCCTGCACGAAGGTGATGCTGCGCATGCCGCCCGCTGCGACGGTCGCGACCACGACGACGGCGACGATCACTCCGCCGAGCCCGTCGGGCGCCCCGGTCAGGACCGTCAGCGTGAGCCCGGCGCCCTGGAGCTGGGGCAGCAGATAGAGCCAGCCGACGCCGACGACGAAGGCCCCCGCGAGCCGTCGTACCGCCTGGGAGGCGAGCCGGGCCTCGGCGAAGTCGGGCAGCGTGTAGGCGCCGGAGCGGCGCAGCGGGGCGGCGACGAAGATCAGCAGGACGAGGTAGCCGGCGGTGTAGCCGACCGGGTACCAGAGCATGTCGGGGCCCTGGACCAGGACCAGGCCCGCGATGCCGAGGAAGGAGGCGGCGGAGAGGTACTCACCGCTGATGGCGGCCGCGTTGAGACGGGGGCCGACGGTGCGCGAGGCGACGTAGAAGTCGGACGTGGTGCGGGAGATGCGCAGGCCGAAGGCGCCGACGAGGACGGTCGCGATCACGACGAGGGCGACGGCCGGAACGGCGTAACCGGAGTTCATCGGTCTTCTACGAGGCGTACGAAGTCGCGTTCGTTGCGCTCCGCCCGCCGCACGTACCAGCGGGCGAGGAGCACCAGCGGAACGTACAGGCCGAAGCCGAGGACCGCCCATTCCACGCGGCGGGCGTCCGGCATCGCGGCGAAGAGCAGCGGGAGCGGGCCGACGAGCAGGCCGAGGACGGCGAACACGGTGAGGGCGGCGCGCAGTTGGGTGCGCATGAGGGAGCGGACGTAGGTGTGGCCGAGGGTGGTCTGCTCGTCGATCTCGGTGCGGGGGCGGTTGTAGCCGGGGACGCGGCGGGTCTGCCGGGGCGGGCCGGTGACGACGACCCGGCGTTCGGCGGGGTTCTGGTTCTGGGGCACCGTCACGGCCTCCTCATCAGCAGGTCCCGCAGTTCGCGGGTGTGGCGGCGGCTGACCTGGAGCTCCTCGGAGCCGACCAGGACGCTGACGGTGCCGGCGTCGAGGCGCAGTTCGCCGACGTGGCGCAGGGCGACCAGGTGGCGGCGGTGGATACGGACGAATCCGCGGGAGCGCCAGCGCTCCTCCAGGGTGGACAGGGGGATGCGGACGAGGTGGCTGCCCTTGGTCGTGTGCAGCCGGGCGTAGTCGCCCTGGGCCTCGACGTGGGTGATGTCCTCGACGCTGACGAAACGGGTCACGCCCCCCAGTTCCACGGGTATGTGGTCGGGGTCGGGCTCGCTGACGGGGATGCGCGGGGCGGTGCCGCGGATCTCGGCGGCGCGCAGTTCGACGACGCGACGGACCGCCTCCGCGAGGCGTTCCCTGCGGACGGGCTTGAGGACGTAGTCCACGGCCTTGAGGTCGAAGGCCTGTACGGCGAAGTCCTCGTGGGCGGTGACGAACACGACCAGCGGCGGCCGGGCGAACCCGGTGAGCAGCCGGGCCAGGTCGAGGCCGTCGAGGCCGGGCATGTTGATGTCGAGGAAGACGACGTCGATCGCCTCGGGGCCGTGCGGTCCGGATTCCAGGGCCCGGTTGATGCGGCGCAGCGCCTCGGTCGCGTCGCCCGCGCCCTCCGCGGTACCGATCCGGGGGTCGGCGTTCAGGAGGTAGAGGAGTTCCTCCAGCGAGGGGCGTTCGTCGTCGACAGCCAGGGCGCGCAGCATGAACCCGGAGTGTAGGAGCAATTCGCACGTCTGCACACGTGCCGAGGTATGGACGTTCGCGCTGGATACAGTGCCGACATGCACAGCGCGCCCGCATCGTTCGACGAGCTCGACCGGAAGATCATCACCGCTCTGATGGCGAACGCCAGGACGAGCTTCGCCGAGATCGGCACGGCCGTGGGGCTGTCCTCCACGGCGGTCAAGAGGCGCGTGGACCGGTTGCGCGAGACCGGCGTGATCACCGGGTTCACGGCCACGGTGCAGCCGTCGGCGCTGGGCTGGCGCACGGAGGCGTACGTCGAGGTCTACTGCGAGGGTGCGGCGCCGCCGCGGCGGCTCGCGGAGGTGGTGCGCAACCATCCGGAGATCACCGCGGCGATGACCGTGACGGGCGGTGCGGACGCGCTGCTGCATGTGCGGGCGCGGGACGTGGAGCACTTCGAGGAGGTGCTGGAGCGGATCCGGATCGAGCCCTTCATCCGCAAGACGATCAGCGTGATGGTGCTGTCCCATCTGATCCCGGAGAGCCCGGAGGCGGGGGCGAGCCAGCCCGCACCGGTCGAAACCTCGAAGCGCGCATCAGAACTGCGTTGAACCGGAGAAAGACGCAGCATTCCTGCGCAGACACGCAATTCTTGTTGCTTGTCGGGCGTGACCGCCACTTCTTACCTTGGTGTCAACCCTCAGTAGACACCGCAGGAAGCGGAGGAACCCCTCTGTGTCCGACTCCCGTGTGCCGCGCCGACGGCGTTTCCTCGTCTGCGAACCCAGACACTTCGCCGTGCAGTACGCGATCAATCCCTGGATGCATCCCGACACCCACGTCGACGTGGACCTGGCCCAGGAACAGTGGCAGGCGTTGATCGGCGCCTACCGCTCCCACGGCCACGCCGTCGACGCCCTGGATCCGGTCCCCGGTCTCCCGGACATGGTCTTCGCCGCGAACTCGGCGGTCGTCGTCGGCGGCCGTGTCTTCGGCTCACTGTTCCACGCGCCCGAGCGGCGCCCCGAGTCCACGCACTACGACCTGTGGTTCAAGACGGCGGGCTACGAGGTCCACCGCCCGGCGTCCGTCTGCGAGGGCGAGGGCGATCTCGTCTGGACGGGCCGGTACGTACTGGCCGGCACCGGCTTCCGGACGACCCGGGAGGCCCACCGCGAGGTACAGGAGTTCTTCGGCCACCCGGTGATCAGCCTGACGCTGGTGGACCCGCACTTCTACCACCTGGACACCGCGCTGTTCGTCCTGGACGACTCCGAGGGCGAGAACAACATCGTGTACTACCCGGAGGCGTTCTCGCCCGGCAGCCGCGAGGTACTCGCACGGCTGTACCCCCGCGCGGTGCTCGCGACCCGCAACGACGCGATGGCGTTCGGACTGAACTCGGTGTCCGACGGCCGCCATGTCTTCATCGCACCGCAGGCCGAGGCGCTGGCCGCGCGCCTCGACGACCACGGCTATGTCCCCGTCCCCGTCGACCTCTCCGAGTTCCACAAGGCCGGCGGCGGCATCAAGTGCTGCACCCAGGAGATCCGCTCATGACCGCTGCCGTACACACGCGCTCCTCCGCCGATCTGATCAGCGCCGAGGAACCGGTGCTGGCGCACAACTACCACCCCCTGCCCGTGGTCGTCGCCCACGCCGAGGGCACCTGGGTGGAGGACGTCGAGGGCCGCCGCTACCTGGACATGCTGGCCGGCTACTCGGCCCTCAACTTCGGCCATCGCCACCCGGCGCTGATCGAGGCGGCCCACCGCCAGCTGGACCGTCTGACGCTCACCTCGCGGGCCTTCCACAACGACAGGCTGGCCGAGTTCGCCCAGCGCCTGGCCCAGTTGACGGGTCTCGACATGGTGCTGCCGATGAACACCGGCGCCGAAGCGGTCGAGAGCGCCATCAAGGTGGCGCGCAAGTGGGCGTACGAGGTGAAGGGTGTCCCCGCGGACCGGGCGACGATCGTGGTGGCCGCGGAGAACTTCCACGGCCGTACGACGACGATCGTGTCGTTCTCCACCGACGAGACGGCCCGCACGGGCTTCGGCCCCTTCACCCCCGGTTTCCGGATCGTGCCGTACAACGACCTGGCGGCACTGGAGGCGGCGGTCGACGACACGACCGCGGCGGTGCTCCTGGAGCCCATCCAGGGCGAGGCGGGGGTCGTGATCCCGGACGAGGGCTACCTCACCGGCGTACGCGAACTGACCCGCCGCAAGGGCTGTCTCTTCATCGCGGACGAGATCCAGTCCGGTCTCGGCCGCACGGGCCGCACGCTGGCCGTCGAGCACGAGTCGGTCGTCCCGGACATGCTGCTCCTCGGCAAGGCGCTCGGCGGCGGCATCGTCCCGGTGTCCGCGGTGGTGGCCCGCCGGGATGTGCTGGGCGTGCTGCGACCGGGTGAGCACGGCTCCACGTTCGGCGGCAACCCGCTCGCGGCCGCGGTCGGCATGGCCGTGGTCGAGCTCCTGGAGACGGGCGAATTCCAGCGCCGGGCCACCGAGTTGGGTGTGGTGCTGCGGGACGGTCTGTCGGAGCTGGTCGGCAAGGGCGTCCTCGGCTTCCGGGCCCGCGGGCTGTGGGCGGGCGTCGACATCGACCCCGTGTTCGGGACCGGGCGGGAGATCAGTGAACGGCTGATGCGCGAAGGCGTGTTGGTCAAGGACACCCACGGGTCGACGATCCGGCTGGCGCCGCCGTTGACGATCACGGGGGATGAACTCCGCGGTGCGCTCGGGGTGTTGGAGAAGGTGCTGACTCGGGACTGAGCGCCCGGCGACGGGGCCGGCTTCCCGTGACCGTTCCAGGAGGTCACGGGAAGCCGGCCCCGTCCTGTCCGGGGTTGCGGCGTCCGCCCGTCGTCGCACCGTGACGCAAGACCTTCGTCTGCGCCACCCATGCTCGCGAATCCGTCATGCTGAGCGATCCCATTGCCGCCTACCCGCCAGTAGCACCAGGCTGATCTCGCGGTCGCCTCCCCGCCGTTCGCGACCCAGTTCCGCGCGTCCCCGCATACACATAGACTGGCACCCCCACGACACGCCGGTTGACCTGCTGGAACGCGGCGGTTGAGCCGATTTGCCGGAGTGAGGAGCGTCCAGTTGTTCTACTACCTGCTCAAATACGTGTTGTTGGGACCCCTGCTGAGACTGGTCTTCCGGCCCCGGATCGAGGGGCTCGAGCACGTACCGGCGACCGGGGCGGCGATCGTCGCCGGTAATCACCTGTCCTTCGCGGACCACTTCCTGATGCCGGCGATCCTCAAGCGCCGCATCACCTTCCTCGCGAAGAAGGAGTACTTCACGGGCCCGGGCGTGAAGGGCCGGCTCACCGCGTTCTTCTTCCGCAGCGCCGGGCAGATCCCCGTCGACCGCACCGGCAAGGAGGCCGGCCAGGCCGCCATCCGTGAGGGTCTCGGTGTGCTGGGCAAGGACGAGCTGCTCGGGATCTACCCGGAGGGCACGCGGTCGCACGACGGCCGGCTCTACAAGGGCAAGGTCGGTGTCGCGGTGATGGCGCTGAAGGCCGGGGTGCCCGTCATCCCCTGCGCGATGATCGGCACGTTCGAGGCCCAGCCGCCCGGCAAGGTCATCCCCAACATCCACCCCGTGACCATCCGCTTCGGCGAACCCCTCGACTTCTCCCGCTACGAAGGCATGGAGAACGAGAAGGCGATCCTGCGCGCCATCACCGACGAGATCATCTACGCCATCCTCAACCTCTCCGGTCAGGAGTACGTCGACGAGTACGCGGCCGTCGCGAAGGCCGCGGAAGCCGCGGAGCGCTCCGAGAAGGAACGCCGGTTCCCGCGGATCCCGCTGCGCTGACCTCTGCTGTCGGCAGAAGGCCCTGGGACGCCCCGAGTCGACCGTCGTACTGTCGCCGTATGACGCGACGTGCTGTGGTGATCGGGGCGACCGGGCAGATCGGCCGGGCGGCGGTGGGTGCGCTGGCCCGCGACGGGTGGGAGGTGGCCGCCGTCTCCAGGGGCGGCGGGCGGGACGAGGGCTGGCCCGGGGACGTGCGGGTCGCCCGTGCAGATCGTGAGGACGACGCCGCGCTCGCGGGCGCGGTGGGTGACGGGTGCGATGTGCTGGTCGACATGGTGGCCTACGGGGCCGCGCACGCACGGCAGTTGACCGGCCTCGCCGATCGCGTCGGGTCCGCCGTCGTCATCTCCAGCGTGTCGGTGTACGAGGACGACAAGGGCCGTAACTTCGACACCCAGGACGAGCCGGACGGCTTCCCCGAGTACCCGGTGTGGATCACCGAGGACCAGCGGACCATTCAGCCGGGGGACGTGTCGTACAGCACCCGCAAGGCCGCGTTGGAGCGCGAACTCCTGGCTGCAGGTGCCCGGTTGCCGACCACGATGCTGCGCGCCGGGGCCATCCACGGGCCGTACTGCGGGACACCCCGCGAGCTGTACTTCGTCAAACGCAACCTCGACGGGCGGACTCGGCGCGTCCTCGCCTACGGCGGCAGGAGCCGTTTCCACCCGGCGAGCGTCCTCAACATCGCGGAACTGATCCGGCTGGCCGCCGCGCAGCCGGGCACCCGCGTCCTCAACGCCGTCGACCCCGACGCGCCGACGGTGGCGGAGATCGCCGGGGCCATCGACACGGTGATGGGGGTGGAACGGGAGGACGTGCTCGTGGAGGGGCCGCCGCCGGCCCCCACGGTCGGGGTCACCCCGTGGTCGGCGCCCGTACCCGTCGTCTGCGACATGGGCGCCGCCGAGCGGGAGTTGGGCTACCGGGCGGTAGCCGGGTACGCCGAGACGCTGCCCGACACCGTCGCCTGGATCGAGCGGCAGCTGGCCGGGCGGGACTGGCGGGAGGCGTACCCGAAGATGCTCCGGTCCTACGGCGACCTCTTCGACTACGCGGCGGAGGACGCCTGGTTCACGGCATGAAGGAGGGGCGGCCCGACCGGGGCCGCCCCTCGGGTGTTACGGCTTCGGCGTCGCGTGCGGTCCGCACGTGACGTCGGAGGCGTCCAGCTTGCCGCTGAGCAGGTAGGAGTCCACCCGCTCGTTGATGCACGGGTTGACCAGGCTGGTCACGCCGTGGGAGCCGGCGTTCTTCTCGGTGATCAGGCGGGAGCCCTTGAACCGCTTGTGCAGCTCGACCGCACCGCCGTACGGGGTCGCCGCGTCACGCTCGGACTGGACGATCAGTACACCGGGCAGTCCCTTGCCGGTCCTGACGTCCACCGGGGTCTGCTGCTTGACCGGCCAGGTCGCGCAGGGCAGGTTCATCCAGGCGTTGGCCCAGGTGAGGAACGGGTAGTCCTTGTGCAGCCGGGTGTTGTCGCGGTCCCACTTCTTCCAGCTGGTGGGCCACTTGGCGTCCGTGCACTCGACGGCCGTGTAGACGGCGTTGCCGTTCTCGGAGGTCGCGTTGCCCGCCGTGTCGGACAGGTCGGGCGCGGCCGCGTCGACAAGTGCCTGGGTGTCACCGGCGAAGTACTTGCTGAACACGGTGGCGACCGGGATCCACGAGGAGTCGTAGTACGGCGCGCCCTGGAAGAAGCCGATCAGCTCGGCCGGGCCGACGACCCCGCCGATGGGGTTCCTCTTGGCGGTGGCGCGCAGTTCGAGCCACTTCGCCTGCACCGCGGCACGGGTGGTGCCGAGGTGGAAGGCGGCGTCGTTGGCGGCGACCCAGTCCTGCCAGTCCTTCCAGCGCATCTCGAAGGCGACGTCCTGGTCGAGGTTGGCCTCGTACCAGATCTTCTCCCGCGACGGGCTGACGACGCTGTCGACGACCATACGGCGGACATGGCCCGGGAACAGCGTGCCGTAGACGGCGCCGAGGTAGGTGCCGTAGGAGACGCCGAGGTAGTTGAGCTTCTTCTCGCCGAGCGCGGCGCGGATGACGTCCAGGTCGCGCGCGGTGTTCGGCGTGGTCATGTGCGGCAGCATCTCGCCGCTGCGCTCGGCACAGCCCTCCGCGTACTCACGGGCGAGCTTGCGCTGGGCGAGCTTGTCGGCCTCGGAGTCGGGCACCGGGTCCGCCTTGGGCGCCTTCACGAACTCCTGCGGGTCGACGCAGGAGATGGGCGCCGAATGGCCCACGCCGCGCGGGTCGAAGCCCACGAAGTCGTACGCCTTGGAGGTGTTGACCCACACGGGGGCCTTGGTGGTGACCCGGCGCGGGAAGCGCAGGCCGGAACCGCCGGGACCGCCCGGGTTGTAGATGAGCGCGCCCTGGCGCTCGGCCTTGGTCCCGGTGTTGCCGATCCGGTCGACGGCGAGCTTGATCTGCTTGCCGCCCGGCTTCGCGTAGTCCAGCGGCACGCTGACCCAGCCGCACTGGATCGGCTTCTCGAGCCCCCAGTCGGCGGGACAGTCCTGCCAGTCGATCCCGGCCTTCTCGGCGCGGGCGGCGGCGATGGCGGCGCCGCGGGCCTCACGGTCCTGGCCGTGGCGGCCGACCGAACTCGCGCTGGCGGTAGGGGCCGTGACGGCCCCCGCTATCAGGGTCGCCGTGACGAGCACTCCGGCCGAGCCGAACGCCGCGGCCCGCCTTGTCGATCTGTGGTGCCTCAACTGGAACTCCCCTATGTCGTTGATGACAAGGGGATCCTCGCGGCTGTGCGCTGCCTGAGAACAGGGGTGGTCGCCTCTTCTTTACCAATCCGATAAACGGAGAGGGGCGTTCGCTACCCGAGCGAGGCCAGCGCCTCGTCCAGGACCCTGCGCAGCCGCAGCGCGTCCGGCGCCACGGCACTCACCAGAACGGCCGGCCCGGCGAGCGGCATGACCACGGCACCGTCCCCGAGCACGCGCGCGGCGACCGGCTCCGCGGCGAACTCCGGCCGTACGAGGACCAGTTGCCCCACGGCCCGATGTCCCGCCAGCACGGCGGGACCGTCCCAGCCGGCCGGCGCCCCGGGCCCGCAGGCCAACTCCTGGTCGAGGACGGTACGCCCGGCCACACACAGGGTGAGACGGCTGGTGAGCCGACCGGGTTGCTCGGCGGCACGCCCCAGTACCTGCTCCTCACGCAGGACGAGCCGCCCGGTCGCCGCCACGTCGGCCCGTGTGGTGACGTACAGCTCGCTGCCCTGCGCGGAGATCAACTGCTCCGGCAGCCAGTGCAGTTCACCCCGGTCGGCGACGGTGAGCCGTACGTCGTACCGGGACTCCCCCTTGGCCTGTCCCGGCAGGGCGATGGTGGCGGCGGCCGACCCGACCCGCAGCCGGGCCCCGTCCGCCACATCGGCCTCGACGGTGAAGTGATCCCCGCCTAGCGGCCCGCTCATCGCACCGACGAGCATGACCCGCGCCTCGTCGGCACTCCCCCTGGTCCGCCGCAACGCCAGCGGCCCGTCGCCCTCCAGCACCGGCAGCGACGTACCACCGCGTCCGTCGTCCCGCGCCCCGATCCGCGCGGTGGCCCTCACGCCCGCCACACCCGTCACGCCCACCGTCACGCCGTCCACGCGGCCAGCTGCGCACGCACCCACGCGGCGACGTCCGCCACCCCGGCCTCGCTCCTGAGCGACTGGAAGACGACCGGCAGTGCGGCCCGCTGCGCCTTGGCGTCCGCCGCCATCCGCGCGAGATCCGAGCCGACGTAGGGGGCGAGGTCGGTCTTGTTGACGATGAGGAGATCGGCGGTGGTCACACCGGGGCCGCCCTTGCGCGGGATGTCGTCCCCGCCGGCCACGTCGATCACGAAGATCTGCGCGTCGACGAGCCCTTTGGAGAAGGTCGCGGTGAGGTTGTCACCGCCGCTCTCCACCAGCACGAGATCCAACGGCCCGATCTCGTCCTCCAGATCCTCCACCGCTTCCAGGTTCGCCGAGATGTCGTCCCGGATCGCGGTGTGCGGACAGGCCCCCGTCTCCACGGCGGTGATCCGCTCGGGCGGCAGCACGGCCTCACGCAGCAGGAACTCGGCGTCCTCGCGGGTGTATATGTCATTGGTGACGACCGCGAGGGACAACTCGTCACGCAGGACACGGCAGAGCGCGGCGACGGTGGCGGTCTTGCCCGATCCGACGGGCCCGCCGAGCCCGATACGCAGAGCACGCCGCGAGCCGTCGGGACGGTGCGCGTCCGCGCTGAGGGCGGCGGGGCCGTCGTGGTGGTGGTCGAGGTGCATGTACGGCTCCTACACGTAGTGGTCGGGTGCGGGTTCGTGGGGGCTGGTCGCGCCCCTGGGTGGGTGACCTCGACGGCGCCTCATCAGCCCGTCCGGCGTTTGAGGACGAGGCCCTTCGGGCCGATCGGGGTCTGGGGCGGAGCCCCAGCGGGGTCGAAGGGGCGGAGCCCCTGGGGATGGGAACGGGTAAGGGCGGCGGGGGCGATCAAACCCGCTACGACGCGAACAGCCGCACAGGCCAAGCCGCATGCAACTCCGCCGAGATCTCCAGCAACGGAGCCGAAGCCGCGGGCAGGGCACCGACACCTTCACCCCGCACCCTGCGACCCGCTTCCACCGCCCGATCCGCGACACGGTCCAGCTCCGGCGCCAACCGGGCCAACACCCCCGTCGCATCGAACGGATCGAGACTCAGCAACCGCACCGTCGCCGAAGCCGGCCCACTCACACTCTCGTAAGCCGCGCAGTACGCGGCATCGACCGCATCGAGCCCCGCCGCCCGAGCCGTGACCCCGAGCACCACCGGCTGATGCGCCCCCTTGGGGAACTCCCGTGCCAGGGCGTCGAGTTCACCCGACGGCCAGGTGGCCCGCGCGGCCCGCATCAACTGCCGCCCCAGCTTTCGCGCGGCGACCCGCAGCGCGGGCGACGGCGTACGCGCATCCGCGGCCGCGTCCAACTCCACGGGATCCACCCCGAGTACGGCCGCGGCGGCCAGCGACGCGGAGACCAGCCCCGCCGTCTGCAACCGCCCCCGGCAGAACGCCTCCAGGCTCGCCGCCCCGGTGATCCGCCCGCCCTTGACGGCCGCCTCGGCCCCGCCGGAGTGTGCGTGCCCCCCGGCGGGAAAGCGGCCGTCGGCCAGAACGAGAAGTGCTCCCCTGGACATCAGAACAGGAAGTAACGCTGGGCCATGGGCAGTTCGGCGGCGGGCGTGGCCTCGACCAGCTCTCCGTCGATGTGCACGGCGAAGCTGTCGGGATCGACCTGCACCCGAGGCCGCGCGTCGTTCTCGCGCATGTCCGCCTTGGTGACCCCACGGGTCGACTCGATCGCCACGAACCGCTTCCCGAGCTGAAGCCGTTCCGGCAGCCCGTCCTCGATCGCCAGCGGGGCGACGAAGTTGAACGAGTTGGAGGCCGGCGCCCGCCCGATCGCGCCGTACATCGGCCGCGGCAGGATCGGCTGGGGGGTGGGGATCGACGCGTTGGCGTCGCCCATCTGCGCGTAGGCGATCTGCCCGCCCTTGACGACGAGATGCGGCTTGACCCCGAAGAACGCGGGCTCCCACAGCACGAGGTCGGCGAGCTTGCCGGTCTCCACCGACCCGACCTCCCGGGCCAGGCCCTGCGCGATCGCCGGGTTGATCGTGTACTTGGCGACGTACCGGCGCACCCGGTGGTTGTCCGCGCGGCCGTCCCCGGGCAGCGCGCCCCGCTTGCGCTTCATGACGTGGGCGGTCTGCCAGGTCCGCATGATGACCTCGCCGACGCGGCCCATGGCCTGGGCGTCGGACGAGATGATCGAGATCGCTCCGAGGTCGTGGAGGATGTCCTCCGCGCCGATCGTCGTCGGCCGGATCCGGGACTCGGCGAAGGCCAGGTCCTCCGGCACCGCCGGGTTGAGGTGGTGGCACACCATCAGCATGTCGAGGTGTTCCTCGGCGGTGTTGACGGTGAAGGGCCGCGTCGGGTTGGTCGAGCTGGGCAGGACGTGCGGCTCGGAGACGACGGTCATGATGTCCGGCGCGTGCCCGCCGCCCGCACCCTCGGTGTGGTAGGCGTGGATGCCGCGTCCGGCGATCGCGGCGAGCGTGTCGCCGACGAAACCGGCCTCGTTGAGGGTGTCCGTGTGGATGGCGACCTGGACACCCGTCCGGTCCGCCACCGTCAGCGAGGCGTCGATGACGGCCGGGGTCGAGCCCCAGTCCTCGTGGAGCTTCAGCCCCAGTGCTCCGCCGCGGATCTGGGAGAGCATCGCCTCGTGGGAGACGGTGTTGCCCTTGCCGAGGAACCCGATGTTGAGCGGGTACTGCTCCATCGCCTCCATCATGCGGGCGAGGTGCCAGGGTCCGGGCGTCACGGTGGTCGCCTTCGAGCCCTCGGCGGGGCCTGTGCCGCCGCCGACCAGCGTGGTGACACCGGCGGACAGCGCCTCGTCGGCGATCTGCGGGCAGATGAAGTGGACGTGCGCGTCGACCGCGCCGGCGGTGAGGATCCGCCCGTTGCCCGCGATGATCTCGGTCTCGGGGCCGAGGACCAGGTCGGGGTGGACGCCGTCCATCGTGTCCGGGTTGCCGGCCTTGCCGATCGCGGTGATCCGGCCGTCGCGGATGCCGACGTCGGCCTTGACGATCCCCCAGTGGTCGATGATCACCGCGCCCGTGATGACGGTGTCCGGGGTGCCGTCTGCGCGCGTAGCACGCGACTGCCCCATGGACTCACGGATGACCTTGCCACCGCCGAACACCGCCTCGTCACCGGCGAGTCCGGGCCCGCCGGAACGATCCTCCTCGATCTCGACGATCAGATCGGTGTCGGCGAGCCGGATGCGGTCGCCGGTGGTCGGGCCGAACAGGTCGGCGTACGCGGCACGCGATATCTCAGGCATCGAGGGCACCTCCGGTCTCCCCGCGCAGTCCGGGCACGATCCGGGCGCCGGCCAGCGGGACGAGTTCTACGTCGACGGGGATCCCGGGCTCGAAGCGCACGGCGGTGCCGGCGGCGACGTTCAGCCGCTTGCCGTGCGCGGCGGCACGGTCGAACTCCAGGCCGGGGTTGGCCTCGGCGAAGTGGTAGTGGGAGCCGACCTGGACGGGCCGGTCGGCGGCGTTGAGGACGGTGAGACGGGTGACCTCACGGCCCTCGTTGTAGACGATCGGGCCCTCGGCGAAAAGGATCTCTCCGGGAATCACGGCAGCCCCCGTCAGACGATCGGGTCGTGGACGGTGACGAGCTTGGTGCCGTCCGGGAAGGTCGCCTCGACCTGGACGTCGTGGATCATCTCGGGGATGCCCTCCATGACGTCGTCCCGGGTGAGCAGCTTGCGTCCGGAGGCCATCAGCTCGGCGACCGTACGGCCGTCACGGGCGCCTTCGAGGATGTGCGACGTGATGAGGGCGACCGCCTCCGGGTGGTTGAGCCTGAGCCCCCGGGCCCGGCGCTTCTCGGCCACGTCGGCCGCCACATGGATGAGCAGCCTCTCTTGCTCGTGCGGGGTCAGTTGCACGTCCCACCTCACAGTCCTCGCTCCGGACCGTGCGGGGTCCGGTTGCCTCCGCCCCGGGGCAAAGTCCCTGGTGGCGTGGCGGCAGGCTAGTTGGACCGCATTTCAAGCAAGTTAACCGAGCCGTGATCCATCGGTTGCGGTGCGCGGGTCCGGCATGCTCATCAACGCCCGTAGACCGTCGCGGAGGATCTCGACCGGGGCGGGGCCGAAGAGGGCCTGCTGGGCGAGGAAGCCGACCGCGACCGCGATCATCGTGCGGGCCACGTGGTCCGGATGTACGTCGGCTCTCATCATCCCGGCGTCCTGGTAGCCCTCGACGATCAGCGTCCATGCCTGGCGCACCCCGGCGTATCCGTCGTGCAGCACGACCGCCAGTTCCTTGTTGCGCAGCGTCTCCGCCCACACCTGGATGACGAGCCGCGGAAAGGCGGGCCCGCCGTCGACGGTCAGGTTCTCCCGGGCGGCCAGGGTCCGGCCGAGGACCAGGGTGAGGAGGTCGTCCGGCGGCGGGGGCGGGCTCTGGTGCGACGCCTCCTCGAAGGCTCCGCGGACCGAGCCGAGCACCTCCCCGACGACCGCGGCGATCAGCTCCTCCTTGCCGCTGAAGTAGCGGTACACCGCTCCGGCCGACAGGTCGACCTCCTTCAGTACGTCCTGCATGGACGTGGCGTGGAAGCCGTTGCGGGTGAAGCAGACCGCGGCGCCGTCGAGGATCTGCCGGCGACGGGCGTCGAGGTGTTCCTGGGATACGCGGGCCATGGTCACCAACTTAAAACGAACGTTCCTTCTTGACAAGAGGCGCCCATCGGCAGGACGGTGGTGACACAACTAAAACGAACGATCCTTCTTTTTGGATCCGCTCGGAAGGAAACCGCCATGTCCACCGCCCCCACCGGGAACGCCCGCCGCATGGTCGCGGTCGCCGTCCTCGTCCCGGTCATCGCGGCGCTCGCCCTCTGGGCCTTCGCCTGGCCCGCCGCCCGCACCGCACCCCGCGACCTGCCGCTCGGCGTGGCCGGGCCCGCCGCCGCGACCGCCCAGGTGGAGAAACAACTGGCGCAGCACGAGGGAGCGTTCGAGCTCCACCACTACAAGGACGAGGCCGCGGCCCGGGACGCCATCGAGGACCGGACCGTATACGGGGCGGTCGTCGTCACCGCCGACGGTCCGGAGCTGCTGACCGCCTCGGCCGCGAGCCCGGTCGTCGCCCAGCTGCTCCAGCAGGCGGTGGTGGAGCAGGCGGCCACCGACGGCGTGCAGGTCAGGACGGTCGACGTCGTGGCCGCCACGGCCGCGGACCCGCGCGGCGCCGCCCTCACCGCGAGCGTGCTGCCGCTGGCTCTGGCCGGTATGGCGGCGGGTGCGGTGGTGACCTTCAGCGGGCTGCGCGGGACGCGTGCCGTGATCGTCCTGGTGAGTGCCTCCGCGCTGGTCGGCGTGGCCGCCGCCGGCGTCGCGGACAGCTGGCTCGGAGTGATCGCGGGCGACTGGTGGGCACAGGCCGGGGTGTTCGGACTGACGGCGCTGGCCGTGAGCGGGGCCGTCGCCGGTCTCGCCGCCCTGCTCGGCACCGCCGGCGTGGGAATCGTCGCCGGCGTGGTCATGCTGTTCGGCAACCCGTGGTCCGGCGCGGCCTCGGCGCCGCAGATGCTGCCCGAGCCGGCCGGCATGATCGGCCAGTGGCTGCCGCCGGGCGCCAGCGCGACCCTGACGCGCTCGGTGGCGTACTTCGACGGCGCGGCAGCGACGGGCCCCGCCCTGACCCTGGCCTGGTGGGCGACGCTCGGCCTGGGCGCGGTACTGCTCGGTAGCGCGCTCAAGGACCGGAAGAAGAGCGTCGAGGCCCTGGTGGCGGAGCGAGAGCTCGCGCCGGTCGGCTGACGGACCGCCTCGCGACCATGACCGTGCACCCCTGTGGGTGCACGGTCTTTTCGTGTCTCAGGAGGCCCCGGTCCCCCGGTGGTGCGCCGTGATGCCGAAGCGCTGCTGTTCGCGGGGAGCGGACGCGACCTCCCGGACCGCCGAGACCGCGGTGATCACCTGCTCCTCGGCGAGCTCGGCCGGACCGACGGGCTCCGCGAGCCGCTCCAGTCGTTCCAGGTCAGCGGCGGAGACAAGGGCGACGAGGGGCTTGCCGTGGCGGGTCACGACGACGCGCTCACCGCCGTACACCACGCGGTTGATCAGGTCGGCGAGTTCAGCCCTGGCTTGCGTCACCGGAATCTCGTAGGCCATGACCCCATTCTAGCGTCACGTACGTCCTGTACATTTTTTACAGACACAGAAGGAGGGGTGCCTCATGACCCGACCGTCCGCCCGCTATGTGCTGCCCGAGTTCACGGAGCGCACGAGCTCCGGCTCGAGGACGATGGACCCGTACTCGAAGCTCCTGGAGGAGCGGATCGTCTTCCTCGGGACACAGGTCGACGACACGTCGGCCAACGATGTGATGGCCCAGTTCATGCACCTCGAGTACCAGGATCCGGACCGGGACATCTCCCTCTACATCAACTCCCCCGGCGGCTCGTTCAGCGCGATGTCGGCGATCTACGACACGATGCAGTTCGTCACCTGCGACGTGGAGACGATCTGCCTGGGACAGGCCGGCTCGACCGCCGCGGTGCTGCTGGCGGCAGGCACCCCGGGCAGGCGGTTCGCCCTGCCCGGAGCGCGCGTGGTGATCCACCAGCCGTCCCTGCCCCAGCCGGTGGAGGGGCAGGCCAGCGATCTGGCCATCCAGGCCGAGGAGTTGGGCCGCATCCGGTTCCGCCTGGAGGAAATGCTCGTACGGCACACCGGGCGCACCCACGAGCAAGTCACCGCGGACATCGAGCGGGACAAGGTCCTGGACGCGCAAGGAGCCGTGGAGTACGGCCTGGTGGACCAGGTCATCCCCAGCCGCAAGGCGTCGCGCACCGCGCCCGGCGCCCGGTGAGCGGGCGATGCTGCCACCGGAGCTTCCTCCGCTGCCCGCCCTGACGCGCGCCGAGGGCGAGTTGATCGACCGTTATCTCGAGGCGGTCGACCTGCTCGGCCGTATCAACCCGGCGCACCACGGTGACACCTACCGTGGACTGCGGGCCGCCCAGGCGCTGGTGGCGAAGGCCGCCGAGCTGCGCGACGCGCTGGCGACCATGCATCAGCGCGGCGAGACCGAGGTGCACGCCATGACCCTGGCGCGGGCACTGCGGGTGCTCGACGGCGAGCGGCGCACGGCCCGGGTCACGGTGCCGCCGCACTCCGACAGTTGACGTGACGGCAACCGGCCCGGCGCGCCCGACCGCGTGGCGAGGCGTCCGGGCCGGCGTTCAAACGGACCAAACGGTGTACCCCCGTTTGGAGTAGACACCTCTCCTTCGGCAGGGCCGCCAAGGTTGCGCAACGCGCGTAGCCCGACTCCGGAATGAGTACCTCCGTCGCTGGTCCGGGGGTCCTCGACCCTGTCGACGCTCCCTCGAACAGACGAGTGTCCACCCGAACGGGTGAGTGGTGAGTAACGCCACAAATCCCCGATTCCATTGGGTTTTTCGGCGTGGAGTACGTGAAGATC
Source organism: Streptomyces sp. WM6386 (assembly GCF_000972385.1). Taxonomy (GTDB): domain Bacteria; phylum Actinomycetota; class Actinomycetes; order Streptomycetales; family Streptomycetaceae; genus Streptomyces. Next base: position 21,557 of record NZ_JXTE01000086.1, read on the forward strand.
CCTGTCTGACGACAAGACCCCGCCGCAGCGGCGGGGCGATCCGGGCGGACGCCGAGTCCTGCCGCCGCCCGGATGACCGGTCGACAGGAGTGGATCGGCAGGAGTGGAGGACCCAGGCACGACGGGTCGCCGGATCGGCCGTCAACAGCCGTTCCGAGCAGCCCTTGGGGTGAAGCCGCAGTACGCGGCCGGGCAACTTCGCCAGCCCGAATCCGACAGGTCATCCTTCACAGGCGGCTGACGAAGGGTTGCGCATGTCTGCGCTCAATCGTGTCCCGTCACTCATGGCCCGGGCCGGTACGGCCTCGGCTCTGACCATCGCCGCAGTGGGCGGCTCTCTCGTGGTCCCGGGCGTCGCATCCGACGCCGAGGCCGCGACACCGGCGACGAAGGCACTCCAGGTCGCTGCCTCCAAAAAGGGCTCCCCTTACAAGTGGGGCGCCGCGGGGCCGCACCGGTTCGACTGCTCCGGGCTCACGCTCTACTCGTTCAAGAAGGCGGGCAAAAGCCTGCCTCGTACGGCGGCCCAGCAGTACAACAAGACCCGCCACATCTCCGCGGGGAACCGCAAGTCCGGAGACCTCGTGTTCTTCCACTCCGGCTCCAGCGTGTACCACGTCGGCATCTATGCCGGGAAGGGGAAGATCTGGCACTCCCCGAAGAGCGGGGAGGTCGTGAAGCTGCAGAAGATCTGGACCAAGAGCGTCTGGTACGGCCGGGTCAAGTGACCCACCCCGTGGGGGTGATGGCGACCTGACCTGCCGTCACCCTCGCGGGTCCGGCCGTGACGCCCTGAGAGGCGCCTCCGTCTTCCGGAGGCGCCTCTCTACGGCTCCTGCTGCCCCGCCGCGGAGAGGGGCTCGGCCGGCACTGTCCACGGGAGTTCGATGGAGACGGTCTTGCCGCCCTCACGGGTGGGCCGGACTCTCAGCTTGCCGCCGCACTCCGCGGTCAGCCAGCGAATGATGACCATGCCACGGCCGTTGTCCTGCTGGACGGCGGCCGGCAGCCGCTTCGGGAACCGCGGATGGCTGTCGGTGACCCCGATGCGCAGTTGTTCGTCACGGTCGAGCTGGATGTCCACCGTGAAGGTGGGTGACTGCCCGAACGTGTGCTGTACGGCGTTGGTGGCGAGTTCGGAGACGATGAGCCGGATCGTCTCGGCCGCCTCCGTGTCCGCCGGCAGACCCCATTCCGCCAGCGTGGCGATGACATAGGTGCGGGCCGTGGAGACCGAGGCGGGATCGCTCGGCAGAGTGACGGATGCTTCCAGATGGTCTGCCATGGCGACGTCGTCCCTTTCCCACGGGACCGCAGTCCGACACGGAGCGGATGGTTCGAGTACGGTCCCGGACTGGTGCTTCATCGCCAGACTGCCATTACCCGGCCGGTCACGGTGCCGATCCACCAAGATATGCATATATCTGTCGCTCGAAGCGGTGAACTCTCCGACGGAAGACCGTATTTGGGTGGCCCGGAAGGAGTAAGGAGTAAGCCCATGCAGCACGGTCCCGCGGTACGCCGCCGGAAACTGGGCGCCGAACTGCGTGCGTTGCGCACCAGTGCGGGGCTCACCAGTGGTGAGGCGGCCCGGCTCGTGGGCTGGCACCAGTCGAAGGTGAGCCGGATCGAGACCGGCGCCAGCGGTGTGAAACCGGCCGATGTGCGGTTACTGCTGGACGCCTACGCGGTGCACGATGCCCAACTGCGGGAGTTGCTCCTGGTGTTGGCGGGCAGCGACGAGGGCGGCGGACGGCACCACTGGTGGCACCAGTACCGCGGGGTACTGCCACCGACGTATCGCGACTTCATCAGTCTGGAGTCCCAGGCCGGCGCGATGCGCACGCTGGAGACCTCCGTGGTGCCCGGGTTGTTGCAGACGCCCGAGTACGCGCGTGCGGTGACCCGGGCCGCGGTGAACGGGCTCGGCACGGAGCCGGACGAGCGGCTCGATGCGCTGGTGGAGGTCCGGCTGGCCAGGCAGGACGTGCTGCGGGCCGAGCCGCCGCTGAAGCTGAGCGCGGTGCTGGACGAGGCGGTGCTGCGCCGGGAGATCGGCGGGCCCGACGTCATGGCGCGTCAACTGCGGCGGCTCATGGAGGCGGCCCGGCTGCCCCAAGTCCGGATTCAGGTGCTGCCGTTCGCCGCAGGAGCTCACATCGGCATCACGGGGCCTTTCGTAATCTTCTCATTTTCGAGCACATCTGATCTGGACGTGGTTGTTCTCGACCACTTGACGAGTAGCCTCTACCTCGAGCGGAAAGAAGACCTCCAGGCCTATACCGAGGCCTTCAACGCTCTTCAGATCCACGCCCTTTCGCCCGAGGACTCGTTGGATTACATCGCCGGGATAGGTGACGGCGCGTAAGGAGGCACCATGTCCGCAATGCCTCGGAACGTACCTTCCAGTACCGATCTGCACACTGTGCGGTGGCTGCGCAGCAGCTACAGCACAGGTGCCAACAACTGTGTCGAGACGGCTCGGCCGCACACCGGTCCAGGGACCGGGCTGCTCGCCGTGCGCGACTCCAAGAACCCGTCCGGACCCGCGCTGCTCTTCTCCCCCGGGAGCTGGGCGGAGTTCACGGCCGCGTTCTGATCCCTTCCGCCCCGAGCACGGCCGTGTCACGCCGACTCATGGTCGTGTCTCACCGATCACACGTACAGCGCGTTCGATCTGCGCCTCGGAGAGGTCCGCGCGGGCGGTCAGCCTGAGCCGTGAGATGCCGTCGGGCACGGAAGGGGGACGGAAGCAGCCCACGGACAGACCCGCGGTACGGCAGTCCGCCGCCCACTGCACGGCCTCCTCCGGGGACGGCGCGCGCACGGAGACGACCGCGGCGTCCGGGCGTACCGCCTCGTGACCCGCGGCGGTCAGTCGTGCGTGCAGTTCGGCGGCCACCTCGCGGGCCCGCGCCGCGCGCGTGGGCTCGCGGCGCAGCAGGTGCAGTGCCGCGAGGGCCGCTCCCGCCGCGGCGGGAGCGAGCCCGGTGTCGAAGATGAAGGTCCGGGCCGCGTTGACCAGGTGGTCGATCACCCGGGCGGGGCCGAGGACGGCGCCGCCCTGGCTGCCGAGCGACTTGGACAGCGTGACCGTCACGACGACGTCCTCGGCGCCCGCGAGGCCCGCCGCGTGCGGGGCGCCGCGGCCACCGTCGCCGAGCACGCCGAGGCCGTGGGCGTCGTCGACCAGCAGCCCCGCGCCGTGTTCCCGGCATGCCTCGGCGAGCCCGGCCAGGGGGGCGGCGTCGCCGTCCACCGAGAAGACGGTGTCGGACACGACGACCGCGGGGCCCTCGTGCGTCTGGAGTGCCTTGCGCACGGCCTCCGGATCGGCGTGGCCGACGACCTGTGTCGTGCCGCGGGCCAGTCGGCAGCCGTCGATCAGTGAGGCGTGGTTGCCGGCGTCGGAGACGATCAGTGAGCCGTGCGGGGCCAGTGCGGTGACCGCGGCGAGGTTGGCCGCGTAGCCGGAGGAGAAGACGAGGGCCGCCTCGAAACCGCAGTATTCGGCCAGCTCGAGTTCCAGCTGACTGTGGAGTTCGGTGGTGCCGGTGACGAGTCGGGATCCGGTCGAGCCTCCACCCCAGGTCCGAGCGGCCCGCGCGGCGCCTTCGGTGACCTCGGGGTGGCGGGCCAGCCCCAGGTAGTCGTTGCTCGCCAGGTCCAGGAGCGGCGAGCCGGCGGGACGGGGCCGCAGGGTGCGTACGAGTCCGGCGCGACGGCGCAGCAGCGCCTGCTCGTCGATCCAGCCGAACGCCATGGGTCCTCCGAGGGTTTTGTAGGCAGCGAACAGACACTAATGGGATGAGCAGCCACCCACTGTGTGGCAATACCCACACAGTGAATGGCCGCTGTTGTGCGAACTCTCCTTGGCCCGAGACGGCTCCTTAGGACAGGATCAGTTTTCATGGACCTGCTGAACACGCTGGTGGACAAGGGGCTTCGGCGCGAGCTGCCGACCCGCGAGGAAGCACTTTCCGTCCTCGCCACCTCCGACGACGACCTGCTCGATGTGGTGGCCGCGGCCGGAAAGGTGCGCCGGCACTGGTTCGGCCGACGGGTGAAACTGAATTACCTCGTCAACCTCAAGTCCGGCTTGTGTCCCGAGGACTGCTCCTACTGCTCGCAGCGCCTCGGCTCGACGGCCGGGATCCTGAAGTACACCTGGCTCAAACCGGACGAGGCCTCCGAGGCCGCCGCGGCCGGACTCGCGGGCGGCGCCAAGCGGGTCTGTCTGGTGGCGAGCGGTCGCGGACCGACGGACCGGGACGTGGACCGGGTCTCCGACACCATCAAGGCGATCAAGGACCGGCACGAGGACGTCGAGGTGTGCGCCTGCCTCGGTCTGCTCTCCGACGGCCAGGCCGAGCGGCTGCGCGAGGCGGGCGCCGACGCCTACAACCACAACCTCAACACGTCCGAGGCGACGTACGGCGAGATCACGACCACGCACACCTACGCCGACCGCGTGGACACCGTCCAGAAGGCGCACGCGGCCGGTCTGTCGGCGTGCTCGGGTCTCATCGCCGGCATGGGCGAGTCGGACGAGGACCTGGTCGACGTGGTCTTCTCGCTGCGCGAGCTGGACCCGGACTCGGTGCCGGTCAACTTCCTGATCCCCTTCGAGGGCACCCCGCTGGCCAAGGAGTGGAACCTCACCCCGCAGCGCTGTCTGCGCATCCTGGCGATGGTCCGGTTCGTCTGCCCGGACGCCGAGGTGCGCATCGCGGGCGGCCGCGAGGTCCATCTGCGCAGCATGCAGCCCCTCGCCCTGAACCTGGCCAACTCGATCTTCCTCGGCGACTACCTCACCAGCGAGGGTCAGGCCGGCAAGGCCGACCTGGACATGATCGCGGACGCCGGGTTCGAGGTGGAGGGCGCGGGCGAGGTGACGCTGCCGCAGCACCGGGCGGACGTGGCCGCCGCCGGGGGCGGGTGCGGATCGCACGAGAGTGCGGGCTGTGGATCGCACGAGGGCGCCGGGTGCGGCTCCGTCTGCGGTTCGGCTCCCGAGCCGTCCGTGAGCGAGCCCGCGGTGAGTGAGCCCCGTACGGACCTGGTCGCCGTACGCCGTCGTGGTGCCGGAACGGATCTCGCGCCCAATGCCTGAGCTGCCCGTGTCCGAGCTGCTGGAGCTCGACCGGCGGCATGTCTGGCATCCGTACGGCCCGATGCCGGGCCGCGCCGAGCCGCTCGTCGTGGAGTCGGCGAGCGGGGTGCGGCTTCACATGGCGGACGGCTCGGGCGAGCTCGTCGACGGCATGTCGTCCTGGTGGTCGGCCATCCACGGCTACAACCACCCGGTGCTCAACGAGGCCGCGCGCGAGCAGCTGGGGCGCATGAGTCATGTGATGTTCGGCGGGCTCACCCATGAGCCCGCCGTACGGCTCGCGAAGCTCCTTGTCGACATGTCGCCCGACGGTCTGGAGCATGTCTTCCTCGCCGACTCCGGATCGGTGTCGGTCGAGGTCGCGGTGAAAATGTGCCTGCAGTACTGGCGGTCGCTGGGCCGTCCCGGCAAGCAGCGGCTGCTGACCTGGCGCGGGGGCTATCACGGCGACACCTGGCAGCCGATGTCGGTGTGCGATCCCGAGGGCGGGATGCACGAACTGTGGACCGGCGTGCTCCAGCGCCAGGTGTTCGTGGGGCCTCCGCCGGTCGAGTACGAGGAGTCGTACGCCGAGGAGCTTCGCTCGGCGATCGCACGGCACGCCGACGAGCTGGCCGCGGTGATCGTGGAGCCCGTGGTGCAGGGCGCGGGCGGGATGCGGTTCCACTCGCCCGCGTATCTGCGGGTGCTGCGGGAGGCGTGCGACGCGCACGACGTGCTGCTGGTGTTCGACGAGATCGCGACCGGCTTCGGGCGTACGGGCGCGCTGTTCGCGGCGGAGCACGCGGCGGTGACGCCCGATGTGATGTGCGTGGGCAAGGCGCTGACCGGCGGCTATCTGACGATGGCGGCGACGCTGTGCACCTCGAAGGTGGCCGACGGCATCTCGCGGGGCGAGGTCCCGGTGCTCGCGCACGGCCCCACGTTCATGGGCAATCCGCTCGCCGCGGCCGTGGCCTGTGCCTCGATCGAGCTGCTGCTCGGGCAGGACTGGCTCGCCGAGGTCAAGCGGATCGAGGCGGGCCTGCGGGAGGGGCTGGCGCCGGCCCGGGAGCTGCCGGGTGTGCGGGACGTACGGGTCCTCGGGGCGATCGGCGTGGTCCAGCTCGACCACCCGGTGGACATGAGGGCCGCCACGGAGGCGGCGGTGCGCGAGGGCGTGTGGCTGCGGCCGTTCCGCGACCTGGTCTACACGATGCCCCCGTATGTCACGGGGGACGCGGATGTGGCACGGATCGCGCGCGCGGTGTGCGCGGCGGCCCGGGAGGGATGACATGTCGGTACTGGTGATCACGGGTACGGGCACGGAGGTCGGCAAGACCGTCGCCACCGCCGCGATCGCTGCCGCCGCGGTGGCGGCAGGCCGGTCCGTGGCCGTGCTCAAGGCGGCCCAGACCGGGGTAGGTCCGGACGAGCCCGGGGACGCGCAGGAGGTCGCGCGGCTGGCCGGGCCGGTGACGACCGCCGAAGTCGCCCGCTACCCGGAGCCGTTGGCCCCCGCGACGGCGGCTCGGCGGGCCGGGCTCGCGCCGGTGCACCCGCGAGAGGTCGCCGAGGCCGCCGCCAAGCTGGCCACCGAGCACGACCTGGTGCTGGTCGAGGGGGCCGGCGGACTGCTCGTACGGTTCGACGAGGAGGGCGGCACCCTGGCGGACGCGGCGGAACTGCTGCGGGCGCCGGTGCTGGTGGTGGCGTCGGCGGGCCTGGGCACGCTGAACACGACGGAACTGACGGCCCGTGAACTCCGCTCCCGGAACCTGGACTTCCTCGGTGTCGTGATCGGCAGCTGGCCCGACTCCCCTGATCTGGCGTCGCGTTGCAACGTGGCGGATCTGCCGGAGGTGTCGCAGGCACCGCTGCTCGGGGCGCTGCCCGTGGGCGCGGGGTCGCTGGCGCCCGTCGACTTCCGTGCGGCGGCGCCGAGTTGGCTGGCGCCGCGGCTGGACGGAGTGTGGGACGCGAAGGTGTTCCGGGGCCGGGAGGCCGGCTGACCGGATGTGGTCGGCGTCAGCGGGGTCCGGCCTTCTGTGTCGACTCCCGCATCGCCGCCGGTCCCTCGGCCGTCACCGCCCCTCGCCTTCGCCCAGCAACCGCACCAGCTCGATCCGCGACCGGATCCCCAACCGCGTGAACACACCCCGCAGATGGTGGTCGATGGTGCGCGGGCTCAGGGCGAGGCGGGTGGCGATCTCTCGGTTGGTGGCGCCGTCGGCGGCCATGCGGGCGACCATGAGCTGCTGGGCCGTGAGACGGACGGTGGGGTCGGCGGGGGCGCCCTGCGCGGGGGTCGCGGGGGCGCCGAGGGCGCGGAGTTCGGTGCGGGCCTGGGCGGCGCAGTGCGGGGCGCCGAAGTGCTCGAAGGCTTCCAGGGCGCTGTGCAGGCGGTCGCGGGCCTCCGTGCGGTGGCGCAGTCGGCGCAGTGCGCTGCCGAACAGCAGTTCGGTGCGGGCGCGTTCGAAGTCCCGGGTGCCACGGGCGTGGAGGTCGAGCGCGGTGCGGTAGTGCTCGATCGCTTCGGCGCCGGGTGCGAGCAGGGCGCGGCAGCGGGCGCTGAGCGCCAGGTCGTCGGGGCTGCGTACGGCGCTCGCCCAGCGGTGGTAGTCGGCGTGGGCGGCACGGGCGACCCGGGTGTCGTCGGTGCGGACGGCCGCCTCGACGTAGTGCGGGGTGGCCATGTGGCGGATCGCCCGGTGGCCGTGGCCCGGGCCGAAGCCGGCGAGGGCGCGCAGCCGGGCCGCCGCGGCGGCGAACCGGCCGCTGCTGAGGTCGAGGTAGGCGAGCGCCCACTGGGCGAGGGCGGCGGGCAGGCCGAGGCCGTGGGAGCGGGCGTGCGACCGTGCGGTGGCGGCGCGTTCACGGCAGACCTCGGCATCCCCGGTCAGCGCCGCGAACATGGCGAGGGCGGCCTGCAGATGGCAGGCGCCGTTGTCCTGGCCGGTGGCGTACGCCTGCCAGAGGGCGTCCGTCGCGGCGGCTTCTCCGGCGCGCGGGCGTCCGGTCCAGAAGTCGGCGTAGGCGCGGAACTCCATGGCCTGCGCCACGACGACCGTCGCGCCGCGCACCCGGGCCGAGGCGGCCGCGCGGACGGTCGCGGCGGTGGCGAGGGTGTGGTCGCCGAGCAGGAGTGCGGCGATGCCGGCGTGGACGAGGAGGGTGGGCTCGCCGCCGGGCCCGCACCGTCCGGCCGCCGCCGCGAGAAGGTCCCGCGCGTCCTCGTACCGCCCCTCGAACGCCGCCGCGAGCCCACCGAGCGTGCCCGGCGGCACGATCCCCATGCGCCGGGCGACCAGGGCCGCGTCCCGGCATCGACGCAGGTCACCGGTGTAGATGGCGGCCTCGGTGGCGCGGGCGAGGAGATGGAGGGCGGGGTCGGGGACGTCGAGGATCGCGAGGCGGGGGCGGGGGGAGGG
>NZ_JXTE01000087.1 GCF_000972385.1 Streptomyces sp. WM6386
GTTGGGGGAGGACTCCCCGTCATGCCGAAGGACCCCTCGCTCCCACGAGAGGTCCTTCTGAAGTGCGCCGCCAGGGACTCGAACCCCGGACCCGCTGATTAAGAGTCAGCTGCTCTAACCAACTGAGCTAGCGGCGCATGACTCTCGCCAGCTGCATTTTCTTGCTTCGCGGCTGGCGACGAAGAAAATACTACCCGGTCCTGGAGCGTGCTTTCGACCGCCGGAGGGTGGTGCTCAGATGGCGAGGCTCAGCAGTACGGGGGCCGCGTTCCTGTTCAGGGCGTCCGCCGCCTGGCGGAGCCGGTGAGCGTGCTCGACCGGGAGGGAGAGGGCCAGGCAGCCCACCGAGGAGCCCGCGGTGATCGGGACGGCCGCGCAGACCGTGCCCACCGCGTACTCCTGGAGGTCGAGGTGGGGCACCGTCGGCGGCTGGGACTCCAGACGGGACAGCAGCAGCTTGTCGCTGGTGATGGTCCGCGAGGTGAGGCGGGCCATCTTGTGCCGGGAGAGGTGGTCGCGGCGGCTGTTGTTGTCCAGCTGGCCCAGCAGGCTCTTGCCGAGCGCGGTGGCGTGGGCGGAGTAGCGGAAGTCGACCCACTCGTTGACCACCGGGGTCGTGGGCCCGTCCGCGTACTGGGTGATGGTGACCTCGCCGTCCACGTAACGGCTGAGATAGACGGCCGCGCCGACCGAGTCGCGCAGTCGGTCCAGCGTGCGCTGGAGTGTCTCGCGCAGGGCCTGCTCACGGTCGTGCGCGGAGCCGAGGCGGGTCAGCGCGTCCCCCGTGACATACGCGCCGTCGGCGACCTGCTCGACGTAGCCCTCGCGGCGCAGCATCAGCAGGAGCGTGGTCAGGCGCTCCGGGCCGATGGCGGTCTGCTTGGCGAGCTCGGTGTCGGTGACTCCGGTGGTGTGCCGCGCCACGGCCTCCAGGACGCGCAGCGCGTCCTGGGCCGAGTGATACGGCGCGGTCGGCTCGTGCTTCAGCGCCACGGTGTTCCCCCTGCGCTCAGTCGCTCTACAACTGGGGCCGTAATCCGGACAGCGAATCCTCTCTACGATAACGGGCAAGAGGCTTGAAGTGAGGGCCTGTTGACGAGATTCCATCCGTCTCAGCAGGGACGCTGACCCTTTGGCATATGCCAAAGTCATGCCCCAGCTGTTGGACCTCGCACATCGGGCCCTTCACCTCTTGTAGTCAGAGCACCGCGCTGAGAAATTCCCGCGTCCGGTCCTTCGCCGGCTCGCTGAAGATCTTCTCCGGCGGACCGGACTCGATGATCCGCCCGGAGTCGAACATCAGGACCTGGTCCGAGATGTCCCGGGCGAAATTCATCTCGTGGGTCACACAGAGCATCGTGATGTCGGTGGTGCGGGCGATGTCCCGGAGCACGTCCAGGACGCCCGCGACCAGCTCCGGGTCCAGCGCGGAGGTCACCTCGTCCAGCAGCAGCACCTTCGGCCGCATCGCCAGCGCCCGCGCGATCGCCACCCGCTGCTGCTGCCCGCCGGAGAGCTGGGAGGGACGGGCGTCGCACTTGTCGGCCAGGCCCACCAGGTCGAGCAGCTCGCGGGCGCGCGCCTCCGCCTCGTCCTTGGGCATGCCGAGCACGGTGACGGGCGCCTCGGTGATGTTCCTGAGCGCCGACATGTTCGGGAACAGGTTGAACTGCTGGAACACCATCCCGATCTGCTTGCGGACCTCGCGGACCTGCTTCTCCGGCGCCGGGAACAGCTGCTGCCCGTCGACGGTGATGGTCCCCTCGTCGGGCTTGGTCAGCGTCATCAGCAGCCGCAGGATCGTGGTCTTGCCCGATCCGGACGGCCCGATGAGGGTGACGTGCTTGCCGGCCTCGACGGAGAAGTCGAGGTGGTCCAGGACCGTGTTGGCCCCGAACCGCTTGGTGACGTTCTCCAGGCGGATCAGCTCACCGGGACTCTGCCGGTCGGTGGGGTTGTTCTCGGGCTGAATTTCAGTGGACAAGACGACGCTCCAGGGCTCGCACGAGGAGGGAGGCCAGATAGGCGATGAGGATGAAGGCCACGCCGATCACGGTCAGGGGCTCGGTGAACTGGAACTGCTCCTGGGAGAAGAGCCGCGCCTGACCGAGCATGTCGAGGACGGTGATCGCCATCAGCAGCGGCGTGTCCTTGAGCATGGCGATGACGTAGTTGCCGAGCGCGGGCACGACCCGGCGGATCGCCTGCGGCAGGATCACCACCCGCCACGTCCGGGTCACCGGCAGGTTCAGTGCCGTCGCGGCCTCCCACTGGCCGACGGGCACCGCCTCGATGCCGGCCCGGTAGACCTGCATCGTGTACGTCGAGTAGTGCAGGCCGATCGCGAAGACGCCGGTGGTCAGCGCGGAGAAGGTCAGGCCCCACTCGGGCAGCACGTAGAAGAGGAAGAACAGCTGCACCAGCAGCGGGGTGTTCCGGATGAACTCGGTGACCGCGCCCACCGGCCAGGTCACCCACCGGGTCGGCGCCCGCATCAGCAGCGCCCACACCAGGCCCAGCGCGAAGGAGATCACCGAGCCCAGCGCCAGCGCCTGCAGGGTGACCAGCAGACCGTCCCAGAACTGCGGCATGAAGTCGCCGACCGCTTGCCAGTCCCACTTCATGCGACACCACCTCCGACGCCCGTCGTCTCAGCCCGCTTCAGCTCGTGTGCGGTCACACCGCGCTCCGGTTCCTTGCCGACCCCCGACTTCAGCTTCTTCTCCAGGCCACGCATCAGCCGGGTGAGAGCGAAGGCGATCACGAAGTAGGTGGCCAGCAGATACGTGTAGATCTCCTGGCTCTCCTGAAGCGCCAGGCGCACCAGGTTGCCGCTGAACGCCAGGTCGCCCATGCCGATGATCGACACCAGCGCGGTGCCCTTGAGCAGCTCGATCAGCAGGTTGGAGAACGACGGGATCATCTCCGGCACCGCCTGCGGCAGCAGGATCAGCCTGAGCCGCTGCCAGGGCGTGAAGCTGAGCGCGATCCCGCCCTCCTTCTGCGCCGGGTCGACCGCGTTCAGGGCGCCGCGCACGATCTCCGAGCCGTACGCGCCGTACGTGAGCCCGAGCGCCAGCGTGCCCGCCCACATCGGCACCAGCTGCCATCCGAAGGAGATCGGCAGCACGAAGTACACCCAGAAGATCATGATGAGCGCCGAGGTCCCGCGGAACACCTCGGTGTAGAAGCCGGCGAGGAAGCGCACGATCCACAGTCGATGGGTGCGCGCGACACCGACGAAGAACGAGACGGCGGCCGCCAGCAGCGCGCTGAAGACGAGCAGTTGGACGGTCGTCCAGGCGCCCTTGAGTACGAGTTCCCACAGTCCGGTGGTCATCCGCCGCACAGCTCCTTCGCGGTGAGGTCGGTCATCTCGGCCTCCGTGAACCCGAAGGGCCGCAGGATCCGGAACAGCTCGCCGCTCTTCTTCAGCTTCCGCAGCTCCACGTTGAAGGCGTCCCGAAGCTTCGTCTCGGTCAGCCGGAACGCGAACGCGCCCCCGTCGACGTGCGGCTTGCCGTCCACGAGGGGCGCGAAAGCCTTGGTGGCCTCGGTCTTGGCGGACTTCTTGACGACCTCGCGGGTGGTGAGCGCCGTACCGGCGAAGACGTCGGCCCGCCCGGCCTCGACGGCGTTCAGCCCCGCGACCTGATCGGGGACGATGAGGATGTCGCTCTCCTTGTACCCCGCGTCGACGGCGTACTGGATCTCGGCATACCCGGTCCCGGTGGCGAACCTGGCCTTCTTCTCGACGACGTCCTTGTAGTCGTGCAGCCCCTTGGGATTGCCCTTGCGCACGATGAACGAATCGAGCATCTGATAGTCCGGGTCGGCGAAGATGACCTGCTCACAGCGCTCCGGATTCACATACATCCCGGCGGCGACCACATCGAACTGCTGTGAGTTCAGTCCGGGGATGAGCGACCCGAACTCGGTGGGCACGGGCTGTACGCGGTCGACACCCAGCCGCTTGAAGATGGCCTTCGCGAGCTCGGGCGCCTCGCCGGTCAGCTCGCCGTCCTTGTCGATGTAGCCGAAGGGGATCTCGCCGGCTATTCCCAGCCGTACGACACCTGCCGCCCTGAGGCGTTCGAGCAGATCACCGCCGTCCGTCGTCGAAGCCGTGGCCACCCGCGAGCAGCCCGCGGCCCCCAGTGCGCCGAGCGCCGCCACCCCCGCGAGCAGCGATCGGCGGGTGGTTCCGGATGTGCCTCTGTCGGTCCGAACGTCGTTTCGAATGTCGTTTCGTATCGGTGGAGCCATGGCGGCGCGGCTACCCGACCGGATGCGACTTATGCCGGTCGATTTGAGCCCGATCCCGACCGAGGCGCCCTTGACCGGCGGGGGACCATGGAACGTATGGCTGACCGCTACATCGAAGTCTCGCTGGTCAAGCGGGGGATCACCGGTACGGCGAAGCTGCTGGACGATCGTGCGCCGATCACCTGCGCGGCCGTCTGGGATTCCCTCCCGCTCACCGGCGACGTCTATCACGCGAAATACGCCCGCAACGAGATCTACGCCCTATTCCCGCCCTTCGCGAAATCGGAACCACCCCTGGAAAATCCGACAGTTACCCCCATCCCTGGAGATCTCTGCTATTTCTCCTTCGCGGGTACGGAACTGGGCACCAAGTCCTACGGCTACGACCGCGAGGTCCGCGCGGGCACGACAGTGGTCGACCTGGCCCTCTTCTACGAGCGCAACAACCTGCTCCTCAACGGCGACGTGGGCTGGGTGCCCGGCATCGTCTGGGGGCAGGTGGTGGAGGGCCTGGCGGAGCTGGCCGAGGGGTGCAACGACCTCTGGCGGTCGGGGGCGACGGGGGAGACGCTCAGCTTCCGGAGGGTGTGACCCCGTCCAGCGCATGAGCCGCCCGCAACACCAGATCGTCCCGGTGCCGGGCGGCCACGATCTGGAGCCCCACCGGCAGCCCGTCGCCGTCCACCCCGACCGGGACGGACGCGGCCGGCTGCTGGGTCATGTTGAAGGGGTACGTGAACGGCGTCCACCCCGTCCACCGCCGATGCCCCGAGCCCTTCGGCACCTCCGCGCCCGCCTCGAAAGCCGTGATCGGCACCGTGGGCGTCACCAGCAGGTCGTACGACTCGTGGAAGCGGCCCATCCGGCGTCCGAGGTCCATGCGGACATCGACGGCGGCGAGATAGTCCAGCGCGCTGTACCGCGCCCCCAGCCCGCAGATCTCCCGCAGCCCAGGATCGAGCAACTCCCGCTGATACGGCCCGAAATGCTGGGTCACCCGAGCCGCCCCGCTGAACCACAGGGTGTGGAAGGCGTCCACCGGATCGGTGAGGTCGGGGTCGGTCTCCTCGACGTACGCGCCGAGCCGGGCCAGCCGTTCCACCGCCCGGCGCACCGCCGCCGAGACACCCGGCTGCACCCGCACCTGTCCGCCGAGGGAAGGGGAGTAGGCGATCCGCAGACCCCGTACGCCTTCCCCAAGAACACCCCGGTGGGAAACGGCACTCGGCCCCAGACCCGACCAGTCCCGCGCGTCCGGCGCGCCGATGACGTCCAGCATCAGCGCCGCGTCGGCCGTGTTCCGTGTCATCGGCCCCACATGCGCCAACGTGCCGAACGCGCTCGCCGGATACAGCGGCACCCGCCCGTATGTCGGTTTCAGCGCGAAGATCCCGCAGAAGGCCGCCGGGATGCGGACACTGCCGCCCCCGTCCGTGCCCAGCGCCAGCGGCCCCGCGCCGAGCGCCACGGCCGCCGCCGCGCCGCCGCTGGAACCGCCCGCGGTGCGTGACGGGTCGTGCGGGTTGCGGGTGACCCCGGACAGCGGCGAGTCCGTGACGCCCTTCCAGCCGAACTCCGGGGTCGTCGTCTTGCCCAGGAACACCGCGCCGTGCTCACGCAGCCGGGCCACGGAGGGCGCGTCCTCGTCCCAACGGCCCTTCTCCGACAGCGCCTTGGAGCCCTTCAGGGTCGGCGCACCCCGCATCAGCAGAATGTCCTTCACCGTGACGGGCACCCCGTCGACCAGCCCCGCCGGCTCACCGCGCCGCCAGCGGTCCGCCGACTCCCGGGCCTGCGCGAGCGCCTCCGGTGCGGTGATCCGCACGAACGCGTTCACCTCCGGCTGGATCCGCTCGGCCCGCTCCAGGGCCGCCCGGGTCACCTCCACGGGGCTGAACTCGCCCTTGCGGTAACCGTCGACGAGCTGTACTGCGGTCAGTTCGGTGAGCTCCGTCATCCGCCCCTCCGGCTCTCTGTGGAAAATGCGCCGTCAGTGCCCCGGTACGTACCCGCGCTTCTTGTCGACCACGTTCAGCATCGGCTTGCCCGCCGCCCAGCGGTCGTACAGCTCCAGGAACTGCGAGCCGAGTTCCTCCCGCCAGCCGACCGTGTCGCCGCTCATGTGCGGGGACACGATCAGATCGGGCACCTGCCACAACGGGCTGTCGGCGCCCAGGGGTTCGTGCTCGAAGACATCCAGCGCCGCACCCGCGATCCACCGCCTGCGCAGCGCGTCCGCCAGGGCGTCCTCGACGACGAGCCCGCCACGCCCGACGTTCACGAACCGCGCCGAGGGCTGCATCACCCCGAACCGCCGGGAGTCGAACATCCCGTACGTCTGCTCGGTCAGCGGCGCCGCCGCGATCACCCAGTCCGCGCGGGCGATCAGCCGGTCGAGGTCGCCCGGGCCGTGGATGCCGGTGCGCGGGCTACGGCCGACGACGGCCGTGGTGATCTCAAGTGCCTTGAGAGTGCGGGCGATCGTCCGCCCGATCGGCCCCGAGCCGACGATCACCGCCCGCGTCCCGGCCACCCGCCGCGACTCCCGGTGCCGCCACACGCCCTCCCGCTGCAAGTCCAGCGTCCGGGGCAGATCCTTCGCCATCGCGAGGACGAGAGCGGCGACGTACTCCGCGATGGGCTGGTCGAAGACGCCGCGCGCATTGGTCACCACGGTGTCGGACGCGGCGAGTTCGGGGCACATCAGATGGTCCACACCCGCACTCGCCGTATGCACCCAGCGCGGCCGGGGCCCCTCGCCCGGCCAGGCCGCGCGCACCGCGTGGGAGGTGAAGTCCCAGACCAGCAGGACGTCGGCGTACGGCAGCCGTTCGGCCAGCGTCGACGCGTCCGTGTGCTCGACGTGGGCGCGGCCGGTGAGACTGCCGAGGCGGGGGAGAGGATCGGCGTCCAGGACGAGAAGGGTGGGGGCGGTCATCCGAAGCCGTTCCTCCACAGGCGTCTGACATGCGCGGATTGACCACGCTCGCACCCCAACCTACCTTCGTCAACACGGGCGTGCGTACGGTCCGTTGTCCCCCCGTCTCTCACCGTGAGGCCGGTGCCTGCCATGGACCTCTCTTTTCTTGGTGGACCGCGCCCCCAGCGCGGTGTAGGTGTCGTCGCTCCCTTCGACTTCGCGCTGGACCGCGAGTTGTGGCGCTGGGTCCCGGACGAGGTGTCGCTCCATCTGACCCGCACGCCGTACGTCCCCGTCGAGGTCAGCCTCGACCTGGCCCGTCTCGTCAGCGAGCACGAGACGCTGCACGACGCGGTACGCACCCTGAACGCCATCGCCCCCGAGGTCGTCGCCTACGCCTGCACCTCCGGCAGCTTCGTCGGCGGGGTCGCGGGGGAGCGGGCGATGTGCGAGGCGATGACGAGGGCGGGCGCGGTCCCGTCCGTGACGACTTCCGGCGCACTTCTGGAGGCGCTGATCGACCTCGGCGTACGCCGGGTGGCCCTGGTGACGCCGTACACCGTGTCGGTGACCCGGGCCCTGGAGGAGTACGTCGCGGAGGCGGGCATCGCGGTCAGCGGCTGCGCCTTCATGGGCCTGACCAGGCACATCTGGAAGGTCCCGTACCGGGAGGTCGTCGCCATGGCCCACAAGGCCGTCCGCCGGAGCGCCGACGCACTGTTCATCAGCTGCACCAACCTCCCGACGTACGACGTCATCCCGCAACTGGAGGCGGAACTGCGCATCCCGGTGCTCTCGGCCAACCAGGTCACGATGTGGGCGGCGCTGCGCCGACTGGGTACCCGGGCGGTAGGGCCGTACCAGGCACTGGTCGATCCGGCGGCACGGTCAGGCCCTGTGTTCCCGCAAGAGAAGCAGCCGAAAGAAGAGCAGCAGGAAGGCTGGTCATGACCGCACTCGGATTTCTCTACCCGGGCCACTCCGCCGAGGACGACTATCCGCGCATCGAGCAGCTTCTGGGCAGCGACGTCCGCCTCGACGTGGTCCACACCGACATCGGCGAGGACGCCCACCGCCCCGACGCCCTGCGCCGCATGGGCTCCGCCGAACGGCTCGCGGCGGGTGTCGAGGAACTGCGCATGGCGGGCGCCGACTCCGTGGTGTGGGCCTGTACCAGCGGCAGTTTCGTCTACGGCTGGGAGGGCGCCCATGAGCAGGTGCGCGGCCTCGCCCGTACGGCGGGCCTGCCGGCCTCTTCCACCTCCTTCGCCTTCGTGCACGCCGCCCGGGAACTCGGGGCGCGCCGGGTCGCGGTCGGGGCGACCTACCCGGACGACGTGGCGGCACTGTTCGCGGAGTTCCTGAGGGCCGGAGGCCTGGAGGTCACCGGTGTGAAGGGCTCCGGGATCATCACGGCGGCCGAGGTCGGCACGTGGGGGGAGAAGGAGGTCTTCGCCCTGGCACGGTCGGCCGACACACCCGACGCGGACGTGATCCTCCTCCCGGACACGGCCCTGCACACCGCCGCCCACCTCCTCGCCCTGGAGAAGGAACTCGGCAAGCCGGTCCTCACCGCCAACCAGGTCTCGGTCTGGGAGGGTCTGCGCCTGGCGGACCGGCGGGTGAACGCCCCGAGCCTGGGGTCCCTGTTCACCAGGGAACCGATCGTCCAGGTGTAGAAGCCCTTTCTTCGCCCCCGCCGCCCCTTCCCGTCCCGTCCCTGGGGGCTGCCGCCCCCAGACTCCCGCTTCGGCCCTGAAGGGGCCTCGTCCTCAAACGCCGGACGGGCTGGTTGGTCAGCCCCTCCGGCGTTTGAGGAGCGGGGGTCCAGGGGCGGCGCCCCCTGGGAGCGGGGGCGGCGAAGGAATAAACGGAGACACCCTCCTGTTACACGCCGCAGAACAGCGCGCGGCACCCACCACAGGAGGCACCACAGTGACGGCAGACGAGATTCGGGGCACGATCCACGGCACCGCCCCCGTCCCCCTCTCCGTACTGGACCTGGTCACCGTCGGTGCCGGCCGCACCGCCACGGACGCGCTGCGCACCAGCGTCGACCTGGCCAAGCTGACGGAGTCCCGCGGCTTCCACCGCTACTGGGTGGCAGAGCACCACTCCATGCCGGGAGTGGCTTCCTCCTCCCCCGCCGTGATCCTCGCCCACCTCGCCGCCCACACCGACCGCATCCGCCTCGGCTCGGGCGGCGTCATGCTGCCCAACCACGCCCCGCTGGTGATCGCGGAGCAGTTCGGCACCCTGGAGGCGATGGCCCCCGGCCGCGTCGACCTGGGCCTCGGCCGCGCCCCCGGCACCGACGGCGCCACGGCGGCCGCCCTGCGCCGCAGCGACAGCCTCAACGAGGGCGCCGACGACTTCCCCGAGCAGCTCGTCGAGCTGACCCGCTTCCTGGACGACGACTTCCCCGACGGTCACCCCTACCGCCGTATCCACGCGGTCCCCGGCCCCATCCAGTCGACGTCCCCCGGCGGCGTCCAGTCCCCGCACCGCCCCCCGATCTGGCTCCTCGGCTCCTCCGGCTTCAGCGCCCGCCTCGCCGCCACCCTCGGCCTGCCGTTCGCCTTCGCCCACCACTTCTCGGCGCAGAACACCGTCCCGGCCCTGGACCTCTACCGCGAGTCCTTCCGCCCGAGCGCGGTCCTGAAGGAGCCGTACGCCCTCATCGGCGTCTCCGCCCTCGCCACGGACGACGAGAAGGAGGCCCGCCGCCAGGTCCTCGCCGCGAGCCTCAACATGGTCCGTCTGCGCACCGGCCGCCCCGGCCTCGTCCCCACCCCCGAAGAGGCCGAGGCCTACGACTTCAGCCCCATGGAACGCGACTTCATCACGTCCTGGAACGCCAACGTCATCCACGGCTCGGTGGACGAGGTCCGCGCCGGTCTGGACGACCTCCACAAGCGCACCGGCGCCGACGAGCTCATGCTCACCTCCCACGCCCACAGCGCGGAGCTGCGTCTGCGCAGCTACGAACTGATCGCCGACGCCTACGGGTTGCCGACGGCCTGACCGCTCATCAACTCGGAGATACGATCCGGCGTCACCGGCCGCGAGTACAGCCACCCCTGGCCGGTGTCGCAGCCGATGCGGCGCAGCCGGGAGGCCTGGGCCGAGGTCTCCACGCACTCCGCGGTGACGGTCAGACCCAGCCGGTGGGCCAGCTGGATCATCGCCTCCACGACGACCTCGTCGGCCGGGTTGGGCGAGGCGCCCGTCCCCTCGTACTGGAAGCCCCTCACGAAGGAGCCGTCCAGCTTCAGGACCGCGACCGGGAGACGGCTGAGGTAGGCGAGGTTGGAGTAGCCGGTGCCGAAGTCGTCGATGGCGATGTGGACGCCCATGTCGCTGAGAGCCTGCAGCGCCTGGAGGGGACGGCCGGCGGAGCCCATGACCGCCGACTCCGTCAGCTCCAACTGCAGAAGGCCCGGCGCCAGGCCCGTCTCCGCGAGGATCTCGGCGACGTCCTCGACCAGGTCGGAATCCCAGACCTGGCGGACCGCGACGTTCACGCTGACGAAGATCGGCGGCTCGCCGGGGTGGTCCAGCTGCCACCGCCGCGCCTGGCGGCAGGCGGTGGCCAGCACCCAGCGGCCGAGCTGAACGATCGAACCGTCCTCCTCGGCCAATCCGATGAACCGATTCGGCGTCAGCATGCCGAACTGCGGATGGTTCCAGCGGACCAGCGCCTCGACGCCCCGCAGACGGCCGTCCTCCATGCAGACCAGCGGCTGGTACTCGAGCGTGAACTCGCCGCGCTCGATGGCCGGCCGGAGCGTGGAGGCGAGCGCCTGGCGGGTCATCCGGTGGGCGTTGCGCTCCGGGTCGAAGAGCGTCCAGCGGGCCTTGCCGTCGGCCTTCGCCCAGTAGAGCGTCGTGTCGGCGGCCTGGACCAGGGCGGTGGGGGTGGTGCCGGCCGCGTGCCGTTCCACGACGCCGATCGACGCCGAGACCGAGAGCCGGCGCCCGGAGATGTCGAAGGGCGCCTGGATCGCCTTCAGTACGGCCTCGGCGAGGTCCGCCAGCTGGTCGGTGCCGGTGGAGTCCTCGACGAGCAGGGCGAATTCGTCGCCGCCGAGTCTCGCCACCAGCGGCACGCTGCCCCTGGTCAGGCCTGCCTCGTCGGCGCAGCGGGTCAGACGTTCCGCCACCGCCGCCAGCAGCCGGTCGCCGACACGGTGGCCGAGGGTGTCGTTGATCGCCTTGAAGCCGTCGAGGTCGAGATAGCAGAGCCCGATCCGCCCGGTGCCGCCCTGCGCGTACGACTCCACTTCCAGGGCGGCCGACAGGCGCTCGAAGAACAGGGTCCGGTTGGGCAGCCGGGTCACCGGGTCGTGCATCTGCAAGTGCCGCAGCCGGGCCTGGAGTTCGCGCTGTGTGCTGATGTCGGCGAGGGACAGCAGCACACCGGGCTCACCCGTGCCCAGCGGCGCGACCGTCACCTGCACCCAGACGGACTGGCCGTCGGGGTGCTTGAGCCGGCGGGTGCACCGCAGCCTGGCCTGCCGGCCGCGCAGCACTTCCTGGTACGCGTGCCAGGTCCGCGCGTCCGAGGCCAGATCCACCAGCTCGGCGGCGACCTGCCCGGCCAGCGCCTCGGGCGCGCTGCCGAGGAGTTCGCCCAGCGTCTCGTTGGCGCCGACGACCAGACCCTCGCGGTCCACGACGGCCATGGCCAGCGGCGCGGCCGCGAACGCCGACTGATATGTCGGGGACGCCGGGGGTGCAGTACGAGGAGACGTACTGAAGTCACTGTCCGTGACGACCGCCCGGTCGAGATCTGCCGCGGGCGCCGGCCCTTCGGAGGTTCCGCTCACCGTTCGCTCCCGCAGTGCACTCGATCTCTGTCCGTGCAGGAAAGTGTGCCGATCATAGAGGCTGGCCCCCACCCCTTCCAGCCACGGTCCAGTGTCCCGGAACAACCAGCCCTTCTGGCAGATCGTTTCTGCCCGCACCTGGACGGCTTGTTGGGGCGCCCGACCAGGTGTGACGTTCCGTGAGCGATTCGGGGTGTCGCTTCTGACGGTTCTTCGCCGTACTCACTCGTCTGGTGCAGGCAAACAGGGCGTAGTACGACAATCTCACACAGGCTGGGTGCGGTGTCCCGCGAACCGCACCCGGAGGTCTCTGTGCCGCGCCCTTTCCCGCGCCCCCGACTGCGCAGCACCGCGGCCTTGTTCACCACCATGACGGCATTGGCCGCCACCTCTCTCATCACCGGTCCGTCGGCCGCCGAACCCTTCTCGGCCGAACCCTGTGCCCTGACCCGCACTCAGGCGCACCACTCCGAGGGTCTGGACACCTGGAACACCGCCTATCCGCGCCCGGCCCGTTCCCTGGACGCGGTGATGGTGTTCCTGTCCTTCCCGGACGCGACCCCACGCACCACGCCCGGCGAACTGGCCGCCGACCACTTCCCGGCCACCAGCCGCTTCTTCGAGCAGGCCTCCTACGGCAAGTTCACGCTGCGCTCGCATCCGCTCCGGCACTGGATCCGGATGCCGCAGCCGTCCACGGCGTACGCCATACAGCGTGACTGGAGCGCGTCCCACCGCGCCGCCTATCTGCGCGACGCGCTGACCGCGGTGGACGGGCTGGTGGATTTCTCCCGGTACGACGTCGTCTACTTCGTCGCCGATCCGGACGCGCCCGGCGTGGACTCCGACGCGACGAAGGTCGTCAATCTGGACGTCCCGCTGCGGGCCGACGGCACGGACATCCGCCGGGTCGTCACGGTCTTCGAGCAGCATCCGCCGGACCGGCTGGTTCTCGCCCATGAGACCGGCCATGTCTTCGACCTGCCCGATCTCTACCACCGTCCGGTGGACGGCAAGGGCGACTGGGACACGTTCGTCGGCGACTGGGACCTGATGGGCAGCCAGTTCGGGCTGTCCCCCGACCTGTTCGCCTGGCACAAGTGGAAGCTGGGCTGGCTGGAGCCGCGGCAGGTGGCGTGTGTGCGGGGCCCGACGCGGCTGACGCTGGAGCCGCTCGGGGCGGGTGTGGGTGTGGCGGGTGCGGCCGGGGCGGCTTCCTTCGGGCTGGGGCGCGGCACCAAGCTCGCGGTGGTCAGGACCGGGCCCGACAGCGCCCTCGGCTTCGAGGCGCGCGGTGCGGTCGGCAACGACACGTCGACCTGTCGCGAGGGGGTGCTCGTCTACCGCGTGCACGCCGGCTCCCCGTCCGGCGGCGGCCCGGTCCAGGTGATCGACGCCCACCCACGCACCGAGGCCTGCTGGGAGGGCTCGGTGTACCCACCCCTCGCGGACGCCCCCGTCGCCCTCGGCGAAAGTTTCACGGTGCCGGGCACGGGCGTACGGGTGGACGTGGAGGGCCGAACGGCTTCGGGAACCTGGACGGTACAGATCACGCCCGCGTGAGCTCTTGAGCGGCAGCCGCTGCGGCCGGCCAAAGGGGGTGTGGGTGGCGGAGCCCCCACCACGCGCGGCGAAGCCGCGCAGAAATGACGACAGCGAGGCCGGTTCGCGCTTTCCGCGAACATGCCTCGCTGTCGATGTCGTGCGCCGCCAGGGACTCGAACCCCGGACCCGCTGATGCTGCATCCCCCGGGGGCGACCCCCGGACCCCCGGCCGCCCCTGTGGTGCCGGGGAGATCTCGCCCGCCAATGACGAAGGCCCCCCGCACTCGCGGGAGGCCTTCGTTGTCTGTGCGCCGCCAGGGACTCGAACCCCGGACCCGCTGATGCTGCATCCCCCGGGGGGCGACCCCCGGGCCCCCGGCCGCCCCTGTGGTGCCGGAGAGATCTCGCCCGCGAATGACGAAGGCCCCCCGCACTCGCGGGAGGCCTTCGTTGTCTGTGCGCCGCCAGGGACTCGAACCCCGGACCCGCTGATTAAGAGTCAGCTGCTCTAACCAACTGAGCTAGCGGCGCCTGCTGACGTCGTAGACCTTAGCATCCTGATCGGCGGGAGGAAAAATCGATATCCGCACGGCAGCACGGGCCGCCCGTACGGCCGCCCACAGCAGGATCTCGGGGCCCGGCAGCCAGGGGTGGCGGGTGTCGGGGGCGACGAGCCAGCGGCTGTCGAACGGGGTCGGGGTGGCATCCGTCGGCCTCGGAGCGGGGACGGTCACCGCGTCTCCGGCGCCATGGCACAGCAGCGGCGGAACCGCTCCCGTACGGCCGAACTCCTCCCACCGCAGCAGCGAGGGCAGCCGGTGCGCCGTGCCCGGCGCGGCGAACAGCAGCGTCCGCCCACGGAACACCGCGACCGGCCCGGAGCCCGGACCCTCGCCCCACAGCCGGTCGAGCATCCGGCGCCCGAAGATCGCGGGCACGCCGACGACGTCGAAGGCGGTACCGCAGGGCAGGACGACCGGCGCGTCCGGCCGGTCCTTCCACAGGGCCAGCGTGCTCCGCGGATACGTTCCTGCCGAGGCGAGCCACTCCGCCCCGTCCGTGGTGACGCCGTGGACGTCGGAACGGTCGGCGAAGAGCTTCTTGGGTGTGTCGCTCATGCCTCAAGGTGTACCGGGCGTGAGCGTTCCGTTCCGGAGGGTTGCCGGAAACCGGGACAGGGGAGGAGGCGGGGCAGTATCTTGCTCGCCTGGCATATGCCAGAGCTTTACGCGGGGTCGATGGTGCCCTTGCCCTCGGCACCCCGCATCAGGTCCCGGCCGAACTCGATCATCTTCTTGGCATAGTCCTCGGTCCACTCGGCCCGTTCCGCGATGTCCGCCGGCGTCAGCCGGTCGAACCGGCGCGGGTCCGCCAGCTGGGCCGCCGCGAGCGCCTGGAACTCCACGGCACGGTCCGTCGCCGCGCGAAAGGCGTGCGTCAGCTCCGTCGCCCGGGCCAGCAGCGCCCTGGGGTCGTCGATGGACTCCAGGTCGAAGAAGTGCTCCGGATCGGAGGCCACCTCCGCGGGCTCGAAGAGCAGGGGCGCGGGGCGTAGCCGCGGTTCATGCCGACGCGGCGTGTGCTCCGCCATGTCTTCTCCTCCTCATACGTTGCCGATGACCCGCCTGTCGGGAGTGGGCCGTCGTCCATTGTCTCGTGGCCGCGCAAGAGCGCAGTAAAGGCAGCTCAAGGGCTCCAGGTCACCTTGTGCTCCGCCAGACGCGCCAGCACCGCGTGGTTCGCCTCCCACCCGTCCGGAAACTTCACCACCGTCCCCAGCTGCACCGGCTCCGTCGACGGATAGTCGTCCAGCAGCTCGCCCACCCCAGCCCGGCAGACCACGATGCACGCATGCCGGTGGCGGGAGGCGAGGACGCACAGGCGACCTGTCTCCAGGTGGAAGGCGGTGGCGTCGGGGCGGCCGGAGAGCGGGTGCAGGACGACCGTGACGTCGTACTCGCGGCCCTGGAGACGGTTCGCCGTGTCGACCGTCACCTCTGTGACGCCCAGCTCGGCCAGGGCCGCGCGGACGGCCGCCGCCTGGTCGCGGTGGGCCGTGCCTACGGCGATGCGGTCGGCGGTGAGGGGGGCCGGGTCCGGTGAGCGCTCCGAGGTCGCCGCGCCACCCCGGTCCAGCAGCCGGCGCACGACCGTCGCCACCGCCCGCACCGCCTCCGGATCGGTGCGCGGAGTGTGCCGCGCGGGCAACTCCAGCAGACCCCAGCCCGACCGGGCCGCCTCGTCGATCACCCGGTCGGGACCGGAGCCGTCCGACGCGACCGCGAAGGCGAGGCTCCGGTCGCCGTGGTCCGTGCCGCTACGGAAGGGCGTGAACGGGTAGAACGCGTCCGAGACCAGCTGGGCCGCCGACGCAGGGAGCCGCCAGGACACCGGGAGGCGGTGCTGCGGCAGCTCCGGGTTGTGGGCGAGCAGGGTCGTCACCGCCGACGCCGACGGGTCGTACGACAGCCCCGCCCACTGCTCGCTGCCCACGATCGCGAACGGGTCCAGCTGCCCCGGGTCGCCCACGAACAGCGCCCGCTCGAACAGCCCGGCCACGGCCAGCAGCGAGTCCGAACGCATCTGGTACGCCTCGTCGACGATCGCGTGCTGCCACGGCTCGTCGACCTTGACGTGCGCCCACTTCGCGGCGGTGGAGAGGGTGACCGGGAGACCGGCCAGGTCCGCAGGCTTCGCCGACGTCCGTACGTTCGTCAGCTCGTCCAACGTCTTGTCGTACGCGTCCGTGTCACTGCTGTGCAGACGGCCGACCGGCAGCTCCGGGTTCTTCTCCGCGAGCCGCAGCACCAGGTCGTCGACCTGGGCGTTGGTCTGCGCGACGACCATCAGCGGGCGCCCCGCCTCGGCCAGTTCGAGCGCCGCGCGGACGACGAGCGTGGACTTCCCGGCGCCGGGCGGGGAGTCGACGACGACACCCCGCTCGTCGCTGTGCAGGGTGTTGTGGAGGATCGCGTCGGTGGCCTGCGCGGCGGCCGTACCCGGGTCGAAGACCGTGGTCACAGAACATCCTCCTCGGTCATGCGGTCGGCGGCCTCCTGGACCGCCTCGCCGGGCGGCCCGCCGTGCGTCCAGGGCGTGGCCTCCGGGTCGGGCAGCTTCGCGCCGCCGCGCTGCTCGTGCTCGAAGAGGGTGAAGCAGAGCAGGTCACCCTTCTCCGGCACGGACCCGGTCTCGGGCTCCTTGCCGCGGCCCATCCTGTCGAGGATCCGCAGGACGATCAGGGCGTCCTCCTCGCCATCGCTCTCGTATCCGACGAACTCGGCCGTCTGCGGCTTGCCGCTCAGCGAGCGGTACACCTTCACGCGCTCCCCGAGGTGCGGCCGGTCGTCCGTGCGGACCGTGACGAGCGGGCGCGGGCTGGGCCGCTTGCCCTCGCTGTACGTCATCACGACGTCCGTGACCTCACCCGCGAACGCCTCTCCGGACAGTCGCCGCCCCGCCATCACCAGCGGGTCGTCCAGGGCCTCCTGCGCCTCCAGACGGGCCTGCTCGCGCTCGCGCGTGGCGAGCTTGTTGGCGGCGGTGACCGCGTCGTCGCGGCGCGGCTGCGGGGGCTCGCCGGCGAGGACACGGTCGCGGTGGCTGGTGAAGGACCAGCGGTCCCGGGTCCAGCGCTCCTCGACGCGCGCGCCCTCGGGCAGCGTCCGCAGCAGATCCAGGCCGCGCCACACGGCGTCCCAGGTGGGCCGGGTCCGGCTCTCGACCAGCTTTCTGATCTCCCGCTCGGCGGTGGTGAGTTCACCGAGCCGGTCGTCCGCCTCCAGACCGTCCTGGGCGGCGGCGAGGGCGGTACGCGCGCGGTCGTAGCGCTCGATGGCCGGGGCGAGCAGTTTGTTGTCGAACGCCGGGTCGGTGGCGGGGCCGGCCGGCGGGTGCAGCAGCTGCCCCTTCGCGTCCCGGCCGAGCTCGGCCTCCAGCGCGGCCTCGGCGCCGGTCGTGCCCTCGGGCGGGTCGATCCAGGCGAGCAGCGCGCCCAGGTGCTGGTCCTCCAGGGTGGACTGGCCGGTCGCCCAGTGCCGGGACAGGACCTCCGTCGCGGCGAGCAGCAGGGAGGAGCCGGGGACCCGGGCCCGCTCCCCGAAGTGGGTCAGCCACCGGCCCAGCAACGGCACGCGCGGCGGTGCGGGATGCGGGGACTCGGGGTCCTGCTCGGCCGTACGCCGAAAACGCATCGAGCGTCCCAGCAGCCGTACGAGGTCGATGCCCGCGCGGCTCGGCACGATCAGCTGCGGGGCGTCCGCGCACAGCTCGACCTCGACCTTGACCCGCTTGCCGGTCTCCGGATCGGTCTCGCTGCGCTCGGCCGCCTCGACGGCCTCCGCGTACGTGTCGACGTACGGCAGCACGATGTCCGCCAGCTCGGCCAGGAACGCGAACCGCAGATCGCGGTCGCGGGGCTGCGGTACGACGAGGAGGCGCGGGGCGTCCCGGTCGGTGCCGACGAGCGCGCCGAGCGGGGCGCCGGCCTCACCGGCGGTGGTGAGCGGCACGAGGACGAGGGGCCGGTCGCAGAGGTGTCGGTGCCGGACCGTGGCGGAGGGCTGGGCGCGGCCGCTGGTGACGGCTTCCAGGCGGGCGAGGGTGGCGATCAGTGACATGCGGGTGCCTCCGGTGCGGTCGCCCCCGGCGCCATGGCGCTCAGCGCCTCGGCCCGCAGTTCCGCCGCTCTGCGCAGGGCGGCCACCGCCGGGTCCGCGCCGTCCCCGGCCTCTCCGCGGGCCGCGGCCAGGACGTCCGCCACGGTGGTCAGGCCGCCGAGTTCGGCCCGCACGGACCGGCCCAGGGACGTCACCGCGCCGGCCGCGCGGGAGCGGTCACGGCAGTGGAAGGCCAGCTCGCATGCGGCCAGGCACTCGGGCGCGTATGTCGCCGGGACCGACTCGACGGCCGCCGTCAGCTCCTCGGTGGGCCGCGCGGGGTCGAAGCAGGTGCCCTCGGGGAGCGTCTCGGCGATGTCCTGGACACGGGTCAGACGGGCCAGCTGGCGGCCGGTCACCGCCCGCTGCTTGCGGATGTCGACGGCGGAGGCGGTGGGCAGGTTGGAGAAGTCCTTGGGGCAGACGAGCAGCACCCGGTCGCGCACCTCGGGAGCGGGGGCGCTTTCTTGGGTGAGACGCGCCGCGACCTGCTCCAGCGCCAGCACGTACACCGCCGCCTGCCGCGCCGCCGCGCCCACCTTCGCCGGGTCCGCCGAACCGTCCAGCATCGGGAAGGACTTGATCTCCACGACCGTCCACGTGCCGTCCGGGTGCACGACCACCGCGTCCGGCTCCAGGAAGGCGGGGGAACCCGCGACGTCCAGCGCGAGCATCGGGTGGTCGAGCAGCGTCCACTCGCCGGCCGCCTCGGTGGCCTCGCGCAGCGCCAGCGCCGTCCGGGCCGTGCGCCCCTCGGGGCCGATCGCGGTCAGCTCGGGCACACGCGCATGGGCGGGCGGCTCGGCGGACGGGTCCAGCCTCTCGTGGACCAGCCGCAGCAGCTCCGCGCCGCCGTCCGCCTTGGCCTTCGCCTCGAACGCGTTGCCCCGGGTGAGCGCGAACTGCGACTGACCGAACGCCGACGGCGAGCCGAGCGCGCCCGCCAGCGCCGCCTTGTTCACCCCGGCGCCGTCCAGGATCGCGCGCCGTCTGCAGCCCGGGTTCGCGGCGAGGGCGGCCAGGGCGCGGGCATCCAGCGCCTTGGCCGGTACGTCGGGACCGCGCAGCTCAGCGAGCTGTTGCCGGAGCGCCGTCCCCCGCTTCCGAGGGGGAGGCACTCGGCTCGGTTCCTGGTCCGAACCGTGTCTCGCGCTGCCGTGGAATTCGCTCACCCGCGGAAGTCTGGCATCCGGCACTGACAATTGAGGCCTGTGCGCCGGGAGTGCTCGCCGCGGCAGGCGCGAGGACCACCGCCGCGCGCGCCTTGAACCGGTCCGCGCCGCGCAGCACCAACGGCGCCAGCAGCAGCCCGACACCCATGACGGCGGCGCCCGCGACCGCGTCGAGGAAGTAGTGGTTGGCTGTGCCCATCACCACGATCGTGGTGATCAGCGGGTAGGCGACACCCAGAGCCTTCGTCGTACGCGTGCCGCCGTAGCGCCACAGCATGACCCCGCACCACAGGGCCCAGCCCACATGCAGGCTCGGCATGGCCGCGTACTGGTTCGTCATGCCGCCCATGCCCCGGGGCGCGCTCGCCTCGCCGCCCCACCAGCCGTACGAGCTGTACTGGGCCATCGTGTCGACGAAGCCGTAGCTCTCCGACAGCAGGCGCGGCGGGCAGGTCGGCAGCAGGGTGAAGCCGATCAGGCCGATGAACGTCGAGGTCATCAGCCAGGTGCGGGCCGCGCGGTAGAGCGCCGTGCGGGACCGGAAGAGCCAGATCAGGATCGCCGGGGTGACCAGGTAGTGCAGTGACGCGTACCAGAAGTCGGCCGGTACACCGATCCAGGTCTGGCTGGTGAACAGGCGGTTGAGCGGGTGCTCCGCGTTGATGTGGAGGAACTTCTCCACCTTCAGGATCGCCAGACCGTGGTCGACGGCGTGCGTGACGTCGCCCCGCGCGAGGAGTCGGCCCGCCGAGTAGCAGGCGTACACCAGGACGAGCAGCGGCAACTCCGTCCACCAGCGCAGACGGGTTCGCGAGGCAGCCTCGATGCCTGGTGTCTCGGCGTGCGGCATCCGATCGCCTCCCCCTTCTTGTCGCGGCGTCCGGTTGCCCGGTCTTACCACTTTACGGTGTATGTGGTCGTCCCTGTTGAGGGCCCCCGGCCCTCTAGGACGCGGAGATCGCCCGTCGGGTTGCCCCCGCACAGGGTGCGGGATGATGGATGCGGCCCGCCCGCATTTTTCCTCGAAAGGTCACTTGGCTCATGGCACCGCGCATCCTGCTGGCCCGGCACGGACAGACCGAATGGTCGCTGGCCGGGAAACATACCGGCAGGACCGATGTGCCGCTCCTGGAGGAGGGGCGCCGAGGCGCCAAACTACTCGGTGAGCGTCTGCACCGCGCGCCGCTCGACGGTCTGCCCGGGGTCGAGGTGCGCACCAGCCCGCTGGCACGCGCGCGTGAGACGTGCGAGATCGCCGGATTCAAGGAGCGCGCGAGCGAGTGGGACACGCTCCTCGAGTGGGACTACGGCGCGTACGAGGGCATGACCCCGGCCGACATCCACGCCGTCCGCCCCGGCTGGCTCATCTGGCGCGACGGGGTGCCCGAGGGCGAGACGCTCGCCGAGGTGACGGCCCGCGCGGACGAGGTGGTCGCCTGGGCCCGCGCGGCGGGCCGGGACGTCCTGGTCTTCGCGCACGGGCACATCCTGCGGTCCATAGGCGCACGCTGGCTGGGCCTGCCGCTCGACTTCGCCGCGCGGATACGGCTGAACCCGACGTCGCTTTCGGTCCTGGGCTGGGCCTACGGCGAGCCGGCGATCGAGAGCTGGAACGACCTGGGGCATCTCGCGGGCTAGGCCGATCTCGGCACGCTCGCGTGCCGTTCCAGGAACGTGGAGACCCCCGACGCCCTGCGGTGCGGCAGCAGCACCCGAGCCGTCCCCGCCAGCATCGACTGGATCCGTGACGACTGCACCTGACCCAACAGGTCCAGGACGCGCATCCCCGCCGCCGCGGCCTCGTCGGGCCGGCCGCCGCGGGCCAGGTCGTCCGCCAGCTCGGCCGTGTACAGGGCGATGTTCCGGCTGAAGTGGGGGTCCTGCAGCTCGGCCGCGCGGTGCGCGTGGCGGGCCGCGCGCGGCCAGTCGCCCAGCGTCGACCAGCACTGCGCCTCCAGGCCCTCCAGTTCGGCCTCGCCGTAGAAGCTCATCCACTCGGGGTCGGCGTCCGAGGGGCCACGATCGAAGAGGGCCTGGGCGCGGGCCAGCGCCTGTTCGCAGCCGGTGCGGTCGGCGAGCCCCGCCCAGCCGCCCGCCTCGCGCAGCGCGAGCAGCGACATCAGCCGTGCGGAGCCCAGCGGGCGTCCGACGCGCTGCGCGGCCTGCGCGGCGCGCAACGCCTCCCGCGGGCGCCCCGCGTCGCGCGCGAGGAACGCCGTGTTGCAGAAGGCGTGCGACTCCAGGGCGGCGTCACCGGTCATCCGGGCGGTCGCGAGCGCCTCCGCGTAGTGCGAGCGCGCGTCGTCGTACCGCCCCGAGTCGTGCGCCAGCCAGCCCACCGAGATGGCGAGCTCACCCGCGCCCGAGTGCAGGCGGTCGGCGGTCGTCTGCCGGGTGGCTCCGGCGTCCAGCAGCGCGTACGCGGCGCGCAGCGGCGTCGCCGCGCGCCGGTACAGCCCGTCCGCGCCGTGCCGGTCGTCCAGCAGCCGGATCCTGCGGACCGCTTCGTCCAGGGCGTCCACATCACCCGCCCCCACCCGGCGGACGGGGCGTCTCGCAGCCGCGGCGACGGGGCTCCCCCCGCCCGAGCCGAGGCGGGAGTGGGGGAGGGCGAGCCCGATGGGGGTCAGTGAGGCGGTGGCCACCGTGGCGCCCCCGCTGGTCATGAATGCGCGACGCAGCACGTCGCTCTCCTCGTTGTCGTACGTCTCGTAGGGGTCCTGCGTGTCATACGGCTCGTACGCCCCCCATGTCTCACCCGTGGCGTGCACGGGGGTCGAGACGCAGGCCGGTGGCGCGACCTCGGTGGTGCGCGCCCCGCGTCCGCGTACGGACGAGCGGGGGGCGAACCCCAGGTCGGTGAGCGTGCGGCCGGGGAACATGTGCAGGAACACCCGTTCGTACGCGTAGTTGGGGCAGCGGATCTCGCCCGCCTCGACCCGGCCCACATAGCGCGCGTCACAGCTGACCCGCTCGCCGATCTCGCGGGCGGCCCGCCGCACCGCCGCGGCGAACTCGGCCGGGGAGCGCTGTCCGCGCAGCTCCCGGAACGCGAGGTTCGGCCGCGGTGGCCTGGGGTACTGGGACGAGGTCATCGTTGACGACGCCATGGCCGGGTCCTCTCGTGCGAACCGTCGAACCATGCCGGATTCGGGGTGAGTTGTGCGTGTGACACCCTGTTTCCAGCGGGCATGAACGTACCCGCTGTGCCGGACCCGCCACGCAGGGTTTGGCTACAAACCGGATATCTCATCCGGGATCTGCCATGAACTGCCATCCTTTGCGGCTGACTTGCGCCGTAGCCGTTGACGCCGCCGGGCGTTGAACTTCACAGGACCGGGAGCCGCCCGACTCCCGACCCGCTCGTTACGAGGAGGGGTTCCGTGGTGGAGGCCGGGATGGAGACCAGGCAGAGCATCGAAGTGTGTGCGCCGCTGACGGAGCGCCGCGAACCACCGGCCCCGGAGGCCGGGTGCGACCTCGTCACGGTGCCGACCCGGCAGGGCCTGGAGGCGGTCGACATCCTGCGGCGCGGGGCGGGGGACGCGGTGGGGCCGGTTCTCCACGACGACGGTGGCGACACCCTCGGCTTCGTGGTCCCGCCGGGCACGGCCGCCGCGTGGGACGTACCGGGCAGCACCTGTACGGAGACCGACGGGCGGGGGCTGCGACTGAACCCCGAGCCTCCGGTGGAGGGCTCGGACTGGCTGCTGCCACCGGGTGAGGCCGACCTGGCGACGGACCCGGCGGTGCTGCGGGCGGCGCTGGGGGAGGCGGCGCGGTTGATCGAGGCGGCGGACAACTGCCGGTGACGTGGCGTGGCGTGACGTGATGGGGCCCGGTGTCGGTGCGGGGCGGAAGCCGCCCCGGCGGCACGACCGCCTGCCGCTTGCGACAATGCCCCCATGGGAAAGTCCAGGAGCGGCCGACGCGGCCAAGCGGTCGCCGAAGCCGTCGTAGAAGCCGTCGACGGCGGCCTCGCCGAGCTCATACCCGACCGGGAGCGCGCGCGTGCCTGGACGCTGCTGATCGACGGGGCGCCGCAGTCGCACGTCGACCTGGACGACCCGGCATACCTCTCCTTCGAGTACCAGCGCCGCCTCGGGCACGTCATCGACCTGGTCGCCCCGCCCGGGAAGCCCGTCCACGCCGTGCACCTCGGCGGCGGGGCGTTCACCCTCGCCCGGTACGTCGCCGCCACCCGCCCCCGCTCCACCCAGCAGGTCGTGGAGCGCGACGCGGCCCTCGTCCAACTGGTCCGCCGCGAGCTGCCGTTGGATCCGAACGCCCGGATCAGGGTGCGCTCGACGGACGCCCGCGAGGGTCTCGCCAAGGTGCCCGACGGCTGGGCCGACCTCGTCATCGCGGATGTGTTCAGCGGGGCCCGCACGCCGGCCCACCTGACCTCGACGGAGTTCCTCGACGAGGTCCGCAGGGCCCTCAGGCCCAACGCCTTCTACGCCGCCAACCTCGCCGACGGTCCCCCGCTCGCCCATCTGCGCGGCCAGATCGCCACGGCCGCCGCCCGCTTCGAGCACCTCGCCCTCATCGCCGACCCGACGGTCCTGCGCGGCAAACGCTTCGGCAACGCGGTCCTGGTCGCCTCCGACGCCCCGCTCCCCGTCCCCGAACTCACCCGCCGGGCCGCCTCCGACCCCCACCCCGGCCGCCTCGAACACGGCAAGCCCCTCACCGACTTCACGGGAGGGGCCGCACCCGTGACGGACGCGGCGGCGGTCGCCTCACCCGCGCCGCCGCCGTCGGTGTTCCGTTAGCAGGCCTCGCAACAGGTCTTCGCTAGTACGTGCCCACCTCCACCCGAGGCGCGCTGTCGTGCCAGGTGCAGAACACCGACACCCGGTCCGCGCCGGAGGCGAACTCCACCCGGATCCACGTCTCCGTCTTCCACACCTGCATCGACCAGCCCGCGCCCGGAGTCGCCGACACGAGGGTCGCCGAGGTCTTGCCGAGGTCGAAGACCGCGCGGCCGCCCTCGGTGTCGTAGCTCTTGACCTGGCCCGAAGTGGAGGGGGAGGGGCCGGCGGTCTTCGTCGGCGTCTTCGAGGGCGACGGCGTCGGGGTGCGGGACGGGGTGCGCGACGGGCTCGTCGACGGTGTCGCCCGCGCCGTCGACGACGCCAGCGGCTTGGACTCCTGGGTCGTCGCGTCGGCCGCCGTGATCGGCAGGGCGCGAGGGGGGTCGTAGGCCGTGCCCGCCATCACCGTGTGGACGCCCCACCACGACAGCGTGACCGCCGCGCCCGTGGCGAGCGACCACGCCAGTACGTGTATGAGTCCTCTGCGCATCGCGGGCCATACTGCCTCACCCGTCCCATGCGTTGTCCACAGGTGAGAGTTGTCCACAGGCGCCGGATGGGCCTCCCTCGCATGGCGTACGGTGCGGCGCATGGCAAGTGTGCTCGTGGTCGAGGACGACCAGTTCGTACGCTCGGCGCTGATCCGGCATCTCACCGACGCCGCGCACACGGTGCGCAGCGTCGGTACGGCACTGGAGGCGCTGCGCGAGGTCGCCCATTTCCATTTCGACGTGGTCATCCTCGACCTCGGTCTGCCCGACCTGGACGGATCCGAGGCGCTGAAGATGCTGCGCGGCATCACCGACGTCCCCGTGATCATCGCCACCGCGAGGGACGACGAGGCGGAGATCGTCCGGCTGCTGAACGCGGGCGCGGACGACTACCTGACCAAGCCGTTCTCCGTCGAACACCTGTCCGCCCGGATGGCCGCCGTCCTACGACGGTCCCGGGCCGTCGTCGGTGAGGCGCAGCCGGAGTCCGTGATCCGGGTCGGCGGCCTCGTCGTCGACCCGCTGCGCCGCCAGGCCGAACTGGACGGTGCCCGACTCGACCTCACCCGCCGCGAGTTCGACCTGCTCGCCTTCCTCGCCGGCCGCCCCGGCGTCGTCGTCCCCCGCAAGGAACTCCTCGCCGAGGTCTGGCAGCAGTCCTACGGCGACGACCAGACCATCGACGTCCATCTGTCCTGGCTGCGCCGCAAGCTGGGCGAGACCGCCGCGCGACCGCGCTATCTGCACACTCTGCGGGGTGTCGGCGTGAAGCTGGAGCCGCCGCTGTGAGATGGGCACTCGTCAAGGTCTGCCTCGCGGTCACCACCATGGTCGTGGTCGCCTTCGCCGTCCCCCTCGGCCTGGTCATCAAGGAGATGGCCCGGGACCGCGCCTTCTCCAACGCCGAGCGCGAGGCGGCGGCCGTCGCGCCCGCCCTGTCCATCACCACCGACCGGGACCAGCTGGAGCGGGTCGTCGCCTCCGCCGGCTCGGAGGCCGAGATGGCCGTGCACATACCGGCGGGCGCCGGCGCCCGGACCGTCGACATCGGGCGACAGCGCGCCGCCGACGGGGACATCGCGACCGTACGGAAGCTGGGCCGCGCCTCCACCAGTGAGGTGGCCGGCGGCTCCACGCTGCTCCAGCCCGTCGCGCTCAGCTCCGGCGAGATCGCGGTCGTCGAGGTCTACGTCCCGGAGTCCGAGGTCAGCTATGGCGTCGCCACGGCATGGGCGGTGCTCGCCGGTGTCGGCGTCGCGCTGATCGTCGGCTCGGTCGCGGTCGCGGACCGGCTGGGCGTACGGATGGTGCAGCCCGCCCAGCGGCTCGTCGAGGGCGCGCACGAACTGGGGGAGGGGAAGCTGGGCTCCCGGGTGCCCGAGGAGGGGCCGACCGAACTGCGGCTCGCGGCGGCGGCGTTCAACTCCATGGCCGACCAGGTCGTACAACTGCTCGCGAACGAGCGGGAACTGGCGGCCGACCTGTCCCATCGGCTGCGTACACCCCTGACCGTGCTGCGGCTCAACACGGCCTCGCTCGGCGACGGGCCCGCCGCCGAGCAGACCCGGGCCGCGGTGGCCCAGCTGGAGCGCGAGGTCGACACGATCATCCGGACGGCGAGGGAGGCCAAGCCGCAGACCGCGGCCGCCGGGCCCGGCGCCGGATGCGATGTGGCCGAGGTGGTCCGGGAGCGGATGGCGTTCTGGTCGGCGCTCGCCGAGGACGAGGGGCGCAAGGTGCGGGTGGCCGGTGTGGAGCGGCCGGTGCGCATACCCGTGGCCCGCGCCGACCTCGCGGCCGCGCTGGACGCCCTGCTCGGCAACGTCTTCCGGCACACCCCCGAGGGCACCGCCTTCGCGGTCGACGTGCACAACGGCGAGGACGCGGTGATCGTGCTGGTCTCGGACGCGGGGCCCGGCATACGCGATCCCGAGGCGGCGATGGCCCGTGGGCGGGGGTCCGGGAGTGCCGGGTCGACCGGGCTCGGCCTGGACATCGTGCGCCGGCTCGCGGAGGAGACCGGCGGGGATGTGCGGATCGGTGCGTCGGTGCTGGGCGGCACCGAGGTGCGGATCTGGATCCAGCCGGCCGGGCGCGAGCGCACACCCGGCCGAGGGCACCGAGGGGGCGTACGGCGTCGTCGGCGCGGCAGATTGGTCTTGACCTTTAACCGGTCCCGATCCCTTCCTTAAGCGCACCCTAAGATCCTCAACCCCCGTCCCGAACAGGCCTTTTGTCCGATTCGAGCTCGCTAGCGTGCTGCCGCACCCCACCCCCGAACAACGAAGGCAGGCACGCCATGAGCACGCACCGGCGCAAGGTGAGCGGCAGAAACAAGGTGATCGCCGGGGCTGTCGCCGCGGCCGTGGTCGGCGGCGGCGCGATCCTGCTCACCGGTACGGCTCAGGCGGCCGGGGTCGGCGCCGCGTACACCAGGACCAGTGACTGGTCGACCGGATACACCGCCCAGTACGTCGTGACGAACAACAGCGGTGGGACGGAGACGGACTGGACCCTGGAATTCGACCTCCCCTCCGGCACCGAGCTCAGCTCCCTGTGGAACGCCGAGTCGAGCATCAGCGGCCGGCACGTCACCGTGACGCCGCCGAAGTGGGACACCGACGGAATCCGGGCCGGAGAGTCGGTCACCGTCGGCTTCGTCGTCAACGGCAGCGCGGACCCGACCGGTTGTCTCGTCGACGGAGACAAGTGTTCCGCGGAAGGCGGCGCGACTCCGGAGCCGACCGGCCGCCCCACGCAGAGCACGACCCCCACCC
>NZ_JXTE01000088.1 GCF_000972385.1 Streptomyces sp. WM6386
GGCGGGGGCCGCTCGGGCCGGGGGGGGGGTGAGGAGGAG
This sequence comes from Streptomyces sp. WM6386, assembly GCF_000972385.1. Taxonomy (GTDB): domain Bacteria; phylum Actinomycetota; class Actinomycetes; order Streptomycetales; family Streptomycetaceae; genus Streptomyces. Next base: position 40 of record NZ_JXTE01000088.1, read on the forward strand.
GGCGGCTGCCGCGGCTAGGGGGAGGGTGGCGGTGGCGGGGGTGCACAGCCGCATAAACACATGACCATGACCGGTGGGGGTGGGGAACGGGGGGTGCCGCTCCGGGCCGGGGTGAAATGCCGCCCGATCGGCGGTGGGGGGATGCCCGCGGCGGCCTGTGCGGCTTCGGTGGGGTTCGCGTCGCGCATGGCGGTTCGTCGGGGGGCGGTGGTGCCGCACCGGGGGGTGTCCGTCCTCGGTGGGGCGGTGCTGTGTGTTGGGGCTGTGCCGTTGGTCGGTCGCCCGACGCTGCGGGCGGACACCCCCTGGTACGTCCCCTGCTCGCCGTTGCGCCGGTGCGGGTGGTGCCCCGCCGGGGGCGTGGGTGCGTCCCGTCTGGGGGCGGTGCGCCGGTGCGGGTGTGTCCCGCCCGGAGGTGTCGATGGCGGTTCTACGGTGGTCCGCTCCGTGTCGGCGGGTCTGTTCAGGCGTCTGCCCGGCCGAACAGTGGGGCGAGGAGTAGTTGGGCGGCGCCCTCGGCCACGCCCCGGGTTCCGGCGGGGGCGAGTCGTACGGGCACGGTGCCGTTTCCCTGGGCACGGTCGTCCAGGGCTGATTGCACTCCCCGTACGAACACCTCCGGCGCCGCGGTGACCGTGCGCCCGCCGAGGAGTACCACGTCGATGTCGAGCAGCCCGACCAGGTTCGCGGCGCCCGCGCCAAGCACCCGAGCCGCCGCCTCCGTGTCTCCCCGGGCCACGGCTCCCAGGCACAGGGCCTCGATGCAGCCCCGGTTTCCACAGTCGCAGGGTGGGCCGTCGAGCTGGATGACCTGATGGCCGAACTCTCCCGCGCCCGTACGGGCACCCCGGTGCACCTTGCCGCCGATCACCAGGCCGGCCCCCAGTCCCGTACCGAGATGCAGATACGCGAAGGAGTCGGCCTCGTCCCCGACGGCCAGGCCCAGGGCTGCCGCGTTGGTGTCCTTGTCCACGACGACCGGCATGCCGAGCCGGCGCGCCAGCGCGTCACGAAGGGGGAAGCCGTCCCACTCGGGGAACCCGGTGACGCGGTGCAGCACGCCCCGCCCGTGATCGAGGGGCCCGGGCAGGGCCACCCCCAGTCCGAGCACCGATCTCGGCACCGATCTCGGCCGCGGCGCCGAGAGCACCGCCTCGGCGAGGCCGGCCACCCCCTCCACCACGGCCCCCGCGCCCGCCCCCAGGTCCATCGCGACGCACCGCTCCCCCACCACGGTCCCGTCCAGGTCGACCAGCACCGCCCGCAGCTCGTCCCGGTCCAGGTGCACTCCCAGTGCGTGGCCGGCCTCCGGGACCAGCCGCAGTACCGTTCGGGGCTTACCGCCCGTCGATGCCCGGTGGCCCGCCTCCGTCGCGAGATCCTCCTCACGGAGCCGGGCGGTGATCTTGCTGACGGCCTGGGGGGTGAGGCCGGTGCGGTCGGCGAGCTCCAGACGGCTGATGCCCTCGGTTCCCGCGGTGCGCAGCAGGTCCAGCACCAGTGCGGTGTTGTGGCTGCGCAGCCCGAGCAGGTTCACTCCGGCCGTCACCGGGCGCCCGCCGCTCGCCGACTTCTTCGTCCTGTCCACGCCACCATTCTCCCTACCGCTTGCACTTTGGCAACAGCGTTGCCAAAGTGGGAGGCATGACTGGTACGACTGGCACGGCTGCTGCCCCTCTCCGCGTGGGCCTCATCGGTTACGGCCTCGCGGGCTCCGTCTTCCACGCCCCGCTGATCGCCGCCACCGAGGGCCTCGTCCTCGACACGGTGGTCACCTCGAACCCCGAGCGCCAGGAGCAGGCCCGCGCCGAGTTCCCGGACGTACGCGTCGCCGCCACGCCCGACGAGCTGTTCGAGCAGTCGGCCGGCGGGCTGGATCTCATCGTCATCGCCTCTCCCAACAAGACGCATGTCACGCTCGCCACCACCGCCCTCGAGGCCGGTCTCCCGGTCGTCGTCGACAAGCCGATCGCCGGCACCGCCGCCGAGGCGCGGAAGCTGGCCGCGCTCGCCGCGGAGCGGGGGCTGTTCCTCTCCGTCTTCCAGAACCGGCGGTGGGACAACGACTTCCTGACGCTTCGAAAGCTCCTCGCCGACGGTGAGCTGGGGGACGTCTGGCGCTTCGAGTCCCGCTTCGAGCGGTGGCGGCCGCAGCCCAAGGGCGGGTGGCGGGAGTCCGGTGACCCCGCAGAGATCGGAGGTCTGCTCTACGACCTCGGCAGCCATCTCGTGGACCAGGCACTCGTCCTCTTCGGTCCCGTCACCTCGGTGTACGCCGAGTCGGACATCCGGCGCGCCGGTGCCTCGGTCGACGACGACACCTTCCTCGCGCTCACCCATGCGAGCGGGGTGCGGACCCAGCTGTACGCGACGGCCACCACCGCCCAACTCGGGCCCCGCTTCCGGGTGCTGGGCTCGCAGGCCGGTTATGTGAAGTACGGCCTCGACCCCCAGGAGGCGGCCCTGAAGGACGGCGAGCGGCCGGCCGAGGGCAAGGGCTGGGGGCTGGAGCCCGAGTCGCTGTGGGGGCGGGTCGGTGCCGGTGAGTCCCCGCTGACCGGTGGCGGTCGGCCCGAACCCACCCTCGCCGGCGACTACCCCGCTTACTATGCGGCCGTGGCGAAGGCCCTGCTCGACGGCGGTCCCAACCCGGTGACCGCACTGGAGGCGGCCGCCGCCCTCGACGTGCTCGAGGCGGCCCGCCGTTCGGCCCACGACGGAGTGGTGGTGAAGCTGTGACGCAGCGCGGCGAGTTGACCCCGAAGTTCCATCCGGAACTGACCCCGCCCATCGAGGAGCTGGAGGCACAGGAACGCCGTCTGGTCTTCCGCCAGTTCACGAATGACGACGCCTGGGCCCTGGGTTCCCTGCTGGTGGAGCTGGCCCGTGAGCGCCAGGCCCCCGTCGCCATCGACATCCACCGCGCCGGCCAGCAGCTCTTCCACGCCGCCCTGCCGGGCTCCGCCCCGGACAACGACGCCTGGATCAACCGCAAGCGCCGCGTCGTGGAGCGCTACGGCTCCGCCTCCTATCTGGTCGGCGCCCGCTTCCGCGCCAAGGGCACCACCTTCGAGGAGTCCTCCCGTCTCGACGCGGACGAGTACGCGGCCCACGGCGGTTCGTTCCCGATCACCGTGGAGGGTGTGGGGGTCATCGGTTCCGTGACGGTGAGCGGTCTGCCCCAGCTCCAGGACCACAAGTTCGTGGTGGAGGCGCTGGAGGAGTTCCTGACCAAACGGACCAGGTAGCACTGCACCCACCCGGGGGCGCGGGGAACTGCGCGACCAGCCACGAACGGCCCGCAGCCGACGTACAAGCCGCAGTTCCCCGGCTCTCCCAGCGGAGCGTCTACGCGTTCTTGAATTCCTGCCGTTGGCGTCCGAGCCCCTCGATCTCCAGCTCGACCACATCCCCGGCCCGCAGGAACGGCTTCGGCTCCGGCTGCCCCAGCGCCACCCCCGCCGGCGTCCCCGTGTTGATCACATCACCGGGGTACAGCGTCATGAACTGGCTGACGTACCGCACCACTTCCGCCACCGGGAAGATCTGCTCGGCCGTCGTCCCGTCCTGCTTCAGCTCCCCGTTGACCCAGAGCTTCAGCGACAGGTTCTGCGGGTCCGGTACCTCGTCCGTCGTGACCAGCCACGGACCCAGCGGGTTGAACGTCTCGCAGTTCTTGCCCTTGTCCCAGGTCCCGCCCCGCTCGATCTGGAACTCCCGCTCGGACACGTCGTGCGCCACCGCGTACCCGGCGACATGCGCGAGCGCCGCCTCGTCCGAGTCGAGGTAGCGGGCCGTCCGTCCGATGACCACCGCCAGCTCGACCTCCCAGTCGGTCTTCTCGGACTTGCGTGGCACGAGGACGGTGTCGTGAGGGCCTACGACCGTGTCCGCGGCCTTGAAGAAGATGACGGGCTCGGCGGGCGGCTCGGCGCCGGTCTCGCGGGCGTGGTCGTGGTAGTTCAGGCCGATGCACACGATCTTGCCGATCCGGGCGAGCGGCGGTCCGACGCGCAGCCCGGTGGCGTCCAGCGCGGGCAGTTCGCCGGCCTCCGCGGCCGTGCGGATCCGCCCGAGCGCCGCGTCGTCGGCGAGCAGCGCTCCGTCGATGTCCGGGACGAGACCGCTCAGGTCCCGCAGCGTCCCGTCGGCGTCGAGCAGCGCGGGCGTCTCCGCTCCCGCCGTACCGACTCGCAGCAGCTTCATGATCACAATCTCCCTCGATCGCGGGGCGCCATCCCATGGGTGCAGCCATCGGATGACTGGTCGATCCTCCAAGGTCGGCGTCCAGTCCGCAATACCCGGTTCACGGACTGGACCGAGGCCCGGGCTGATCAGCGGTAGAGCGCCGCCCGCTCCACCGCGCTCCACGTCGTACTGGTGACGACGTACAGCGCGGCCGCCAGCGGCACCACCGCCACGGTGAAGAGCGTGAAGAAGGACATGAACGGCATGACCTTGCTCATCGCCCCCATCCCCGCCATCGGCTGCCCGTCGATCACTGGTACGGCCGGATTCGCGGCCATCATCCGCTTCGTGCGGCGGAAGTTGAAGGCGGCGACACAGGCGACCAGCGTGAACAGTCCGACGTACACGAGCCCCGCTCCCCCGAAGGCACCGCCGTCGCCGAGCGCGTCCGCCCAGTGGTTGCCGAGGGGTGCGGCGAAGAGCTGATGGGTCAGGAGCGGGTTGGTCGTGTTCGAGAACAGGTGGTAGAGGAGGAAGAACGCCGGCAGCTGGCACAGGCTCGGCAGACAGCCGGACAGCGGGGAGACCTTCTCCTCGGCGTGCAGTGCCAGTACGGCCTTCTGGAGCTTCTCGGGGTTCTTCGCGTGCTTCTTCCGCAGCTCGGCGATCTTCGGCTGAAGTTCGGTACGGGCCTTCTGCCCGCGCGCCGCCGCGCGGGACAGGGGGTGCACGAGGAGTCGTACGAGCGCGGTGAACAGGACGATCGCGCCGGCCGCGGCGGATGCGCCGAGCAGCGGCTGAAGGAGGTCGGCGAGATGCTCGACCAGGGTGGCGAAGACGGTCATGGGTGAGCCCTCCGGGGGTCTCGTCAGTGCCGGGAACCCGGATACGGCGATCCGGGAAGGGATGTGCGGCATGACGACCCGCGCGAGGTCGGCGTCACCTCTCACAAACACCCGGGAAGTGCTCTCAGAGAGCCTCGGAGTGCTTCGGGATGATTCGAAAAAGAAGGTGTGTGCCCCTACGCGGCGGTCGTCAGGAGGGCGTGTCCGGGTGCGCGGGGCCTGGTGCGGCCCTTGGCATCGGGGTCGCGTTGCGGCAGGAAGGCCGTGCGGCGGGCGCGGTCGCGGATGGCCGTACGGACCCGGGTGGGCGGTACGGCGGGTGCGCAGCGTGCGACGAGCAGGGAACAGGCGGCGAAGGCGGAGCCGGCCGCGGCGGTCGCCGCGAGGGCGACGGTGGCGGAGAGGCTTCCGGTGTCGAGGAGTACGACCTGGAGGAACAGGAGCAGCAGGGGCACGGCGGGGCGCGGACCGCGGATCATCGGCCACCCCTCCCCTCGCTCACCGGACGAGGTACGTCATTCGTACCTGTGTCGGTTATACCTGATCGGTCACTACCGGCTCCAGCAGCGGCTTGGGCTTCAGGCGGGGGCGGCGGCGTTCGACCGACGGGAGGTGCTCGTCATGTGGCCGGACCCGTGGGCCGTGACCGCCGAGTCCGAGCGAGCGCAGTGGGACTACGTCCCGCTCGAACGGGTCGGCCCCCTGCGCTTCGGCATGAGCCCGGAGGAGGCGGCCGTCGCGATGGAGGCAAGAGGTTATGCCTCCGACGCCGCCACGGAGATCACCAGGTTCGCCCGATTTCAGCAGCTGCGCACGCGGTTCCGTGGCGTGGGCACCCCGGCGTACGGAGCGGACGTGGTCGCCTACTACGTCGAGTCGATGGGGCTGACCTGCATCGCCGTCGACGCCCTGTCCGGACCCCAGGTCACCTACGACGGGATCCGGCTGATCGGCCGGCCGCCCTCGGAGCTCGCGGCCGAGCTCACCGTCCATCTGGAGAAGACCGGCAGGGACCTCGAGCTCACCACCGAGGGCGATGTCGGCTCGCAGGAGCTGGGAATGAACCCGCGTCCGCAGCGGGCCGGGGACGTGCTGCTGACGCGGGTGGTCTTCGGCAGGCCCAACGACTGGGCCCACACCCTGTACGACTGCGTCCCGGCCGAGGAGTGGGGCGTGCGGTGAGGAGTGGCGCGCGGCACGTGTACTAACGGGGGCGCATCGAGACCAGCTTGCCCCAGACCACCAGGCGGTACCGGGACGTGTACTCCGGGGTGCAGGTGGTCAGGGTGATGAAGTAGCCGGGAGCTGTGTAGCCGTGGCTGGGGTGGACCGTCGAGCGAGGGATCTGCCGGAGCACTCCCGAGTCGCGGGCCGAGGTCTGGGCGAGGGTCTTGTCGACGGCGTACGTGTAGACGGCGTCCCTGGTCTCGACCTGGAGCGTGTCCTTGGGCGCGAGCCGGTTGATGTACCGGAAGGGCTCGCCGTGGGTGTTGCGATGCCCGGCGAGGGCGAAGTTGCCTGCCTGGCCCGGCTGTTGGGCGCCAGGGTAGTGGCCGACGTACCCCCTGTTGAGGACGTCCCGCTTGCTGACGCCCTCGGCGACGGGGACGCGGAGGCCGAGGCGGGGGATGGTGAGGACGGCGTAGGCCTGGGACCAACCGGGTTGCCGGGAACGGGTGGTGGACTGTTGCGGCTGCCGGCGGCCGGTGTCGGTGTTCGGGGCGCCGGCGGCCCCGGTGTCGGTGCTCTGTGGGCTGGGGCCGATGGCCGGCTCCCGCCCGGTGTCCCACTCCCGCTCCAGCGCCTCCACCTTCCGCTCGGCGCCACGCCGTGCCTCACGGTTGGTCCACCACAGCTGATGGACGACGAGCAGCAGGAGTACGACCCCTACGGTGACGAGGAGTTCACCGCCCGTCCACAGCGCGCGCCGGCGACGGGCACGCCGACGCCGGGTGTCGTGCCCCACGACAGGGACCCGCATGCCGTACACCGCCCTCCGCCCGTGTACGCCGCCTTCACCGGGCCCGCACGATAAGCGCTGCCACCTCAAGTGACCAGCCCCATAAGCTCGTCGGCCATGAGTAAGTACTGGCTCCTCACCCTGATCCCGTTCCTCTGCGGCCTCCTCCTCACGGCGTACGAGGCACGGGTCGCCCTCACCGAGCATGTGCTGCGCCGCGTCGGCCGCCGTGCGGAGGCGGTCGTGACAGGTCACACCGCGTCCCGGGAGGGGACGTATCCCTCCTTGCATCCGGTGGTGCGCTGGACCGACGAGCACGGCGAGGAGCAGGAGCACGCGGTCGTCGCCGCGGGACCGGGCGCGCACCGGCTGTCGGAGGGCGCGGTGGTCCGCATCATCCACACGCCGGGGGTCCCCGGCACGGCGGCGCTGGACACCCCGGAGCGTTACAGGACGGCGGTGTTCGGGATGTGGCTGGGCGTGCTGCTGTGGGCGGGCGCACTGGCGGCGGTGCTGATACGGATCGCGACGCTGCTGCCGACGTATCGCTACTGACCGCCGGTATCCACCTCGCTCACTAACCGCTACCCCTTCTGATAACCGTTGGAAAAATAGAAAGCCGGACAGAAAGAAAGCGCTGTCACGCATCTCGACAACCCCGCCCACCACACCCGATGCTTCGTGATGGCACGCGGGGGGCCCGAAGGGCGAGCCACTACGTCTTCAGCCCGACCGCCCGTTCAGGGACAGGCGGTCGGGCCCCACGGAGAGGCGGACAGGACAGCCATGATCCGACGCAGAACGCTGCTGACAGCCGCAGGAGGCACCCTCCTCGGCAGCGCCCTGGCGACGGGCACCGCACGCGCGGACGCCACGATCGCCGTCACCCCCGGCACGTCGTACGGCACTTGGGAGGGCTGGGGCACGTCCCTCGCGTGGTGGGCGAACGTGTTCGGCGCGAGGGACGACTTCGCCGACCTCTTCTTCACCACCAAGTCGACGACCTACAACGGCACGTCGCTCCCCGGCCTCGGCATGAACATCGCCCGCTACAACCTGGGCGCATGCAGCTGGAACTCGGTCGGCGGGCAGTCGATGGTGGCCTCCGCCAACATCCCCGCCTTCAAGCAGATCGAGGGCTACTGGCAGGACTGGAACAACGAGGACCCCACGTCCTCCGCCTGGGACTGGACTGCGGACGCCACCCAGCGCGCGATGCTGACGAAGGCGGTGGCACGCGGCGCGACGACGGAGCTGTTCGCCAACTCGCCGATGTGGTGGATGTGCGCCAACCACAACCCCTCGGGCGCCTCCGGCGGCGGCAACAACCTCCAGACCTGGAACTACCGCCAGCACGCCTCCCACCTCGCCGCCGTCGCCCTCTACGCCAAGAACAACTGGGGCGTGAACTTCGCGACGGTCGACCCCTTCAACGAGCCCTCGTCGTCCTGGTGGACCGCCACCGGCACCCAGGAGGGCTGTCACATGGACTCGGCGGTCCAGACGGCCGTACTGCCGTACATGCGCAGCGAGTTGAACAGCCGAGGGCTGTCGGGCGTGCGGATCTCGGCCTCGGACGAGACGAGCTACGACCTCGCCCGCACCACCTGGAACTCCTTCAGCTCCACGACGAAGGGGTACGTCAACCAGGTCAACGTGCACGGTTACCAGGGCTCCGCCGGCCGCAGGGACCTGCTCTACACGGACGTGGTGACGACGGCCGGCAAGAAGCTGTGGAACTCGGAGACCGGCGACAGCGACGGCACCGGCTACAACATGGCCTTCAACCTCCTCTACGACTTCCGCTGGCTGCACCCGACGGCCTGGGTCTACTGGCAGGTCATGGACCCGAGCGCGGGCTGGGGCGTGATCAAGTACGACGCGAGCACCTTGCAGGCAGGCGCGGTCGAGCGGAAGTACTACGTGCTGGCCCAGTTCAGCCGCCACATCCGCCCCGGCATGCGCATCCTGGACACGGGCGTGAGCTATGCGACGGCGGCGTACGACGCGACGGCGAAGCGGCTCGTCATCGTGGCCCTCAACACCTCGACCTCGGCCCAGACCCTGACCTTCAACCTCTCCAACTTCACCACGGTGACGGGCGGGACGGGCGGCCTGGTACCGCGCTGGAACACGGTGACGACGGGCGGGGACGCGTACAAGGCGTACTCGGACACGTATGTGAGCGGGAAGTCGGTGGCGGTGCCGTTCGCGGCGAAGGCGGTGCAGACGATTCAGATCGACGGGGTGACGATCTGAGGAAGCGGGCTGGACCGGAGCGGGGCCGGCCGACGGGCCGGTCCCGCTGCTTCACGCCTGTTCGGCAGGAGAGGGCGAGTGGGCACCGGCGGCGGTCGGCCGCAGGTGCCGGTGCAGCTGCCAGGCCGTGACCGCGACGATCGGTACGACGACGGCGGGCACGATCCACGACGGAACGCCGATCCACACGGCCGGCAGGCCCACGCCGGCACAGGCGGCCGTCATGACGATCAGCAGCGTCTTCCCCAACGGCCGCCAGGTGAACGGCTCGTGACCGCGGGGCCGGGCGATGCGCACCGCGCCGAACCCGAGCCCCAGCGCCGCGAGGAGCCCCAGGAACGTGCCGATGGCGTACGTCATCTGGGGCTCGTCACGGGGCGCGTCCGCGGTGTTCTGCCGTAGCTCCCCCTTGCCCACGGTCATGACCTCGCCCCGCCAGAGGGTGCCGGTGATCCGGTCGCCCGGCGCGAGCCGCTCCAGCACGGGGTCCGGGTCGCCGAAGGACACGGTTCCGCTCCAGACGGGGGCGCCGTCCAGGGTCGCGGTGTAGCTGCCGCTTCTCCTGCCCGGCTCGTTCCTCGTGCGCTCGACGGTGAAGGGGACCGTGAGCAGGCAGTCCTCCTCCGCCGCCGTTGCCGTCGACCGGTCCGGGCACGGCTGGGCGGCCCGGTACTCCTGATACCGCTCGACGTCGGAGGGCAGCCAGGCGGAGAACACGAGCCAGGAGCCGACGGCCGGTATGAGGGAGAGCAGGACGAGCAGGACGCCCACGAGTCGCGCCCGTACAGAGGACCGCGGGTTCTTCGTATCCGTCCCGGTTACCGTCATCACGCGCCCCCGTATCGCTGTGCAGCTGTTCTGGCGTTGCCGTCGCCGTTGCCGTTGCCCACCATCTTCATCCACTCCGGCGGCCAGCGGGGCGGGCCCGGGCTCCGTCACGTGTCCTGGCCTGCGTATATCTCTCCTCGTTAAGCCATCGGCAGTACGGTGTCCCCCATGCGCCCCGACACGCCTGCCGAGAACGTCGACCACACCGCCGAAGCGGCACGCCTGGAGCGAACCGCCGACCGGTATCCCGAGGACGCCGAGGCCCTGCTCCTGCAGGCCGCGGCCCACCTGGAACTGGCCGGCGACCGCCCCGCGGCGACCGCCCTCTACGACAGCCTGCTGGCATCGCAGACCGGCCTGGAGAACCCCTTCCTGGTACGAGCCCTCAAGGCGTCGAACCTCTGGGAGTACGGCCATGAGGCGGAGGCCCGCGCCATCATCGAGGGCGTCCGGGCGGCGTCCCCTCGGGACCCGGCGCCCTGGGTGATCGTGGCGGAGGCCCTGGAGGCCCACGACGAGCTGGAGGCGGCCCAGGAGACGTTCACCGAGGGCACCCGCCTGCTCCTGGCGGACGTGCAGGAGCCGCCGTACTCCACACACCCTCTGCTGTTCGGCCGCCACCGGGTCCGCCGCATGCTGGGCGCGGGCCACGACGACTGGGACATGCTCGCGGACACCCTCCACACGTCCCCGGTCCCCCTGGACGAACTCCACGACCCCAAGCGCGTCTGGTCCCTCGGCTCGGACAACCCCGCGGAACTGGCGGCGGAGATCTCCCGCTTGAGGGCGGAGCTCGGCTCCTTCCGCGAGGCCCTGTCCCGCCCCTTCCCGGTCGCGGTCCTGCACTGGCCGTCGGCCGAACTGACGGAACTGATCACGGCGTACCCGACGCTGGCGGAGGACTACCCCTCCCACGAGGAGCACCTCGCGACCATAGAGGCCTCCCTGAGGGAACTGGCCGCCTCCGGCACCCCGAACCTGGGCATCGTGACGGGCACCGTCCCCTCGTACGAGGCCTTCGCCGCCTCGGAGAGCGCGTCACCCGGCGACGGGGCGCTGCTGCCGCAGTACGCGACGACATTGGCGGCCCGGGGGCGCGCGGTGGCCTGGCCTCCGCAGCGGGGGGCGGTCTGCTGGTGCGGGTCGGGGCGGGTTTATGGGGAATGCCACGGCACGCAGGCATAGCGGAGCCACGGGGAGCCGGACATGTCCCAGCCAGGCCTCACGGTCGCGTTACTCTTCGCCACCCTCTGGCTGGGCACCGGCCTGAAGATCATCCACGTAGCCGCCTATAACCGCCGAGGCCTGCGCCTCCTCGGCGTACGGGGCACCCGCCCCCAGGGCGAGGTGGCCCGAGGCCCCCGCCGCGAGGGCCCCGTGGTCCACCCCGCCCAGGTCCGCTACCAGGCGGGCCCGACGAATCAGACCTACCGCCGGGCCCCACTCAACGCGGCGTACGTGCCCGAGCTGGAGGTCGGGCTGCCGGTGACGGTCCGGTACGACCCGGAGGATCCGCGGCGGATGGTGGTGGCGGGCACGCGGGGGACGGCTGGGCCTGTTTCCAGTTTGTGGAGCGGGGTGGGGCTGTGTCTGTTCGGGGTGGGAATCGCTGTGTGGGCGTTTGTGTGACGTGTATCTGGGCCGAGCAAGATTCACCCGGGTCTGACTCTGTGCCGGCATGATCATTCAGTTGCTCTATCTGAGCAATTGGCTTAGTTAGTGGGGACTTGGAACGCGCCGCATTCGTCGCGAGGTTCTCTATGGGCATTCTTCGGCGAGTCCGGGTTATTCACGCCAAGGCGGCGCTCTGAACGGACAACCCGTTGGGGAATGGCCTCTGCGAGGTGCTGTCCCAGTTGGCCGCGGGGAAGTGCTGGAAAACGGCGGGCGGAGCCAGGTGAGCCGTTGCGGTGAGGCGCGTCGGCCGCGCCGTTGGAGCGTGGCGGGCACAGGAACACCTTCACGCCCGTAACGATCTCCTGATCGCTGGTGAGACAGTTCAGCGGGAACCCGCTACTGCGTCTCAACTTTCTCCTCCAGAATGCGCCTGTACCGCCGTCCCAGATGGCGAGCACGCACCACGCATTCGCTGCCGAAGTAGACCCTAATGCCGCAGGCAGTCATAAATGGCCGAAGCGACGGCCATCCCCAAGGGGATCGGAACCGCATTTCCAATCTGCTTCGCAATCTCGGTCTTCGAGCCGCACCAACGGAACTCACGAGGAAATCCCTGGATTCGGGCGGCCTCAAAATGGGTGATGGGCCGAGGTTCCGTAGGGTGGAGGTAGCGGCCCTTTTCTGGTTTGAAGAACTCGGTGCGGATGGTGACGGAGGGCTCACCGAGACGGAGTCGTCCCATGACGTCGCCGGCGCCAGTCGTGTGATTGTCCCAGCTCTCGGTTGAGAGGTATTCAACGGCAGTCTTCACACCCTCAGGACTCGGCTCGGTGTAGAACTCGAAGACACCGTCTTCGTGCACCGTGTACCACTTGCCTTCCAGGTTCTTGCGATTCCCACCATGAGGGATCGCAAGGTAGCGCGCGACCGAGAGTTGTTTCGGTTGACGCCGGAAGTGGAGATCATCGGTCGTGAAGATGCCCGGGACTTCCGCGCTGATATCTTCGATGTACTCCTCACCACCGGGGAGTTCGGTCCCCGAGAGCGGGAGCTTCTCGGACTCTTCGAAGATCCCGTCCACGGCTTTCCAATAGCCGTGTTCCGCACCGACACCATCGAGCGTCTGCGCAGCGACATCCACGCCGTTTTTCGGGCGGCGCCTGCGCATCGGTGCCGGGTAGGACATCGCATGACCATTGTCGATGTCTCGGCGGACACCGATGACGATGGTGCGTCGGCGCGCTTGGGCCGCACCGTAATCCGCCGCATTGAGGAGGTAGCGCTTGTTCTTCTGCTCCTCCGAGTCGGCAGGTACGTGCCCCGGAGGATCAACCAGCCGGTATTCCGCCAGCTTGCCACCCTCGTCGACCTCGCTCAGCAGGTTGTGGAACTCATCCGACTTGAGGAAGCGATCGACGTTCTCGATCACGAAGATCTTGGGACGAACCCTCGCGACAATCCGGACATATTCCTCCCATAGGCGGTTGCGCTCCGCGCCCTTCTTGTTCCGGTTCAAGGCTGAAAAGCCCTGACAGGGAGGACCTCCGACCACAACATCCGCGTGCAGATCGTCCTCGGTCGGCTCCCACTTCTCGATGTCCCCAAAATGAACCCGAGCGGCCGGAAGCCGCTTGTCGAGCCGTCCCCTACCGAAGTTGACTGCGTACGTGGCAGCCGCTGCCGCGTTGTGCTCAACTGCCGCAATGCTTCGGAAAACTGGCCCACCGCCCTCCGCCCCCTCGGGCCGGAACTCGTGAAATCCCTGCGTAAAACCACCGCAGCCCGAGAACAGGTCGAGGACAGTGATCATCTTGAGATCGTCGGGGCGGTACTCATGCATGGCGTGATCTTAGCTCCGTAGGGCTGCTGCGATGGCACGTCCCACAGCAGTGGCAAGTGGCGGTGGCATGGCGTGGCCGATCTGTCGATAGCGAGATGTCTTGCCCCCTACGAAGAGCCACTCCTCGGGGATCGACTGAATCAATGCGGCCTGCTCGACGGTCAGCTTGGGCATCTCCCCCGGGGGAAAATCAGCGCCCGGCGGCTCGTCGCCAAGGCTGTTGCCGTTCACACCCAGCGCCGCCCACGCCTTCTTACTACCGGTGGGGCCCAGGTCGGCGCCACCCCTGCGGTCGGAGCCGCCGACGATCGCGGGCGCAATGCGGTCGGCCCCCTTGATCCACTCCTCTGCAGCCGGCCAGGCCCGTGAGGACATGGACGGACCGAGCACCTGGCCAACTGTCGGGGGCGACCCGCCATCCAGCTCGGGCCAGGAGAACCGCGAGAAGTAGGGCTCCGGCATGGCGACCATGAAGCTGCTCCTGCGGTTCTGGGGCACTCCGAAGTCGGCGGCGTTGAGGACGTTCCACGTCGTGCGATACCCGACTTCTCCGAGCTGGGCTCCCATCCATTCCCGATCGGCCTCGAACTCCGGGCTCTCGGCCAGGTCCGGGACGTTCTCCAGGAGCACGGCCTTCGGCTTCACCTCGCGTGCCAGCTCGATGGCGGCCCGGAGGACTCTGCGCTCCTCGGTGTCCTCGTCGCGCCCGACGGTGGCCATGGACCTGACCCGTGGAAGGCCACCACTGAGGAGGTCGACGCCGATGATGTCCGGGCGCTCACCGACCGGGAACTGTACGAGGTCGATGCAGATTGTGTCCCATTCGGGCCTGTTCCGCCCGATGGTGAAGCAGGCGTCGGCCTTGCTGTCGATGAGCACCACAGGATCGAACCCGGCCTGCTCCAGGCCGAGCGCCTGCGCGCCGCACCCGGCACAGATCTCGACGGAACGGAAGCGACGGGCCTCGACCGGGGCCGGGGCGGGCTCCGGCGCCGACGGCGTCTGCTGTGGAGTGCTGAGAAGCGATGCATTGACATCAGCGCTCTGTGTCGCGTCGCTCCTGGCAGGCGACGATGCACGGCGCTGCGCATCGACGGATTCCTGAGCGACCGCCCGCAGCTCGTCGTCCAGGGCGTACTCCTCGATGCCGTCGAAGAGAACGAACGGGGCCAGTCTGAGCAACCGCTTGAGGAAGTCGCGAAGCGTCTCGCGCTCGTTCAAGCCCTGGAGATCGAGGTCCTTCCAAACACGGAGAATCGCGCGAACCATGTGCGGACTACCGCCGAGCGCGGCACGGCGGGCGTAGATCTGGTCGAACGCCGCTTCACCGAGGATCTCGAGAGCGCCGTACGGCTCCGGATCGTCGGAGGCGCGTACGAGCTGAGCGCGCCACCACAGGCGGCCGAAGACGTGCCGGGTGAGGTCGGTTCCGAGGACACGGTCCTTCGGCGGCTTGGGGTAGCGCCAGAACGCGACGTCCGGGAGGACGACGAGGGCGAGGAAAGCCCAGACGTCCCGAGAGGCCGCTTCGGCAGGCACCATGCCCATCTCGCCGTGCAACAGAGCGGCAAGCCGAAGGTCGAATTCGGCGTTGCGTGTGCGGTCCGACTCGTCGGGGAAACCGGCGCTCTTGGCAAGGTCTACGACGCCTGCACGCAACTCGCGCAGCTGGGTGGTGGAGACCCTGTCGCCACCTGTGGCCACATACACGGCGGAGTCGTGGGAGAAGCCGAAGCGACCGGCGAGGTCTGCGATCGACAAGTGCTCGTATTCGTTGAAGAGCGGTTTGGCCTGCTCTGCGAGCAGTCGGGGGTAGAGGAAGCTCATCACGACACCTCAAAAATCTTGACCGCCGCCTGCAGATCCGAGGCGAACAGCGCAGGCGACTGTCGTTGGCGCAGACGAATGTCGGTGATCAGCTGTTCCGGGAAGAGCCGGTTGAAAAGACTCATCATGGTCGCGCCGAGCGAACCCTCCGAGAAGTCGCTGTCGTCGATGAAGTCGTCGTTGGCCAACGCGTGCTCGATCATGATGCGGGCGGCGTCCGCGTATACCGCGGAGAGGACGACCCGGTCGATCGGGCGGGGCTTGCCTGCGTTCTCGAACGCGGTGGCGGTGATGGCGTTCCGCTCGTTGACGAGCAGGAGCAGCGAGCCCATGGTGGCGTTCTCCAGGCCACCGCTGATCTGCAGGTGCCATGCGGCGTTGTCGGGGAACGACGTCAGCGAGAAGTCGATCACCGCCATGGGAAACTGCGGTGCGTCGCCCTGCAGACGCAGTTCCTCCCGATCGCTCCACAACACCGAGCCGGCACGCCGAGGCGAGGACGGACGAGCATCGGGACGACGTTCGGCCAGGACCAGAGCGGTGTCCAGTACGAGCAGGCCTCCGAGGTCCGCGCCACGCAGGACGATGTCGAACTCCGCGGTGATCACGCCACTGTCGTCCAACCGTGCATGTTCTGCTGGCCCGCTGAGGTTGGAGCCCGTGGCCGTCCACACCACGGCGAGGGTCAGCGCTGCATCGGGCGGAAGGCCCGACTGGGAGCGCGCACGATCGAGATCGACACAGATGGTCCTGCGCAGGTGCAGGTCCATCTGGTAGTCCCAGTCCGGCAACGCCTCCGGCATCGGGATCTCGCCGTCGTCGGTCACCAGCAGCCACGGCTCGTTGGTGACGACATCCGTGGACGGGACGCGGTACGGGAGAACTCGGCGGGTCACGACTCCTTCACCGCCTCGACCTTGATACCGATCTCGGTCATGGTGTCCGGAGCCGGACGTACGAGCGCACGCCACACGCTCTCGCCACCGTCGATGACACACGTGTCGACTGTGTGCACACGGCCGTCACCATCCTCCCAGCCGACGAGCAAGGGCATGCTCGCCCCGATCGGCGGATCGGTCTCACGCCCGCCCGTTCCGGGAAGGGTGACGGCCAAGTCGATGCGGACTCGCTGCGGACCATCCACGGGCAGGCGGAAATCCTGGACGAGCAGTTCGTCGTCGCCGCGATCCTCGTAGTACGGCTCTCCCACATACTGCACGCGCGGGCGCCGCCGAACGGTGCCCGTCTCGCCGTTCCCCGTTCGGTACGACGCCCCGTACGCACCAGAATCTGTCATGCCGCCGGAGGCGTATCCCTCTTCCCGACCGGAGGCTGCACCCTTCGCGGCGGTGCTGCCCGCCGAACGGCGTGAGCTCTCCTCCTGCTGCGAGGCACGCGTGGCGGTGCTGCCCGGCTTGGAATAGGCCGTGGCCCCCCCAATGCCCCAGGCTCCGCCCACCAACCCAGAGAAGAACGAACTGGCCGCGCCCAACGCGACGTTGCTCGCACCGGAGCGAACGCCCCCGGTCAGGGACAGCAGGTCGTTCAGCGACTCGCCGATGCGCTGGAACGTCGTCCTGACGAAGGTGCTCTGCGGCCTGTCCAGCGACTGCGGGTGCCAGGCATCGTGCGTGGGCGGCTCGGCTTTCGCATAGACCTCGTCCATGGCCTCGTCCGCACGGAAGACCCCGGCGTAGCCCTGGTTCACACTCGGCGGCTTCGGCCCTGCGTGATAGGTGACGACAAGCTCCGCAGGACGCATCAGGCACACATGGTGTACGAGGTCCTCGATGTCGAGCATGCGCGAGGCGCGCGTGGGCTCCAGCGACGGCATGATCCGCTTCTCCAGCCCGAGTCGCCCGAGATGCTGCCTTGGTTTGCGGCACGCCAGATCGCTGCCGTCGGGCCCCGTCATTTTCTCGTACGCGGCGACGAACATGTTCAGAGGACGGGTGTGCCGGGGATCCGGCACGGGGTGATCGACGCCGTCGCAGGCCACCGAGAAGCGCATGGTCGGGCCCTTGCCCTCCACGGAGATCATCTTCGGCCAGAGGTGCCACGCGATGGTCTCGGCCAAGTAGTCGGCCGCTACGGTCGGTTCGAGCTCGTCCAGGTTGGGGTCGATGACCACGATGGTCGTCCCGGTCTCCTCCGGTGCGAATGCTCGAAGCCCCAGCTGTTGGACAGCGGTCTCCGCTGCCGGGCCGACCAACGGTTCAACGACGTCTCCTGAGGTGTCGCCCCACCAATGGCGGCCTGTGTATCGGCGCTCCCCGTCTCCCTCCTGGGCCACGTAGCTCTTCCACAGGGTGCAGCCGATGAGCCGAGTCTCATAGTTGCCCTGCGGCATGCGGCATCGGGAGTGAACGAGGACGGTTCCGGACTGCGACAGCAAGTAGAAGATGCCCTTGCCGAACCCGTACGTGCCACCGCCGAGTGCCGTGTCACGTGGCTCCCCTATGTTGCGAATGAAGGAGACGAAGTCGCGCTCGGGGCCGATGGCGTCGTCGGCGCGTGTGGGGCCGCCCAGTCCTCGGGTACCGCGGTCGGAGACCGCCAGCACTCGGGCGGGACGGCGCTTGAGCGCCTCGCGCAGCGGGAAGTGCTCCGCGCTCATGGGTGCGCCGTCGAGGAGTAGCTCACGCCACGCGCCGGCGTGTGCCGGACCGACCGTCCACATGTCGATGCGGTAGTCGACGGGCTCGGGGCATCCCTCGATCCGGGCGTCCCAGCTGTTCTGGGCGGACTCGCGCACCAGGATGGTGAGCAGGTCGAGCTCTGGGCGTCCGAGCTGGTTGCGGATGCCTTCGGCGGCGCTGGCGCCTTCCGGTGGATAGGGCTGGGAGAACCAACGAGGCTCGGTCACGCGGGCTCCTGAACCAGGTTCTCGATCATCCGGGAAACCTGCGCGGGCGCCAGCGGCGCCGGACTGTCACCGGAGAGGTCGATGGTGTACTCCAAGTCCAGGACGGACACGGGAACGCCGGCTGCAGTAAGAACTGCGCCGGTCAACCCCGGGAAGCCCGCGTCGACTCGGTACCATCTCTCCTCGGCGATCGCGAAACACACGTCCTCGTAGAGATCGGCGTCGGCAAGACGGTAGCCGGCCCTCGCGAGCAGTTCGAGAAGGGTTCCCTCGTCGTCGCTCAACCGAAGAGCCTCGTCCACCGACTCCACGAATCGGGTTCCCATGCCGCTCGTTGTGGTGCGGCGCAGCCGAAACCAGGCCAGGAAGAGCGTTCCACCGGCGGGGGCTTCGAGCTGGTCGAGCCCGTGAATCCGTGGACGCCGGCCCTCGCTGCCGGTGCTTGCCTTCACCTCGACAGCGTTGATTGACGCCGAGAAGTCGTGGCAGTGCCCCTCCGGCCCATGCCAGATCCGGTGGGCACTCGGGTCCTTGGCGAGGAGACGGTTCAGCACTATCAACTCGGCGAAGAGCCCGGCGAGTTCATCCGGGCCCAGCGGCGGCCCCTGGGCCCGGAAAAGGGACTTCCAGCGGTCGATAACGCGGTACAACGCCTTCACGGGGTTGTCGGGCACCTCGACGGCCTTCATCAACACGTCCACACACAGCTCGGTGAACAGGTCTCTGAGATCGTCACGAAGACAGCCCAGATCCGCGTAGGTCTGGTAGGTCTCCGCATCCTCCAATGGACGCTTGCGCAGCCGGAGCACCGGCCCGTCCAGTCCGGTGCGCACCTTCATGTGTGAGTGGATCGGCACCAGGAGATGGCGGTGTCCGTCGTGGTCGACAGCCACGGCCAAGGGGCCGCTGCTCGTGGAGACGGAAAGTTCCGCTACCCGCAGGCGACGCTCCCCCGTGCTCTGCTCGACCTCCAGCGCGGCCCAGCGCTGCTCGACGAGGCCGCGGAACTCGTCCTCGTTCATACGTCCTCACCATCGACGAGGCTGTAGTCCTCCTCCTCGATTTCGATGCGCACGTTGGACAAGTCGGCGGAGATGTAGCTCTTCACGGTGCTGTCGCCGTTCCGCGGTTCGGGGAAGACCAGGCCGACGCCGATCACGTGCTCCGCCGCGTCGAGCGGCGCACGGAGTTTCTTCGACGGGTCGGGCTCGGACACCCTGTCGATCGGGTACAGGACAAGCAGACCGGCGTCAGGGAGCTGCTTGCGCCGCTCCTCCTTGATCCCCTTCTCAGTCAGTTTTCCGATGTCCCCGGCGAGGTCAACTGCCGCGTCCCTGCGGCTCATCAGCGTCTTGATGTCGGCGAAGTCGGGGTCGGGGTTGGACAGGAGAAGGCGGGCACGATTGTTCAGCCCGACGGTCACGTGGGGCGCGAAGGCGAAGTCCTGACCCTTCCCCGCGGGGTTGCCCACAATGGCGACATTCCAGCGCCCAAGCGAGCCGGCGTCGGAGACCCGCTTACGGATGTAGTTGCTGATCAGCTTGGCGTCGTTCTCCGTGGACTTCTTGTGGAACTGGTAGTTCGACAGGAAATCGAGCACGAAGTCGTGCGGCACGTCGCGGAACACGTAGCGTCCCTCCGCAGCACGCTCCTCCACGCGGTGTGTGTTGGCGACAGCGGCAGCGACCAGCGTGCGCGCCGCGTCGATGTTCCCGCGCAGCCACTCCCCGTCCGTGTGGAAGTACCGGGTCTGGACCCGCTTGCCGCCGTACGAAGAAGCTGCCACGACGGCGTCGCGCATCTTGGCAGCCGCAGTCACACGAAGGGCGGGGTGTGTTTGCAGGCGTACGGCGAAGGTGAGCGGGTCCTCGTCCTCGGTCATGTAGATGTCGATGTCGCGGCGCATCTCGGTCTCGACCGTGGCCAGGTGCCGGAACCACTCGGCGAGTTCGTCGGTCATCCAGGTCCTCGGCAGGTCGGCGTACCCGTTGCGGAATCCGAACCAGCGCCCCATCTGGAGCAGGGTGTCGTACGCCGAGACCGAACGGACGAAGTAGCTGACTGACAGCCCTTCGAGGGTGAGTCCTCGCGAAAGGGTGTTGCCGCCCACGGCGATCGCGACGACCGGGCCGTTCTCGTAGTCGAGCCGGTCCTCACTACTGGAGTTGTCCATGATGACGCGACAACTGTCGAGCACCCCGGGCAGCTGCGGAACCAGCTCCTCGAACGGCACCTTCGTCTCGCCGAAGTCCTCGGCCGGGACGCGTTCGGTCTCCGTGTCCCACAAGGCGCGCAGCCCAGAGAGGTAGTCGGGGCTCCCCAACGACTGCGTGGCCCGCTTGCGCAGAAATTCCAGGGGCCTCTTGAAACTGTTGTGGACCGCGGTGTTGACGCTGGTGTGGATCAACATCGTGTTGTGCGAGTTACCGGTGCCGCGCACGCGCCGGGCGGCGGTGACCAGCCAGAAGTACTCGACGGCCCGTCGCAGGGTGTCCGTGATGACGGGCTCGAAGCCCTCGACATCGGCCCTGGTCCCGGGGCGCACGGCTGGAATGTCGTCCTTGGGTACCGAGCGGATCATGTCGTGTCCGTCGTCGACCTGCTCCGGGTCCTCACCGTCGAGGGCGTAGCGGCCGAAGAGGACTTCGGTCCCGAAGTGCCCGGCGGGCTGGGGCAAGTTGACGACAAAGTCCTTGGGATAGAGGTCCTCGGCGCTCGGGTCGATCAGCAAATTCGCGAACGGGGACGCCGTGTATCCGACGTACGCCGACCTGGGCAGGTGGCTCATGATGTTCAGGATCAGCGGATTGATCGACTTCGTCGCCACGGTGGCCTGGTCGGCCTCGTCGTCGATGATCAGCGCGGGGCAGTCCTCGAGGTAGGTCGAAGCCTTCTCGAGCCACTTGGCGAGCTTGCGCAGGACCGTCGCGTTCTTCTTGACCACGCACAGCACGTGGGTCCTGTTGCTCTTGCCGAAATACGAGGCCGGGTTCTCCTGCGGGGTGAAGTCTTTCTCCAGCCCGGTCAGTTGCGACCACAGCGAGGGGTTCGGCTCCACAAGCTGCTGCACGAGACGCGCCTGGGTCTGGCGGCGGAGTCCATTGTGGATGCCGGCCAGGACAATGAAGAGCTTGTAGCCGCGGTCTGCGGCCTTCGCCATGACGGACGTGAAGTTGGTCGTCTTCCCGGATTGCACGTAGCCGACCACCAGTCCACGTGTGGAGAAGTCCCTCTCCTTCGGATGGTTCAGCAGCGAGACCACACGAGTCGAGGAGTCGTCGAGGCTCCTGATCGCGGGGTCCTCGGGCCAACCGTCCTTGCGCAGCTGGTCCGCGACCGCCGGCCAGCACTTGTCCTTGGCATGCGGTCCCGTATACCAGGTGTCGCGATTGCCCAGGATCACCGCGTGCGGTTCCTCGAGCTCCTTGATACGGATCGTCTGTTGCTCGTGCCGCTCACGGATCTGCTGCACGATCTCCGCAGGGATGCCGAACTGCTCCAGTCGCTTGACTGCTTCCGCCGGGGGAAACGAATCGAGCAGTGCCCTGAACGTGTCGTACATTCCGTCGAGTTCGTCGGTCATGAGAGTCGACGTTCCCCGTTTCTGTTCGCTGGAGCCAATCGGACTACGAGACGCTGCGCCTCGCCGACCAGCCCATCCGCGGCACAGACCCCTCGAAGCGCGCCGGGACGCGCCCCGTGCACACAACATCTACACGATATTGCGTAAGACACGTCCTGATACTCGGAATCATGGTCTCAATCCGGTGCGGAGCCCCGGGTTTCACCAAGCCCACGCGGAAGCACCAAATCGCGTGTACTGGGAACAGTGCGCGGCCCGATACGGACAGCACGGATCAAAAACCGCCTGAAGCCGATCTACGGGACAGCACTACGGCCTCGATCCGGTGGACGACGTCATCGACCGGCTCGTGCTCCCAGAACCTCAGCACCGCCCAGCCGGCGGCAGTCAGGTGGTCGGTCGTCTCGCGATCACGCGTGATGTTCCGGTCGAGCTTCGCGCGCCACCACTCCGCATTGGCCCGCGGATGCGTGGCGTGGTCCGGGCAGCCATGCCAGTAGCAGCCGTCGAGAAACACGGCGATCCTCAACTTGCTGAAGGCGATGTCCATGCTTCGCCGCGGCATACCCGGCACGGGGTAGTGCACCCGATACCGCAGGCCGTCCGCGTGCAATAGTCGGCGTACGGCCAGTTCCGGCTGAGTGTCACGGGACACCTGACGACTCATACGCGCGGAGACCGACGGGGACGATGCGGACGGGGACATGGCACCAGTCTCCCGCGTAAACGTCGCTGCGCAAGCCACACCTCACGCCACCAGGAGCACGACCTGCGCCGGGCATGCGCGCGCCAACGATGCCTCCACCAGCAGGCCACTGAGGCGTGACACGATCTGCGTCGAATCCAACTATCCAGCACCAGCGAAACCGACCTCGCCGCCTGCCACGCCTACGTGGTGCTTCCCCGAGACGACTTGCGAGCACAACAACATCCTGTTGGACCGCACGTTGCTCGTCGGCGCACCAGACGACCCTCAAGTGGGCTTCTTCGTGGGCGTACGCAATCAGTGAAATGCGGCTGACCGTGGGGTACCCGACACGGAGCAGCACCACGCGGCCGGCCATGCCTCATGCAATCCAATGGCCGACAGGCTCCCGAGCTCTCTGGCTCCAGAGCATGACCTCGTAGGCTCCCCAAAGTGATTGAAACCATCGTCCTCGACGTAGGCGAGACCCTCACCCGCGACGACCGCTACTGGCACTCCTGGGCGGACTGGCTGGGCATCCCCCGCCACACCCTCTCCGCCCTCGTGGGAGCCGTCGTCGCGCAAGGCCATGACAACGCGGACGCCCTACGGCTGGCTCGCCCCGGCATCGACGTGGCAGCCGAGTACCACGCCCGTGAGGCGGCCGGCCGGGGCGAGTTCCTCGACGAGACGGATCTGTACGACGATGTGCGTCCGGCCCTGTCAGGACTGCGCAAGCTCGGTGTCCGGGTCATCGTCGCCGGGAACCAGACCTCTCGTGCCGGGGAGTTGTTGCGCGACCTCGATCTGCCCGTCGACCTCGTGGTCACGTCCGGGGACTGGGGCGTGGCGAAGCCGCATCCGGAGTTCTTCGAGCGGGTTCTGGAAGTGGCCCGGGCCGCACCGAGCGAGACGGTGTACGTCGGGGATCACCCGGCCAATGACATCTTCCCGGCGAAGGCCGCCGGCCTGCGGGCGGCGCACATCCGTCGCGGGCCGTGGGGCCATCTATGGGCGGACGACCCGGAGTTGAGGGCGGCGGCCGACTGGCGGATCGAACACCTCACTCAGCTCACCACGTTCGTCGCGAGCTGAGGACCACGAACTGATCTCACCGATCACGACCAGCGAAGTCATTCGTGAACACGCTGCGTTGCCGCTCGAGTACGGTTCGAAGCAGACGACTCGTACTGGAGCCTGGATGTCCGCTCACACCGACGGTGGGGTAGGCAGGAGACTCGCCTACTACCGCAGCGTCATGCGCCCGAAGATGACACAGCAACAGCTCGCGGACTCCGCGTGCGTCGCCCTCGGCACCATCCGCAAGATCGAGCGAGGCGAGCGCGGCGTCACCGATGTCACGCTGGAAGCCCTCGCGGCGGCTCTCGGTGTCGATCCGAGCCGCCTGCGCGTCGACCGCGGACCCGTGCACGCCCGCGTGCGCGAGGCACTGCCCGCTCTCTCCGCGGTGATCGCCGCCTACGACGTCCCGGACGACGGTCCGGTCCGCACCCTCGGCGAGCTTCGGGCCGCCGTCGCCGAAGTCGTTCGCTGGCGCCTTGCAGCCCAGTACACGCGCATCGTCCGCGATCTCCCCGACCTGCTCGCCGAACTTGCTCGCGCCTATCACGTAGCGGCCGCCCACGAGCGGCGCGAGCCGGCGGCACTCTTGGTGACGGCCTACCGTGCGGCGGACGCCGTGGCTTTCAAGTTCGGTGCGCACGATCTGTCCGCGCGTCTCGTCGAACTGATGCGTTGGGCCGCCCCCGACGCCGACGATCCCCTCCTGGCCACGACCGTCGCCTACGTGCGTACGGAGATCTTCTTCGCCGCACACGCTCATGCTTCCGGGCTGCGCACGCTCGAGGACGCCATCGACTCGGCGCCGGTCCCGAGCACGGTGCCGGCCATCGCGGCGAGGGGCGCTCTCCACATGAGGGCCGCGGTCATCGCCGGGCGGGCGCGGGACGCCACAGGCTCGGCAATCCACCTCGCCGAAGCTCGGGCCCTCGCGGACCAGGTGCCCGAGTCCGTCTACCTCGGCACGGCATTCGGACCCGACACCGTCCGCATCCATGAAGTGTCCGTGGCCGTCAGCCTCGGAAACGACCACGTCGATCGTGCCCTCACAGCCGCACAAGGCTGGAAGCCACCCGCCGAATTGCCGGCTGAACGACGCTCCGGCTTCTACATCGAACTGGCCCGAGCGCAGCTATGGGCCGGTCTCGCGGATCACGCGTTCGACTCCCTGAAAGCCGCCCGCCGGATCGCGCCACAGCACACGCGAGAACACCCCTGGGTCCGTGAAGACGCCGCCACACTACGTCGGTTGAAGCGGGCCGACTCGGAGGCTCTCACAGGCTTCGCCGAGTGGTGTGCCGCGAACTGAACCCCCGTGGGTACCCCTCACTGGGGTACTTGCCCCCCTTGCGGACCTCCACCATCTGTCCGACACGATGGGACCAGCAGATGGGAACACGGATGTCCGAGGCGATCCCGCTCGCGCCCACCCTCGTCAAGGGCAGCATGAGCATCGCTCGACCACAGGGGAATCTGCCATGGCTGCCGCCCATGGGAACGGTCTGGCACATTGAGGCAGGTACGCACTTCGACGCGATCCGGGCCGGCCAGACTCTTGGGCGGACAGCGCTGACCCTGCTCGGTGACGCATCAGGGGCAGTGATCTGCGATCCGTGGAGCCGTATTCACTACTTCCTGGCCAAGCCGTCATCGACGACCGGGTGGAACGTACGAGAGACGACCGTGTGCGGAACCGCCACCTACATCGTCGTCCCACCCCTCGACGCCAAGGAAATGCACCTGCACTGGGCAGTGCCGCCACTCCCTGATCGCCTGTTCACACCGGCGGGTCAGTTGCGTCAGGCGCTCCATGCGGCGGTCGGAGCGCACTACGGCCCACGGACGGAGCAATGCTGATGGGTGCGGAAACAGCCCGTGAGGTTGTCGACGCGTTCGACGCTCTGGTCGTTCACTGCGTCGACTGCTACCGCTGTCGCAGAGCCCCGGGTCAGATGTGCCCGGCGGCCCGACCGCTGCACGACATCTGGAAAGCGGTCTGGAAGAGGGGGCGTCACGGTGATCTGCGGACGATGTGACCGGGCAATCATGGTCGGTGAGCCCTACGACGAGCACGACAAGGTCTCGTCCTCCGCCGGCGGAATCACGATCTACCTGCACAAGCGATGCCCTTCGATGTCCCGGCGCAGTGAGCGGCAGGGGCGTGGGCACAACGCACCGACGGCACAATTACGGCAGCTCAAGCGCGAGGGTGCAGGATAGGACCATGACAACCAAGGTCTACTTCGACATCACCATCAACGACGAGCCCGCCGGCCGTATCAACTTCAACCTCTTCGAGGACGTCGTCCCGAAGACCGCGGAGAACTTCCGCGCGCTGGCCACCGGCGAGAAGGGCTTCGGTTTTGCCGGGTCGTCCTTCCACCGGGTCATCCCGGACTTCATGCTTCAGGGTGGGGACTTCACCCGGGGCAACGGCACGGGTGGCAAGAGCATCTACGGTGAGAAGTTCGCCGACGAGAACTTCAAGCTCAAGCACGACCGTCCGGGCCTGCTGTCGATGGCCAACGCCGGCCCGAACAGCAATGGCTCGCAGTTCTTCATCACCACGATCGTGACGGGCTGGCTGGACGGCAAGCACGTGGTGTTCGGCGAGGTCGCCGACGAGGCCAGCATGGCGGTCGTCAGGAAGATCGAGTCGCTCGGCTCGGGCAGCGGCGCGACCTCGGCGAAGATCACCATCGCCGAGTCCGGCCAGCTCTGACACCTGCGGTCTCCGCGGACGGCCGGTGCGGTGTTCATCACACCGGCCGTCGCGTAGGTCCGTGATCCGGAGACCCTGTCACTCGGGATGCCGGCCACGTTGAGCGGCCATCGTGCCCGTGTACGTCTGCCGGGTCAGGTCTCCGGATTCGATGCCGAGCTTCGTCCGGGACAGCGCGGATGTCGTCCAGGTCCGCGCTCACCTCGTCGTCGCCAATGAGCGCCTTCACGACGATGGACGTCCCGTCTGGCTCCGGCACGCGGATCACCGTGGTCAGGACCCGACGGTCGCCGGCGGCTGGAAGCTGGAAGGGCCGACTCCCTTTACTCTGGCCCGCTTTGAGTAGGAGTACTCATGCCCGGCGCCTTGATCGCGTCGAGACTTCGGGCATGAGAAGACGACTTGCCAAGAAGAGCAGCCTCCTCGGCCGTACGGCCCTGTCGGCGCTGTGTGTGCTGGGGCTTGCGGCCTGCGGGACCGCGCGGGCGGGAGACAAGGGGCCGACCGTCCAAGCC
>NZ_JXTE01000089.1 GCF_000972385.1 Streptomyces sp. WM6386
CCGCCGAACCGACGGGCGGGGGGCGGGTCGTGCCGGTGGCCGGGTCCGAGGGGGCCGACAGGTCCGGCTCACCGGGGGGGGAGGGGAGTTCGGGAAGGGCGGGGGGTGCGGAAGGCGCGTGGGTGCCGGGAGTGCGCGGAAGCGTCCGGCGCGGGGGGAGCGGCCTGCGTACGGGATCGCGGGCGAGCTGGGGAGGCGCCGGAGACGCGGGGGCCCGCC
Organism: Streptomyces sp. WM6386; assembly: GCF_000972385.1. Classification (GTDB taxonomy): domain Bacteria; phylum Actinomycetota; class Actinomycetes; order Streptomycetales; family Streptomycetaceae; genus Streptomyces. The sequence goes on from NZ_JXTE01000089.1 coordinate 220, forward strand.
GGGGTCTCGTCGCCGTTGAGGAGCTCCTCGGAGACCCCGGGCGCGACGAGCCCCTCGGTGCTCCCGGAAACAGTGGACTCCAGCGGCCCCCCGGAAGCCCCGGCCGGCTCCGCGCCCCGTCCGTTCGATGCCCCCGAGAAAACCCCGAAAGCCCACGTGCTCCGCGAGGCCAAGGGCCGTCCGGATGCTTCGGCGGGCTTCGTGTCCTGGCTGCCCGGGGTGTTCGTCGAAACTGCGGATGCCCGGGTGTTCCGATCGGCCCCGGCCTGCCCCGAAGCCTGGTCAGGCCGTGCGCCCCGTCCGTTCGGCGTGCCCGGCGAAGCTTCGGAAGCCCGTTGGCTCTGCGAGGTCAAGGGCCGTTCGGATGCGTCGGCGGGCTTCGTGTCCTGGCTGCCCGGGGTGTTCGGTGAAGCCGCGGATGCCCCGGTGGGCCTCGCGTTCCTTCCGGTCGGGAAGCCCGCCGCGTCCCCGGGAGCCCGGGGCGGCGTCACCGTCATCGGGTTGCCGCCTCCTCGGCGCGGGCGGGTGCCGGAGTCGGGGTCGCCGTGGGCCGCTGCGGGTCGTGGCCGATCAGGGCCCACCAGGCCGCCAGGCCGAAACACACGGCTGTCAGTACCGTCGAGGGTCCGCCGATGTCGGCGTACGCGAAGTCGGTGAGCTGCCAGACCAGGAGGCCGCAGGCGACCAGGCCGCAGTCGAGCCCCGGACCGGACCGGCGTACCCGCGCCAGCCCCCGTAGCCCGCACACCAGCAGGGCCAGCCAGCCGCCCGCGAGGGCGAGGAGGCCGATGAGGCCCTGCTCGGAGAGGATCAGGAGGTACATGTTGTGCGGGGAGAGCAGCGGCTGCTTGCGGAAGGCCGCGCCCGCGCCCTCGGTGTCGCTGCCGGCGGACAGCGCCAGCGAGGCGTGCGCGTCCCGGTGTTCGGGGAAGCCCTTCAACCCCACGCCGGTCAAAGGCTGTTCACGCCACATGCCGACCGCCGCCGCCCACATGGTGTACCGGTCGGTGACGGACTGGTCGGGCGCGTCGGTGACCTGCGTGATGCTGCTGATCCGCTCCTGGAGCATCGCCGAACCGACCCCGGAACCGCCCACCAGGATCACGCCCAGGGCCATCATCACGGCCCCCACCCTCAGCGCCCGCCGCAGCCCGGCCAGCATCAGCTGCACCGTGCACGTCACCGCCGTGGCGATCCACGCCCCGCGGCTGAAGGACAGGGCGAGCGGCACCAGCAGGGCCAGCGCACAGCAGGCGGCGACCGCCCGGTGCCGTACGGGAGTCCGCCCCAGCGCCAGCCCCACCGCGCACACCAGCCCGAAGCACACGACCGTCGCCATGCCCATCACGTCCTGCGCCCCGAAGGTGCCGACGGCACGGATCTCCTGGCCCTGGTACGAGGCACCGGTCCCGGTCAGGTACTGGTGCACCCCGATCGCCCCCTGCCACAGGGCGAGCCCCACGAAGGACCAGGCCAGGACGCGGAAGTCGCCCCGGCCCCGGATCAGCAGCAGTACCGCGGCCGGGACGAGGACGAAGATCTGCAGATAGCGGCCCATGCCGGTGATCCCGGCACCCGGCGAGGAGGCTCCCGCGGCGGCGATCGCCAGCCCGAGCACCGGCAGACCCAGCACCACGGCCGCCGTACGCGACAAGGGGCGCCGCCGATCCCGTACCAGGAGGATCCCGCAGTACAGCACCACCAGCGCCGAGACCGCGTCGGCGGGCCCCGCGCCCCCCTCGCCGCCCGGCCCGATCGGCAGCCCCAGCAGGGCGATCACCGCCACCACCGGGAGTACCGGCGCGCATCTGCGCACGTGGTCCATGCTCAACTCCCCGTCGGACGCACGAGAGCGGCAGCGGTGCGGGCCAGGATGCAGATGTCCTGCCACAGCGACCAGTTGTCGATGTACGCGTTGTCGAAGCGGGCCCGGTCCTCGATGGAGGTGTCGCCGCGCAGGCCGTGGATCTGGGCGAGACCGGTGATGCCGGTCTGCATACGGTGGCGGGCCGCGTACCCGGGGTACGTCTGGCTGAAGTTCGCGACGAAGTAAGGGCGTTCGGGCCTCGGGCCCACCAGGCTCATGTCGCCCCAGAAGACGTTCCAGAGTTGCAGCAGCTCGTCCAGGGACGTCCTGCGCAGGAAGCGGCAGAACCACGACATCTGGCGCTCGTTCGCCACGCTCCAGCGGGTCGCCGACTCGTGCTCGTCGACCGGGCGGTGGGTGCGGAACTTCAGCAGCGTGAAGGGGCGGCCGTCCTTGCCGATGCGTTCCTGGCGGAACACCACGCCGCGTCCGTCGGTCAGCCGCAGCACCACCGCGCACACCAGCAGCAGCGGGCTGACCAGCAGCAACAGGGTCCCGGCGACCAGCACGTCGAGCACCCGCTTGCCGAAGCTGCCGCGCCGGCGTCCCCCCATGTCGAGGCGCCGGCAGGCGAATCCGGCGAGCTGGTCGCGGGTGGCGTACGACGGGGAGTCCGCGTCGACCTCCCACACCGCGCAGCCCGACTCTGCCAACGCGCGCAGCAGCGGCCCCTGTTGGGAGCGTACGGACGGATGCACGACCAGCACGTCCCGTACGCCGTTCTGGATGAGCGCCCGCTCGACCTCCTCGCCGGTCGTCAGCACGGGCAGGCCCTCGCTGCCGTCCGGTGTCTCGGTGACGACGCCCACCGGGCGTACTCCGCAGCGCGGGTGGCGCAGGATGCCCGCGGCCACGCGCTGCGCGGTCGTCGCGGGGCCGATGACGAGGGCGGCGCGCGGGCGGTTCAGCAGGACCGTGCGGCGCCGCCAGTGCACGGCGCCGCGGGCCGCGCAGGCCGCCGCCGACTGGAGCAGGAAACCGAGGGCGAGCCTGTCGGCGGGCAGCGCGTGCTGCGGGGCGTACGCGGCGACCAGCGCGCCGAGCACCGCCCAGGACACCGCGATCCGGCCGCAGACGGCGGGCAGTTCGTCCAGGACGCCCGGCACCGCGCGGGGCAGGTGCGGGCGCAGCAGCATCGACGCGGACACCAGCAGGGCCGCGAGCAGCGGATGGTGTGCGGTCCCGGTGAGCGCGAGGGCGCCGAGCAGCGCGGCGGCCAGGTCCGCGGCGAGCAGCGGCACCGGCGAGGCGGGCCGGGGCTGCGGACGGCGGTGCGGGAAACGGAAGCCGCCGGCGACGCCGCGCGACGGGATGACCGAGACGGGCGAGAATCCGTGATCCCGTGGCTGCCCGCCGGGCGAGGGGACGGTACTTTCGGCGGTCACGAGTGGATGGACTCCCTGTACTCGGTGGGCACGACGGGTCCCACGGCGCCGAGCAGCTCGCGGTACAGATCCGCCACCGCCTCGGTCGTGTGCCGCACGTCGTGCGTGGACAGGACGTGTTGGCGCCCCTGATGGCCGAGCGACTCGCACAGCAGGGGATCGAGGAGCAGCTCGGCGACGGCGGCGGAGAGCGGTGCCGGATTCCCCGGCGGTACGAGGCAGCGGGGTGCGAGACCGGGCGGCAGGCTCTCCCGGGCGCCGTCCACGTCGGACATCACGACCGGCCGGCCGCACGCCATCGCCTCCAGCGGGGCCAGCGCCATGCCCTCCCAGCGCGAGGGCAGGACGACCAGGTCGGCGGCCTGGTACCAGGGGACGGTGTCGCCGACGGCCCCGGCGAACAGCACCGAATCCGGTGCCCGCGCGGCGAGTCGGGCGCGGTCGGGGCCGTCGCCGACGAACACGAGCCGTGCCCGCGGCGCCCGCTCCCGCACCGCGTCCCACGCGTCGAGCAGGACGTCCTGCCCCTTCTGCCGGCACAGCCGCCCCACGCACACGACGAGCGGGGCCTGCGGATCGACGTCCGGCAGCAGTGACGCGCGTACGGTGCCCACGGCGGCGGGGTGGAAGCGGGCGGGATCGATGCCGTTGGGGATGACGCTCCACCGCCCGGCGATCCCGGCGCGTACGCCGGTCGTGCGCTCCGCGCCGCTCACGCACACCACCCGGGAGGCCCAACGCGCCCCCCACCGTTCCCACTTCAGTGCGAGTGCCGCGGTGGTTCCGCCGACCGCCTCGAACGACCAGGCGTGCGGCTGGAACACCGTCGGCACCCGTCCTCGCACCGCGAGCCGCCCTGCCAGACCGGCCTTCGCGCTGTGTGCGTGCACCAGTTCGGGCCGTACCTCTTCGATCACCTGAGCGAGGCGTCGTACCTCTCCGACGAGCGACGGTCCCGGCGACCGCGTCGCCCGCCACCGCCGTACGTCCGCCCCCAGCTCCCGCAGACCGTCGGCGAAGGCGCCGTCCGGACAGGCCACCGCGACCTGCAACCCGGCCGCGAGCTGGGCTCGCACCAGGTCCGTCACGACCCGGGCCACCCCGCCCTCCACGGGTTGTGTGAGGTGAAGGACCCGTGGCCGAGGGTCGGTTGCTGACTGGTGCATTGCGCGGTTTCCTCGCTCACGGATGGCACTCGGGACGGGCGGGAACGCGCCTCACTGCGCGTCGACAGCGACGAAAAGTGCGCCGGTCCACGCCGCGTCCCGCTGGGAAACGAGCCGGAAGGCCAGCTGGTCACCACCGGGTCGCAGAGCCGTGCCGAGATCGAACACGTCGGAGTCGTAACCGAGGGTGTTCGCATACGAGGGGACGCGCTGCGAGGGTGTCGATCCGGGCTCGGAGATCGTTGAATTCAGCACATCCGTACGGGGGTTGGCGGCGTCGGTCAGTGCCACGGGCGCCCTGCGGTCCGTCGCGCCGGTCGAAAGGGTGAGCGAGTCACCCGTACGGCCGCGGTCGCCGTCGTAGGCGACCAGTCCCGCCCGTCCGGAGGCGCCCTTCGGGAAGCTCAGCTTCCGGAATCGGACCTCCTGGGCCGACCCGAGCGTCTCGAAGCCGTCCCACAGGGCCAGATGGCGCAGCGGCTCCGCCGCCTTCTCGTACGCCACCACCAGCGTCCAGCCTCCCCATGAACCGGCCGCCGACCTCCCCATCGCCACATTGACCTGGGCGACGGTGTAGAGGCCCGAACCGCTTTCCCGGACCAGCTTCGTGACGTCCGCCGAGGCCTGGAAGGCGTCCGCGCCCTGGGCCACCCGATGACCGACCAGGGTGTCCGCGAGGACCTCCTTGTACTGGCCGCCGGGCTCGGCGATCAGCACCCGGCCGTTGTCCTTCGGCGGCTTCTGCTCGCCGACGCGGAGATTGCCGCCCCAGTACAGCCGCGCGTACGTGGCCCGGGCGCCCTCGGGCAGCCGGACCTCCGCGCGGGAGGAGTTGTAGGTGTTCGGGTCGGTGTCGACGTCGACGTAGAACATGTCGAGGTCGCCGTTGACCGCCGTTCTGCCGTCCCGGACGGCGGGGCAGGAGGGCTGGGCCGTGCCCGCCCGGCAGCTGATGGAGGCGTTGGCCGCGCGGACCATCCCGCCGTGCTGGAGTGCGCGGAACCGCTCGGCGAACGGCAGCCGCCCGGCCTCGGGGGAGGGCGGGGCGGCCGCGAGGGCGCCGGCGGGGGCCCAGATCGTGGCGAGGGCGAGGGCTCCTACCGTCGCACGGCGCAGCAACGGTCGCAGGGAATGGCGCATGACCGGGTGGACCTTCCGGGAAAAGGTGCGGGGTCGGGAGGTGGCACGCCCGGGTCGTGGTGCCAGGGCGTCATGAGTGCGATTTGCTGGCTACAGGGGTGCGTCAAGAGGTCCGCAACTCTAGCTGCTATCCGTATTAATCCGGCGAAACCGGGCAAGTGTGTCGGATTGGTGAAGTCGGCCTCTCGTGAGATCACCCCATTGGCGGCGCAACCCGCGCGAGCCCCGCGCGTTGACACAGCGCCGGGCATCCCCGCCCGGGTGTTTTGTGTCAACCCCAAGGAGCACCTCTCCATGTCGCGTATCGCGAAGGGCCTGGTCCTTACCTCCGCCGCCGTCGCGGCCGTCGCCGGCGGTGCCGGCATCGCCGCCGCCGACAGTGGCGCGAACGGCGTGGCCGCCCACTCCCCGGGCGTGCTGTCGGGCAACGTCGTCCAGGTTCCGGTCCACATTCCGGTCAACGTCTGCGGCAACACCGTGAACGTCATCGGTCTGCTGAACCCCGCCTTCGGCAACACCTGCGTCAACGACTGACGTCCGCGCGCATCACCCTTTGCCGGCCGCCCTCCCGTGGTTCCCCCACGGGAGGGCGGCCGGTTTGCGTTGCCCCGAATGGGGGGTGGGGGCCGCGACACGGTGAGCGGGGCTTGACATGCCGTCTCACCAGGGAGGACGCCCGGGGTTGGTGATGACGGTGCGGGTCCGTTCGGTTGCAGAGCGCGGTGAGCGCTTTCACGGTGGGCACAAGATCCGCCCCACATCGAAAGGGATCCTCCATGCGTGCTCAGTCCGCACGACGTCTCGCGTCTGCCGCCGTCACCGCCACCCTCCTGATCGGGATCACCGCACCAGCCGCGGTTGCCGTCGACAACGAGTCGAAGCGCGAGCGCATCGAGGAGACGGCGAAGGCGCCTCTCCCCGGCGTGGACGGGCTCCTCGCGCAGGTCCAGACCCTGGGCAACCTCGGAAGCGTGCTCGCCCCGGTCACCGACGTGCTGAACGCCGTGCTCAAGGCCGACGACGGCCAGGTCTCCCCCGAGCAGGCGACGCAGCTCCTGGACGCGGTCAAGGCCGCCATCGCCAAGGTCACCGCAGCGGCCCCCGTGCCGGTGCCGCTGCCGACCGACCCGCCGGCCACCACCACGCCGACGACTCCACCGGCCACGACCACGCCGACCGACGCCCTGCCCCTGCCCGTGCCGGCGCTCCCGCTGCCCGCGGACAAGAGCGGCGACGACTCCAAGGCACCGTCCGCGGACTCCGAGGCGCCCTCCGCGGACGCGGTCGGCGACGCGCTCGCCGCCCTGCAGACGGCGGTCAGTGACCTGCTCGCCGCGGCCACCTCCGGCGACCCCACCAAGGTGGTCCCGGCCGCCACGAAGGTGGTGAGCGCTCTCCTCAACGCCATCCTCGCGCTGCTGCTGGGCGGCGGACTCCCGCTGCCGCTCCCGGTGGACCTGCCGGTACCGGTGCCGACCCTGCCGCTTCCGCTGCCCGCCTCCTGACCCCGCCGGTGCCCTCCTGAGACCAGGGCGGCGCCTGAGGCGAAGCAGTCGTCACCCCAGCCGTTGTGCCGGTCGGTCAGACCGGCACAACGGCTGTTCTGTTTTCCTATTGCTTTTTCATAGCCCCCGGGAATCCCAACGGGTGGGTTGCAGAAATCTTCTGCGTACGGAGTTTCCGGGCCGGTCGGGGATCGTTAGGCACGGCGTCAGAATTCTCTCTGGTGACGTGAGTTGCCGAAGAAAGGAACACGATGAAGTCCCTGAAGGCTGCCGCTGTTGTTGCCGGTACCGTGGCCCTCGCCGGCGTTGCCGCGCCCGCGTTCGCCCACAGCGCCGCCGACGTCACGCCCACCAGCCTCACCGGCGCCGTGAACACGCTCACCAGTGGTCAGCTCGCCCCCGCCGACGTGATGCCGCTGCAGCACCAGTCGAACGCGCTCGACACCGAGAACAAGGACTCCGTGCTCAACACCGTGAAGGGCGCGACCGCCACGCTGAACAACAGCGGTCTGATCGGCGGCCTTCCGCTGGGCGGCTGACGTATCACTCTTGCCGAAAGGACCGATTCCGAGGCGTATGGAATCGGTCCTTCGCGCTGTTCGAGGGCGCGTCCCTCGTTCGTGTGGACCGTGTGCGGGGCATCGCCCGGTCGGGTGAGAACGGGCCCGGCGGGGTTCCGGCCCGTCGATATGGTCGCGCGGTGACCTCAACCCAAAGCGAAACCCGCCCCTTCAACGCCGCCGACCTGGGCACGCTCGTCGTCATGGCCTGGAGCGGCGATGCCCCCGACGGCCACATGCCCTACCTCCTCGCCTACACCCTCGGGGACGCCGCGGCCGGACCGGAGGCCTCCACGGCCGCCGTCGAAGCGCTGCTGGAGAACAACGACCTGCCCGTCGGCGGCGACCTCGTCGACGGCAACGCCCGGTCGGGCCTGCCGGTCAGCCTGCTCGTCGAGGCCGGCACGGCCGTCGTCAACATGCCCGGCTTCAACGCCCAGTGCGCCCCGCCGGCCGAGTGGCTGGAGGCGGTGGCCGAGCGCGGCTTCGCCTACTTCGTGTTCACCACCCGCCCGTGGCCCGAGGCCAAGCCGGGCCTCCCCATCGAGCCCGAGGCGCTGGCCGACTTCGCGGGCGCCGACGACACCCTGAACGCGGCCGCGCACATCGTCCTCCCGGCCCGCAGCCTGCGCGGCTGATGACGCGGACCGCGGGCGGCAGTCGCGCGTTCGCCGTACTGCTGGTGATCACGGGGGCCGCCGGACTGCTGGCCTCCTGGGTCATCACCATCGACAAGTTCAAGCTGCTCGAGGACCCGGACTTCACCCCGGGCTGCAGCCTGAACCCCGTGGTGTCCTGCGGCAGCGTCATGCAGAGCGACCAGGCCTCGGCCTTCGGGTTCCCCAACCCGATGCTGGGCCTGGTCGCCTACGGCATCGTCATCGGTGTCGGCATGAGCCTGCTGGCCGGTGCGCGCTTCCCCGCCTGGTACTGGCTCACCTTCGACGCGGGCTGTCTCTTCGGCGTCGGATTCGTGTCGTGGCTGCAGTTCGAGTCGCTCTACCGGATCAACGCCCTGTGCCTGTGGTGCTGCCTGGCGTGGGTCGCCACCGTTCTCCTGTTCTGGTACGTGACGTCGTTCGCCGTACGGAACCGATTCCTGCCCGCACCCGGCTGGTTGAGATCCTTCTTCGGTGAATTCACCTGGGTCGTCGCGGTGTTGCACCTCGGAATCGTCGGAATGCTGATCCTGACCCGTTGGTGGGACTTCTGGACGAGCTGACAATTCAGCGGTCGTACTACTGCGGCAGTCGGGCGAATCTTGCACTGGTGCATGTTCCAGGATCGTTATGCGGTACGGACGTTGAGCCACAGAATCCGGAAAGGGACCGTACCTGAGATGAAGTCGACCACCCGAGGAACCATTGCCGCCGTCATCACGGGCGTCGCGGCCGCGATGGGTGCCGCCGCGACTCCCGCCGCGGCGGTGGACACGGTCCCCGTCCCGGTGCCGCTGGACGGGATCGAGAAGTCCCTCAACGTGGAGCTGCCCAAGGTCGGCGGCGAGATCCCGCTGCCGATGCCGGGCGCGCCCGAGGGCCCGCAGTACGTCGAGGGGCGGCTCCTTCCCGAGCGGGTGATCCCGCAGCTGCCGGTCAGCGGCGGGCTGCCCGGCGTGGGTCTGCGCGCGCCCCTGCCGCACCTTCTCGGCGACGACTTCGACCACGTCGGCGTCGGCACCCAGGCCTCCGACCTGCGCACGCTGGCCCCGGGCCTGTCCCTGGACGCCCCGCTGACCGCGCCGAACGCCGACAACTTCGGCCTGCCGGAGCCGAAGCTGCCGCAGGTGGGTGTCCTCACGCCGGTCCTGCAGACCGTGCCGGCCGCGAACCTGATGATGGGCCCCGGACTGTAAGGGCCTCTCGCTCCCAGGAGCCCGCTCGGACCATCGGACGGTGACCGGGCGGGCTCCTTCGCGGTTACCGCTACGGATCAACCGAACCGGACGAGGAGCACACGATGGTCGTCAGTGTCGGCGCAGTGGCGGTGGGGGCGGAGCCCGGGGCGAAGAGCCAGGCCAGACCGGGCCCGGCCCGGGGTGGTCGGCGGGACGTGCTGCGAGGCCTGCTCACCGCGGTCGGCGCCCTCGTGCTCGCCCCGGTCGTCGCGGCCTCCCGGCCGCTGCAGAAGGGGGACGACCCCGGCGGGCTCGGCTTCGAGGAGACGTACCGAGGCCGTCGTATCCGCGGCGTCAAGACCTCCGCGGGCCGCACCTCCGGCGCCGCCCAGTGGCACGTCACCATTGACGGCCGGACCCTGCATCTGATGCCCCGGGCCGACGGCACCTGGATGAGCATGGTCGACCACTACCGGTCCTACGACACACCCCTCGACACGGCCCGCGTCGCCGTCGACGAGCTGGGGCCGGGGCAGCAACTGCGCGAGACACACATGGGGGGACACCATGGCGTACGTCCGTAAGGACGCGAGCACGCTCACCAGCGCCGAGAAGCGGCGGTTCGTGAAGGCGATGCTGGAGGTCAAACGGCGGGGCGAGTACGACGAGTTCGTGCGGATGCACATCGACTTCTACGTCGGCGACGGCGAGGGCGGACTGCGTACGGCCCATATGACGCCGTCCTTCCTGCCCTGGCACCGGCGCTTCCTGCTGGACCTGGAGCGGGCGCTGCGCCGGGTGGACCCGTCGGTGACCGTGCCGTACTGGGACTGGACCAAGGACCGCGGGGCGGGGTCGGCGCCCTGGACCAAGGACCTGCTGGGCGGCACCGGGCGGTCGTCGGACCGGCAGGTGATGACCGGGCCGTTCGCCTACGCGGGCGGCAACTGGACCATCAGGGAGGGTGTGACCGACGAGGAGTACCTCACCCGGGACCTGGGACGCGTCCGCGACCCGATCGCGCTGCCTACCAAGGGCGATCTGGAGGCGGCCCTCGACGACCCGGTCTACGACGTCTCGCCCTGGGACTCGACGACCACGAAGGGATTCCGCAACCGGCTGGAGGGGTGGGGGAGCGGGCGGGGCCAGGCCGCCTGGCGCAACCACAACCGTGTGCACCGCTGGGTCGGCGGCGCCATGGTCGGTGGCGCGTCCGTCAACGACCCGGTCTTCTGGATGCACCATGCCTTCGTCGACCTGCAGTGGTACCGCTGGCAGCGGCGGCACCCGGGCGCCCGCTACCTGCCGGCGAAGCCGCCGGCCGCCGGGAGCGCCCAGTACCGGAGGATCGTCGCGCGGCACGAGAAGATGCCACCGTGGGATGTGACGCCGGATTCGCTGGAGGACGTCAGCGCGATCTATCGGTACGCCTGACGCGGCGCGGCCGACGAGATGGGTACGCGGAAGGGCCCCGGCGCTCGGAGTGCCGGGGCCCTTCCGGGTTGACGAGGCGTCAGCCGCCGTAGCCACCGCGGTCGTGGTCGTCGTGGCCGTCGCTGACGTTGGCGCAGGCGTTGCCGAACGCCGGGTTCAGCAGGGCGATGATGTTGACGGTGTTGCCGCACACGTTGACCGGGACGTGGACCGGGACCTGGACGACATTGCCGGACCCGACGCCGGGCGAGTGGGCGGCCTCACCATGGGCGCCCGCGTCCGCCATGGCCATACCGGCGCTGCCGAGCGCCACGGCACCGGCGCCGAGGGCGACACCGGCAGCCTTCGCGATGCGAGACATCACGTTCTCCTTATTGAATCGGTGAGCGCGGCAGCTGGACTCGCCGCCGCACTTCCCGTTCAACGCCGCCGCTGACGGCTGGTAACGGCGATCATGTGCGGATCACCCTTTTTGAAGAGCGGGTGCGCCGCCCGGCATCGAGGGGGCGGGAAAATCCTTAGCTCCTGCGAGGGTCCTCAACTAGCCTCCCGGCATGGCTACCGACCGACTCATGCGTCTGTTCACCGACGAGACCCGGGTACGCGCTTTCGCGGCGGTGGCCCTGGGCGCGGAGACCTCGGAGGAGGTTGCGCGGGCGGCCGGTCTGTCCGCCAAGGACGCGGCCCTGGCGCTGCTGAAGCTGCGGGAGCAGGGTGTGGTGACCGCCGGGGACGGCGGTGAACTGCGCGTCGCCCACGAGGTGTTCCGGGAGGCCGCGCGTGTGGAGCGGTCGCAGGAGGTACCCGAGAACCCCGGCTCCCGTGACGAGCGCACCTTGCAGACCTTCGTCCGTGAGGGGCGGCTGGTCCGGCTGCCTGCGCAGTGGACCCGTAAGAAGCTCGTGCTGCAATACATCGCCGAACACGCCTTCGAGCCGGGCGTCGAGTACCCCGAACGGGCCGTCAACGAGAAGCTCCAGGGCTGGTGCGAGGACGGCGACGTCGACCATGTGACGCTCCGGCGCTATCTGGTGGACCTGCACCATCTGGAGCGGAGCAAGGGAATCTACCGGCGGGCGGCCTGAGCCCTCAGGGCAGCAGCCGCACGGGTGAGCCCGCGAGGTACGCCTGGATGTCCTCGACGGCCTGGCCGTAGTACGTCCGGTAGTTGGCCTGCGACACATAGCCCAGATGGGGTGTGGCGAGCAGCCGCGGGGCCGTGCGCATCGGGTGGTCGGCGGGCAGGGGCTCGAGGTCGAAGACGTCGATGCCGGCTCCGGCGATACGGCCCGCGCGGAGCGCGGCGAGGAGGGCGTCCTGGTCGACGATCGCCGCGCGTGAGGTGTTGACGAGGTACGCCGTCGGCTTGAGGAGGGCGAGTTCGGCGGGGCCGAGCAGACCGCGGGTGCGGTCGCTCAGGGCGAGGTGGACGGAGACGAAGTCGCCGTCGCGCAGGAGGTCCTCTTTGGAGGGGGCGAGTTCGACGCCCACCTCGTCGGCGTACTCCTTGGTGAGGTTCTGGCTCCACGCGCTGACGTGCATGCCGAACGCGAGGCCGATCTGCGCCACCCGGCTGCCGATCTTGCCGAGTCCGAGGAGGCCGAGCCGGCGGCCGTGCAGGTCGGCGCCGACCGTGGACTGCCAGGGGCCGCCTGCGCGCAGGGCGTTGTTCTCCTCGACGATCCCGCGGGCCAGGCCGAGCAGCAGCGCCCAGGTGAGTTCGACGGGCGGGGTGGAGGAGCTGGCCGTACCGCACACGGTGACGCCGTGCGCCTCGGCGGCGGCGTAGTCGATGACGCTGTTGCGCATCCCGGAGGCGACGAGCAGCTTCAGCCGGGGCAGACGGGTGATGAGGGAGCCGGGGAAGGGCACCCGCTCGCGCAGGGTGACCACGATGTCGAACCCGGCGAGTGCCTCCGCGAGCGTGTCCTCGTCGTCGATGTGGGTGTCGAAGCCGACGACCTCGACGTCGTCCGTCACCGGTGACCAGTCGGCGATCTCGGTCGCCACCCGCTGGAAGTCGTCGAGCACAGCACAACGCAGTCGCACGTCGGTCCTCTCACTGTCCTTCATGGCTCTGTCCTTCATGGCTCAGGAGATCGACTGTACGCCGCATACGGCAATGGGATTCGGCGTGCTCAGGGAAGCGGACGCGTGATTCCGAAGCCCGGGATGAAAGCGCTCTAGTTGGCCGAAGGTGCACAAATGGATCGCCCGCTCTCCGGGTCGGCCTTTACGCGTCGGGCACAGGCTGGTCATAAGGTCATGAGCATGATAATTTCACGACGCAGAACACCATAAAAGCCTCCGGCGGGCTGCTGTCGTGATTTCGCGCCGACCGGATGATGAAGATTTCCACTGGAGGCCGGATGCCGAGTACGCGTCAGCGTTCTCGCGTTCTGGGGCTCGGGTCGGGCGCATTGCTCTTTACGGCCATGGTCATGCTGGTTGGCTGTGGCGCCGGGAGCGAGGGCGAAGCCGTACCGAAGCGCACCAATACGCACGTTCCACGACTGACCAACGCTAATAGCCGGGAAATGCCGCTGGATGAGTACCTATTGAATCCCGCGCAGACGGAGTCGGTTTTCTCGGCCTACTCGACGAGTGTGGCGAGCTGTATGCGCGAGTATGGATTCACCTATCGCATGTCCAGTTCTTCCTACTCCGGTATCGGGGCGGATGCGCCGAAGACTCGTGTGGACGGTCGCTTCGGGTTCCAGAGCATGACTCATGCGAAGGAATGGGGCTATCACCCCGACGGCGGTTTCCCGGACAGTGCGCAGCAGTCGACCGGTTCACAGCCGGATGCCGAGAAATGGTTCGCTCTGACCGGCACTCGCGACCTGAGTGAGGATTCCGGTCCTGGCGGAACCGCACGAGATGGTCGTGAGGTGCGCGTCCACGGCTGTGTGGGCGATGCGTTGCTGGAGATCACGGGATCTCGCGACGGAGTCGTCGGGGATGCCGAAGCCGCGACCGACCTCAAGTTCAAGACCCTCGTGGAGGGCCAGAAAGATGCCCGGACGCTTGACGTGTTCGAGCTCTGGTCACGCTGCATGAAGGAGCACGAGTACTCCTATGAAAGCCCGCTGGATGCTTTGGGTGATGCGCGGTGGGCAAAGTCGAAGCTGCCGACCGATGCGGAAATCCGGACGGCTGTGGCTGATCAGGAGTGCCGAAGTCGACACAATGTCGTAGGTGTCTGGTTCGCCGCTGACTTCGAGCATCAGGAGCTGGCCGTCAAAGCCAATCAGGGCACGCTCCTGGACGTGAAGAAGCAGCTGACTCATCAGGTGCGAGCGGCCGAGCGGATTCTCAAGAAGTCGAAGACCAAGTGAAAGGCCGGCGAAATGAACAGAAAACTGCTGAGTATCGCTGCGGTATCGCTGAGTATCTTTGGGGTGAACGCCGCATCGATGGGTGCGGCGCAAGCCCAGGTGCCGACAGCCTGCACGGTGGGGGTCAATTGCCCGCCCTACAGTTGTGAGACGGGCGAGGCGTGCCTGTACTACAACTCGATCGAGAACGGGCTGAACGGAATATTCAAGCAGCACGGAGACATCGCGGACTACAGATACTCCGCGACCGGACAGGCTCTGGCCTTTCAGATCTCCAACTACGGCGGGGAAGGGGCCAACCAGCCTGTGAAGAACAACGCCGCCGCGGTGTGGAATCGTAGCGACCACCGTTTCGGCGTCTTCTACAACAGCTCCTACAACTGCTCGGTCGCCTGCCAGTCCATCCCCTCGCTCGTGCGGGTAAATCTGAATTCTTCCCTGAAGAACAACAACGCGTCCGGGTACTACTACTAGGCGTCCCGCCCGAGGGGGCCACGGTCCTGGCGCTCGGAGGCCTGCTCGCGCCGGAGCGCCCCGCGCTGTCGGCGGCCTGCGCACGGTGTATTTCCGGGCAACTTCCGGACCCCGGACAGCGCGTCCTGGCTGTGCCGGTTTCTCCCCGCGATCACCGGGGGAGGGGCCGGCGCTCGTCTGTGTGGGGCTGTACAGGCTCTGACCAGCAAAAAAGCCCTCCCGGAGGAGAGCAGAACTGGTGGCGCCCCCGGCAGGACTCGAACCTGCGGCCAAGCGCTTAGAAGGCGCCTGCTCTATCCACTGAGCTACGGGGGCCGGTGTGGTGGCCTCGTACCTGGTGCCCGGGTGTGGGCTGATCCGTGACGTTGCCGGGGACAAGGATAGGGCTCCCGGATCCTTGTCCCTGCTGCTTCGCCTCCGTGGCTCAATGTGGAGGTTCGGTGAAGCGGTCCTGATAATCGCAGGCAGGTACGAATCGTGCATCGCTTTTGGCGTCTCACGCCCCGGGTGTTGTGCACTCGTTATGCCTGGACTGTGCCGTTGTCCCAGTCGCCCCTTCCGTCCCCTTGTGTTCTATCGGCGCGCAGACATGGTCATATGCTTCAGAAATCACCTAAAATTGGGCATTCTTCACATGTGGTGACCTTGGACGTACGGCCTCAGCTGCTCGACGCACTCTCCGCCCTGCGCGACCGTGTCGCCGCCGCACGCTTCCCGCTACCCCTTGCGGGGGCTCCACGCGCGCGTGCCAACCGCGACGAACTGCTCGCCCAGCTCGACGACTACTTGGTGCCCCGGTTGAGGGAACCCGAAGCGCCCTTGCTGGCCGTTGTGGGGGGTTCGACGGGTGCCGGCAAGTCGACCCTCGTCAACTCCCTTGTGGGCCGACGGGTCAGCGAGGCGGGCGTACTGCGGCCGACCACGCGGACACCCGTGCTGGTGTGCCACCCGGAGGACCATCACTGGTTCAGCGGAATGCGCGTACTGCCCGACCTCACGCGGGTGTGGGTGCCGCACCAGGACGTGAGCGACGAACTCCTGCTGCCCGGCGAGGATCCCGCGCGCGTCCTGCGCGTCGAGACCGCCGACACCCTCCCGCCCGGCCTCGCCCTCCTCGACGCACCCGACGTCGACTCCCTCGTCGCCGACAACCGCACCCTGGCCGCCGAACTCATCTGCGCGGCCGACATCTGGGTCATGGTCACCACGGCGGCCCGGTACGCCGACGCCGTGCCCTGGCATCTGCTGCGTACCGCCAAGGAGTACAACGCCGCCCTCGTCACCGTCCTCGACCGGGTGCCGCACCAGGTCGTCTCCGAGGTCTCCCGCCAGTACGGGGCGCTGCTCACCAAGGCCGGGCTCGGCGAGGTACCGCGATTCACCGTGCCCGAGCTCCCCGAGTCGGCATGGGGCGGCGGACTGCTGCCGGCCACCGCCGTCGCACCGCTCAGGACCTGGCTCGTCCACCAGGCCCAGGACCCGGCCGCCCGGCAGCACACCCTGGGCCGCACCGCCCACGGCGTCCTCGACTCGCTCAAGGCCCGGATGCCCGAGCTGGCCAGCGCCGCCGCCGCCCAGTACGCGGCCGCGCTGCGGCTCACCGCCGCCGTCGACGGAGCCTACGACAGCGAGCACACGCGCGTGCGAGGACGGCTGCAGGCGGGCGCCGTACTCGCCGGGGACGCGCTCAAGCGGTGGCGCGCGTTCCCGCTCGACTGCTCCGCCGGAGAGCTCCTCGACGCGCTCACGGAGAGCCTCGCCGCGCTCCTGCTGTGCGCTGTCAGCGCCGCCGACGAGCGCGTGGACGAGGCCTGGCGGCGCGAACCGGCCGCGGACGCCCCCGAGCTGACCGGCCGGGACCCGGCGCTGGAGAGCGCCGAACACCGGATCGGGATGGCCGTACGACGGTGGCGGCGCGAGCTCGAGGAGTTCGCCGAGGAGGAGGTGCGCGACCTCGACCGCAGCATCGCGCCCGACCCCGAGGTGATCGCCGCGCTCGTCGCCACCGCGCTGCTGGGCGGCCGCCGGGCGCGCTCCGCGGGCGAGGGGCTCGCCGAGCGGATCGGGGCGCACGGCGCGCTCAGGCTGCGCGACCGGGGCGGGCGGCTGCTCACCGAGCACCTGGACCGGGTGGTCCGGACGGAACGCGAGCGCCGGCTCGCACCGCTCGACGCCCTCGACGTACACCCCGAGCCCCAGGCCGAACTGATCGCCGCGCTGTCCGTACTGCAGAAGGAGAGGTGACCGGTGACCGCCGTCACTGACGAGGACCAGACCGATCACACGCAGGACGCCGTCTCCGAGGACGAGGACGGCAGGCCGGCGGAGAACGAGGCCGTGGAGAGCGGGGATGCCGTGGACCTTGCGGCGGACGAGCCCGAGGAGCCGGGCGACGAGCACGCGCGCGGGGAGGACCGTACGGACTCCTCGGACTCCTCGGACGCGTGGGACGACGGGCTGATCGCGCGGCGGGTCAGTGAGGCCGCCGCGGCGGAGCCCGTCACCGTGGTCGAGTCACGGGGCTCCGGTGCGCAGATCGCCGCGCCGCTCGCGTACGACGGACCGCTCCGGTCGCGGCTCGACGCACTGCGCGAACTGGTGGGGCTCTCCCGGACCCGGCTCGACAGCCGGACGCTCGCCGAGGCGGGCCGGGTGCTCGACGAGGCGGCGGCGCGGCGCAGGCTGTCCGGGCAGCACACCGTCGTCGCCATCGCGGGCGCGACGGGCAGCGGCAAGTCGCAGCTGTTCAACGCGCTGGCCGGGGTGACCATCTCGGAGACGGGCGTACGACGTCCGACCACCGCCGCGCCCATCGCGTGCAGCTGGAGCGACGGAGCGGCGAGCCTCATCGAGCGGCTCGGCATCCCGCCCCGGCTCAGGCGCCGCCCGGTGCAGAACGCCGAGATGGAGGCGCAGTTGCGCGGGCTCGTCCTGGTGGACCTGCCCGACCACGACTCCGCGGCCGTACAGCACCGCGAGCACGTGGACCGCATCCTCGACCTCGTCGACGCGGTCATCTGGGTCGTCGACCCCGAGAAGTACGCCGACGCGGTGCTGCACGAGCGGTATCTGCGGCCCATGGCGGGACACGCGGAGGTCATGTTCGTCGTCCTCAACCAGATCGACCGGCTGCCCGGGGAGGCCACCGAGCAGGTCCTCGACGACCTGCGGCGGCTGCTCGACGAGGACGGGATCGCGCTGGGCGAGTACGGCGAACCGGGCGCGACCGTGCTCGCGCTGTCCGCGCTCACCGGGGACGGCGTGGGGGAACTGCGCGAGACGCTCGGCCAGTTCGTGACCGAGCGGGGGGCGCCGGGGCGCCGGATCTCGGCCGACGTGGACGCCGCCGCGTGGCGGCTGCGGTCCGTGTACGCCACCGGGCGGCGGACCGGGCTGAGCGAGGAGGCGCGGGACGAGTTCGCCGTGCGGCTCGCGGACGCGGTCGGTGCGACGGCGGCCGGCGAGGCGGCCGAGCGGGCGTGGCTGCGCAACGCCAACCGCGCGTGCGGGACGCCTTGGCTACGGCTGTGGCGGTGGCACCAGGACCGGCTCGAACCGCCCACCGGGCGCCTCCCGTTGCGGGCTCAGGCCGACGAGGAGGCCACGGCTCGGCAGCGTGTCGAGCAGGCGGTGCGCATGGTGGCCGACCGGGCCTCGGCCGGGCTCGCGCCGCCGTGGGCGCAGGCGGTGCGGGAGGCTGCCGCGCGGGGCTCGCAGGGGTTGCCCGAGGCGCTGGACGAGCTGGCCGCGCGGGCCGGCCTGCCGCCGGGGCGGCCGCCGCGGCCGGGCTGGTGGCCGGCGGCCGTGTTCGCGCAGGCCTCCATGACACTTCTTCAAATCGTCGGCGGGCTGTGGCTGGTGGGTCAGATCGCCGGGTTCATGGCGCCGAACCTCGGCGTGCCGGTGCTGCTGATGGTGGTCGGGATCATCGGTGGGCCGCTCGTGGAGTGGAGCTGCCGGATGGCGGCGCGGGGGCCTGCGCGGCGGTACGGGATGGAGGCGGAACGGCGGCTCAGGGAGGCGGCGGCCGGGTGCGGACGGGCTCGGGTGCTGGATCCGGTGGCGGCGGAGTTGTTGCGGTACCGGGAGGTTCGGGAGCAGTACGGGAGGGTGTTGGGGGCGGAGGCCGGGGTGCGGTGATGTGGCCCTCGGGGGCCTTCTCGAGGGGCGTCGCTCGTTCGGGTGGCGGAGTTCTCCACAGGTGGGCCGGTGGTCCACAGCGCTCGGCGGGCTTGTGCCGGCGGAGGCAGTCTGGCTTCACGGCGATCGCGACGGATGCGGTCGGCGCAGCAGACGCAGCCGTACGGGACGGGCCCGTTCGGCGCATCCGGGAGGGGTTCGAGATGAACGAGACGATCGTCGGTGTGGTGGGGAACGTGGCGACGCAGCCGGTGTTCCGGGAGACGGAGAACGGTTCGTCGGCGCGGTTCCGGATGGCGGTGACCGCACGCTATCTGGACCGTGAGAAGAACGAGTGGAAGGACGGGCACACCAACTTCTTCACGGTGTGGGCCAATCGGCAGCTCGCCGCGAACGTGGCGACCTGTCTGTCGGTGGGAGAGCCCGTCATCGTGCACGGCCGGTTGAAGATCCGTACGGATGTGCACGACGGGAAGAACTGGACCTCGGCGGACATCGACGCCGTGGCGATCGGGCACGACATGGCGCGGGGCACCTCCATGTTCCGGCGCGAGCCGAAACCGGAGACCACCGGTGTGCCGTCCCGGCCCGAGCCGAACTGGGAGACGCCCGTCGACGACAGCGAGACTCAACGCGAGCCGGAGATCGCCGCGATGACCTGACGTCAGCCGACCGAACTGCGGCTTATCGGCGAATGCGCACCGAACGACCCGGTGGATTTGTCGATAAGCCCTGCTCACAGGCGATCTTGGCGATAACGATTCCGAGTCGGATCGGCCGCCCGAGTGCATCACCGGGAACCGTGGTGCGAGCACGTACCTAGGATGCCGGGCATAGCTCTAGAGGCTGCTGATTCTGCTGGTGGGACCGTTCCCCCCACGTCAACGGGTCCTGCTCGAAGGGGAATTCTGTGTTTTCTGCGTTGTTGTCCGCGTGCAGGCGAGGGGCGGTCCGCGGCGCCGCCGCGACGCTGGTGTCCGGGCTTGTCGTGGCCGGCGTGCTGACGGCCGGTGCCGGCACGGCCGCCGCCGCTGACGCGACGGCGCAGAACCAGAGTGGGGCGACCGCCACCATGGGGGGTCTGAAGACGTACGGCGCGGCCGTCATACACGACGACTCCGGGGACCTGGAGGTGTCGGCGGGCCTGTTCGAGATGTCCGTCGACGGCGGCGGCACCCTGCAGACGTACTGCGTCGACCTCCACAACCCCACGCAGCAGGACGCCAAGTACCACGAGACGCCCTGGAGCGGGACCTCGCTGGGCGTCAACAAGGACGCGGGCAGGATCCGCTGGATCCTGCAGAACTCCTACCCGCAGGTGAACGACCTCGCGGCGCTCGCCGCCAAGGCGGGTGTCGGCGGCGGTCTCACCGAGCAGGACGCGGCGGCCGGTACGCAGGTCGCCATCTGGCGCTACTCGGACGCCGCGGACGTCGACGCCGTCGACCCGCAGGCCGAGAAGCTCGCGGACTACCTCCACAAGAGCGCCCGCGACCTGGCGGAGCCCCGGGCGTCGCTGACCCTCGACCCCGCCGCGGTCTCCGGCCGCCCCGGCGGTCTGCTCGGCCCGGTGACGGTTCGTACCGACGCGGACAGCGTGACGGTGACACCGCCGGCGGACGCCGAGACGAGCGGGGTACGGATCGTGGGCAAGGACGGCAAGACGCTGACGTCGGCGAAGAGCGGCGCCGAGCTCTTCTTCGACGTGCCCGAGGACGCGGCGGCCGGCTCCGCCGAGCTGACCGTGCAGGCCTCCACCACCGTGCCGGTGGGCCGTGCCTTCGCCTCCGAGAGCCGGAGCCAGACGCAGATCCTGGCCGGCTCCAGCGAGTCGACGGTCTCGGCGACGGCGAGCGCGACGTGGGCGGACCAGGGCGCGATAACCGCGCTGTCCGCGGCGAAGAACTGCGCCGGGGGCGGAGTGGACGTCACCGCGACCAACGAGGGCGACGCGGCCTTCACCTTCGAGCTGCTGGGCGTCGAGCACAGCATCCCGGCGGGCGAGTCGCAGACGGTGACGATCCCGCTCCAGGAGGACCAGGCGTACGACTTCACCATCACGGGCCCCGGCGGCCTCGACAAGCGCTTCACCGGCGTCCTCGACTGCCAGACGCAGGGCGCCGAGACCGGGGACGCGGTCCAGACCCTCAGTGAGCCGAGCCCGATGACGGTGGGCGGCGCCTCCGCCACGAACCTGGCCGAGACCGGCAGCTCCAGCGCGACGCCGGTGATCGCGGGGACGGCCATCGCTCTGGTGGTGATCGGCGGGGCGGCACTGGTGCTCGTCCGCAAGAAGAAGACGCCGACGCAGGACTGAGCCGCGGTGTAGGTGTGACGGCCGGCCGTCACGTGCAGTCACGTCGGGTCACCGTCGTCGGTCGTGAAGCCCCAGGTCACGGCTGCCCGCCCATACGGGATGGGAGCTGGGGTGAGTGGGGTGGTGGGTTGAGATAGGAGTGTGAGGGCCGCTGTAGCGTGACGACATGGATGAACCTCGGATCAAGGTGTACGGCTCAGCCGCCGAAATCACCGTTGCGGGCAACGCTGCTGGGCTGCTGGACCTGGCCGAACGGCTCGTAGGTCTCGCCGACCCCGAGCTCCGGGACGGCTACCACGAGCACCTTGAGAGCGGCATCAACCTCGAAGACGGCTCGATCAGCCTGATCCTGGAACGCGATGACAAACTCTAGGACTCACCCGACCGATCTACCTGGTCAGGGGCCGCTCACGTGCGGTTGAGTTGCTTCGGGACGTAGGAGTCGCGTCGCTAAGGTGCGTCGTATGAGCGACGACGTTCCGGTCTGCCCCGAGTGCAGCCGGCCCATGAGGTCCGGTGGCCTCGTGCTCTCCCAGCGGGAGGACGATGGCCGGCGGGCCTGCCGGTCGCTGTGGAAGTGCGCAGACCGACACGTCTGGTGGCGCTGGGCCGACCGTCCGAACGCGCCGTGGGAGTTCTGCCCGGTGCCGCAGCTGTTCCGCTGACATCCAACGCTTGCATCTACGACCGCGGACGGCCACGACAGCCAGCACTCGGCAATGGCACCCGGGCACGAGCTGGACCGCAGCCACGCAGGGGCGGGATCGAGCTCCTGAACGGGTGTCGGACCTGCCTTCGGCGCCGGATGTACCAACCGGCCACCAGCACGATGAGGATGGCAACGACGAAGGCCCACACGGTCGTTGCGCCGTGGTACGAGCGGTAGGCGATCAGAGCAAGCATGTACAGGCGGATACCCCGGCCGTGTGGCTTGAGCCGACCCGCGTCGGCCGCCCCTGTGCCGAATGCGTGTCGAAGGCGCCGCACGTCCGCAGTCGTCAGCCGAAGAACGTTAGGTCAGAGAGCGTGCGCCGGTGATCTCGCCAAGCGCCTTCTAAGCGCTTGGCCTCGTCTGAGAGGCAGATCGCTGGGCCGTCCCTGGGCCGTCCGACGCCCCCGAGGTCACTCGACGACAACCGACAGTGACAGTCGATCTACAGCCGCCGACGACGAACCCCCAGGTCACAGCCCCCCAGCCAAACGGGTTACCACCCGAGGGTGGACGTCAGGCAAGATGGGGTGTATCTGCCCACTGCCAGATTTCAAGCTGCCGGACGGTTTCTCTTGGCTGAGTACATCTACACCATGCGCAAGACGCGCAAAGCGCACGGCGACAAGGTCATCCTTGACGACGTGACGCTGAGCTTCCTGCCCGGCGCGAAGATCGGTGTGGTCGGGCCGAACGGTGCCGGTAAGTCCACCGTTCTGAAGATCATGGCAGGGCTCGAGCAGCCCTCCAACGGTGACGCGTTCCTGTCGCCCGGCTTCAGCGTCGGCATCCTCATGCAGGAGCCGAAGCTCGACGAGTCCAAGACGGTCCTGGAGAACGTCCAGGACGGCGCCGCCGAGATCATGGGCAAGCTCACGCGCTTCAACGAGGTCGCCGAGCTCATGGCGACCGACTACTCGGACGCGCTCATGGACGAGATGGGCAAGCTCCAGGAGGACCTGGACCACGCCAACGCCTGGGACCTGGACGCACAGCTGGAGCAGGCCATGGAGGCGCTGGGCTGCCCGCCCGGCGACTGGCCGGTCACCACCCTCTCCGGTGGCGAGAAGCGCCGCGTCGCGCTCTGCAAGCTGCTGATCGAGGCCCCGGACCTGCTCCTCCTCGACGAGCCCACCAACCACCTCGACGCCGAGTCGGTGAACTGGCTGGAGCAGCACCTCTCGAAGTACGCGGGCGCTGTCGTCGCCGTCACTCACGACCGGTACTTCCTGAACAACGTCGCCGAGTGGATCCTCGAGCTCGACCGCGGTCGCGCGATCCCCTACGAGGGCAACTACTCCACGTACCTGGAGAAGAAGGCCACCCGCCTCAAGGTCGAGGGCCGCAAGGACGAGAAGCGCGCCAAGCGCCTCAAGGAAGAGCTGGAGTGGGTCCGCTCCAACGCCAAGGGCCGCCAGACCAAGTCCAAGGCCCGCCTTGCTCGTTACGAGGAAATGGCGGCCGAGGCCGAGAAGATGCGGAAGCTGGACTTCGAGGAGATCCAGATCCCGCCGGGCCCGCGGCTGGGCTCCATCGTCGTCGAGGTCAACAACCTCTCGAAGGCGTTCGGCGACAAGGTCCTGGTCGACGACCTCTCGTTCACGCTGCCGCGCAACGGCATCGTCGGCATCATCGGCCCGAACGGCGCGGGCAAGACCACGCTGTTCAAGATGATCCAGGGCCTTGAGCCCGCGGACTCCGGTTCGGTCAAGATCGGCGACACGGTCAAGATCAGCTACGTCGACCAGAGCCGCGCCAACATCGACCCCAAGAAGACCCTGTGGGCCGTGGTCTCGGACGAGCTGGACTACATCAACGTGGGCCAGGTCGAGATGCCGTCGCGGGCCTACGTCTCCGCCTTCGGCTTCAAGGGCCCGGACCAGCAGAAGCCGGCCGGCGTCCTGTCCGGTGGTGAGCGCAACCGTCTGAACCTGGCGCTCACGCTCAAGGAGGGCGGCAACCTGCTGCTCCTCGACGAGCCCACCAACGACCTCGACGTCGAGACCCTGTCCTCGCTGGAGAACGCTCTGCTCGAGTTCCCGGGCGCGGCTGTGGTCATCTCCCACGACCGCTGGTTCCTGGACCGGGTCGCGACCCACATCCTCGCGTACGAGGGTGAGTCCAAGTGGTACTGGTTCGAGGGCAACTTCGAGTCGTACGAGAAGAACAAGGTCGAGCGGCTGGGCGCCGAGGCCGCGCGTCCGCACCGCGCCACCTACAAGAAGCTGACCCGGGGCTGATCGATCTTGCGCCACATCTACCACTGCCCGCTGCGCTGGGCGGACATGGACGCGTACGGCCACGTCAACAACGTGGTCTTCCTCCGCTACCTGGAGGAAGCCCGTATCGACTTCCTGTTCCGCCCGGAGAAGGACTTCAAGCAGGGGTCCGTGGTGGCGCGCCATGAGATCGACTACAAGCGCCAGCTCGTCCACCGGCACACGCCCGTGGACATCGAGCTGTGGGTGACCGAGATAAGGGCGGCGTCCTTCACCATCTCCTACGAGGTGAAGGACGGCGCCGAGATCTACGTACGCGCCTCGACGGTCATCGTGCCGTTCGACTTCGAGACGCAGAGGCCGCGTCGGATCACCTCCGAGGAGCGGGAGTTCCTGGAGGAATACCGGGATGACGACGAGGAGGAGGCCGTCGCCGCATGACGGTGCTCCACCTAGCCGACGAGGGGGAGGCGGCGGATCTCGCGGCCTTCCTCTCCAGGCTGCTCCACTACGACCGTGGGGCCGCGGTGCGTCTGCAGGCGGCCGGTACCGCGCTCGCCGTCTTCGGGCGGCCGCCGTCCTTCGAGGTGCTGGCGATCCGCGCGGTGCGGCTGGCGAAGCCGTACGAGAACGGGCTGGACGCCACGCTCGATGTGACCGTGTCCGCCGGGGAGTTGCTCGAGTCCGTCGATGAGACGGGCGCGACGGCCGTCGTACCGGGGGCAGTCACCGGGCCGCCGTGGGCCGGGGTGCTGCCGCCCCGTGGCGGGTGGCGGCCGGTGCCGGGGTTGCCCGCGCCCGAGGCGCTGCGGGCGATGGTCGGTGCGGGGGTCGCCGAATTCCGGGACCGTACGGGGGAGTTGACGGCCGAGCAGCGTACGCGAGCCGAACTCGACCGGATCGGGCGGGAGATCTGGTCCCGGACGGTCGGGGACACGCATCTTCCGGTGCGGGCCGTGCACGCGGCGCAGTCGCTCGGGTTCCTGCGCGCCGCCGGGGAGTTGGCGTTGCTCTCCTCCGGTGCGTGGCTGCGGCTTCGTACGCCCTACGGGTCCATCGCCGTACGGCGGGCGGGACTTGGGGCGCTGGACGTCAGCGTGCGCTGAGCGTCGTAACCCTCGGACGGCGTCCTGACCCTCAGTCGCGGTCGCTGTCGTCCGGCCATACGCCGATGTGGTCCGTTTCCAGTTCCAGTGCCACTCGGTCGCGCATGCCCAGGGTCTCCGTGTACTCGGCGGGGAGCTGGAGGCGGCCGGCCCGGTCGAGCATGGCGTACTCGCGCGCCACGACCGTCTCGTGGCCCGTCGTCGCGTCCACCTCGCTGCGGCGCAGGACCTCCGTGGAGGTGCGGCCGTCCCGGATGGCCACCGTGCGGCGGACCTCGCTCGCCACCGCCTGGTCGTGGGTGACGATGACGACCGTCGTGCCGAGGTGTTCGTTGGCGGTGCGGAACGCGGCGAAGATCTGTTCCGCGGTGTGGGAGTCGAGTTCGCCGGTGGGTTCGTCGGCGAGCAGGACGGCGGGGGAGTTGGCGAGGGCCACGGCTATCGCCACGCGTTGCTGCTGGCCGCCGGACATCTGGTTCGGGTGGCGGTCCCGGCAGTCGGCTATACCCAGCAACTCCAGGAGTTCCAGAGCGCGTTCGGTCTGAGCCTTGCGGGCTTTGCGGGTGGTCCCGGTGGCCAGTTGCATCGGGAGGGTGATGTTCTGGGCGGCGGTCAGGTAGGGGAGAAGATTGCGGGCCGTCTGCTGCCACACGAAGCCGACCGTCCTGCGGCGGTAGGCGAGGCGGTCCTTCGGGGTCATCGCCAGGAGGTCGTGGTCGGCCACGCGGGCCGCGCCGGCGGTGGGGGTGTCGAGGCCGGCGAGGATGTTCATGAGGGTGGACTTGCCGCTGCCGGACGCGCCCACCAGGGCCATGAGTTCGCCGTCGCGGACGAGGAGGTCCAGGCCCTGCAGGGCCTGGACCTCTATGCCGTCAGTGGTGAAGACGCGGACCAGGCGGTCGCAGGTGATGAGGGCGTCGTGACCGTAGGTGGGGGCGTTGCGGGCCGTGGTGGCGCGGGTGGTCAGGTCCGCGAGGGTGGGGTTGGTGGTCACTGGGGGCTCCTCGGGTCGTCGGCCGGGGTGAGGCGGGGCGGGTTGTTCCGGCGGTTCATCTCGCATCCCCCGCCCTCAGCTCCCCCACCGACGGCACCATCACC
>NZ_JXTE01000009.1 GCF_000972385.1 Streptomyces sp. WM6386
GGGTGACGGGGGTCTGGACGGTGGGCTGCGGCGGGGCGACGGGGGCGGCCTGCTGGGGCGGAGCCACGGGGGCCGGCTCCTCCACGCTCACGCCGAAGTCGGTGGCGATGCCGGCCAGGCCGTTGGCGTAGCCCTGGCCCACGGCGCGGGCCTTCCACGCGCCGTTGCGCAGGTAGATCTCCACGATCACCAGCGCGGTCTCGGTGCCGAGCTGCGGGGGCGTGAAGGTGGCGAGGACGGAGTTGTCGGCGGCGTCGCGGATCGTGGCCGTGGGTTCGATGCCCTGGAAGGACTGGCCGGCGGCGTCCGGGCTGGCGGTGACGACGATCTTCTCGATGCCGGGCGGGATCGCGGCCGTGTCGACGACGATCGCGTCGGGGGCGGAGCCACCGCCCGAGCGGTACGTCACGCCCGGGCCGTTGGGCTGGTTGTAGAAGATGAAGTCGTCGTCCGAGCGCACCTTGCCGTCGGCGGTGAGCAGCAGGCTCGATACGTCGAGCCGCACCGGAGCGGCGACGTCCACCGTCACGCGCGCGGCGGAGAGAGGGATGTTCGAGCCGGGGGTCATAGCTGTCATGCCCGGTGAACGAGCGAGCCCCCTTTACCGTTCCCTTACCCGCGATCGTTCGGTTCAGAGGCGGTTGCGGGGGTGGTTGCGGGCCGTGCGTTCGTTGCCGTGCTTGTAGTTTCCGGTCCAGCGGGCCATGACGAGCTGGGGGTCCGGGGAGGACTCGACCTCGGCGAGGAACTGCGCGGCTCTGGGGCCGTGGAGGGTGGTGGCGGGGCGGTTGTGGTGGGTGATGTGGACGGTTCCGCCGGTGTGGGTCACGTAGTGGAATCCCTGGGGTTTTGGCATGCGGGGATGGTAGGGGCCCGGCGGGGGCGGACCCCAACGGTTTTCGCCCCCGCCGCCCCTACCCGTCCCATCCTCCAGGGGCGCTGCCCCTTCGACCCCGTTCCCAGGGGGCTCCGCCCCCTGGACCCCCGCTCCTCAAACGCCGGAGAGGCTGAAATTCACGGACCGCCCGTTTTTCATGCGCCGGTCACTGCATTTCAGCCCGTCCGGCGTTTGAGGAGCGGCAGCGGGGGTCTGGGGGCGCAGCCCCCAGGGGCGGGACGGGTAGGGGTGGCGGGGCCGAAAACCGCCCCTACGGCACCACCACGATCTTCCTGCCCACCCCCGACGCGAATTGGTCCAGCGCCTCCGGATAGCGGTCGAGGGGGATGCGGTCGCTGATGAAGATCTCGGGGTCGAGGACGCCGTTGGCGAAGAGTTCCGCCGCTCGTTCGAAGCTGTGCAGGACCGCCATCGAGCCGGTGATCGTCAGCTCCTGGTTGTAGATGCGGTACGGGTCGATCGTCACGCGCGTCGCGTAGTCGGCCACGCCGAACTGGAGAAACGTGCCCGCCTTCGCCACCCGCTCCAGCCCGTCCTGGATCGCCGCCGCGTTGCCCGTCGCGTCGACGACCACGTCCCAGCCCTGAGGGCGCTCGAGCTCGTCCGCGTTCGCCGCCGAGGACGAGACGCCCAGTCGGCGGGCCGTCTCCAGGCGGGACGGGTTCAGATCCACCACGTCCACACTCGCCGCACCCGTCCGCTTCGCAAGCTCCAGCATCATCAGCCCCATGGTTCCGGAGCCGTAGATCAGGACGTGGGCGCCCAGCCGGGACCGCAGGACGTCGTAGCCGCGTATCGCGCACGACAGCGGTTCCACCAGGGCCGCGTCCTGTGTGCGGACATGTTCGGGGAGCCGCACGCAGTTCGCCACCGGGGCCACCGCGTACTGCGCCGCGCCGCCGGCCGTGGTCACACCGATCGCCGCCCAGCGTTCACAGAGGTTGTTGTGGCCCGTACGGCAGTAGCGGCACTCGTAGCAGTACAGGGACGGGTCCACCGCCACCCGGTCGCCCACCGACAGTTCCGTCACCTGCCGGCCGACCCCCACCACCTCGCCCGCGAACTCGTGCCCCGGCACGATCGGCAGCTTCGGCGCGAACTCGCCCTGGAGGATGTGCAGGTCGGTGCCGCACAGCCCGCACGCGGCGACCTCGACGACGACCTCGCGCGGACCCGGCGTCGGGTCGGGGACCTCGGCGACGACGGCACGGCCCACGGACTCGATGACGGCGGCCTTCATTTCACGGCTCCCAACGACAGACCCTGGACCAGCTTGTCCTGGGCGGCGAACCCCGCGGCGAGCACCGGCAGGGAGATGACGAGCGACGCGGCGCACACCTTCGCCAGGAACAGGCCCTGGCTGGTGATGAAGCCGGTCAGGAAGACGGGGGCGGTCTCCGCCACCACGCCGGTCAGGACCCTCGCGAACAACAGCTCGTTCCAGCTGAAGATGAAGCAGATCAGCGCTGTCGCGGCGATTCCCGGGAGGGCGATCGGGGCCACCACGCGCGCCAGGATCGTCGGGAGCCGCGCCCCGTCCACCCGGGCCGCCTCGATGATCGCCACCGGCACCTCGGCCAGGAACGACTGCATCATCCACACCGCGATCGGCAGGTTCATGGAGGTGTAGAGGATGACCAGCAGCCAGATGTTGTCGAGCATGTCCGTGTTCTTGGCGAACAGATAGATGGGCAGCAGACCCGCCACCACCGGCAGCATCTTCGTCGACAGGAAGAAGAACAGGACGTCCGTCCACTTCTTCACCGGGCGGATCGACAGCGCGTACGCCGCCGGGAGCGCCAGGAGCAGGACGAAGGCCGTCGACGCCAGCGACGCCACCGACGAGTTGATCAGTGCCGGCCAGGGGCTCGCGCCGCCGCCCGTGCCGAAGAACTCGCGGTAGCCGTCCAGGGTGAGGGCGGCCCCGAAGGACGGCGGGTTGGTCGCCGCGTCCGCCTCCGAGTGGAAGGACGTCAGCGCCATCCACGCGATGGGGAGGAAGAACGCCACTCCCAGGAGCCAGGCCAGCAGGCCCAGGCCAACGCCCTTACGGCGTACGGTCATTGCACTCATGCCCGACCCGCCTCCTCACGGAACAGGGACGACACCACGCGCAGGGCGAAGGTCGCGATGATGATCGAGCCGATGACCACCAGGACGCCGGCGGCCGAGGCGAGGCCGTTCTCGTGGGCCTGGTAGAAGCTCTGGTAGACGGTGTAGGGGAGGTTGGCGGTGCCGAGGCCGCCCGATGTGATCGTGAAGACCGCGTCGAAGTTCTGGACGATGTAGATCGAGCCCAGCAGCGCGCCCAGCTCCAGATAGCGGCGCAGATGCGGGAGCGTCAGATGCCGGAAGATCTGCCAGTCGCTCGCGCCGTCCACCCGTGCTGCCTCGATCTGCTGGGAGTCGCGGCTCTGCAGGCCCGCCAGCAGGATCAGCATCATGAACGGCGTCCACTGCCAGACCAGGGAGGCCTCCACCGCCAGCAGCGGGGTGTTGGAGATCCAGTCCGGCTGTGGGCCGCCCACATAGTGCAACAACCCATTGAGCAGACCGTATTCGGGGTTGTAGAGCACATGCTTCCAGAGCAGCGCCGCCGCCACGGGGACGACGAGGAAGGGGGCGATCAGAAGGGTGCGGACCACGCCGCGCCCCTTGAACCGACGGTCCAGCAGGAGCGCCAGGGCCAGGCCGAGCACCAGGCTCACCAGGACCACCGTCGCCGTCAGCAGGACCGTCGTCCACACCGAATGGCGCAGGTCCGCGTCCGTGAGGACCTGTTGGTAGTTGTCGAAGCCCGTGAAGTGCCGGGCCTTCGGGTACAGGGCGTTCCAGTCGAAGAAGGAGATCACCAGCGTGGCCACGAACGGGAGCTGGGTGACCACGATCATGAAGATCAGGGCGGGCAGGAGCGGGGCCCGGGTGGCCCAGTTGCGCAGCCGGGCCGACGGTGGGCGGGCGGTGCGTACGGGAGTCGCGGCCACGGGGGCCGTCGTTGTCGCTGTCATCGTCCCTCGTACTCCTCGGAGATCTTCTCGGCGAGCCGCTGGGACTTCTCCAGGGCCGACTCGACGGACTGGCGTCCGGCGATGGCCGCGCTGATCTCCTGGGAGACCTTGGTGCCGAGATCGGTGAACTCGGGGATGCCGACGAACTGGATGCCGGGCGCGGGGCGCGGCTGCACCCCCGGGTCGTTGGGCTGCGCGCCTTCGATGGCCTCCTTGGTCATCTCCTGGAAGGCGGCGGCCTCTTTGACGTACGCCGGATTCGTGTACGTCGACGCGCGTTTGCCGGCCGGGACGTTGGACCAGCCGATCTGGTCGCCGACCAGCTGTTCGTACTGCTTGCCGGAGGCCCAGGACACGAACTTCCAGGCCTTGTCGGGGTTGTGGGAGGCGTCCTGGATGCCCCAGGCCCAGGTGTAGAGCCAGCCGGAGGACTTCGTCTCCTCGACGGGGGCGGGGGCGTAGCCGACCTTGCCCTTGACGGGGGAGTCGTCCGCCTCCAGGGAACCGGCGGCGCTCGTGGCGTCGTACCACATGGCGACCTTGCCCTGGGTCATGTTGTTCAGGCACTCGGCGAAGCCGGACTGGGGCGCTCCCGACTCACCGTGCTCACGGACGAGGTCGACATAGAACTTCGTCGCCTTCTCCCACTCGGGGGAGTCGAGCCGGGCCTTCCAGTTCTGGTCGAACCAGGTGCCGCCGAAGGTGTTCACGACGGTCGTCAGGGGTGCCATCACCTCGCCCCAGCCCGGCAGTCCGCGCAGACAGATGCCCTTCATGCCGGGCTCGGCGCCGTCCACCTTCGCGGCCAGGTCGGCCACCTGGGTCCAGGTGGGGTGGGCCGGCATCGTCAGACCCGCGTTCGCGAAGACGTCCTTGCGGTACATCAGGAAGGAGGACTCGCCGTAGAAGGGCTGGCCGTAGAGCTTGCCGTCGTCGCCGGTCAGGGACTGGCGCATGGGCCCCAGGACGTCCTGTTCGTCGTACGCCTGGTCCTTGGCGACGTAGGAGTCCATCTCGTGCAGCCAGCCGTTGCGGGCGTAGATCGGGATCTCGTAGTTGGAGAGGGTGGCCACGTCGTACTGGCCCGCCTGGTTGGCGAAGTCCTGGCTGATCTTGTCGCGGACGTCGTTCTCGGGCAGGACGGTGAAGTTGACCTTGATGCCGGTCTCTTCGGTGAAGCGGGGGGCGAGTTTCTGCAACTCGGTCATCTGGGGGTTGTTGACCATGAGGACGTTGATCGAGTCGCCGCCCGCCCCCGCCCCGCCGGCTCCGACCCAGCAGCCGGAGAGCAGCGGGGTGAGCAGCGTCCCTGCGGCGGCCAGGGCGAGCGTGGCTCGCGGTGGCCGTCGTCGGCTCTGGGTTCGCATGGATCGCTCCTGGACTTATGGGGAGATAAAGGGCACGACAAGGTGTGACGTGCCGCATTAAGTGGTGGGTTGGATTTTCAGACGCGGATGACCTGAGGCCCGAGCAGTGAGTAGCGGTGGGCCTCGGACGTGGGGAGCAGGGTGCTCGTGACGATCGTCTCCAGCGTGCCGATCTCCGCGAACCGGCAGAAGCTGACCGCCCCGAACTTGGTGTGGACACCCGCGAACACCGTGCGACGCGCGGCCCGGATCGCCTGTGCCTTGACCTCGCTGACCGCGGGGTCGGGGGTGGTGAGGCCGTGTTCGCGGGAGATGCCGTTGGCGCCGATGTAGGCGAGGTCGAGGACGAAGCCGGCGAGCATCTTCGTCGTCCAGTGGTCGACGGTGGCCAGGGTGCCGGAGCGGACCCGGCCCCCGAGCAGGAGGACCGAGACGCCGTCCGCCTCGGCGAGGGCGCCCGCGACCGGGAGGGATGCGGTGACCACGGTCAGGGGGCGGTCCCGGGGCAGGGCCTCGGCGATGAGCTGTGGGGTGAAGCCCTCGTCGACGAAGACCGTCTCGGCGTCCCCGAGCAGCTCGGCCGCGGCGGTGGCGATGCGGCGCTTCTCGGGGACGTGGCTGGTGGCCCGGAAGGCGAGCGTCGTCTCGAAGCCGGCGCTCTCCACGGGGTAGGCGCCGCCGTGGGTGCGGCGGACCAGGCCGTGGTCCTCCAGGGCGCGGAGGTCTCGGCGGACGGTTTCTTTCGCGACGCCGAGTTGGGCGGCGAGCGTGTTGACGTCGACGGCGCCTGTGGTGCGGGCGGCGTGGACGATATGCCGCTGGCGGTCTTCCGCGGTGCCGGTCATGTCGTCACCCGCCCTCCTGTGCTGCCGTTGCCCGTTCGGGCCGTATGCAGGAAGTTCTACAGCGGGTGGGTGGTGGTGACCAGGTCTGTTGCGTCAGTGATAGTGACCGTGTGTGCCCGTTCGGGCAGGGGGCGCCTATGGGTTGGGAGGGTGCGGTCGTGTGGCGGCTGCGGATTCGTTGTGGCTGGTCGCGCAGTTCCCCGCGCCCCTGGCAGGGCGCGGTCGCACCCGTTCCAGGGCCATGGCCGTCTGCCCGAACACCACTGCGGGCGGGCCCGTTCGGTGCCCGCCCGCCATCTTCATGGGTGTCTCAGTACGGCCAGATCGGCGGATCGCTCACGAAGTGGCCGCCGAGGTGGGCGTGGGCGATGTTCTCCGGGTCCAGTTCGCCCTGCTCGGCGATGATCTTCTCGGCGTACTGCTCGGAGTCGTCCCGGGGGTCGTAGCCGATCGCCCGGGCCGTGCTGAGGTCCCACCACAGGCGGGTGTTGGCGGAGGAGCCGTAGACGACGGTGTGCTGGACGTCCTCGGCGGTCAGGGCCGCGTGGAAGAGGCGGGCGCCGTCGGCCGGGCTCATCCACACCGACAGCATGCGGACGCTGCTGGGCTCGGGGAAGCAGGAGCCGATGCGTACCGACACGGTCTCCAGGGCGTGCTTGTCCCAGTAGAGCTGGGCAAGGTCCTCGCCGAAGGACTTGGACAGGCCGTAGAAGGTGTCCGGGCGGTGCGGGGTGTCGATCGGGATCAGGGGAGCGTCGCCCTGGGGGCGGGGGGTGAAGCCCACCGCGTGGTTGGAGGAGGCGAAGACGATCCTCGGTACGCCCTCCTCGCGGGCGGTCTCGTACAGGTTGTAGGTGCCCTCGATGTTCGCCCTGAGGATCTTGTCGAAGGAGGCTTCCAGGGAGATGCCCGCGAGGTGGATGATCGCGTCGACACCCCGGACGGCCTCGCGCACGGCGTCCTTGTCGGCGAGGTCCGCGACGATCGCGTCCGGTGCGCCCTCGACGGGGAGCAGGTCCAGGAGGCGCAGCTCGTAGCCGTACTCGGGGAGCAGGTCCCGCATCAGGGTGCCGAGCCCGCCGGCGGCGCCGGTGAGCAGTACGGTGCGGGGCGCTGGCATCCTCGGTTCTCCTTGAGTCGACGGCCGTAACACTGCTCGGTATTCACATTCGTGGACAAGTTAAGGATCATCGGCACGCCTCGTCAAGGGTGGTGCTACGCATGTTCAGAAACGTAAACTCTGATCAGAATCCCGCACGCCTCTGTTTCTCGTTCTAGGGAGAGCCCGTGACGACTGCCGACCTCGCCACCCGACTCGGCATCCCCAGCGGGCCGCTGTTCTTCCCCGTCACCGCCTACGCCCCCGACGGCTCGGTCGACCTCGACGTCTACCGCGCCCATGTGCGCCGCGGGGTGGAGGCCGGGGCCGCCGCCGTCTTCGCGTGCTGCGGCACCGGGGAGTTCCACGCGCTGACGCCCGAGGAGTTCGAGGCGTGCGTGCGGGCGGCCGTGGAGGAGACGGCGGGACGTGTGCCGGTCGTCGCGGGCGCCGGGTACGGCACCGCGCTCGCCGTGCGGTACGCGAAGCTGGCCGAGGCGGCCGGCGCGGACGGGCTGCTCGCGCTGCCGCCGTACCTCGTGATCGCCGGGCAGGAGGGCCTGCTGCGGCACTACAAGGAGATCGCGGCGGCCACCGCGCTGCCCGTCGTCGTCTACCAGCGCGACAACGCCGTGTTCACACCGCCGACCGTCGTCGAACTGGCCCGCACCGAAGGGATCGTCGGCCTCAAGGACGGGCTCGGCGACCTCGACCTCGTCCAGCGGATCGTCAGCGCCGTGCGCACCGAGGTCCCCGGCGACTTCCTCTACTTCAACGGCCTGCCGACCGCCGAACAGACCCAGCTCGCCTACCGCGCGGTCGGCGTCCCGCTCTACTCCTCCGCCGTGTTCTGCTTCGCCCCCGAGATCGCCCTCGCCTTCCACGGGGCGCTCGAGTCGGACGACTCGCGGACGGCCGACCGTCTCCTGGACGGCTTCTACCGCCCGTTCGTCGAGCTGCGCGCCCAGGGCCGCGGCTACGCCGTCGCCCTGGTCAAGGCCGGTGTACGGCTGCGCGGGCTCGACGTGGGGGAGGTCCGGCCACCGCTGCACGAGCCCACCGAGGATCATGTGAAGCAGCTCGCCCAGATCATCGAGCGTGGATACGCGCTGCTGGAGGAGGACACCAAGTGAAGGCGTCGACATTCGTCTACCCCTGGGACGTCAACGGGGACCCAGAGGCGGCCGCGCGCATCGCCTCCCTCGGTGTGGGCCAGGTGACGCTCGCCTCCGCGTACCATTCCACGCGCGCGCTGACGCCCCGCCACCCGCGCCACCGCATCGTCACCGCCGAGCACGCGTCCGTGCTCTACCCCACCGACGACCGCTGGCAGGGACGGGAGTTGCGCCCGTACCCGGCCGGCGACTGGGCGCCCGGCGACGCGTTCGGCGAGGCGGCCACCGCGCTGACGCGGGCCGGCCTGGAGGTGCACACCTGGGTGGTCCTCGCCCACAACTCCCGCCTGGGCGCCGAACATCCGGACACCTCGGTCGTCAACGCCTACGGCGACCGCTACCCCTGGGCTCCCTGTATCGCCCAGCCCGCCACGCGCGCGTACCTCGTCGACCTGGCTGCCGAGGCCGCGGTGCGCCCGGGCGCGCGCGGCACCGAACTGGAGTCCCTCGGCTGGTACGGCCTCCAGCATCTGCACGCCCACGACAAGACCGGCGGGGTCGGCCTCGGGGACGCCGGGATGTATCTGATGGCGCTCTGCTTCTGTGCGGTCTGCCGGGAGGGCTACGCCGCCCAGGGCCTGGATGCCGACGAACTGGCGGCCGCGGTACGGGACGCGCTGGAGCCGCTGTGGCAGGGGGCGCCGGACGACCGGGAGTGGGCGGGTGTCGAGAAGCTCCTGGGTGCCTCGGTGGCGGCGGCCACGCGCGCGTGGCGCGACGAGACCGCCCGCACCCTCCAGGAGGCGGCGGTCGGGGCGGTGCGCGCGGCGGCTCCCGACGGTTTCCAGATCCTGCTGCACGCCGACCCGGTGACGTATCACGTCGGCGCCAACCCGGGCGTGGACCCCGCGCACATCCTCTCCGTGGCGGACGGCGTGGTGGTGCCGTGCGCGGGCGGACCGGGCCTGCTGACGCCGTTCGCCGAGCAGGGCCGCGAGGATGCGGTGATCGCCGCCAACTTCGGCGTGGTCTCCGGGATGGGCGGCAGCCCCGGCACGCTCGCGGCGGACGCGGCACGCGCGCGTGAGCTCGGCGCCACCGAAATGCGGCTCTATCACGCCGGATTGGCGTCGGACGGCGACCTGGCGGCGGTGCGCGCGGCTCTCGCCGGCCGCTGAAGCGGCGGGGCCGCGCTCGGGTTCCCTGGTCGGCGACTGGTCGGCGACGAATTTCCCGTAGGGCGATGAGTTTCGGGAGCGTGGGCGGTCCACCCTCTGAAGGGCACCCATCCCGGAGGAGCACGCATGACTCTCGACCTCGGCCCCCAGACCCGCACTCTGGCGCGCCTCGCCCAGGCCGTCCGGGACGAGCGGCTGGCGGACCCGACCCCCTGTCCGGACCTGGCGCTCCGCAATCTGCTGGGCCACCTGCTGGGCCTGAGCGTCGCCTTCCGTGACGCCGCCCGCAAGGACCTCGGCCCCACGACGAACACCGACCCCTCCGCCGCCGTACCGGACATCGGTCCCGGCTGGCGCGAGGAGCTGCCGAAGGTCCTCGACGAACTCGCCGACGCCTGGCGCGACCGGTCCGCCTGGACCGGTATGACCCGCGCGGGCGGCGTCGACCTGCCCGGCGAGGTCGCGGGAGCGGTCGCGATCGACGAACTGGTCATCCACGGCTGGGACCTGGCCCGCGCCACCGGCCTCCCGTACGACCCGGACCCCGCCGCGCTCCAGGTGTCGTACGACTTCCTGCTCGCGGCCGCCAAGGAGGACGACCGGGGCGGCGGCATCTTCGGCCCCGTGGTTCCGGTGGCGGACGGCGCGCCCCTGCTCGACCGGGCGGTCGGGCTGAGCGGGCGGGATCCGGGGTGGCAGCGACCGTGATGAGCGGCAGCGGTTCTTAATCAGAGGCGCGGGGCAGGAGCCGCGACCTACCCTCCCCGCATGTCTCTCACCCTCACCGTCCTCGGCACCGCCTCCCCGCACCCCGGCCCGGGCACCCCCTGCTCCGGCTATCTGGTACGGGGCGGGGGTGCCGAGGTGTGGGTGGACGCCGGTACCGGAACCTTCGCCGAGTTGCAGCGGCACACGGATCCGACGCGGCTGAGCGCGATCTGGATCTCGCATCTGCACGCCGATCACTACGCCGATCTGACCGCCGCCTTCTACGGCTTCGCGTACGGCGGACTCGCCCTCCCCGCGCCCGTCCCCGTGTACGCACCGCGCGACTGTGCCCAGCGCCTCGCCGGCTTCTTCGGCCGGCCGGACACCGGGTTCCTGAGCGGTGTCTTCGACCTCCAGCCGCTGTACAACGGGCATTCCGTCCGGCACGGCGGCCTGACGCTCACCGCCCGTGCCGTCGAGCACGATGTCGAGGCGTACGGCCTGTGGGCACAGAGCGACGGACGGGCGCTGGCGTACTCCGGGGACACCGGGCCGTGCGACGGACTGCTGCGGCTCGCCGCCGGGGCGGACCTGTTCCTCTGCGAGGCCGATGTCGACGCGCATCGCGAAGGCGAAGTCGATCCGGTGCATCTGACACCGGAGGAAGTCGGCACCGCCGCCCGCATCGCAGGCGGCGTAGGGAAGGTGCTGGTCACCCACGTCGGCCCCACGCTCGCCCCCGAAGACGCCACCGCGCGCGCCGCCTCCGTCTTCGGTGGATCCACCGCCGTGGCCCGCGTCGGGGAGACGCACACCGTCTGAACGCCCTGATCGGCAACCTCAACTTCCTTTGTCAGAAGCATTGACGAAACACGAGCCCCCTCCTACCTTCAACCCGTCGTACTTCGTACGTCATATATGAGACGCGATACGTGAGATCCGATACGCGAGATCCGAGAGGCGCGCATGACCTCTGTGCCCACGCCGATCCCCTCCCGCACGCAGTACGTGCTCGAGGAGATCAAACGCCGCATCCTCACCGGCCAGCTGACGCCGGGGCAGGCTCTGGTCGAGACCGAGCTCGCCGCGCAGTTCGGGGTGTCCAAGACCCCGGTGCGCGAGGCGCTCAAGACCCTGGCCGGCACCGGGCTCGTCGTGATGAACCAGTACAAGGGCGTCACGGTGCGCATGGTGGACGCGGACATGGCGCGCGAGGTCTACGACGTCCGGCTGCTCCTCGAACCCGAGGCCCTGAAGCGGGCCGTCAAGCGCGGCGCCTCCCTCGACGAGGCCCGTGACGCGCTGACCCGGGCCGACCAGGCCACCGACACCGCCGAACGCTCCCTCGCCAACCGGGAGTTCCACCGGTCCCTGTATCTGCCGTGCGGCAACCCGCTGCTCGGCCGGATGCTCGACGAGGTCCGGGACCAGGCGGCCCTCGTCTCCGCCGTCGCCTGGGCGGCCTCGCCCTCCTGGGAGCGGGAGGCCGGTGAGCACCGGGAGATCCTGCGGCTCGCCCTCGACGGTGACGCCGACGGCGCGGCCCGCGCCCTCCACGCGCACATCGCGTCGTTCGTGCAACGGGCCTTCCCGGACGCGGAGTCCGAGGCCCAGGGAGAGGACGGTCAGGCATGACAGCGACGTTCGAGACCCAACGGGCGGCCCTGGCCGACGTGGTGGCGATCCCGGTGACACCGTTCGCCGAGGACGGCACCGTCGACCAGGACACCCACCGGGCCCTGCTGCGTCGTCTCCTCGACGGTGGGGTCACGACCCTCACCCCCAACGGGAACACCGGCGAGTTCTACGCCCTGACCCCCCAGGAGCGCCGGCTCGTCACCGAGCTGACGATCGACGAGGCCGGCGACCGTGCCGTGATCCTCGTCGGCGTCGGCCACGACGTGCCCACCGCCGTCGCCTCCGCACGGCACGCCCGTGAGCTGGGCGCGGCGATGGTGATGGTCCACCAGCCCGTCCATCCGTACGTCTCCCAGGGCGGCTGGGTCGACTACCACCGCGCCATCGCCGAGGCCGTGCCCGAGCTGGGCGTCGTGCCGTACATCCGTAACGCGCAGCTCAGCGGGGCTCGGCTCGCCGAACTCGCCGACGCCTGCCCGAACGTCATCGGGGTGAAGTACGCCGTCCCGGACGCGGCGAGATTCGCCGCCTTCGCCCGGGACGCGGGACTCGAACGCTTCGTGTGGGTCGCCGGCCTCGCCGAGCCCTACGCCCCCTCGTACTTCTCCGCGGGCGCCACCGGCTTCACCTCCGGACTCGTGAACGTCGCCCCGGCCGTTTCGCTGAACATGATCGAAGCGCTGCGATCCGGTGACTACCCGGCCGCCATGAAGGTCTGGGAGCAGATCCGCCGCTTCGAGGAACTCCGCGCCGCCAACGGCTCCGCCAACAACGTCACCATCGTCAAGGAGGCCCTCGCCTCCCTCGGACTGTGCCGCCGCGAGGTGCGTCCGCCGAGCCGGCCGCTGCCCGAGGACGAGCGGGCCGAGGTCGCCGGGATAGCCGCCGGGTGGTCGATATGACCGACAGAGAACGCAAACGCCCCGAGGAGCTGCGGAGCCACCAGTGGTACGGCACCGAGGGCCAGTTGCGCACCTGGTCGCACAACGCCCGGATGCGCCAGCTGGGTTACGAGGCGGAGGAGTACCGGGGCCGCCCGGTGATCGCCGTCCTCAACACCTGGTCCGACATCAACCCCTGCCACGTCCATCTGCGCGAGCGCGCCGAGGCGGTCAAGCGGGGCGTGTGGCAGGCCGGGGGCTTCCCACTCGAGTTCCCGGTCGCCACGCTCTCGGAGACGTACCAGAAGCCGACCCCGATGCTCTACCGCAACCTCCTCGCGATGGAGACGGAGGAGCTGCTGCGGTCGTACCCGATCGACGCGGCGGTGCTGCTCGGCGGCTGCGACAAGTCGACGCCGGCGCTGCTCATGGGCGCTGCCTCGGCCGACGTGCCGTCGCTCTTCGTGCCCGCGGGGCCGATGCTGCCGGGGCACTGGCGCGGGGAGACCCTCGGGTCCGGCACCGACATGTGGAAGTACTGGGACGAGCATCGCGCGGGCAATCTGACGGACTGCGAACTCCGCGAGCTCCAGGGCGGGTTGGCGCGTTCACCCGGTCACTGCATGACCATGGGCACCGCGTCCACGATGACCGCTGCGGCGGAGGTCCTCGGCATGACACTGCCGGGTGCCTCCTCGATCCCGGCCGTCGAGTCCGGGCACGAGCGGATGGCCGCCGCCTCCGGGCGCCGTGCCGTGGAGCTCGCCTGGACCGCCCTCAAGCCGTCGGAGATCCTCACCCGGGAGGCCTTCGAGGACGCCGTCACCACGGTGCTCGGACTCGGCGGCTCCACCAACGCCGTGATCCACCTGATCGCGATGGCGGGCCGGTCCGGGATCAAGCTCGCCCTCGACGACTTCGACCGCATCGCCCGTACCGTCCCGGTGCTGGCGAACGTACGGCCCGGCGGACAGACGTACCTCATGGAGGACTTCTACTTCGCCGGTGGCCTGCCCGCCTTCCTCACACGGATCACCGACCTGCTGCATCTGGACCGGCCGACCGTCAACGGCACGCTGGGAGAGCAGCTCGAAGGTGCCGTCGTGCACAACGACGACGTCATCCGCACCCGCGAGAACCCGGTCGCCGGCGAGGGCGGTGTCGCCGTCCTGCGCGGCAACCTCTGCCCGGACGGCGCGGTCATCAAGCACATCTCCGCCGAGCCGCACCTGCTCAAGCACACCGGTCCCGCGGTCGTCTTCGACGACTACAGGACCATGCAGCGGACCATCAACGACCCGTCGCTGAACATCACCGCCGACAGTGTGGTGGTGCTGCGCAACGCCGGGCCCAAGGGCGGTCCGGGCATGCCCGAGTACGGCATGCTGCCCATCCCCGACCACCTGCTCAAGCAGGGGGTGCGGGACATGGTCCGGATCTCCGACGCCCGGATGAGCGGCACGAGTTACGGCGCGTGTGTGCTGCACGTCGCGCCCGAGTCGTACATCGGCGGACCGCTCGCCCTCGTCCGCAGCGGTGACCGGATCACCCTGGACGTCGAGGCGCGCTCCCTCCATCTCCACGTGGACGACGAGGAGTTGGAGCGCCGCAGGGCGCAGTGGACGCCGCCGCCCGTCCGTTACGAGCGAGGCTACGGCGCGCTCTACAACGAGCAGATCACGCAGGCCGACACCGGCTGCGACTTCGAGTTCCTGGCCCGCCCGGGCAAGGGGAGCGACCCGTACGCCGGCTGAGCCGCAGCAGCACCACAGCGCACCCGCATGTCCAGAGAGAAAGCGCTTCCCGCAAGACGTACCAAGACGTACCGAGATCGGAGAACAGTCATGGCCCAAGCCGCAGCCGTGGCGAAACCGCCCGCGCCACCCCGGCGGCGCCGTGCCTCCGCCACCCCGCGCAAGCTCCCCTATCTGCTGATCGCACCGGCCGCCCTGCTCATGCTGGGCTTCATCGCCTACCCGGTGATCAGCGTCTTCTACTACAGCCTGCAGAACTACAACCCCACGAAGCCCTGGCGCAACGGATACGCGGGCTTCGACAACTTCGTCCACGCCTTCACCGAGGACCCGGTCTTCTGGAACACGCTGACCTTCAGCGCCAAGTGGGTCTTCGTCGAGGTGGGCCTCCAGCTGCTCTTCGGTCTCGCGCTGGCGCTCATCGTCAACCAGAGCTTCGTGGGCCGGGCCATGGGACGCGCCATGGTCTTCTCCCCGTGGGCCGTCTCCGGTGTGCTGACCTCCGCGATCTGGGTCCTGCTCTACAACTCCCAGACGGGCCTCACCCGTTACCTCGCGGACATGGGCATCGGCTCCTACGGCACCAGCTGGCTCTCGGACACCTCCACCGTGTTCCCGGCGGCGATCGTCGCCGACCTGTGGCGCGGTGTCCCCTTCTTCGCGATCCTCATCCTCGCCGACCTCCAGTCCGTCTCCAAGGACCTCTACGAAGCCGCCGAGGTCGACGGGGCCAGCCGGTTCAAGCAGTTCCTGCACATCACGCTGCCGCACCTGAAGGACGCGATCATCCTGTCCACGCTGTTGCGCGCGGTCTGGGAGTTCAACAACGTCGACCTGCTCTACACCCTCACCGGCGGCGGACCCGCCGGCGAGACGACGACCCTCCCGCTCTACATCGCCAACACATCCGTCGACGCCCACAACTTCGGCTACGCATCGGCCCTGACCACGGTGGCGTTCGTGATTCTGCTCTTCTGCTCGATGGTCTATCTGCGCCTGAGCAAGTTCGGAGGCGACGACAAGTGATCACCAAGGAAGCCACCCCGGTCGCCCCGGCCCCGCAGGCCGCGGACCCCGCACCACCGCGCCCGAAGAAGCACCGGCGTGCCTGGGACGAGGTCCCCCGCTGGCACATCTACCTGCCGCTGTCGATCTATCTGCTCTTCACCCTGATCCCGTTCTACTGGATCCTGCTCTTCGCGCTCCGCCCGTCCGGCTCGACCTCGCTCGTACCGTGGCCGATGACCTTCGACCACTTCGAGAAGGTCTGGACGGAACGCTCGTTCGGCACCTACTTCGAGAACAGCGTCCTCGTCGGCGTCGCCACCCTGGTGATGACGACCCTCGTGGCGCTGGCCGGCGGCTACGCCCTCGCCCGGTTCAACTTCAAGGTCAAGCGGGCCTTCATGCTCGGCCTGCTGTGCTCGCAGTTCGTGCCGGGCGCGCTGCTCCTGGTGCCGCTGTTCGAGATCTTCGCCGAACTGCAGATGATCAACTCGCTGACCAGTGTCATCATCGCCGAGACGGTCTTCCAGCTGCCGCTGTCGATCATCCTGATCAGCAACTTCATCAAGAACGTGCCGTACTCCCTGGAGGAGGCGGCCTGGGTCGACGGCTGCAACCGCTTCACCGCGTTCCGGATCGTCGTCCTGCCACTGCTGCGGCCCGGTCTGATCGCGGTGGGTTCCTTCGCCTTCGTGCACTCCTGGAACCACTTCCTGTTCGCCCTGATGTTCCTCAACAACCAGGACAAGCAGACGATCCCGGTCGGCCTCAACACCCTGATGGGCGCGGACAGCGTCGACCTCGGCGCGTTGGCCGCCGGCGGCATCATCGCGGCGGTGCCCGTGGTGATCGTGTTCGCCTTCATCCAGAAGTGGCTGATCACCGGCTTCAGCGCGGGGGCGGTGAAGGGATGAGGCTCCGTCAGGGCGTGGAGCGAAGCGCGGGAGGGGGTCTCTTCCGGGCCGTGGGGTCAGGCGCGGGGTCGGGTCTCTTCCGGAGTGTGAGGGGAGGCGTGGGGCCGGATCTTCTCCGTCGCGCCGGCCGCGTAGACGGCCGTAGCGTCCGACGCGGCAACCCGGCGGCAGCCAACGGCCGGGCGGCCGCGAGGGAGGGTGTGGCCGACGGCGGCTCTGCGGAAGCAGCTGTCCGCCGCGGCGGCCGCGCCCGGACGCGGTTGACCTCCGGGTTCGGCGCCAAGCGCGCCAGCGGAACCACCACGACGGGCCGTCAGTCGTCCGCGGCGCAGTCATGGCTGGTCGAGCCCGGCGGCGCGGCATATCGATACAGCCCCGCTCCCCTTCAGGACGCTGCCGAGCCGCAGCGGACTTCGCCGGACCCGCTCAGGGAGGTGTACGCATGAGGCTCCGTCACATCGCCGCCTCCGCAGGTGTGTTGGGGCTCCTCTGTGTCCCCGCCCACGCCGAGGCCCGTGACATCAGCCGCGACACGCTGCCGGTGAACGACGGCTGGGCGTCCGAGGGCCCGGGCACCACCGGTGGCTCCGCCGCCGACGACGCCCATGTCCTCACGGTCACCGGCCGCGCCGAGCTCGCGGCAGCCCTCGACGGCGGCAGCGCCACCCCGAAGATCATCAAGATCGCCGGGACGATCGACGCCAACACCGACGACGACGGCGACCACCTGGACTGCGCCGACTACGCCACCGACGGCTACTCCCTGAAGAAGTACCTCGCCGCATACGACCCCCGCACCTGGGGCCCGGCCAAGCCCAGCGGAGCGCAGGAGGAGGCCCGCCAGGCCTCCGCGGCCCGGCAGGCCGAGCGGGTCACGCTGAACGTCGGCTCCAACACCACGATCGTCGGCCTGAAGGGAGCCGTCCTCAAGGGCGCCAACCTCCAG
This sequence comes from Streptomyces sp. WM6386, assembly GCF_000972385.1. Taxonomy (GTDB): domain Bacteria; phylum Actinomycetota; class Actinomycetes; order Streptomycetales; family Streptomycetaceae; genus Streptomyces. Next base: position 17,357 of record NZ_JXTE01000009.1, read on the forward strand.
GTCAGGAACGCCTCCAACGTCATCATCCGCAACCTCGACCTGCGCGACGCCTACGACTGCTTCCCCGTCTGGCAGCCCAACACCGGCGGCCTCGGCGACTGGAAGACGGCGTACGACAACATCTGGCTGATCGGCTCCCACCACGTCTGGGTCGACCACGTCACCCTCAGCGACAAGGGCCACCCGGACGAGAAGGAACCGACGTACTTCGGCCGCAACTATCTGCGCCACGACGGCCTGCTGGACATCACCAACGGCTCCGACCTGGTCACCGTCTCCTGGAGCCGGCTCGTGGGTCATGACAAGGCGATGCTCATCGGCAACAGCGACTCGGCGACCGGCGACCGCGGCAAGCTCCGGGTGACCCTGCACCACAACGAGTTCGAGTCCGTCGTACAGCGTGCGCCCCGGGTCCGCTTCGGCCAGGTGCACGTCTACAACAACCGCTACGTCGTCCCCGAGGACGCGGCCGACTACCGCTACTCGATCGGTGTCTCCACCGAGTCCGGCGTGTACGCCCAGAACAACGCCTTCGACACGCCCGGCCACGTAGAGGTCGCCGACCTGGTCAAGAGCTGGAACGGCACCGCCCTGCACGACGAGGGCACCCTCTTCAACGGCTTCCCGGTCGACCTGCTGCCGATCCACAACGCCTACAACTCCGGCAGCGAGCGCGACCTCACGGCCGACGTCGGCTGGACGCCTACCCTGCACACAAAGATCGACAGCGCCGAGGAGGCCGACCGAGAGGTGGCACGCGGCGCGGGCGCAGGGAGGATCCCATGAGCACCGTAGACATCGTCCTGGCGGGCGCACGAGGCCACGGCCGCTGGCACCTGGAGAACATCCGCCGGCTCCAGGACAAGGGGATCGTCCGCCTCGCGGGCATCTGCGAGCTGACCCCGCTGACCGCGGGCGAGCTCCCCGAGGGCCTCGGCACACCCGAGCAGTCCGCCGACTTCGGTGCCCTCCTGGACTCCACGGGCGCCCGGATCGCGGTGATCTGCACGCCGATCCCGACCCACACCGACCTGGCGCTCGAAGCGGCCCGCCGGGGCGTGCACATCCTGCTGGAGAAGCCCCCGGCCCCGTCGTACGCCGAGTTCCGGCGCATGGCCGACGGGGTCGCCGCGGCCGGGGTCGTCTGCCAGATCGGCTTCCAGTCGCTGGGCTCGCACGCGGTGCCCGCGATCCGGCAGCTGGTCGCCGACGGAGCCGTCGGCGAGCTGGTCGGCGTCGGTGGCGCCGGTGCCTGGGCACGCCCGGAGGCCTACTACACGCGGGCTCCCTGGGCGGGCAAGCGGCGCCTGAACGGCGTCGACGTGATCGACGGCGCGCTGACCAACCCGCTCGCGCACGCGGTCGCCACCGGGCTCGCCCTGAACGGCTCCACGCGCGCCGAGGACGTCACCGGCATCGAGACCGAGCTGCTGCGCGCCAACGACATCGAGTCCGACGACACCTCCTGTGTCCGGATCTCCACGGCACAGGGCCGCCCGGTCACCGTCGCCGCGACCCTGTGCGCCGAGGACCCGGACGACCCGTACGTCCTGGTGCACGGCACGCGCGGCCGGATCACCTTCTGGTACAAGCAGGACCGCGTCCTGCTCCAGCGCGCTGGCCACGGCCCGCAGGAGTACGACCACGGCCGCACCGACCTGCTGGAGAACCTGGTCGACCACCTGACCGACGGCACCGACCTGCTGGTCCCGCCGGACGCGACCGGCGCCTTCATGAAGGTCGTCGAGGCGATCCGGACGGCCCCCGATCCGGCCCAGCTGCCCGAGAGCGCCTGGCACCTGATCCCCGGCGAGGACCGCAGGGTCGTCCCCGGCATCGACGGGCTCGTCGCGGCCTCCGCGGACACCCTCGCCCTCTACTCCGAGCTCGGCACGCCCTGGGTCGTGGATGCCCTACCGAAAGAGGTGAGTACCTGATGACGACCCCGGACTCCCCGGTCCTGCGCGTCGCGGGCCGCCCGGTCGGCCGCTATGTCACCCGGCCCGAGCTGCCCGCGCGGCTCTCCCCGCGCCCCTATCTGCACCCCGTCACCACCCTGGCCGGCACGGCGGTCACCGAACTGAGCCCCGCCGACCACCTCCATCACCTCGGCGTCGGTGTCGCCGTTCCCGACGTCGAGGGGTTCAACTTCTGGGGCGGACGCACCTACGTCCGCGACCAGGGCCCCACCGAGCTCGACAACCACGGCGCCCAGCGCCACAGCTCCTTCCAGCTCCGCGACCCGGACGGCTTCGTGGAGGAACTGCGCTGGATCGCCGCGGGAGCCGAGCTGCTGCGCGAGCGCCGTACCGTCGCGGCCAGCGAACTCACGGACGCGGCCTGGGCGTTGGACTTCACGTTCTCGCTCACCAATGTCACGCCCGACCCGCTGTCCATCGGCAGCCCGGCCACCAATGGCCGCCCCGGCGCCGCGTACGGCGGCTTCTTCTGGCGGGCCCGCAAGGAGGACCGGGCGCCGGACGTGTTCACCCCGAGCGCGGAGGGTGAGTCCGAGGTGCACGCCCGCCCCGCCCACTGGCTCGCCCTCGTCGGCTCCACCTGGACGCTGGTCTTCGCCGGGGCCACCGAGCAGACCCGCCGGGACCCGTGGTTCGTGCGCACCGGCGAATACCCGGGCGTGGGCTCGTCGTTGGCGCACGCCGAGCGCGTACCGATCGCCCCGGGCGACACCCTCGTCCGCCGTGTCGTCACGGTCGTCGCCGACGGCCGCCTCGACCGGGACGGGGCCGCGGCTCTCATACGCAAGGCGGTGAGCCTGTGACCGCCTCCGGGACATATACGAACCCGATCCTGAACGCCGACTGGTCCGACCCGGACGTCCTGCGCGTCGGCGACGACTTCTACCTCACCGCCTCCAGCTTCGGCCGCGCCCCCGGCCTGCCGCTGCTGCACTCCCGCGACCTCGTCAGCTGGACCCTGGTCGGCCACGCACTCCAACGCCTGGAGCCCGCGGCCGAGTTCAAGGCCCCCCGGCACGACTGCGGCGTCTGGGCCCCGTCGTTGCGCCACCACGACGACCGGTTCTGGATCTTCTGGGGCGACCCCGACCAGGGCATCTTCCAGATCAACGCCCCCGAGATCAGGGGACCTTGGTCCCGCCCGCACCTCCTCAAGGCCGGCAAGGGCCTGATCGACGCCTGCCCCCTGTGGGACGACGAGAGCGGCGAGGCCTACCTGGTGCACGCCTGGGCCAAGTCCCGCTCCGGCGTCAAGAACCGGCTCACCGGCCACCGGATGCACCCCGACGGCACCGAACTCCTCGACGACGGCAAGCTCATCGTCGACGGCGACCGGATACCCGGCTGGTTCACCCTGGAGGGCCCCAAGCTCTACCGGCACGACGGCTGGTTCTGGATCCTCGCCCCCGCCGGGGGAGTGGAGACCGGCTGGCAGGGCGCCTTCCGCTCACGCGAGTTCTTCGGGCCGTACGAGGAGCGGATCGTCCTTGAGCAGAAGGACACCGACGTCAACGGCCCCCACCAGGGCGGCTGGGTGCGCACCCCGTCCGGTGAGGACTGGTTCCTGCACTTCCAGCAGAAGGGCGCCTACGGCAGGGTCGTCCACCTCCAGCCGATGCGCTGGGGTGACGACGGCTGGCCGGTGCTCGGGGACGAAGGCTCCCCCGTCGCCGTACACACCAAGCCCGACCTGCCGCCGCAGCCGCCCGCAGCGCCCGCCACCGACGACGACTTCCCCGGCGGACGCTTCGGCCGCCAGTGGAGCTGGACCGCCAACCCGAGGGACGGCTGGGCCACCCACCACTCCGGCGACGGCCTCCGCCTCACCTGCGTCCGCTCGGCCGACGCGCACGACCTGCGCAGACTGCCGAACGTCCTCACCCAGCGGCTGCCCGGCACGCCCTGCGCCGTCGAGGTGGAGCTGCGCCTGGACAGCGAGGATCCGGGGGCGCGGGCCGGGCTCGCGGTCCTCGGGGACGCGTTCGGCTGGATCGGGCTCCAGCGGGACGAGGACGGGACTGTGCGGGTCGTGCACCGGTTCGCCGAGGCGGTCGCCGAGCGGGAGCGCGACGCCGCCCATCCCGTGATCGCCCCCGAGGGACGGGTACGGCTGCGGATCGAGATCGGCGCCGGGGCGCGCTGCCGCTTCTTCCACGACGTCGGCGACGGCCCGCGTCCGTCCGGTCCCGTCTTCGCGGCCACGCCGTGGCGCTGGGTCGGCGCTCTGCTCGGTCTCGTCGCCCTCGCGCCCGCCGGACAAGGTCACGCCGGCGCGGCAACCTTCACGAAGTTCAGGATCGACCAGCTGTAGCACACCTCATTCTTGTACGCCTGTTGGGAGCCGCAATGACGCACCTCCATAGCAAGCGCTTGTCGGGACTCGGTCCCGGCAGAGTCCTGGCCACCGTCGTGGGCCTGCTGGCCGCCCTCGTGCTGGGGGCGAGCGGGGAAGCCGACGCCTCGGCAGGACCCTCGCCGGTGGCCGCTCCCCGCTGGACCGACCAGCCGCACGGCTTCGCCTCCCTCGCCGGCGGCACCACCGGCGGGGCGGGCGGCAAGGTCGTCACCGTCACCGACCAGGCCTCGCTCGCCCGGTACGCGGCGGCCGAAGAGCCGTATGTCATCCGGGTGTCGGGGGCGATAGCCGTCGAGCCGTTCGGCTCGGACATCGTCGTGGCCTCGGACAAGACGATCATCGGCGTCGGCGACACCGGCGAGATCGTCCACGGCGAGCTGCACCTCAACCCCGGCACCAGCAACGTCATCATCCGCAACCTGACGATCCGGGACTCCTACGTCGAGGGCGACTGGGACGGCAAGACCACCGACTTCGACGCCATCCAGATGGACACCGTCGAACACGTCTGGATCGACCACAACCGCTTCACGCACATGGGCGACGGGCTGCTCGACATCCGCAAGGACAGCCGGTACATCACCGTCTCCTACAACCAGTTCACCAACCACAACAAGGCGTTCGGGATCGGCTGGACCACCAACGTCCTCACCGAGATCACGATCGACCACAACTGGTTCACGGGGACGAAGCAGCGCAACCCCTCCGCGGACAACTGCGCCTACGCCCACCTCTACAACAACTACCTCTCGGCCCAGGTCGCCGACGGGGACCCGACGTGGACGTACGGGAACTGGTCGCGCGGCAGGACCAGGATGGTCATCGAGAACAGCTACTACGACGGCGTCCAGCACCCCTACCAGGCCGATGCCACGGCCGAGTTGGTGCAGCGCGGATCGATCCTGAAGAACACGGCCGGGCGAACCGACGCATGGGGCACGGCATTTGACCCCCGGGGGTTCTACGCCTACCGGCTGGACCCGGCCGCCGCCGTTCCGGCGCTGGTGACGCGGTTCTCCGGGCCCCGGAAGCAGATCGGCGCGGTGACCCTGCACGTCCCGGCCGACTACGCGACCGTGCAGGCCGCCGTGGACGCCGTGCCGGCCGGGAACACCGAGGCGGTGAAGATCGCCGTCGCGCGGGGGACCTACCGCGAGAAGGTCCTCATCCCCGCGACCAAGCCGAACATCGTGCTGCAGGGGACTGGACAAGATCGGTCCGACACCGTCATCGTCTACGACACGCCCGCCGCGTACGGCGGTTCGACCGGCAGTGCCACCGTGCGGATCGCCGCGAACGACGTCACGGTGCGCAACCTCACCTTCAGCAACGACTTCGACGAGGCCGCGGTCGAGCTGAACGGCGAGCAGGCGCTGGCGATGAAGACGACCGGCGACCGGATCGTCTTCGAGGACACCGCCTTCCTGGGCAACCAGGACACCCTGATGACCGACAGCCCCAAGCTGACCACCGTCAGCCGGGTCTATGTCCGCGACTCGTACATCGAGGGCGATGTCGACTTCGTCTACGGACGGGCGACGACCGTGATCGAGCGGTCGGTGATCAAGGCGCTGAGCCGGGGCTCGGACACCAACAACGGCTACATCACGGCGGCTTCGACGTGGACCGGCAACCCGTACGGGTTCCTGATCACCGGCTCGAAGATCGTCAGCGACGCGCTGGCCGGGTCCTTCCACCTCGGCAGGCCCTGGCATCCGGGAGGGGAACCGGAGGCCGTCGCCCAGGTCCTGATCCGCAACACCGAGCTGCCGGCCGCGATCAAGGCCTCCCCGTGGACCGACATGAGCGGCTTCTCGTGGAGGGACGCCCGGTTCACCGAATACCGCAACTACGGGCCCGGCGCCGAAGTCACCGCGGACCGGCCGCAGATGAGCGAGCCGGACGCCCGCGCCCACACCGTCGCCGACTACCTCCGCGGCAGCGACGACTGGGCGCCGTACGCCCGCCACTGACCCCCACAACTCCATATCTCGACACAGCAGTTCACCGCTTGATCCAGCTGAGACTGACCCAGAAGAAAGAGCCGACCAATGAAGATCAGCATCCGCAGAAGCAGGCGAGCCGCCGTGGCGGTCGCCCTGGGCTCCGTCCTCGCGCTGACCGCCACCGCCTGCGGTGACGACGGCAGCAGCACGGGTGACAAGGGCGACGACGGCAGCGGCACGGGCAAGATCGTCTTCTGGGACAACAACGGTGGTGTCCGCACCGACATCTGGAAGGAGGTCATCGCCGACTTCGAGAAGGCGAACCCGAAGATCGACGTCGAGTACGTCGGTATCCCCTCCACCGACTACCAGTCCAAGGTGGACACCGCCATCCAGGCCGACAGCCTGCCGGACGTCGGTGGCGTCGGCGCGGCGATGCTCGCGGGGTTCTCCGCCCAGGGCGCGCTGGAACCGCTGGACAACCGGCTCGCCAAGTCCTCGCTCAACGGCAAGCTCAACGAGGACATGGTCGAGTCGCTGACGGCCGCCGGCGGCGGTGACGGCCGGCTCTACTCGATCCCGACCTCCGCGAACAACGGTGTGCTCTACTACCGCACCGACCTGTTCAAGAAGGCGGGCCTGGACGAGCCGGCCACATGGGACAAGTTCTACGAGGCGGCGGACAAGCTCACCGACGCCGGCAAGAACGAGTTCGGCTACACGATCCGCGGCGGCGCCGGGTCCATCGCGCAGGCACTGGACGCGATGTACGGGCAGTCCGGGCTCACGTCGTTCTGGAACGGCGACAAGACCACGGTCAACGACCCGAAGAACGTGGAGGCGCTGGAGAAGTACGCGGCGCTCTTCAAGAAGGACACCCCGGCCGCCGACCTCAACAACGACTTCACCAAGATGGTCGCCCAGTGGGATTCCGGCACGATCGGAATGCTGAACCACAACCTGGGGTCGTACCAGGACCATGTGAAGGCGCTCGGCGTCGAGAAGTTCCGGGGTATTCCGCAGCCGACCGGGGCCGACGGAAAGCGGGTCCAGGTCTCCAACCCCGTTGACGGCATCGGCCTGTTCAAGAGCTCCAAGAACAAGGACGCGGCCTGGAAGTTCATCGAGTTCGCGCTGTCGCACGCGGAGAACTCGAAGTTCAACGAGTCCGCGGGGCAGGTGCCCGCGAACAACGAGGCGGCGCAGGACGCGTGGATCTCGAAGGCCGAGCCGACCAAGCTGGCCGCGGCCGCGCTGACCGACGGTTCCACCAGCATTGTCCAGCTGCCGTACTACCTGCCCGACTGGGGCACCATCTCGAAGGCCGACAACGAGCCGAACTTCCAGAAGGTGCTGCTCGGGAAGATGAGCGCTAAGGACTTCCTCGACACGCTGGCGGACCAGCTGAACGAGGCTCAGGCCGAGTGGAAGTCGCAGAACGGCTAAGAGTTCGGGTGGTTGGGGTTGTGGGGAGCTGCCGGCCGGTTGGGGCTGGTCGCGCAGTTCCCCGCGCCCCTAGGGACGTCAACGAAAGGCATTCCTGTGTCACTTACCCGCAGACAGGTCACCACAGCGGCCCTCGCCGCCGTTCCGCTCTCCTTCGCGGCCACCGGTACCGCTTCCGCCGGAAGCCGTCGGCCCCGGACGATCTACATCGCCGGTGATTCCACCGCCGCTCAGAAATACGCCGACGCCGCTCCCGAGACCGGGTGGGGTATGGCGCTTCCGTTCTTCCTTCACAAGGACCGGCCCGTTTCCAATCACGCGGTGAACGGGCGGAGTTCGAAGAGTTTCGTCGATGAAGGTCGGCTCGATGTCGTTCTCGGGGCCATCCGGCCCGGGGATTTCCTGCTCATCCAGTTCGCGCACAACGACGAGAAGGTCGCCGATCCGACTCGGTACACCGAGCCCTGGACGACGTATCAGGACTGTCTGCGGCTCTATATCGACGGTGCCCGCGCCCGTGGGGCCCGGCCCGTGCTCGCGACCTCTGTGGAGCGCCGGAAGTTCGACACGGCCGGCAACGCCGTGCCGACCCACGGCGACTACCCGGCGTCGATGCGTGCGCTCGCCGAGGAGGAGCGGGTCGCGCTGCTCGACATCCAGGCACTGTCCCTCGCGCTGTGGCAGAAGCTCGGGGTCGAGGAGACGAAGACGTACTTCAACTGGACCGCGACCGAGCAGGACAACACGCACTTCAACCCGCCCGGTGCCATCGCCGTGGCGCGGCTCGTGGCGCAGGAGCTGCTGCGCACCCGGGTGCTGCGCCCGCAGGACGTGCGGCGGCTCGACCAGGAGATCCCCACGTCCTGGATCACCTGGCCCGAAGCCACCGCGTAACCCCTCTGAACCGGAAGAGAGAGCCGCACAATGAGCACACAGAAATGGCATGGGCATGACATAGCGGCCAAGGTGGCGCGTGCCGCCGCCGTCGTCGGCTGCACCGCGCTCGTGCTGACCGTCACCGGACCCGGCGCCCAGGCGAGCGGTCGTGACGTCGCCCGGCAGACCCTCCCGGCCGGTGACGGCTGGGGTTCCTACGGGACGGGGACCACCGGTGGCGCCGAGGCCGACGCCGCCCACGTCCACACCGTCTCCACCTGGGCCGAGTTCAAGGCCGCCCTGGCCGCCGGCGGAGACGCGCCGAAGATCATCAAGGTCAAGGGGACGATCGACGCCGTCTCCGAGGGCTGCGACGCCTTCGCCGCCGCCGGATACGACTTCGACGCCTACCTCGCCAAGTACGCGCCGGAGACCTGGGGGCTCGACACCGACCTCAGCGCCGAGCCCGACGACAGCCCCGAGGGGCTGCGCCGCACCTCGGCCGCCAACCAGGACAAGGCCATCAAGGCCAACGTCCCCTCCAACACCACGATCATCGGCATCGGCAAGAACGCCGGGATCAAGGGCGCCAGCCTCCAGATCAAGGCCGTCGACAACGTCATCATCCGCAACCTCGCCTTCGAGAGCCCCATCGACTGCTTCCCGCAGTGGGACCCGACCGACGGCGCCAACGGCAACTGGAACTCCGAGTACGACACCGCCGTCGTCTACGGCTCCACCCATGTGTGGATGGACCACAACACCTTTACCGACGGCGCCCACCCCGACAGCGCCGCGCCGACCTACTTCGGCATGCTCTACCAGCAGCACGACGGGGAGCTGGACATCGTCCGCGGCTCCAACTACGTCACCGCCTCCTGGAACGTCTTCACCGAGCACGACAAGACGATCCTGATCGGCAACAGCGACAGCGAGTCCACGGCGGTGGGCGACCGGGGCAAGCTCAAGGTCACCTTCCACCACAACCAGTTCTCCGACCTCGTCGAGCGGGCCCCACGCGTGCGGTTCGGGCAGGTCGACTCCTACAACAACCACTTCGTGGCCAACGAGGACTACGCCTACAGCTTCGGCATCGGCAAGGAGTCCCAACTCGTCGCCGAGCACAACGCGTTCACACTGCCGCAGGGGGTCAGCGCGGCCAAGGTGCTCAAGCGCTGGAACGTCTCCCCGGTCACCGCCGCCGACAACTACGTCAACGGCGAGCTCACCGACCTGATCGCCGTCCACAACGCCGAGATCCCCGCCGAGGCCCTCGAGTCCGGCGCCGGCTGGACACCGACCCTGCGCACGAAGATCGACCCGGTCAAGAAGGTCCCCGGGATCGTCGACCGCGGCGCCGGCGCCGGCCGCATCTGCTGACACCCGCCTCCTGAACGGCCGGGGCGGCCCGCACCGCACTCACCACCTCGAGCGCGCCCGCCCGCCCCGGCCCACACCCCCCACGGCGAGGAAACACCACGCACATCCCCGAAGAGCCGCACAGCCAAGGAGCCTTTCCATGCGCTCGCCCCACCGCCGACTCCCCCTGTCCAGAAGGGGCTTCCTGACCGCGAGCGCCGGTGCGGCCGCCGCGCTCGGCCTCGCGCCCGCGCCCGCCTCCGCGGGCGGCCGGCGCCCCTTCGGCCGGTTCGGTTCCCCGGCCGCCCGGCTGACCCCGACCACGCTCTACGTCGACACTCAGGGCCGCGGCGACTTCACCACCGTCCAGGCCGCCGTCACCACGGTCACCGCCACCGGGTACACCCTGGTCCTCGCCCCCGGTGTCTACCGGGAGACGGTCGCCGTCGCGGCCACCGCCACCGAGCTGACCTGGATCGGCGCGAGCGAGGATCCGCGTGACGTCGTCATCGTCTACGACAACGCCGCCGGCACCCCCAAGCCCGACGGCTCGGGCACCTACGGCACCACCGGATCGGCCACCACCCTGGTCCGCCCCGACGGCTTCACCGCCCGCTGGATCACCTTCGCCAACGACTGGCTGCGCGCCGACCACCCGGGCGTGTCCGGCACCCAGGCCGTCGCCATCAAGGTGCTGGGCGACCGCTCGGCCTTCCACCACTGCCGCTTCCTGGGCCACCAGGACACCCTGTACGCGGACTCCGCCGCCCTGGCCGTCTTCGCCCGCCAGTACTTCTCGCACTGTTACGTGGAGGGCGACGTCGACTTCGTCTTCGGCCGGGGCACCTCCGTGTTCGAGCAGTGCCACTTCCGTACGCTGACCCGCACCGACCTGGCCTCCGCCCCGTACGGCTTCGTCTTCGCGCCGTCCACGGCAGGCGCCAACCCGCTCGGCTACCTGGTCACCAGGAGCCGCATCAGCAGCGAGGCCCCCGACGCCTACTACAAGCTGGCCCGCCCCTGGGTGCCCAGCTCCGACACCACCGCCCGCCCCGGTCTCACCGTCCGGGACAGCCGGCTCGGCGCGGGCATCGACGCGGTCGCGCCCTACGCCAACATGTCGGACAGCTTCCCCTGGCAGAGCCAGCGTTTCGCCGAGTACCGCAACACAGGACCCGGCGCGGTGATCACGGTCCCCGAGAACCGGCCCCAACTCACCGACGACCAGGCCGAGTCGGCGACCCGCGCCGCCTACCTCGGCGACTGGCAGCCGTGGAAGCAGGGGTGCTGAGATGCGCAGACGCACCCTTCTCGCCGCGGCTACGGGCCTGTTCGCGGCGGGAGCCGCCACGCCGGCCCTCGCCACCGGTGCCCGCCGGGTCCTGCACGTCCGCCCCGGCGACTCCGTCCAGGCGGCCGTGGACGCGGTGGACGGCCCGGGCTGGACGATCGTCGTGCACCCGGGGACGTACCGCGAGGTCGTCGACGTGCCCGCCGACAAGGCCGAGTTGACCCTGCGCGGTGCCTCCTGCGACCCCCGCGACGCCGTGATCGTCCACAACAACGCCAACGGCACGCCGAAGCCCGACGGTTCGGGCACCTACGGCACCGCGGGCTCCGCCACCTTCACCTCCGCCGCCCCCGGTCTGACCGTCCGTGACCTGACCCTCGCCAACGACTGGCTGCGCGCCGACCACCCCGACTACACCGGCACCCAGGCGGTGGCCTCGTACACCTACGGCGACCGCACCCACTTCGACAACGTCCGGCTGCTCGCCCACCAGGACACCCTGTTCGTCGAGACGACCGCGCTCACCTCCTTCGACCGGCAGTACTTCCACCGCTGCTACATCGAGGGCGACGTCGACTTCGTCTTCGGCCGGGCCACCGCCGTCTTCGAGGAGTGCCACTTCCACACCCTCCAGCGGGACGTCGCCTTCACCCCGAAGGGCATGGTCTTCGCCCCGTCCACCGCCCGCGCCAACCCCTACGGCATCCTCGCTCTGCGCTCCCGCATCACCTCGGGCGCCGAGGACGCGGCGTACAAGCTGGCCCGGCCGTGGGTCCCGTCGTACGAGACGACCGCCTGGCCGTCCCTCGTCGTGCGGGACACCCGGATCGGGCCCGGCATCGACCCCGTCGCGCCCTACACCAACATGCGGGAGGCGTATCCCTGGCAGACCATGCGGTTTCGGGAGTACCGCAACTCCGGCCCCGGCGCGGTGATCCCGGTGCCGGAGAACAGGCCTCAACTGACCCGGGACCAGGCCGAGTCGCACACCAAGGCCACGTATCTCGGCGACTGGCGGCCCCGTGCCTGAGCGCTCCGCCGGACACGCGGTTCGTTCGCCGCGGGCCGGTGGGGGCCGGCCGCGCAGTTCCCCGCGCCCCTTGCGGGGCACGGTGGTGCACTCGACGCTCAGGGCCGCCGCGGCCCTCCTCGCTTGCGTGTGCCTGGCCTTCGGCTGGGCACCGCAGGCCGCCGCCACCGAGCGCGGTCCCGTCGGCTGGGCCTCCACCGGCACCGGCACCACGGGCGGGGCGGGCGGCACCGTCTGGACGGTGCGCACCCGCGCCGAGCTCAAGGAGGCCCTCGCCAACGCGGGCGATCCCACCGCGCCCAAGGTGATCCGGGCCGTGGGGGACATCAACGGCCATGAGGCGGACGACGGTTCACTGCTCGGCGAGCAGGACTACGCCCCTGGATACGACCTCGCCAAGTACATGTCCTGCTTCGGCGAGGACGGCACCACCTGGTCCGACACCCGCCACGACTACTGCAAACAGCAGCGGCAGCTGCGGCAGACCGGGTCGAACAAGGAGAAGGCCCGCTTCGGACAGGTGCATGTCGTCATCAACGTCTACCGGGGCCAGGCACCTCTCTACGCCCTGGGCGTGGGTGTGGAGTCGGCGATCTACTCCGAGCGCAATGTCTTCCGGTACGACCCGATCCTCGCCTTGGCCGCCTATGGCGGCGAGCACTTCCACGACACCGGCTCCTGGTTCAACGGCCGCCCGGCCAGGCTGAACACGGTGGCGAGCGGCCTCGGACCGACCGACGACGTCGGCGGGGACCCGGCCGGCATCTACGACTACCGGCCGCTCACGTCCCCGGCGGCGGTCGAGCACCACGTCCTGACCCACGCCGGCGCGGGGAGGCCGTATGACCACCCCTGACAGCCTGTACCCGGCGTTGCGGAAGGAGCTCACCTTCCCGCTCGCCTGGGGCAATTCGCCGGTCCGGAACTTCAGTGACTGGCGGCTCGTGGCCCGCGCCAAGGTCGAGCAACACCTCCTGGTGGAGCGGCAGGACGACACACCGTACGCCCCGGAGTACGGCGTGCCGTCCCGAACCGACTCCTACATTCAGGAGTTGGTGACGCTCTCCCTCACACGGTACGAGCGTGTGCGGGGCGTCCTTCTCACCCCGCGCGGCCCCGGCCCCTTCCCCGCCGTGCTCCTCTTCCACGATCACGGATCCGAGTTCGGCATCGGCAAGGAGAAACTCGTCCGGCCCTGGTACGACGAGACCCGGCTGGCCTCCGCCCAGGCGTGGGCCGACAGGTACTTCAGTGGTCGGTTCGTGGGCGACGAGCTGGCCCGGCGCGGATATGTCGTGCTGTGCCTGGACGCCCCGGGCTGGGGGGACCGCGGCCCGATCGCCTACGACCAACAGCAGGCCCTGGCCGGCAACTTCTACCATCTCGGCTCCTCGCTCGCCGGACTCATGGCCCGCGAGGACGCCCGCGCCGCCGGCTTCCTGGCCGGCCTGAAGCGCGTGCGCCGGGTCGGGGCCCTCGGCTTCTCCATGGGCGCCTACCGCGCCTGGCAGACCGCCGCGCTCAGCCACGACATCGCGGCCACCGCCGCCGTCTGCTGGATGACCGGCCTCAGGGAAATGATGGTGCCCGGCAACAACACGCTGCGCGGGCAGTCGTCGTACTACATGCTCCACCCGGGCCTGTCCCGGTTCCTCGACTTCCCCGACGTGGCGAGCATCGCCGCCCCCAGGCCGATGCTCTTCTTCGACGGCGGGCTCGACCCGCTGTTCCCCGCCGACGGTGTCCAAGTCGCGTACGACACGTTGCGCGCCGTCTGGCACTCGTGCCACGCCGAGGAGCGGTTGCGTCTGAAGACCTGGCCCGATCTCGGCCATGTCTTCGTCGACCGCATGCAGGACGAGGTCTTCCACTGGCTCGACCACGTCCTCTGACTCACCGTCCCATCCCCATCCCCGTCCGAACGAGAAAAGGACCGCACTCCATGTCTCGTCGTACCGCTCTGATCGCCACTACGGCCCTCGCCCTCGGCACCGCCGTCGCCGTCCTCCCCACCCAGGCGCAGGCCGCGACCGTGGTCGTGGACACCTCGGCCGAGCTGACCAGCGCCCTGTCCGGCGCCACCGCCGGCACGGTCATCCAGGTCCGCGGCGGCACCTACTACCCGACGGCCACTCTGCAGTCCACGGCCAACGGCACCTCGTCCTCGCCGGTCCAGCTCACCGCCTACGGCTCGGAGACCGTGAAGATCGACGGCTCGAACCTGCCCGACGGCGACTGGATCTTCAAGCTGACCGCGGACTACTGGAACGTCTCCAACATCACCTTCCAGAACTCCCCGGACAGCGCGGTCGTCTGCCAGTCCTGCACCGGCACGGTGTGGAACAACATCAAGACCATCAACGGCGGCGACTCCGGCTTCACGCTCACCGGCGACGGGACCGTCAACAACACGGTCAAAAACATCGACTCCTACGGCCACTACGACCCCGCCAACCACGGCGAGAACGCCGACGGCATCGCCGTGAAGTTCGGCTCCGGCACCGGCAACCTGATCACCGGTGCCCGCCTCTACAACAACTCGGACGACGGTCTGGACTTCTGGTCCTTCTCCTCGCCCGTCACCGTCGAGCACACCTGGGCCATGGGCAACGGCGTCAACCGCTGGTCCGACTCGGCCTTCGCGGGTGACGGCAACGGCTACAAGCTGGGCGGCGACGGCGAGGTCGTCGCGCACGTCATCAACAACTCGGCGGCCTGGGGCAACGCCGGCAACGGGTTCACCGAGAACTCCAACAAGGGCGCCATCGTGATCAACCGCACCACCTCCTACGCCAACAGCAAGTGGGGCTACTACTTCGCCACCGGCGCGGCCAAGCTCGGCAAGAACCTCGCCGTCAGCAACGGCGGCGGCTCGGTCAGCAAGGGCTCCTCGGTCACCTCGGCCGGCAACAACTGGGACTCCGGCATCGCGACGCCGTCCTTCATCTCCACGAACGCGTCGACGACATACAACGCCCGCAGCTCCAGCGGCACCCTGCCGGCCACGACCTTCCTCACCACGGGCTCGACGACCATCGGCGCCACGATGAACTGACCCACCGGGGCGCTTGACCCGTTTTTTGCCCGGCGGGTCTCGCGCTCACCGGGGTGACGCGCGTAGAACGTCTGTCATGCATAAGTCACTGCGTATCGCGGCGATCGCCGCAGCGTGTGCCGTCACCGGCGCCGCCCTCTACGGCGCCGGTGCGGCCACGGCCGGCCAGTCCACCGCGAACAGCACCCACGAGCCCTACAACATCGGGCTCCTGGTGAAGGACATCGACACCTACTACGGCACCACGCTCGACGCCAACGGCGTCTACCAGGCGTCCACGAGCAGCCAGTACGCCAAGGACCTGGCCAAGCTCGACGCGGCCGCCAGGAAGCAGATCGACAAGGCGGCCCGCAAGGCGCCGAAGAAGGGCGACAAGCCCGCGGTCGTCTTCGACATCGACGACACACTGCTGCTCAGCCTCGACTACGAGAAGAAGACCAACTACACGTACAACGCCACCACGTGGGCCGACTACGTGAACAGGGCCGACCGTCCGGGAGTCTTCGGCAGCGCCGAGCTCGTGCGGTACGCCGAGGCCAAGGGCGTCGAGGTCTTCTACAACTCGGGTCTGTCCGAGGCGCAGCGCTCCGCGGCCGTCGAGAACCTGAAGAAGATCGGCGCCGATGTGAACCTCGACGCCGACCACGTGTTCCTCAAGGACAAGGCCAACCCGCCGTCCTACCTCAGCGCCTGCGCCACACCGGGCACCTGGACCTGCACGACCGTGCAGTACAAGTCCGGCACCCGCAAGCACATCGAGCAGGACCTCGGGTACGACATCGTCGCCAACTTCGGCGACCAGTACTCGGACCTGGACGGCGGCTACGCCGACAGGACGTACAAGCTCCCGAACCCGACGTACTTCGTCAGCTAGTTCTTCCTGACCGGCTTGATCCCCTCCAGGGTCGGCACCACCGGCAGAATCGATCCGTCGGCCGCGAACTCCATGCGGTCGACGGTCGTCTCCCGGTGCATGCCGTCCCCGCCCGCCGTGCCCGGCCCGTTCAGGGCGAACCGGTGGTAGACGATGTACCAGTCGTCGGTGCCGGGCGTGTTCACCACGGAGTGATGGCCGGTGGCGAGGATGCCGTACTCGGGACGCTTGGACAGGATCGTCCCCTTCTTGGTCCACGGGCCGAGCGGGGACGGTCCCGTCGCGTAGGCGACGTGGTAGTTCTCGCTGCGGGTGTCGTCCTCGGACCACATGAAGTAGTACGTGCCCTTCCGCTTGATCACGAAGGATCCCTCGCGGAAGTTGTCCGGGGTGATGTCCTGAACCTTCGAGGCGTCGTACGACACCATGTCGTCGTTCAGCGGCACGACATACCCGTGGCCGTTGCCCCAGTAGAGATACGACGTCCCGTCGTCGTCCGTGAAGACGGCCGGGTCGATCATCTGGCCCTTCAGTGAACCGCCCTTGGCCACCAGCGGCTTGCCCAGCGCGTCCGCGAACGGACCGGCGGGGGAGTCGGCCACCGCGACACCGACCTGCTGCTCGGCACAGAAGTAGAAGTAGTACTTCCCGTCCCGCTCGGCGATCGCCGGCGCCCACGCGTACGTGTCCGCCCAGCTGACGTCCGGGCCGAGATCCAGGATGACGCCGTGGTCCTTCCAGTGGACCAGGTCCTTCGACGAATACGCCTTGAACTTCGTGCCGCCCCAGCCCTGGAAGCCGTCCGTCGTCGGGTAGATCCAGTACTCGCCGTTCAGATAGTGCACGTCAGGGTCGGCGTTGAGCCCTGGCAGGACGGGACTCCCCGTCCGTGCCGCCTCCACCGTCCAGGTGCGCCGGGTGCCGTCGGCCGCCGTCACGGTGTACGTCTGCGGCTTGCGGAAGTCGCGGCGCGTACCGGACCCGGGGCTGACGGAGGCGCCTTCACCGATCGCGAGCTTCGGCGCCAGACGCGAGAGGTCCGCGTCCGGCCGCATCGGCAGGACGACCTTCGAGGAGGCCTCCGTGACGATGGCGTACCCCTTCTGGTCCTTCGCCGTCACATCGACGACCGAGGCGGGACCGACCGGGTACGCCGCCAGCAGCCGGTCGTACTCGGCCTGTGTCACCGGAAGTACCGTTCCGTGCCGGGGACTTGCCGGGAGCTGGTAGTTCGTCGACGGCGTCCACCGGCCCGAGTCGAGGTCGGTCGTCTCGAAGGGGACGTACCCGCGACCGCCGTACTCGTCGATGAAGAGGTACCACTTCTCCTCGGTGTTCGACTTGAACACCGTCGGCCCCTCGCCGCGCGACATCGCGCCACTGCCGACACAGTCCGCCACGAAGTCGTACTTCGTCGAGGTCAGGGAGGTCGACTTCTCCGCGGTGATGAACTTCGAGCAGGGACTGGAGGAACTGGGGTCCCGCTCGTCCTTGGTGTAGCGGTAGTACGTGTCCTTGTGCTTCACGACCGTCGAGTCGATGACCGAGTAGCCCGGGTCGTCCCAGACCTTGGGTTCGCTGAAGGTGCGGAAGTCCTTCGTGGTCGCGTACAGCATCTTGTTGTACGTGGATCCCGTGTGGTCGGGGTCGTCGTCGGCGTAGAGCTTCGACGCCCAGAAGACGACGTACGCGCCGAGGGAGTCGTCCCAGTAGGCCTCCGGCGCCCAGGTGTTGCCCGCGGCGTCGGGGGAGACCTTCACCAGGCGCTGGTCGGTCCAGTGGACCAGGTCGGTGGACTCCCAGACCATGATCGACTTGCTGCCGTGCCGCTGGACGTCGTCCCAACTGCCGCTGCTGTTCCGGTACATGCGCAGGTCGGTGGCTATCAGATAGAACTTGTCGCCCTTGGGGGAGCGGATCACGAAGGGGTCGCGCAGCCCCTTCTCGCCGGTCGTCGAGGTCAGGACGGGCTTGCCGGCGTTCAGCTCACGCCAGTGCAGCGGGTCGTTGCCACGGCTGAGGGCGTAGCGGATCTGCTCGCCGTCGGCGGTGCCCTCGCCGGTGAAGTAGGTGAAGAGATATCCGGCGTACTTGGGCTTGTTCACGGGTGGGGCTCCGGAGTTCGCGGTACTGGGCGGGGCCGACAGCAGGCCGAGCAGAAGGGCGAGGAGGGGGAGCAGGAGCGTGCGAGCGGTGCGGGGGCGCATGACACATCCTGTGTGAGTGTGGGGGTTTGAGTTCGATCGGAGTGTCATCGGTGGGGCGGGACGCGTCAATCGGTGTACGGGGGATGGGTGATACCGAAACTTTCGATCGATCTTCACGGGGCGCGGCAACCTTTTCCGGGTGCGGCGGCGACCTGGATGCAGAAACGGGCCGGGGCGGCCCCTCCGGCCCGTTTCGTCTCCATTGCCTAGGAAAGGAACGCCCCGTGCGTCAGAGCACCGGACGCCACCGCAGGACCCGTACGCTCTCCGTCGCCGCGGCGGTGGCCGTCGCCGCGGGGGCGGGCGGCGTCTATCTCGGCCTGTCGAACGGCGGCGCCGAGGCCGCTTCGTCGACGGTCACCGTGACCACCACCGCGCAGCTCGAAGCAGCCGTGAAGAGCGCCGCAGCGGGCACCACCATCCAGCTCCGTGCCGGCACCTACTACCCGACGGCGACCCTCAAGTCGACCGCGAACGGCACGAGTTCGGCGCGGATCACGCTTCAGGCGTACGGCAGCGAGAAGGTCAGTGTCGACGGCTCCAAGCTGGCCGACGGGTCCTGGCTGGCCGGGATCTACGGCGACTACTGGACCGTGCAGAACCTGACCTTCCAGAACTCCCCGGCCCAGGGCTTCGTTGTGACCTCGTCCGTGGGCGGCGTCTTCAAGAACCTCGTCACCGCGAAGAACGGCGACTCCGGGTTCACGCTGCGCGGCGACGGCACGACGAACAACCTCGTGCAGAACCTGGACAGTCACGGCAACTACGACCCGGCCGGACACGGGCAGAACGCCGACGGCATCGCGGTCAAGTTCGGTTCCGGCACCGGCAACAGGATCACCGGTGCCCGTCTCTACAACAACTCGGATGACGGTCTCGACCTCTGGCAGTTCTCCTCCCCCGTCACCATCGAGCACTCCTGGGCGTTCGGCAACGGCAAGAACCGCTGGAACGACTCGGCCTTCGAGGGCAACGGCAACGGCTACAAGCTCGGCGGCGGGGGTGTCACGGTCGCGCACGTCGTCAACAACAACACGGCCTGGGGCAACACGCTCCACGGGTTCACCGAGAACTCCAACCCGGGTGCGATCATCCTGAACCGCAACACCGCGTACGCCAACACCGAGGCGGGCTTCTACTTCGCCACCGGCAAGGCCCGGCTGGCCCGGAACCTCGCGGTGAGCAACAAGGCCGGGCTGTCCAAGCTGGGTTCGTCGACGGTGTCGGCCGCGAACAACTGGGACAGCGGGGTGTCGGCGCCGTCCTTCAAGTCGACGGACGCCACGACGGCGTACAGCGCGCGGAAGTCGGACGGTTCGCTCCCGGCCACCACCTTCCTCACCACCGGCTCGACCGCCATCGGTTCGACGATGAACTGAACGCGGGAAACGAAACGCCCCGCCTGTCGTCACAGGCGGGGCGTTCTCTGTGCCGGCCGAGGGGGGCTCTGGCCGGCAACTGCTGACCGAGGGGGGCTCAGGTCAGCAGGTCTATGCAGTCGAACGACGTGCCCGGGCTGAGATAGGCCGTGCCCGTCGAACCACTGACGATGTTGATCTTCAGGACGTTGTACTGGGAGGTGTCCGTCTGCCACGCACTATTAGGGACGTTGAAGGTGAACGAATGGTTGTTCCCCCGGTATGAACCTGTGGTGAGAGAGCGGGTGTTGGGCTGAGCGGGAGCCGTGGGGACGGCCGAAACCCAGTCGTTCACGGTGACGCGCGGACGGCCGTTGAGGAAGGCGTCCGTGACACCGACCCTGAGAGTGTGCGCGGACGCGGCTTGTGCCTTGGTCAACTTGAAGTAGACCAGGATGCCGTCGTTGACGTCCTTCCACATGTACGCCGGGAAGGAGGCGGCCTCGCTGCCGCCGCCGATCGTGACATTGCCGGTCCACTTCGCCGCGCGGGCGTCGGACGGGTGCGCGTACGTCATCAGCCTGGCGTTCTTGAACTCCCCGGGCGTGCCGTCCCAGTCGCCGAGCCGCCAGATGGCCTTCCCCGCGCTCGGGTCACCGCTGATCGGCAGGCTGTTCAGGGACGTCGTACCGCCCGCCGTGACCTTCACCGATGCCGTGTGCACGGCGAGTTCGCCCTTGTAGACGGTCAGCGTGTACGTCCCCGGCAGCATCCCCTTGCAGGAGAACCCGCCCGTGCCCGCCGCGGCCTTCGCCCAGTACTGGGCGTCCGCGTTGGCGAAGCCCACAGTGTAGGCGTACCTGGCGTCCATCCCCTTCAGCCCGACGCCGGCCACCTTGCCGCGGCCGGCCGCGCCGACCCAGCCGGTGATGCCGAGGCCGTCCACCCATGAGGTGTCGAGCTTGGCGTGGAAGAGGGACGGCGAGGGGGTTCCGCCGTCCGTGAAGGCCAGCACGTACGGGCCCTGCAGGCCGAAGCGCTGGGCCTCCGTCTGGGCCTGGTTGTAGTGCAGGATCTCGTAGAGCCCCGCGCCCAGGTCGTTGGAGTGGCGCAGCAGCGAGCGGTAGAAGGGGCCGCCCGAGGCCTTCTCGTGGTTGGAGCGCACCACATACAGACCGACCGAGCCGGTGGTGAAGCCGACGTGGTCGTAGTCGATGACGCGCTTGCCCGAGTAGTGCTTGGAGTGGGTCGTGCCGTCGCCGCGCTTCCAGACGTCACCGGCCTCGATGACCTTGTCGGAGGCCTCGATCCAGGAGTCCGAGCCCTCGTTGGGGAACATCCCGGGCTTGAGGCGGACGATGTAGCGGGTCGCCGTGAAGGAGGCGTCCGCCTTGTTCGTCCAGGCGTAGACGTTGTTCTGGCCGCTGCGGGCCGCGTACCACTGGGTGATCGCGCCGTGGGCGACCTTCGCCAGGATCGTCGAGCCCACCTGCTTGATCGTGACCGTGGAGGCGCCGAGGCCGGACTCGACGTGCGAGTGCCTGCCGCCGTAGCCCTCGTACTCCTTGCCCCGGTAGGCGAGGGACGTGATGTCGCCCGTCGACTTGGAGACCTTGAAGACGAGCGAGGCCCCGGTGTCGATGACGTAGTTCTTGCCGTCGTCCTGGTAGCCGAAGGTCGCGGCGGACGCCGACGACAGCATGCCGGTGCCGCCCGCGACGGCGGCGCCGGTGGCGGCGACGCCGATCGCGGAGGCCCCGAGCACCCGTCGGCGCGTGAGGTGTCTCTTGTGCGTGCTCAAGGGGAAGACTCCGTCATGCTTGAAGGTTCACTTACTCGTACGAAATGTCAGAGGAAGAGAACCTGCAGAAGGTTCCATCGGCCCCGGTGCCGATCTGGGTCGGTTCGGCGCCGGTGTTGTTGCCCTTGAAGCGGACACAGGTCTTGATCTTCTTGCTGCTGTCGCCGTGGATACGGACCTTGCGCAGCGCGGCGGTGTCGCCGTAGTTCGTGTTGATGCCCACGATCGCGTTCATCGGCGCGGTGACGTCCACGTCGTTGAGGATGATCGTGCGCTTGTACTGCGTGGAGCAGTTGCCGCAGCTGCGCACCAGCTTGCCGGAGTTGGCCACCTGGAACTTGCTCACGACCAGCTTGCCGGCGCCGTTGAACTGCAGGACCTTGTCCGAGCCGTTCTTCGCGCCGCCGCCGTAGACCGTGTACACCGAGGACGAGGACTTGCCCTTGAAGGTGGCCGCGTCCTCGCCGACGTCCGTCCACCAGACGTTCTGGAGCGTGCAGCTGCCGAGGCAGTGGACGCCGTCCGCGGCGGGTGTGCCGATGATCACGTTTTTGAGGACGGCACCGTCCGCCAGCTGGAAGACCGGGTCCTGGCCCTCTTCCTGGCCGTCGCCGCCGAGGGCGCCGCTGCCGTAGAACTGCTTGTAGCCGCCGTTGTAGGTGCCCGTGACCTTGATGGTGCTGCTCACGGCCTGCTTGCCGGTGGCGGTCGGCCAGGAGGACGCGGCGCTCGCGGAGGACATCATCGTCGTCGTGACGATCGCCGCACCCGTGAGGCCGAGGGCCGAGACTCCGGCGATCACCGCCCGGCGCTTGGAAACCTGGCGGCGGTGGCGGACGCGCTGTTCAGCTCGTGCAGTCATGCCCATTCCTTGCGTGGGAGAGGATCCTTACGGCTCCTGGTCGCCACGGGTGAAGGAAAGGGTTGCCGCCCCTCCGGATTTTCTTTACGAATCCCCGTCTGACGATGCGTCGTCGCCCGAGTGGGAGGCGAAGTCGCCCTTCACCGCGAGCTGTTCGCCGGCGGCGGTGCCGGTCGCGCTGTACCCGTCGTCCGCCGCGTCGCGGCCGCCGCGCTCATGGTCGTACTGCCCCGCGAACACCCACTCGCCCTTGGCGACCTTGCGGCCCTCCTTGAGCGTCCAGGTGTAGACGAGGAAGCCGTCCTTCTCCTCGGTCGTCAGCGTGAAGTCGTCCTCGGGGAGCGAGCGCCAGGCACCGGCCGAGGTGACGCCGCCGGTCTGCGCGATCTTCAACTGCACGGTGAGCGCGGTCAGTTCCTCGGAGGTCTTCAGGGTGACGTTGCTCTGCGCCCAGAAGTCGTTGCTGTGCGGGTCGACCGAGCCGTCCGACCAGAGGGGGCCGTCCTCCTCGCCGGAGGCGGTGACCGGGGGCTGGGCGGTGGGGGTCGCGGAGGGCTGCCGCTGCGAGGGCGTGCCGCTGGGCTTCCTGGTCTCCTGGGCCTCGCCCGGCGACGGGTCGGCCGGCTTGATCGGCGCCCGGCTCGTCGCGTCCGGCGAGGGCTCGGGCGTCGCCGTGGTCGCCACGGTCTGCTGCGGAGCGTTGTCCTTCACGGCCGACGCCACCGCGTAACCGCCGACACCGAGCACACACGCGACCGCCGCCGTGGCGCTGACCACCCGCACCCAGCCGAACACCGGCGGACGGGTGGCCCGGTGGTCGGGGCGGGTCTCCTCGGCCATGCCACGCTCGATCCGCGCCAGGATGCGCGCGCGGTCGGGTTCGTGCTGTCCGGCCGCCTCGTGCAGCCGGGCGCGCAGCTCGTCGTGCACGTCCTGCTGCCTCATCGGGTCCGTCCTCCGCTCTCGCCGCCGCGCGCCATGGCCGCCGCCATCTTCCGGGGTACGCCCTGGGAGCCGAGCAGCCGTTGCAGTTCGGCCATCCCCTTGGACGTCTGGGACTTAACCGTACCCACGGAAACACCCAGGGCGAGAGCGGTGTCCTTTTCCGACAGGTCGAACGCGTGCCGGAGGACGACGCACGCCCGTTTGCGGAACGGCAGCCTGCGCAGCGCCTCTTGGACGTCCACGACTCCCGCTATGTCCGGGTTCTCCGTCTTCTCCTCGCGCTGCGACCAGAACAGGGCGATCCGTCGGCGCTCGCGGACCGCGCTGCGGATGCGGGTGCGGGCAAGATTGGCGACGACACCACGGGCGTACGCTGCCGGATGGTCGGCCGCGCGCACCCGGTCCCAGCGGTTCCAGAGCGCGAGCAGCGCGTCCGCCGCGAGATCGTCGGCGGCGTCCGACTCACCGGTCAACAGGTGGGCGAGGCGGGACAGTTCGGCGTAGTGACGCTCGAAGAAGGCATGGAACTCCACGGAGGCTGCGTCGTCGACGACCGTGCCCACGGGCGAGACCTCCCTGTGCCTGTCATGT
Organism: Streptomyces sp. WM6386; assembly: GCF_000972385.1. Lineage (GTDB taxonomy): Bacteria > Actinomycetota > Actinomycetes > Streptomycetales > Streptomycetaceae > Streptomyces. The sequence continues at coordinate 41,333 of NZ_JXTE01000009.1, forward strand.
GAATGACATGTGATCATCCGGAGGTGACCCGGACGAGATCCGGAAGCGTAGCAGTGATCATCGGGGTGGTTCGTACGGGGCTTCGAACGCAGTCTGGTCCACCGACCCCGATTCCGTAACACGGAGAAAACCTGAAGCGCGTTCAACGCGGGAACAATCCAGCCAGCATCCGCACACCGATCAGCCAGGCAACAAGGAGCAACAGGCATGTCCGACACACAGAAGGTGGCCGACCGGCCGAGCGTCCCGCCACCGGCGGCGAACAGCGTCGACCGGTACTTCAAGATCTCCGAACGGGGATCCACCTTCGCCAGGGAGATACGCGGCGGCTTCGCCACGTTCTTCACGATGGCCTACATCCTTGTCCTGAATCCCATCATCCTGGGCAGCGCCAAGGACAAGTTCGGCGACACCCTCGACCCGGTCCAACTCACCACCGCCACCGCCCTGGTGGCCGCGGTGATGACGATCATCATGGGCGTCGGCGGAAACCTGCCCCTCGCGCTCGCCGCGGGCCTCGGATTGAATGCAGTCGTCGCCTTCCAGATCGCCCCGCTGATGAGCTGGGACGACGCGATGGGTCTGGTCGTCCTCGAAGGCCTGCTGATCTGCGTCCTGGTGGTGACCGGTCTGCGCGAGGCCGTCATGCACGCCATCCCGCAGCCGCTCAAGCAGGCGATCAGTGTCGGCATCGGCCTGTTCATCGCCTTCATCGGCTTCGTCGACGCCGGCTTCGTCAGCCGGATCCCGGACATCGCGCACACCACCGTGCCGGTCCAGCTCGGCGGCACCGGCACCCTCTCCGGGTGGCCGATCCTGGTCTTCTGTCTCGGTGTGCTGCTGACGATCGGACTGCTCGCCCGCAAGGTCAAGGGCGCCATTCTGATCAGCATCGTGACCATGACGATCATTGCGATGATCATCAACTCGGCGGCCGACATCAAGAGCTGGGGTCTGACCACGCCCGCGTGGCCCGACAAGCTCGTCGACACCCCGGACTTCGGGCTGATCGGTCACTTCAGCCTCTTCGGAGCGTTCAGCGCCGCCGACGTCGGTGTCATCACCGTCGTCCTGCTGATCTTCACGCTGATCCTGTCCGACTTCTTCGACACCATGGGCACGGTCGTCGGCATCAGCGCGGAGGCGGGTCTCCTCGACGAGGAGGGCAAGGTCCCCAACCTCGGCCGGGTGCTGCTCATCGACGGTGCGGCGGCGGTCGCGGGCGGCGCGTCGTCGTCGTCCTCCGCCACGTCGTACATCGAGTCGGCGGCGGGTGTCGGCGAGGGGTCGCGCACCGGCTTCTCGAACCTGATCACCGGTGGCCTCTTCGGCCTCGCCCTGTTCCTGGGCCCGCTGCTCACCATCGTCCCGCTCCAGGCGGCCGCCCCCGCACTGGTCGCCGTCGGCTTCCTGATGATGACCCAGGTCAAGCACATCGACTGGGAGAAGTACGAGATCGCCATCCCGGCGTTCCTCACCATCGCCGTGATGCCGTTCACGTACTCGATCACCAACGGTATCGGTGCGGGGTTTCTCGCCTACGTCGTGATCAAGACGGTTCTCGGCAAGGCGAAGGAGATCCACTGGCTGCTGTGGGGGACGTCGGTGCTGTTCCTCGTGTACTTCGCCATTGACCCGATTGAGCAGATTCTCGGGGCCAAGTGACGGACGCTGCGCGACCAGCCGCGGGTTCGTCGCGGCTGGTCGCGCCCGCGCGGCGGAGCCGCAAATTGATACAGCCCCGCGCCCCTTGGGGGCGCGTCTACTGCAACGCTGCTTCCATCATCGCCTTGGCCACCGGCGCCGCCAGCCCGTTGCCGCTGACCTCGGAGCGCTCCGCGTTCGACTGCTCGACCAGGACCGCGACGGCGACCTCCTTGCCGTCGGCCTTGCCGTACGAGGTGAACCAGGCGTACGGCGACTTGCTGTTGTTCTCGCCGCGCTGCGCGGTACCCGTCTTGCCGCCGACGGTCGCCCCGTCGATCTGCGCGTTGGTACCGGTGCCGTCCTTGACGACCGTCTCCATCGCGGACTGGAGCTGCTCGGCGGTCTCGGAGCTGACGACCTCGGTCGTCGACGCCTCGTCGTCGTAGTTCTCCAGCACATCGCCGCCGCTGTTCGTGATCTGCGACACCATGTGCGGAGAGACCAGCTTGCCGCCGTTGGAGATGGCCGCGGACACCATGGCCATCTGCAGCGGCGTCGCGGTGACATCGAACTGGCCGATGCCGGTGAGCGCCGTCGACGAGTCGTCCATGTCCGAGGGGTAGACGCTGGTGTACGCCCGCACGGGCACGTCCTGCGACTCGTCGTTGAAGCCGAACTTCTCCGCCATCGCCCGCAGCTTGTCCTGGCCGAGGTTGAACGCCATCTTCGCGAACACGTTGTTGCAGGAGTACTGGAGCGCGGTGCGGATCGAGGCGTTCTCGCAGGGCGCCGACTTGTTCTCGTTCTCCAGCTTGGTGACCGTGCCCGGCAGTGTGTACGGGTCCGGGCTCTCGGTCTTCTCGTCCACCGACGAGTACAGACCGTCCTCCAGCGCGGCCGCCGCCACGACCAGCTTGAACGTCGAACCCGGCGCCACCGGCTGCCGCAGCGCGCGGTTGGTCAGCGGCTTGTCGGAGTCCGCGTTGAGCTTCTTCCAGGCCGAACCGGCCGTGTTGGCGTCGGTCAGCGAGGACGGGTCGTACGACGGGGTCGACACCACGGCCAGGATCTTGCCGGTCGTCGGATCGATCGCGACGGCCGCGCCCTGCTTGTCGCCGAGCGCCTCATAGGCCGCCTTCTGCACGTCCGGGTCGATCGTGGTGACCACGTTGCCCGGCTCGGCGCGCTGGTTGGTGACCGTGTCCATGACGGACTTCAGCCGGCTGTCCGTGCCGTTGAGAAGGTCGGTGTAGATGCCTTCCAGCTGGGTCGGAGCGTAGGCCTGCGAGGCGTAGCCCGTCACCGAGGCGTACAGCTCGCCGTCCTTGTAGGTGCGCTTGTACCTGAGGTCGCTGCCCTTCGTCTGCGCGGAACCGGTGATCGACTCTCCGGCCACGATGATGTTCCCGAGCGGCGACGAGTACGTCTCGATCGCATTCCGCCGGTTGTCGCTGTCGTCCGCGAGCGCTTGACCGTCGTAGAACTGCACCCAGGTCGCCCGCACCAGCAGAGCGAACACCAGCAGCAGCGCGAAGACCGATGCGCGCCTGATCGTCTTGTTCATCCCGCTCAGGTAGACGAGCAGAGCACCGCGAATCGTTCCCGTGCGTCCGCGATTCTCATGGGACGTTCATGCGCGGCGCCGTCAGACGCCCAGCGTCAGGACGACCTCGTCGATCTCCTCGCCGCGGGCGTTCGCGTACCCCCGCGCATGGGCCGACAGCCGGAAACCGCACTTCTCCAGCACACGCCGGGAACCGGCGTTGTCGGCGGCGGCACGGGCGTACAGCGGGCGCTCGGGCACCTGGGTCACCAGCTCGCGCAGGGCCGCCGAGGCGATGCCCCGGCCCCAGTACGCGCGGTCGATCCAGTACGTCACCTCGCGCTCGTTCGGTTCGCCGTACACCGACGCGCTGCCCACCACGTCCCCGTCCGCCAGGACCGTGCGATGCACGGCGTCGGAGGCCCGGATGCGTTTCCAGTGGGCGTCGAAGGCGTCCCGGTCGGTCGGGTCCTTCGAGGTGAAGGCCGCCATGTGCAGGGCTTCGGGATCGTTCATCTGCCGGAAGAACACCGGCAGATCGCTGTCGTGGACCTCTCGGAGCGTGATCTGCATGCCTCAGAGCCTACGGGTGGCCAGTGTCAGCCGGTCCCGCGCGTCGAACAGCGCGTCCTTCACCATCTGTTCGTGCGCGGGCGTCAGCCGGGCCACCGGCACCGAGCAGCTGATCGCGTCCCGCGCGGGGGTCCGGTAGGGGATCGCCACACCGAAGCAGCGCAGCCCCAGCGTGTTCTCCTCACGGTCCACGGCGAAGCCCTGCTCCCGCACCAGGTGCAGCTCCTCGATGAGCTTCTCCCGGTCGGTGATCGTGTTCTCGGTGAGCGCCGGCAGCGTCTCCGGGAGCATCTTGCGGACCTGCTCGTCGGGGTAGGTGCTGAGCAGCGCCTTGCCGAGGGAGGTGGAGTGGGCCGGCAGCCGACGGCCGACCCGGGTGAAGGGGCGCAGATAGTGCTGCGACTGCCGCGTGGCCAGGTAGACGACGTTCGTCCCGTCCAGACGCGCCAGGTGGATGGTCTCGGTCGTGTCGTCCGACAGCCGGTCCAGCGTCCCACGCGCCGCCGCGACCACCTCGTCACCGTCGATGTACGACGTGCCGACCAGCAGCGCCCGCACCCCGATGCCGTACCGCGTGCCCGTCGCGTCCGTCTCCACCCAGCCCAGCTCCACCAGCGTGCGCAGCAGCATGTAGAGGCTGGACTTGGGGTAACCGACGGCCTCCTGGACCGCCGCGAGGGAGTGCATACCGGGGCGTCCGGCGAAGTATTCGAGCAGTTCAACCGTCCGTACCGCGGACTTGACCTGCGCCCCGCCGCCCGTCTCGCCTGCCGACATCGCCCTTGCACCCCTTCGTTGGACGAGAATCCAGAGATATAGTCTCCAACAGATATTCACCATCAGAGACAGCGTTCAGCATATCGAACGAGCCTGGTGGATGACCTAGGAACTGTGTGGAGGGACCCGCGGTGGCAGCAGCACCAGTCTGGAGTGTCGACCCCCGAACCGGGAAGCAGCGTGAGCAGGTTGCCGTGGAGGCTACCGCCCAGGAGGTGGACGCCACCGTCCGGGCCGCGCACGACGCCCGAGGCGCCCTTGCCGACCGCACGGTCCGCGCCGCTTTCCTGCGTACCGCCGCCGACAAGCTGACGGCGGCCAAGGACCAGCTCGTCGAGGCCGCCGACGCGGAGACCGCGCTCGGTCCGGTCCGGCTCACCGGGGAACTCGCCCGCACCAGCTACCAGCTGCGGGCCTTTGCGGACATCGTCGACGAGGGCGCCTTCCTCGACGTCGTGATCAACCACCCCGACGACACCGCGACCCCGCCGATCCCGGACCTGCGCCGCTACAAGGTGCCGCTCGGTGTCGTCGGCGTCTACTCGGCCTCCAACTTCCCCTTCGCCTTCTCGGTCGCCGGCGGCGACACCGCGAGCGCGCTGGGCGCCGGCTGCCCCGTCGTCGTCAAGGCGCACCCCGACCACCCCGGCCTGTCCGAGCTGGTCGCGGCCGTCCTGCGCCGGGCCGCCGCCGAGCACGGCATCCCCGAGAGCGTGCTCGGTCTCGTGCACGGCTTCGAGGCGGGCCTCGAGCTGATCAAGCACCCGCTGGTCGCCGCCGCCGGCTTCACCGGGTCCATCCGTGGCGGGCGGGCCCTCTTCGACGCGGCCGCCGCCCGTCCGGTCCCGATCCCCTTCCACGGCGAGCTGGGCTCCCTGAACCCCGTCGTCATCACCGAGGCCGCGGCCGCCGAGCGCGCCGAGGGCATCGGTATGGGCCTCGCGGGCTCCATGACACTGGGCGTCGGCCAGTTCTGCGTGAAGCCGGGCCTCGTGCTGGTGCCGTCGGGCGCCGCCGGTGACGGCCTGGTCAAGTCCCTCACGGACGCCGTCAGCAACACCGACGCGGGCGTGCTGCTCGACCACCGGATGCGGGACAACTTCATCGCCGGGGTCGCCGAGCGCGCCGAACTGGCCGACGTGGAGACGCCGGTGACGCCGGGCTCCGGTGGTGACCACACGGTGAGCGCGGGCTTCCTGACGGTTCCGGCGGACAAGCTGGCCGCCGAGGGTGAGCACGATCTGCTCCTGGAGGAGTGCTTCGGTCCGGTGACGGTCGTGGCGCGCTACGACGACGACGCGCAGGCGCGGGCCGTGCTGTCGCGTCTGCCGGGCAACCTCACCGCGACGGTGCATCTGTCGACCGAGGAGACCGAGGGCAAGGGACGTGGCACGGAGATCCTGGCGGAGCTGACGCCGCTGGCGGGGCGTGTGCTCGTCAATGGCTGGCCGACGGGTGTCGCCGTGGCGGCTGCTCAGCACCACGGCGGTCCGTACCCGGCGACGACGTCGACGTCGACGTCGGTCGGTGGTACGGCGATCGAGCGGTGGATGCGGCCGGTTGTGTACCAGACGACTCCGGAGGCTCTGCTGCCGGTGGAGCTGCGGGACGACAACCCGCTGGGGCTGCCGCGTCGGTTCAACGGGCAGTTGGAGCGATAGCGCCGTAGGGGTGTGGGGCTGTGTGGCGGCTGCGGGTTCGTCGTGGCTTGTCGCGCCCACGCGGCGGAGCCGCATATCGATGCAGCCCCGCGCCCCTGGGTGGGTGCACTCACCCTGCGATAATCAGTCGATGGACGTCTTGCTCCCCGAACTGCCCTTTCCCCTCCGCACCTACGGACCCGACGGGCACTGGTCCTACGAGGACGGTGTGCTCACCGGGTGGGCCGGGCCCCGGCAGGACCGGTTCGTGCCGCCGACCGCCGAAGGGCTCGATCCCGCTTCCGACGCGCCGCGGCTGCTCGGTGCGCCCGAAGGGGACTTTCAGCTCATCGCTCGCGTCACCGTGGGGTTCAACGCGTCCTTCGACGCGGGTGTGCTCTACGTCCATGTCGGCGACCGGGCCTGGGCCAAGCTCTGTCTGGAGTACTCCCCGGACGTGGCCACGATCTGCACGGTGGTCACCCGGGGACACTCCGACGACGCCAACTCCTTCACCGTGGACGGCAGTTCGGTCTGGCTCAGAGTGAGCCGCACCGGCCGCGCCTTCGCCTTCCACGCCTCCCGTGACGGCGAACACTGGATATTCGTCCGGCTGTTCAGCCTCGACGACGAGAAGAAGAGCGACGCCGCCCTCGTCGGCTTCATGACACAGTCCCCGATGGGCGAGGGCTGCGTCGTGACGTACGACCACCTGGAGTTCAGGCCCGACTGGCCGAAGGACCTGAGAGACGGAAGCTGAACAGCCACGTCACCGCGAACAGGGCCGCGCCGATCCCGAGACTCTCCCGCATCCCCTCGACGAACCCGTGGGAGACCAGCGTCCCGAACACGGCGATCCCCAGCCCGCCGGCCGTCTGGCGGGCGGAGTTGAGGACGCCGGCCGCCAGCCCGGCCCGCTCCGCCGGTACCGCCTCCATCATCAGGGACGTCAGTGGCGGCACCGTCAGCGCGCAGCCGACGGACAGGGGGATGAGCAGCGCCGCCACCAGGGCCGCGGGGGTCCCCTCGTCGACGCACACGAGCAGCAGCAGGAGACCGGCCGTCGCCAGGCCCTGGCCGATCAGGATCGGCAGCCTCGGCCCGTAGCGCCCCGCCAGCCTTCCCGCGGACACGTTCGACGCCGCGATCAGCCCCGACATCGGCAGGAACAGCAGCCCGGCGTACAGCGCCGAATGTCCCTGGACCTGCTGGAAGAAGAGGGAGAAGACGAACACCACTCCGTAGAAGGCCACACTGCACGCCACCCCCGCCGCGACCGCCACGGAGACGGCCCGGGTACGGAACAGGCCCGGCGGGACCACGGGGTGCGCCTGCCGCGCCTCGACCCGGACGAAGAGAACGCCCGACACCACGGCCACCGCCAGCGCCACCAGCCCGGTCGCCCCGCCCTCGATCACCGCGAACGTCAGCGCCGTCAGGGTCACGATCGCCGTCAGCTGTCCGGGCAGGTCGAGAGGGGCCGGACGCCGCTCCGACCGGGGGGCCCGCACCAGCAACGCCAGTGCCACGGCCCCCAGCGGCAGGTTGATGAAGAAGATGCCCCGCCAGTCCCAGGCCGTCGTCAGCGCGCCGCCCGCCACCGGCCCCAGGGCGACCGCCACCGAACCGCCCGCGGCCCACGCGGCCACGGCACGCGCCCTGCGCGCGGCGTCGGGATACGCCTGCCGTACCAGGGCCAGCGACGCCGGAAGCACCACGGCCGCCGCGACACCCTGCACCGCCCGGGCGCCGATCAGCACCGCCAGGTTCGGTGCCAGCCCGCAGGCCGCCGAGGCGAGGGTGAAGAGCAGGATGCCGATCGCGTACGCCCGGCTCGCCCCGGCCCGGTCCGCGAAGGCGCCGGTGGACAGCATGAGCGCGGCGAAGGCGAGGGTGTAGGCGTCCACGACCCACTGCAGGCCCGCCATCTCACCGCCGAGCGCCGAGCCGATGGCCGGGAGGGCCACGTTCACCACGGACGCGTCGAGGGTGATCAGCGCGAAGCCGAGAAGTGCGGCGACCAGCGTGGTGGCGGGAGAGGTCCTCATGGACTGAGACTCCCCGGAAGGAGCGGTGAGTTGACGTTTCCTGGCCAAGTGATTACCGGACATGCCTCCCATGCTGCGGATCTCCGCCGACGTACAGTAGTGGCCTGAATGCCATACGTCCGGAGGTTCTGGCCATGCCCCGCGCCCCGCACCGCGTCGTCGTCATCGCGCCGTCACCGGTCTCGATGTTCAACCTGGCCATCCCCGAGCTGCTCTTCGGGAAGGTCGAGGTGGACGGCGGCCAGGGCTACGAGGTCGTCGTCTGCACCCCGGACCCGGGCCCCGTCGCCACCACCGGCGGCCTCGCCCTCCACATCGACCGGGGTCTGGACGCGATCGGGGGCGCCGACACGGTGGTGGTGGCCGGGACGGGCCACCGCTACGCCCCCGACCCGCGCACCATCCACGCCGTGCGCGAGGCGGCGGCGGCCGGCAGGCGCGTGACCTCCATCTGCAGCGGCGCCTTCGTACTGGCCGAGGCGGGTCTCCTGGACGGCCGCAGCGCCACCACGTACTGGCAACTGGCGGACGAACTGCGCGACCGCTACCCGTCCCTGGACCTCCAGGGTGACGTCCTGTACGTACAGGACGGCCAGATCCTCACCTCCTCCGGCTACGCGGCCGGCATCGACATGTGCCTGCACATGATCCGCACCGACTACGGCGCCGCGGTCGCCAACGAGGTGGCCCGCCTCTCCCTGGTGGCCCCGGTACGGCCGGGCGGCCAGACCCAGTTCACCCAGACCCCGCTGCCCCCCGAACGCGGCACCGCCTGCGCCGACACCCGGGGCTGGGCCATGCGCAACCTCGACAGACCCCTCACCCTCACCGACCTCGCCCGCCACGCCGGCGTCTCGGTACGCACCCTCACCCGCCGCTTCCACGCCGAAAGCGGCGTCAGCCCCCTCCAGTGGCTCCTGCACCAGCGCGTCGAACGCGCGAAGGAACTCCTGGAAACGACCACCCTCCCCATGGACCAGGTGGCCCGTTCCTGCGGCCTCGGCACCGCCGACTCGCTCCGCGCCCATCTGGTCCGCCGCACCGGTCTGACACCGAGCGCATACCGGGCCCAGTACAGCCGCCTGGGAACCGGTCCGACCGAGGTCACGTCCTCCGTTGCATGATCCACGACAGGGCCGTGGGAGCCCGAGTGATCCGGACCGCCGTACCCGCCGAGGCGGAGGCCGTCGCCGCGCTCCACGCCCGCGCCCGGGCCACGTACTACTCCGACGGCATCCCGGACGACGGCACCGACTGGCTCGCCGCCTGGCGGGGTGCCATCGCCCGGCCGGACGGCCATGTTCTGTGCCTGGTGGACGACGGGCGCATCGTCGCGCTCGCCTCCTTCCGCACCCCCGAGGAAGCCCCGGCGCAAACGGTCAAGCTCCTCCAGTTCCACGTCGACCCCGACCGGTGGCGCTCCGGCCTCGGCACCGCCCTGCACACGGCCTGCGTCGAGCAGTGGCAGGCCGACGGCAGGCGGACCGCCGTGCTGGAGGTGCATGGGGACAACGCGCGGGCGCAGGCCTTCTACGCACGCCAGGGCTGGACCCCGCATCCCGTCGAACCGGGGCACCACCATCTGCGCATGACCCTTGCGGTGGCCGGGGAATGATCCCCACTCCTTGAACGTTCACCCATTAACCGGAGGCCGTCTCCGTACCCGTGCGAGCTGGAAAGAGCCGAAGACATGCGCGTCGAGATCTGGAGCGACATCGCCTGCCCCTGGTGCTACGTGGGCAAGGCCCGCTTCGAGAAGGCGCTCGAGGCCTTCCCGCACCGTGGCCAGGTCGAGGTGGTCCACCGCTCCTTCGAGCTGGACCCGGGGCGCGACAAGGGCGACGTCCAGCCGGTGATCAAGATGCTGACCAAGAAGTACGGCATGAGCGAGGCGCAGGCCAAGGCCGGCGAGGAGAACCTCGGCACGCAGGCCGCCGCCGAGGGCCTGGAGTACCGCACCCGGGACCGTGACCACGGCAACACCTTCGACATGCACCGCCTGCTCCACCTGGCCAAGGCGCAGGGCAAGCAGGACCGGCTCATTCAGCTCTTCTACAAGGCCAACTTCGCCGAGGAGCGGTCCGTGTTCTCCGAGGGGGACGAGCGGCTCGTGGAGCTCGCCGTCGCCGCGGGCCTGGAGGCGGACGACGCCCGCAAGGTCCTCGCCGACCCGAAGGCGTACGCCGACGACGTCCGCGCCGACGAGCGCGAGGCCGCCGAACTCGGCGCGAACGGCGTGCCGTTCTTCGTCCTCGACCGCAAGTTCGGCGTCTCCGGCGCCCAGCCCGTCGAGGTCTTCACCCAGGCGCTGACCCAGGCCTGGGGCGAGCGCCCGCCGCTGACGCTGATCGAGGACGACGGCGCGGAGGCCTGCGGCCCGGACGGATGCGCGGTACCGCAGCAGCACTGAGACGGCGCAGGTCGGGACAGACCCATAAGGGTTCCTTAGGGGAACCACGTAAAAAATCGCGATGGACTAATGCTTCGAGCGGCTCCACAGTGGACGCATGGAGACCTTCGAGAGCCTCGTCCGTACCGAGTTCGCCCCGAAGAACACCTTTCTGAACACCGCGTCCAGCGGTCTGCTCCCCGCCCGCGCCGTGACCGCCCTGACGCAGGCCGCGAGGATCCGGGCCGAGGGCAGGCCACTGGACCCGCTGTTCGACGACGTGGAGACGGCTCGCGCGACCTTCGCCCGCCTGGCCGCCGTGCCGACGCACCGGGTGGCGGCCGGCACCTCCGTCTCCACCTACTCCGGTCTGGTCGCGGCCTCGCTTCCCGCGGGCGCCGAAGTTCTCACCGCGGAGGACGACTTCACGTCCGTCGTGAACCCCTTCCATGCCCGAGGCGACCTCAAGGTCCGCATCGTCCCCCTGGAACGGCTCGCCGAGTCCGTCCGCCCGGAGACCGCCCTCGTCGCGGTCAGCGCCGCCCAGTCCGCCGACGGCCGTATCGCGGATCTGCCCGCGCTGCGCCAGGCCGCCCGGGCGCACGAGGCCCGGACGTACGTCGACTTCTCACAGGCCGCCGGATGGCTGGCCATGGACGCGACCGAGCACGACTACACCGTGTCGACCGGCTTCAAATGGCTGCTCGGCCCGCACGGCGCCGCCTTCCTGGTGGTCCCGGAGGACTTCGGCGCCCTGACTCCCCTGCTGGCCGGCTGGGTCGCGGGCGAGATCCCCTGGAACAGCTGCTACGGCCCGATCGCCGAACTCGCCCACTCCGCCCGCCGGTTCGACATCAGCCCCGCCCTGTTCAGCTACGCCGGCCTGCGCGCCTCCCTCTCCCTGATCGAGGAACTCGGCGTCGCCGCCATCCACGTCCACGACCTGGCCCTTGCCGACCGCTTCCGCGCAGGACTCGCCACCCTCGGCCACGACCCCGTGCCGGCCCCCGGCTCGGCGATCGTCTCCGTCCCCGGACTCGGCGCGAAACAGCCCGCGTTGAGCGCGGCGGGCATCGAGGTCTCCGACCGCGCGGGCAATCTGCGTGCCGCCTTCCACCTCTACAACACCGCCGCGGACGTCGACCGCCTTCTGGACGCCCTGTCCATCTGACCTACGGCGCGCGAACCATTGGCCATGGCCTGTTGTCGTGAACCGCTGGCGCGGGCCCGGCGAGAACGCTAGGAAGGCACCAGGGGTGGTGGTGCCGGTGGAACAGGCGGGCGATACGTCCGTGCGGCCTCCCGTCGACACGGAGCTGCACAGGCGGCTGGTGTACGGCGACGAGTCCGCGCTGACCGAGGCGTACGAGGCGTACGGCGGCCTGGTGCGGCGGATCGCCGTCCGGGTCACCCGCAGTCCGGGCGCCGCCGAGGACGTGGCGCAGGAGGTCTTCGCCCACCTGTGGAGCAGGCCGTACGCCTTCGACGCGGGCCGCGGCACCCTGCGCACCTGGCTCTCCATGCTCGCCCACCGGCGGGCCGTGGACTGGGTGCGCAGCGAGGCCCGGCACCGCAAGGCCGCCGGCGCCGACGACTCCGCACTCCAGGCCATCCCCGAGCCCGGTCCAGGCCCCGACGAGACGGTCGTCGACCGGGAACGCGCCCTCCTGCTCCACTCCGCCCTCGCCGAACTCCCGCAGACCCAGCGGGAGGTGGTGCATCTGGCCTACTTCGCGGGCCGCACCTACCGGCAGGCCGCGGTCGAACTCGGCATCCCCGAGGGGACGGCCAAGACACGGTTGCGCACGGCGTTACGTACCTTGGCCGCTTCTCTGGCGGATTCGACGGACCCGCCCGACCCAGCGCTCGAAAGAGGCGCATGATGGCAGGAGACCTCGCGCGAAAGGGGGGCGCCCGGTGACCACCGAACACGACGGCGTACGCGACCTGCTGGCCGCCTGGGCCTTCGGGGCGCTGGACCCCGCCGACCGCAGAACGGTCGCGTTGCACCTGGCCGAGTGCGAGAGCTGCGCGGCGGAGGCGGAACGGCTGCGCGAGACGGTACGACTCCTCGACGGCCCCGCGTCGAACGGCCCGGGACGTCGCCCGGCCGCCGACATACTCTCCGGCGCCCTGCGCACCCGCCCGGCCGCACCCCGGGTCGCGGCGCACGCCGCCCCGTACGCCGCGGCGGTGGCCGGCCTCAAGGCGCTGCTGCCCGAGATCGAGGGCCGCTGGTCCACCCCGGTCGTGCACGACTGGGACGTGCACGCGACCCTCGCCCATCTCCTCGCCGCCGACGAGCACCTGGCACGGCTGCTCGGCCTGGACACCCGTCTGCCGCTCTCCCGGATCCCGCACGACACCCACTGGGGGGAGGCCTGGAACGAGCGGACCGCCGAGGTCATCGCCCACGAGTACGGCCGTACACCCGAGGAGACCGTCGCCGACTGGGCCGCACAGGCGGACGAGCTGCTCACCGCGCCCGAGGCCCTTGATCCCGAACCGGCCGCCCGCGCGGTGATGTTGATGGGGGTACGGCTGCCGGTCGCCGACCACTACGTGGTGCGCGCCTTCGAGGCGTGGATCCACACCGACGACATCGGCCGCGCCCTCGGACTCGCCGTCCCGCCGCCGCCCGAGGCGCACCTGTGGCAGCTGGTCCGCCTGGCCGTCCGCATCCTCGGTCTGGCCCTGGGCCCGGACGCCGCGCCGGTGCTGTTCTCGGTCACCGGCGGCGAACAATGGGTACTGGGCTCGCAGGACGAGCCCGTACAGGCCGAACTCACCCTGGGTCCGGTCGACTTCTGCCTGCTGGTGGGCGGCCGCCTCACATCCGACGCGGTGCGTAGAGGCGCCACGGGCGACGCGGCCGCCGTACGGAACGTACTGGAGCGGGCCGCGTCGCTGGCGTGGCTGTGAAGGTCACCTCACGGGGGTGAAGTCCCGCGCGCCGATGAACTCGGGCCGGCGTATCGGTGCCGCGAACGGCTCCATGGCCGCGTTCTCCACGCTGTTGAACACGATGAAGACGTTGCTGCGCGGGAACGGCGTGATGTTGTCGCCGGACCCGTGCATGCAGTTGCAGTCGAACCAGGTCGCCGAACCGGCCTTGCCGGTGAACAGCTTGATGCCGTACTCACCGGCCATCGCGGTCAGGGCCTCGTCCGAGGGCGTGCCCGCGTCCTGCATCTGTAGCGACTGCTTGTAGTTGTCCTTCGGCGTGGCCCCCGCACAGCCGAGGAACGTACGGTGCGAGCCCGGCATGATCATGAGGCCGCCGTTGGTGTCGTAGTTCTCCGTCAGGGCGATGGAGACGGACACCGTCCGCATGTTCGGCAGCCCGTCCTCGGCGTGCCAGGTCTCGAAGTCCGAGTGCCAGTAGAAGCCGGAGGCACCGAACCCGGGCTTGACGTTGATCCGCGACTGGTGGACGTACACGTCCGAGCCGAGGATCTGCCGGGCCCGCCCGACGACGCGCTCGTCCCGCACGAGGCGCGCGAACACCTCGCTGATCCGGTGCACCTCGAAGACGGACCGGATCTCCTTGGACTTCGGCTCGATGATCGACCGATCGTCCGCGCGGATCGCGGGGTCGGTGACGAGCCGCTCCAACTCCTGCCGGTAGACGGCCACTTCGTCATCGCCGATGATCTGGTCGACGGCGAGGAAGCCGTCGCGCTCGAACGACTCCAGCTCGCCCGTTTCGATCGGTCCCGGCGTGCCGGGCGCCGACCAGACGACCGGGTCCTTGCGCGGGAGGGCCACCTCGGTGGCGCCGCGACTGGGGTAGAGATCGGTGACGGTGGTCATGCGGTCACACCTCCTCGGGTTCGGTGAGCAGCGGGTAGACGCCGTTGTCGTCGTGGTCCTCCCGGCCGGTCACGGGCGGGTTGAACACACAGATGCAGCGGAAGTCCTCCTTGACCCGCAGCGTGTGCCGCTCGTGCCCGTCCAGGAGGTACATGGTCCCGGGCGTGATCGAGTGGGTCAGCCCGCTCTCGTGGTCGGTCAGCTCGGCCTCGCCCTCGACGCAGACGACGGCCTCGATGTGGTTCGCGTACCACATCGACGTCTCCGTACCCGCGTACAGGATCGTCTCGTGCAGCGAGAAGCCGACCCGCTCCTTGGCGAGGACGATGCGTTTGCTCTCCCAGGTGCCGGACGCGGCCCTCACATGCCGGTCGGTGCCTTCGATCTCCTTGAACGAACGGACGATCACGGTGCTGCGATGCCTCCTATGTAGACGGTTTGTGCAGGGGGTGGTTCAGACGGTTTCCCGTACGGAGCGGGCCAGGACGCTGAGTCCCTCGTCCAGCTCCTCGGGGGTGATCGTGAGCGCCGGAAGCAGCTTCACGACCTCGCTCTCCGGGCCCGACGTCTCGATGAGCAGCCCGAGCTCGAAGGCCCGGTGCGCCACCCGGCCGGCGCGCTCCTTGTCGTGGAACTCCAGGCCCCACACCAGCCCGCGCCCCCGGTACTCCTTCACATCGGCGAGGTTCTCCTCGGTGATGGAGATGAGGGCCTGCTCGATCTGCTCACCGCGCTTGCGGGTCTGCTTCTCCATCGCGGAACCGTCCGCCCAGTACGTCTCCAGGGCGGCGGTGGCGGTGACGAAGGCGGGGTTGTTGCCGCGGAAGGTGCCGTTGTGCTCGCCCGGCTCCCAGATGTCCAGCTCCGGCTTGAACAGGCAGAGGGACATGGGAAGGCCGTAGCCGCTGATCGACTTGGACACGGTGACGATGTCGGGCGTGATGCCGGCCTCCTCGAACGAGAAGAAGGCCCCCGTACGTCCGCACCCCATCTGGATGTCGTCGACGATGAGCAGCATGTCCTGCCGCTCGCACAGCTCGGCGAGCGCCTGCAGCCACTCCTTGCGGGCCACGTTGATGCCGCCCTCGCCCTGCACGGTCTCGACGATCACGGCGGCCGGCTTGTTGAGTCCGGAGCCCTGGTCCTCCAGGAGCCGCTCGAACCACAGGAAGTCCGCGACCGTGCCGTCGAAGTAGTTGTCGAACGGCATCGGCGTGCCGTGCACGAGCGGTATCCCGGCGCCGGCCCGCTTGAAGGCGTTGCCGGTGACGGCGAGCGACCCGAGCGACATCCCGTGGAAGGCGTTGGTGAACGAGACGATGGCCTCGCGTCCCTTGACCTTCCGCGCGAGCTTGAGCGCGGACTCGACGGCGTTGGTGCCGGTCGGGCCGGGGAACATGACCTTGTACGGCAGGTCGCGCGGCCGCAGGACGACGTCCTGGAAGGTCTGCAGGAAGGCCCGCTTCGCGGTGGTGGACATGTCGAGCCCGTGCGTGACGCCGTCCCGCTCCAGGTAGTCGATCAACGCCCGTTTCAGGACGGGGTTGTTGTGCCCGTAGTTCAGGGATCCGGCGCCCGCGAAGAAGTCCAGGTACTCGTGGCCGTCCTCGTCGTACATGCGGCTGCCCTGCGCGCGGTCGAAGACGGTGGGCCAGCCGCGGCAGTAGCTGCGCACCTCGGACTCGAGAGTCTCGAAGACACTGAGGTCGGGCTGGGTGATGGTCACGAAGAATCGCTCCTCGATGCGTGGGGGAGTGCGTTCGGGTCGTCTCGGGTCGTCAGAGGGAGAGGGGGCCGATGCGGTACAGGACTTCGGGTTCGTGCGGCCCGTCGGGGAACAGAGCGGCATCGAAGAGCACTTCACGCTCCAGGTCGGCGTCATGACGCTCGGCGAAGGCGCCGAACAGCCGCTCGGAGGCGGTGTTGCCGGGCGTGATGGTGGTCTCGACGGCGGTGATCCGCTGCTCGGCCGAGGCCCGCACGGCGAGTGCGTCCAGCAGCGCCCCGGCGAGCCCGCGCCCGCGGTGCGCCTCGTCCACCGCCACCTGCCAGACGAGCAGGGTGCGCGGACGGTCCGGCCGCAGGTAACCGGTGACGAAGCCGACCGGCTCCCCGCGCTCGTCCCGCGCGACGGCCGACGTCGCGGCGAAGTCGCGACACCACAGCAGATAGCTGTACGACGAGTTCAGGTCGAGGACCTTGGAGTCCCTCGCAATCCGCCACAACGCGGCACCGTCCGCGATGGACGGACGGTCGATTTGCAGTTCTGCTGTCGTGTCTGCTTGTGCGGCAGTCATGCGAATTGAATTTACCCAGGGAAATTAAAAATTGCATCGCCGAGAGGGGTTACGGGTCGGCGGTGCATGTGTTATCACGCGGGCGGACGCGTGAAAGGTGCGAGGTATGGGTGCTTTTATCCCCGCCAAAAGGCACAAACAACCCACGATGTGTAACGCGTCACAGCCATGTAATCCCCATGAGATCTGCCCGAATTCATCCGGTTGGCGTTCGCAGAATCTTTGCGTTTAGGATGGGAGAAAGCGGGCAGGAGAAGACGGGAAACTGCTCTGGAATGAATTCCAGAATTGCCCCTGAATTAGGCTCCGGTCACCCCGTCGATTCGTTCCCGCAAGATGTCGGCATGCCCGTTGTGCCGGGCGTACTCCTCAATCATGTGGATGAACACCCACCGCAGACTCACCTCCATCCCGGGAGCGGGCCCCTCCATGACCCGCCCGGTGTCGTCGAGCGACCGCCCGGCGACGATCTCGCGTCCCCGGGCGATCTCCCGCCGCCAGACATCGAGCGCGTCCTCGAGCGTGCGGGCGGGATCGAGGCGGTACCCGGTCGCCTCACCGAACACGGGCGGCACATCAAGCCCCGCGACCACCCGCTGGAACCAGTTCCGCTCGACCTCGGCAAGATGCTGCACCAGCCCGAGCAGCGTGAGCCCGGACGGCTCGGCAGAAGGGCGCCGCACCTGCTCATCGTCCAGCCCCGCGCACTTCAACTCCAACGTGGCCCGATGAAAGGCCAACCAGCTCTCCAGCATGGGGAGTTCACCGCCGGTGAGGAGGGGGACGGGGCGGCCGTCGGGCAGGGTGAGGGATGTGTTGGTGGTCATGGGGGGAGCATGGCACGGGGGTACGACAGTCGGTACGTGCCTTCCAGCCCGTCCGGCGTTCGAGGACGAGGCCCTTTCGGGGCCGATCGGGGTCTGGGGCGGAGCCCCGGTGGGGTCGAAGGGGCGGAGCCCCTGGGGATGGGACGGGTAGGGGCGGCGGGGGGGAGGAAACCCGGCCCCCGCCCGAACAGCTACGGCCAACTGTCCCCCACAGCCCGCAGTGCCCCCTCCACCTCCACATCCAGCCCCTGCTCGCTCAACGCGGCCCCCAGCGCCGCAAGGCTCGCCCGCACGGCCCCCGGCGTCGCATCCGCCCCGTAGTGGTTGACCCGGATCATCTCCTTGGCCAGCGCGCCCCCACCCGCGGCCAGCGGCAGCGCCGGATCCGATGCCAGCGCCCGAGACACCAGCTCCGACGCCACCACCCCCGCCGGCGCCCGCAGGGTCGTGGCGACCGGCGCCGCGTCCCGGGCCTCGTACACGTACGGCTCCAGCCCGCCCCCCAGGGCCACGACCCCCGCCCGGGTCGCCGCGGCCGCCGACGCGTGGCGAGCCATCACCGTGTCGAGCCCGACCGACTCGATCCGCTCGACGCAGGCCTGAAGCGCCAGCATCTCCAGCTGGGCCGGCGCGTGCAGCAACGCCTTGCGTCCGCCGTCGACCCACCGCTCCTTCCAGTCCAGCAGCGAGAGGTACGACCGTCGCGGCGCCTGCGGGTTCGCCGCCATCCGGGCCCACGCCCGGGAGCTCACCGAAACCGCCGAAACACCCGCGGGCCCGCCCATCGCCTTCTGCGCCCCGATCACACACAGGTCGACACCCCACGCGTCCGGCAGCACCGGCTCCGCCCCGATCGAGGCGACGGCGTCCAGATAGAACAGCGCACCGTGCGACCGCACCACCTCCCCGATCTCCGCGACCGGGTTGGTGTTGCCCGTCGCCGCCTCCGCATGCACCAGCGAGACGAAGTCGATCGACGGATGCTCGGCGAAGGCCTCCCGGATCTGCTCCGCGGTCACCGCCGTGTGGAACGGCACCGCCAGATCGATCACGGTGGCCCCGCAGTCCCGCAGCCAGTCCCCGAAGGTCTGCCCGTACGGCCCGGTGATCACGTTCAGCGCCACGGTGCCGGGACCCGCGGTCGCGCGGATCGCCCCCTCCAGCGGCAGCAACGCCTCTCCCTGCATGATCACGACATCCTGCGAGGTGCTCAGCAGCCGCGCCACGCGGTCCTCGATCGACGCGAAGTGCGCCGCGCTGAGCGGGGCCAGGTCCAGGAAGGGGTGCGTCACAGTGGTGCTCTCTTCACTCACGGGATCAACGAATCGAGGGTAACCGGCACCCTGGACACCCCGCCCCGCCACCGACTTCTTAGGTCAGACGGCCCTATAACCATCAGTTTGATTTGAGGGTCTCAAACTTCTCCTTATAATCGGAACCCGATATCCGGAACAGACAGTTCCCTCACAGGAGGCTTCCCCGTGCAGACGATCCTCGGGCGTCGGGCCCGCATCCTGGCCGCCACCACCGCGACGGCCGGGCTCGTGCTCGTGGCCGGCTGCTCCTCGGACGACGACGGCGGCAGCGGCACCAAGACCGCCGCCGGCGGTGTCGAGCTCGTCAAGGCGGGGCAGCTCACCACCTGCACCCACCTTCCGTACCCGCCCTTCCAGTCGGAGATCGACGGCAAGGTGCAGGGCTTCGACGTGTCGCTGATCGACCTCGCCGCCAAGAACCTCGGCGTGAAGCAGGAGATCCTCGACACGCCGTTCGAGAACTTCAAGACCGGTGCGTTCCTCAACTCCGGCGAGTGCGACCTCGCGGCCGCCGGCATGACCATCACCGAGGAGCGCAAGAAGAACGTCGACTTCTCGGACCCGTACTTCGAAGCCACCCAGGCCCTCCTCGTCGACAAGGGAAGCGGCATCACGTCGCTCGCCGACGCCAAGTCCGAGAAGGTCGCGATCGGCGCCCAGGCGCAGACCACCGGCGAGGACTACGCCAAGAGCCAGGGCCTGGACCCGGTCTCCTTCGAGTCCTCCGACGCCGTCCTCAACGGTCTGCGCTCCGGCCAGGTCAAGGCCGTCGTCATCGACTACCCGGTCGTCCAGGGCTGGCTGAAGACCAAGGCCAACGCCGACGCCTTCCAGGTCGCCGAGCAGATCAACACCGGTGAGGAGTACGGCTTCACGGTCAAGAAGGGCAACACCAAGCTGCTCGCCGCCATCAACAAGGCCCTCGCCGAGGCCAAGTCCGACGGCACGTACAAGACGCTGTACGAGAAGTGGATCGGCCCCTACGACGAGTCCGCGGCCTCCGCGTCCCCGTCCGCCTCATGACGAGCCCCGACGCACAACTCCAGCCTCGCAAAAAGGGCCTGACCCGCAGTCAGAAGCGCAGTCTGTCGCGCGGCGCCCAGTACGTCGTGTTCGTCGCGGCCGTCGTCGCCTTCGCGGCGTCGGCCGACTGGGGCCGGCTCAAGAACCAGTTCGCGCAGTGGGACATCGCCGAGCAGATGTTCCCGGACGTCATCACGCTCGCGCTGAAGAACACCGTGCTCTACACGCTGTCCGGCTTCGCGTTCGGGCTCGTCCTCGGCATGGTCATAGCGTTGATGCGGCTGTCGTCGGTGGGCCCGTACCGCTGGTTCGCCGGCGTGTACATCGAGATCTTCCGCGGCCTGCCCGCCCTGCTGATCTTCATCTTCATCGGCGTGGCGGTACCACTGGCCTTCCCGGGGACCGAGATCCCCGGCGGCACCTACGGCAAGGTCGCCCTCGCGCTCGGCCTGGTGGCGGCCGCGTACATGGCGGAGACGATCCGCGCGGGCATCCAGGCGGTGCCCAAGGGGCAGATGGAGGCGGCCCGTTCACTGGGCTTCTCGCCCGCGCGGGCCATGATCTCGATCATCATCCCGCAGGCGTTCCGGATCATCCTTCCGCCGCTGACCAACGAACTCGTCCTGCTCTTCAAGGACTCCTCGCTGGTCCTCTTCCTCGGCGTCACCCTGGAGGAGCGCGAACTGTCCAAGTACGGCCGTGATCTGGCCAGTACGACCGCCAACTCCACGCCGATCCTCGTCGCCGGCCTGTGCTATCTGCTGGTGACGATCCCGCTCGGCTTCGTCGTGCGCCGTATGGAGGCGAAGGCCCAGGAGGCCGTGAAATGAGCCGACCGGAAATCGAAGTCCGCGGCCTGCACAAGTCGTTCGGCGACAACGAGGTCCTCAGGGGTATCGACCTGGAGATCGGCCAGGGCGACGTCGTCTGCGTCATCGGCCCCTCCGGCTCCGGCAAGTCCACGCTGCTGCGGTGCGTGAACCTCCTGGAACAGCCCACCAAGGGCCAGGTCTTCGTCGGCGGCACCGAACTCACCGACCCCGATGTCGACATCGACGCCGTACGCCGCCGTATCGGCATGGTCTTCCAGCAGTTCAACCTCTTCCCGCACCTCACCGTCACCGAGAACCTCACGCTGCCCCAGCGCAGGGTGCTCAGGCGGGACAAGGCGCAGGCGGCGAAGGTGGCCGCCGAGAACCTGGAGCGGGTGGGCCTGTCCGAGAAGGCGAACGCCTACCCGGCCTCCCTCTCCGGCGGCCAGCAGCAGCGGGTCGCGATCGCCCGTTCGCTGTCGATGGGCCCCGAGGTGATGCTCTTCGACGAGCCGACGTCGGCACTGGACCCGGAGCTGGTGGGGGACGTGCTCGCGGTGATGCGGATGCTGGCCCAGGAGGGCATGACGATGATGGTCGTCACGCACGAGATGACGTTCGCGAAGGAGGTCGCGGACAGGGTGGTCTTCATGGACGGCGGGGTGATCGTGGAGGACGGCACCCCGGCCCAGGTCATCAGCAGTCCCAGCCATGAGCGGACGCGGCATTTCCTGTCGCGGCTACTGGACCCGGCGATGGCTGATGTCGAGGAGGAGGACAGCGCCCCGTAAGGGGCGCGGGGAACTGCGCGACAAGCCCCCCACCGGGCCGCAGTCCAAGAACAACCCGTCGAGCCAAGCGCATATCGTGCGGTACATGAGTGATCAGGTGGTGCTGCACGTAAAGGGCCGAGTTCTCGTAGGCCCAGAGGACGTCCGAGACGAACTCTGGATCATCGACGGCCGCATCACCTACGACCGCCCCCTCGGCGCCCAGGACATCCGCACCGTCGAGGGCTGGACCCTCCCCGGCCTGGTGGACGCGCACTGCCACGTGGGCCTGGGCCCGCACGGCCCGGTCGACACCGACGTAGCCGAAGCGCAGGCCCTCACCGACCGGGACGCCGGCACCCTGCTGATCCGCGACGCCGGCTCCCCCTCGGACACCCGCTGGACGGACGCCCGCGAAGACCTGCCAAAGATCATCCGCGCCGGCCGCCACATCGCCCGCACCCGCCGCTACATCCGCGGCTACGCCCACGAGATCGAACCGGACGACCTGGTCGCGTACGTCGCCCAGGAGGCCCGCCGGGGCGACGGCTGGGTCAAACTCGTCGGTGACTGGATCGACCGCGAAGTCGGCGACCTGGCCCCCAGCTGGCCGCGCGACGCGGCGCAGGCGGCGATCGCCGAGGCCCACCGCCTGGGTGCGAGGGTGACGGCCCACTGCTTCGCGGAGTCATCGCTGCGAGACCTGGTCGAGTCGGGCATCGACTGCATCGAACACGCCACGGGCCTCACCGACGACCTGATCCCCCTCTTCGCCGACCGCGGCGTGGCGATCGTCCCGACACTGGTCAACATCGCCACGTTCCCGAGACTGGCCGAGGGCGGCGAGTCCAGGTTCCCCCGCTGGTCGGCCCACATCCGCCGCCTCCACGAACGCCGCTACGACACGGTCCGCAGCGCTTACGACGCCGGCATCCCGGTCTACGTCGGCACCGACGCCGGCGGCACCCTGCCCCACGGCCTGGTCGCGGCCGAGGTCGCGGAACTGACCAAGGCGGGCATCCCCCCGACCGAGGCCCTCGCGGCGACGACCTGGGCTGCCCGCGAGTGGCTGGGACGCCCGGGCCTGGAGGAGGGAGCCGCGGCCGACCTCGTGGTGTACGACGAGGACCCGCGGGTCGATGTACGCGTACTGGCGGCGCCGCGACGGGTCGTGCTGAACGGGCGCGTCGTTGACGGAGCGTGACCGAAAGTCGCCCTGCTTCGTTGTGCACTCCAGCTCTCGGACCGGCGCGTCAACGGGAGCGCTCGCACACATGGGGGTCCAGGGGTGACTTCGAGGAACACCCGTGCCGCACGATTCGAAAAGGTTCACGGAAACACCACGTTGGGGTGAAGTCCCGCCGGACTGCTGACTGTTCACTCTGAGTACGTAATTCTTGCCGGGTCCCGAGCAAGTCTCCTCTGAGGGGTCCCCACCTTGAACGGCAAGAACTTCCGCATGCCCGCACGCCGTCTCGCGACCGTCGCGACGGCCATGGCCCTGGCCGCAGGTCCCGCGGTCCTGGCCGGCGCCGGCTCCGCGCACGCGACCGGTGACGAAGGGCGTGCGAGCGCCGTCGTCCTGCGTACCGGGCTCGACGTGTCCCTGCTCAACAAGACCGTGAACGTCCCGCTCGCGGTCTCCCTCAACGAAGTGCAGGCGCCGCAGAGCGCCGAGAAGACCGCGCTGAGCGCCCAGTTGAACGGCGTCGACGGCGGAAAGGCCTTCAGCGTCCTCGACGCACAGGTGGCGTCGGCGAAGGCGGACGTGACCGACGCCAAGGCCGAGGCCTCCACCACCCTCGCCCACGCCAAGCTCCATGTCCCCGGCCTGCCCCTGCTCTCGCTCATCGAGCTCGGCACGGTCACCTCCAAGGCGACGTGCGAGGCGGGCAGGACCCCGACCGCCACCTCCAACCTGCTGGGCTCGGTCACCGTCCTCGGCAAGAAGGTCACGCTCACCGCCGGCGGCCCGACCGAGGTCAAGGTGCCCGGCGTCGGCGAGGTCCGTCTCGACCTCTCCAGGACCGAGACCACCACGGACACGGCAGCCGCCACCGCCCTCGAACTCACCGTCTCCATCAACCCGTTGAAACTCAACGTGGCCGAGGTCGAGGGAACCCTGACGCTGGCGAAGGCCACCTGTGAGGCCCCGGCCGCACCCGCCGCCGCGACCACTCCCGCGGGAGAAGTGGAGCCCCAAGGCGCCCCCGCCGAGGCCGGTTTGGCCGAGACAGGCGGCAGCTCGACGACCCCGTACATCGTGGGCGGCGCCCTCGCCCTGCTCCTCGCCGGCGGGGGAGCGGTCGCAGTCGCCCGCCGCGCCCGGAACTGATCCCGGGGTCCCCAAAGTCAACAGCCTTTCTCTGCCAGAGCTGTTGACCGACCAATGAAAACGTTTTAACTTCCTCTCGCTCCGACTTCGAGACGTGAGGGGGACCCGTGGCCGCTGTACTACGGGAACGTGCAGGTACCGAGGAGGTGAAGGAGGCGCGCCGTCGATCCGGCGGTGCGCCCCGACGGCGAAAAGGTTTTCAGGGCAGGGCCTCACGATCCCTGGTCCTGCTCATGCTGCCCGGCCTCGCCTACTTCCTGCTCTTCCACTACGGCGCCCTCGTCGGCAACGTCATCGCCTTCAAGGAGTACGTCCCCTTCGACGGCATCTGGGGCAGCCCCTGGGTCGGACTGGGCAACTTCCAGCGGATGTTCGAGGACGCGGCGTTCTGGGACTCGGTCCTCAACACCCTCTGGATCTCCGTCCTCCAGCTGGTCTTCTTCTTCCCCGTGCCGCTCGCCCTCGCCCTGCTCCTGCACAGCCTCACCTGGAGCAGCGTCCGCCGGTTCGTGCAGTCGGTGGCGTATCTCCCCCACTTCATCTCGTGGGTGATCGTCGTCGCCCTCTTCCAGCAGCTCCTCGGCGACACCGGGCTGCTCAACTCCGGCCTGGACGGCATGGGCCTGCACACCGTCGACATCATCGGCAACCCCGACGCCTTCAAGCCGCTCGTCGTCGCCCAGGTCATCTGGAAGGACGCCGGCTGGGGCACGATCATCTTCCTCGCCGCCCTCGCCCAGGTCGACGAGCAGCAGTACGAGGCCGCCGCGATCGACGGCGCCGGCCCCTGGCGGCGCTTCTGGCACGTCACGCTGCCCGCCATCCGCCCGGTGATCGTGCTGCTGCTGATCATGCGGCTCGGCGAGATCCTCTCCGTCGGCTTCGAGCAGATGCTGCTCCAGCGCGACGCGGTCGGCCCGGAGGCCGCCGAGATCATCGACACCTTCGTCTACTACCAGGGCATCGTCGGCGGCGACTACGGATTCGCCGCCGCCGCGGGCCTGTTCAAGGGCGTCGTCGGCGCCCTCCTCGTCTACGCCGCCAACAAGGTCGCCCACCGCCTCGGCGAACAGGGGGTCTACAAGTGAGCAGCCATGTACGGCCCGGCTGGATGGAGAAGCCGAAGCCGCTGACCCAGGCAGCCAAGGGCCTCGCCCTCGTGGCCGTCGTCCTCCTGGTCTGCGTCCCGTTCCTCGTCATCGTCTCGACCTCACTCGCCTCCACCGACGAGGTCGTGGCCAACGGCGGCTGGGTGCTCTGGCCGACCGAGCCCTCGCTCGACGCCTACCGCGACATCCTCGACGGCGGCATCGTCACCCACGCCCTCGGCGTCAGCGCCGGCGTCACGATCGTCGGCACCCTGCTCAGCCTCGCCTGCACGGTCACCCTCGCCTACGCCCTGTCCCGCCCCGGCGTCTTCGGCGGCAGGCCCGTCCTGCTGCTCGTCCTGTTCACGTTCCTCTTCCCGCCCGGCATGATCCCGAGCTTCCTGCTGGTCAAGGAGCTCGGCCTGCTGGACAGTTACGCCTCGCTCGTCCTGCCGGTCCTCGTGAACGTCTTCAACCTCGTCGTCCTGCGCGGCTTCTTCCAGGGCATCCCCGAGGAGCTGTACGAGGCCGCGCGTCTGGACGGCGCGGGGGACTGGCGGGTGCTCTTCTCCGTCGTACTGCCGCTGTCCAAGGCCGCGCTGGCGGTCGTGGGACTGTTCTACGCGGTGGCCTACTGGAACTCCTGGTTCTACGCCTCGCTCTATCTGGAGAGCGATCACTGGCCGCTCCAGCAGGTGCTGCGCACCTATGTGGTGGCCGGCTCCGGACTCACCGACGCGACCACCGGCGAGGGCTCGGTCACCGCGCCGCAGACCGTGCAGATGGCGGTCCTGGTGATCGCCACCGTGCCGATCCTGCTCGTCTACCCCTTCCTGCAGAAGTACTTCACCAAGGGCGTGCTCACCGGCGCCATCAAGAGCTGACGCAAGCTCCCACAAGCTGACACGAGGTGATTCACCCATGCCCCGCATGTCCCGTCGCACCCTGCTCGGCTCCATGGCCGCCGTCGCCGTACCGGGCGTACTGACGGCCTGTTCCACCGGCTCCGGCGACAGCGACGTCTCCAACGCCGGCAAGAAGCTCGCCCCCTGGCCGTCGTACCGGCCCGCCACCGGTCCCAAGCCCGACCTGGCCCCCACCGACGCCGGCGTCCAGGCCGGATACACCGCCTACCCCGCCGAGTTGGTGAAGTCCGTCGCCCGCACCCCGGGCGACGGTTCCACGGTCAAGGTCATGTCGGTGTCCTTCGGTACGCCGCCCAAGCCGGCCTCCGCCAACCAGTTCTGGGCGGCTGTCGAGAAGGCCCTCGGCGTGAAGATCGAGTACACGATCATCTCCCAGGCCGACTACCAGAAGAAGATGGCGACGGTGATGGCGGGCGATCCCGACAGCCTGCCGGACATCATCAACATGTTCTCCGGGTTCGTCCTGCCCCGTGAGGCCGAGTTCGTGCAGCGCAGGGCCGAGGACCTCACCCCGTTCCTCTCGGGTGCGGCCATCGCCGACTACCCCAACCTCGCCAACATCCCCACCCACGCCTGGCGCGACATGGGCCGCATCGGCGGCCGTGTCTACGGCATCCCCCTGGAACGCCCGCTGCCCGGCTCCACCCTCTGGCTCAACCAGGGCATGTTCACCGACGCCGGCATGACGGAGGGCTGGACGTCGGAGGACTTCGCGGCCGTCGCCAAGAAGGCCACCAGCGGCCGTACCTACGCACTCGGCGCCGCCCAGGGATCCCTGTTCGGCAACGCCGTGCACTCCGCCGCGCACAACGCGCCCCAGGAGTGGGCCGTCACCAAGTCCGGTGCGTTCCAGCCGGGTTGGGCCGACGAACGCTTCAAGGCCGCGATCGCCTTCCAGGCCGGACTGCGCAAGGGAGGCGCGTACCACCCGGACGCGACCTCCATCTCCCAGATCGACCTGACGACCCTCTACTACAACGGCACCGTCGGCTCCATGCAGGACGGCTTCGGCGCCTACCTCCCCAAGTATCGTGAGAGCCAGGGCAAGTTGACCCCGGCCGCCGCCCTCCCGTACAGCGTCGACGGCACCACCGGCGGGATCGTCGCCGCCCGTCGCTCATTCGGCTACACCGTCCTGAAGAAGGCGAAGAAGGAACGCGTCGAGCTGCTCCTGCGCATCCTCGACTACCTCGCCGCCCCCTTCGGCAGCAAGGAGTGGGAGCTCGTCCACTACGGCGTCGAGGGCACCCACTTCACCCGCGGCAAGGACGGCTCCCCGCAGCCCACCAAGCTCGGCGAGGTCGAGAACAACACCAACCTGCCGCTGAAGTACCTCGCCGAAGGCCCTCAGGTGCTGTTCGTGCCGGGGATGCCGGACGCCGTACGGGCCCTGCACGCCTGGCAGCAGCAGACTGTGCCGCATGCCGTCCGCAACGCCTCGTACGGACTCCAGTCCCGCACGAAGAACGCTCAGGGGACCACACTCAAGGCGATGCTCGACGACACGGTCACCGGGATCGTCGCCGGACGGATCTCGCTGTCGGAGTGGGACGCGGCCGTGAAGAAGTGGCGATCGCGGGGCGGCGACAGAATGGCCGAGGAGTTCGCGAAGGACTATGCGGCCAATACGTGACGCTCCGCCGGTGGAGCGAGAGGCGCGGGGGATGGGGAACGGCATGACCGGTATGACAGGCAAGGGACGGGTCACGATCCGCGAGGTCGCCGAGCGGGCGGGTGTCTCGACGGCGACGGCGTCGCGTGCGCTCAGCGGGAACCATCCGGTGCCGCCCGCGACCCGGGCCCGTGTGCTGCGTGCCGCGCGTGACCTCGACTATGTCGCCAACGCGCACGCCCGGGCGCTGGTCGGGGGCGGCCGGAAGATGGCCGCGGTCGTCGTCCGACAGGTCACCAGCCCCTTCTACGCCCAGGTCGCCGAGGGCGTCGAGGCCGAGGCCGCCGATCGGGGGTGGCTGTGCGTCGTGGGGGCCACCGGCGGGGATCCGCAGCGGGAGATGGAGTTCGTGCAGCTCATGCGGGAGGAGGGGGCGCGGCTGGTGATTCTGGTGGGTGGCGTGGTCGAGGACGACGCGTACCGCTCGCGGGTGGCTCACTACGCGCAGGCACTGGACTCGTCGGGGGCGCGGCTCGTGCTGTGCGGGCGTCCGGCGCCGGATCCGGACATCCCGGCGCTGGTCGTGGAGTTCGACAACGAGGCGGGGGCGCGGGCGATCACGGGGCACCTGTTGTCGGCGGGGCATCGCCGGATCGTCTTCCTCGGTGGACTGCCCGGGAACACGGCTCTGGATGCTCGTGTCGCCGGTTATCGTGCGGCGCTCGCCGAGCACGGGCTGCCCGGGGAGTCCGCGCGTGTCGTCGACTGCGGGCTCGGACGGGCGGCGGGGTTGCGGGCCATGGCCGAACTCCTCAAGGAGACACGGGAGTTCACCGCTGTCGTGGCCGGTGACGACATGGTCGCGGCGGGGGCGCTCCGCGCGATAGCGGACGCGGGGCTGAGGGTGCCGGACGACATTTCCGTCGTGGGTTACAACGACATCCCGCTCGCCGAGGACTTCAATCCGCCGCTGACCACTGTCCGTACGCCTGCCGAGGAGTTGGGGCGGGCCGCCGTGCGGATCGCTCTGCGGGATCCGGACAGTGCGGCCGGGAGCCATCACCTGCTGGGCACGCACATCGTTGTGCGCCGCAGTGTCGCACCGCCGGATCGGCCGTCGTGAGGCTGCGGGTGCGTTGTGGCTGGTCGCGCCCACGCGGCGGTAGCCGCAAATCGACACAGCCCCGCGCCCCTAGGGCACCTATGTACCGACGTTCGGAGGACCACCCCGCATGACCGCGCCGTACGTGTCGCTTCCTGACGACCCGACGCATCTTTCCGACCTCCCGCCCCAGAACCCAGAACTGTCTCCCCTCACCGGCTGGACCCGCGCCCACTGGGAAGCCCTCGCCGACCGGCTCCTCGACGGCCTGCTTCCCTACGCCTCCCCGAACTACGCCCAATACCGGCTCCCCGGGCCTCCCAGCCACTCCGGCCCCTGGTCCGACGGACTCGAAGGGTTCGCCCGGTCCTTTCTGCTCGCCGCGTTCCGTGTCGCGGGCGCCGAGGGCCGGGTCGACCCTGCCCTCATCGAGCGGTACGCGGCCGGGCTGGCCGCCGGTACCGATCCGTACGGCGACGAGCGCTGGCCGCCCATCACCGACCGGGGGCAGCCGATGGTCGAGGCCGCCTCGATCGCCATCGCCCTGCACGAGTCGCGGCCCTGGCTCTGGGATCAGCTGGATGACACCGTACGAGGTCAAGTCACCGACTGGCTGGGCCACTTCGTTGGTGCCGTCGCCAACGACTCCAACTGGCGGCTCTTCCAGGTCATCACGGAGGAGTTCCTCGCCTCCGTCGGCGCCCCGCACAGCCGTGGCGAGATCGACGCCGGGCTGGCCAGGCTGGACGACTGGTACCGGGGCGGGGGCTGGTACACCGACGGTGAAGGCAAGAAGTTCGACTACTACAACGCCTGGGCGCTGCACCTGTACCCGGTGCTGTGGGCGCGGATCGCCGGCCCCCGTGCGGACGCCGGCACCGTCGCCCGACACCGCACCCGCCTGCGTGAATTCCTCACCGCCCACCAGTACTTCTTCGGTTCGGACGGCGCCCCCGTCCACCAGGGCCGCTCCCTCACCTACCGCTTCGCCGCGGCCGCCCCCCTCTGGGCCGGCGCCCTCGCCGACGCCACCCCGCTGCCGCCCGGCCGCACCCGGCGCCTGGCCTCCGGCACCCTGAAGCACTTCGCCGAGCGAGGCGCACCCGATGAAAACGGCCTGCTCAGCCTCGGCTGGTACCGGCCCTTCCTCCCCGTCACCCAGCGCTACTCGGGCCCCGCCTCCCCGTACTGGGCGAGCAAGGCCTTCCTCGGCCTCCTCCTGCCGCAGACCCACCCCGTGTGGACGGCCACCGAGGAACCCGGCCCCGTCGACACCGCCGACTCCACCCTCGCCCTGCCCGCCCCGGGCTGGCTGCTGCACTCCACGGCGGCCGACGGGATCGTCCGGCTCGTCAACCACGGCAGCGACCGCCTCCCGCCCCCACCGGCCACGGACGAGGACAGCCCGCACTACGCCAAGCTCGCCTACTCCAGTGCCACCGCCCCGGACACACCGAGCGGGCCCGACAACCACATCTCCCTCCTCGGCCCGGACGGGACACCGTCCGAACGGGGGCGCATCCACCCCCTGGGCGTCGAGGGCCGACGCGCCGCCTCCCGCCAGACCACGGGGATCGAGACGGTGAGCGTCGTGCACGGACCGTGGGAAGTACGGGTCCACCGCGTCCCCGGCAACTCCCGGGTGCGCGAAGGAGGTTGGGCCGTCGCCGACGACACCGCGGCACCCCGCGCGCAGACCGGCCCCGGCCACGCCCTCGCCCGCCGCACCGACGGCCTCACCAGCGCCCTCGTCGCCCTGTACGGCTGGAGCGACGCCGAGGGCACGGTCGTCCGCGCCCTCGACGCCAACGCCTACGGACGCCACTCCGCGACCCCCGTCCTCGAAGGCACCGGCCCGCTCCTGGTCACCCTTGTCGTCCTGACCAAGGGCGACGCCCGCACCACCGGCGCGAGCGTCACCGTCGACGACGAGGGCGCCATCGACATCCGCTTCCCGGACGGCACCCGGGAGCGGATCAGTACGTCGCCAGGACCATCGCCTGATCCAGCGCCTGGAGGAACGAGTTGACCGTCTGCCGGTCCCGCACCGCCAGCCGCAGCCACTCCTCGTCCAGACCCGGGAACGTGTCCCCGCGCCGCACCGCGAAACCGAGGTCGCGCAGATGCCGGCGTACGGCGGCCGCACGGGGCAGCCGTACGAGCACGAAGGGGCCCTCCGCCGGTTCGGCCACCGTCAGTCCGTCCGGGGCGAACTCCCGTAGTCCGGCGACGAGATGGGAGCGGTCGGCGGCGATGCGGTGGGCCGCGTGGGCCGCCTCGGCCAGGGCTCGTGGCTCGACGCAGGCCTGCGCCGCCGCGAGCGCCGGCGTGGACACCGGCCACAGGGGCTGGGCGCGTTCGAGTTCCGCGATGGTCTCCGGGGCGGCCAGGACGTAGCCGATGCGCAGGCCCGCCAGGCCCCAGGTCTTCGTCAGGCTGCGCAGGACGACCAGGCCCGGGATGTCCGTGCGGCCCGCCAGCGCCTCCCGCTCGCCCGGCACCGCGTCCATGAACGCCTCGTCCACCACCAACGTCCGCCCTGGACGGGCCAGTCGGGCGATGGTGTCGGCCGGGTGCAGGACGGACGTGGGGTTGGTCGGGTTGCCGATCACCACCAGGTCCGCGCCCGCCGGGACGGCCGCCGGGTCCAGGCGGAAGCCGTCCTCCTGGCGCAGCAGCAACCGGTCGACCGTGTGGCCCGCGTCCCGCAGCGCCGCCTCCGGCTCCGTGAACTGCGGGTGCACGACGAGCGGCTGACGGGCATTCAGGGCGCGGGCGAGCAGCACGAAGGCCTCGGCCGCGCCCGCCGTCAGCAGGACGCGGCCCGCCGGGAGGCCGTGCCGGGCCGCCACCGCCGCCCGCGCGTCCCGGCCGTCCGGGTAGGCGGCCAGGCCGGTCAGCGACTCGGCGATCCGCTCCCGCAGCCACGCCGGGGGCGTGTTCGCGCGGACGTTCACGGCGAGGTCGGTGAGCCGGGCCCCGTCGTCGCGGACCTCGGCGTCGCCGTGGTGGCGGAGGTCGTGCGCCGCCGCCCCCTCCTTGTCAGTGCGCATGTGAGTGGGTGCCATGGTGGTGTCCGTGGTGGTGATGGTGGCCGTCGTCGTCGGGGTGGAAGTGCGGCTGCTGCGGCAGACCGACCTTGTTCTCGAAGCCCGGCAGGGCGATGCGGTACACGCACGAGTCGCAGTTCATCCGCAGATCGCCCTCGAGGGCCTCCCGGTATCGCTCCATCACCAGGTCGAGGAGCTCCGGCTCCGGACCGATGACGTCCGCCGAGCGCACCTCGACCTCCGCGTGCGCTGCCGCCCAGCCCTCGGTCTGCTGCCGGACCCGCTCCGGGAGGATGCCGGTGAACAGGAAGTAGGGGAGCACGACGATCCGCCGCGCGCCCAGCTTCACACAGCGGTCGAGCCCGCTCGGCACGTCCGGCGCCGCCAGCGACACGAACGCCGTCTCCACACCCGCGTACCCGCGCCCCTCCCACAGCAGCCGGGCCGCCTTGTACACCTCGGCGTTGGCGTCCGGGTCGGTCGAGCCGCGCCCGACGAGCAGCACGGTCATGTCCGAACGGTCGCCGGGGGAGCGCTCGCCGGAGCCGAGTGCCTCGTCCAGCCGCCGCTCCAGCACCGACAGCAGCGCCGGGTGCGGGCCCAGCGGACGGCCGTAGGTGTACGAGATGCCGGGGTGCCGCTCCTTCTCGCGGGCCAGCGCCGCCGGAATGTCGCCCTTGGCGTGCCCGGCGGACACCAGCATCAGCGGAACGGCGGCGAACCGTCGTACACCCCGCTCCACCAGCTCGGCGACGGCCTCGCCCAACGGCGGCGGGGACAGCTCGATGAAGCCGCCCGCGACGGGCAGATCGGGGTTACGGTGCCCCAGCTCCCGTACGAAGTCGCGGAACGCCTCGGCTCCGGCCTCGTCCCGGGTGCCATGTCCGGCGATGAGCAGGGCGGGCTGGGGGGTGGTCACGATTTCTCCTCGGAAGACGAAACGGGGTGGTACAGCAGGGCGTTGAGCGCGGCAGAGGCGACCGCGGAGCCGCCCTTCTCGGACACGTTGCTCACGGCGGGCAGCCCGCTCTCGCGCAGCGCGGCCTTGGACTCGACCGCGCCGACGAAGCCGACGGGCAGACCGATGACGAGTGCCGGGGCGGCGTTCAGGGTCAGCAGCTCCTCCAGCGCGGTGGGCGCGTTGCCGATGACCCACAGGGCGCCGGGTCCGACCTGCTCGTAGGCGAGCCGGATGGCGTGCGCGGAACGGGTCAGCCCCGCACCGGCCACGGCGTCCCTCAGCCGGCAGACGGTCTCGCGCCGGGTGATGCCGGCCGCGACCATCTCCACGTCCACGACGACGGGCGCACCGCCGTGCAGGGCCGCGTGGGCCTTCTCCAGCTCGCCCTCGACCATGACGAGATCGCTCGCGTACTCCAGGTCGGCGGCGGAGTGGATGACCCTCTCGACCACTGACCGGGTCAGCGGCGGGAAGTGCGAGGTGTCCAGGCGGGCGCGCAGCCGCCGGTAGGACTCCACCTCGATCGGATGGACCTCACGGATCACCGGGCTCCCTCCTCTGCCGTCTGCCAGCGGTAGCCGCGCGGCGTCACCATGCGTCCCGCGATGTCACGGGTCGCCGTGTTGCCCACGGTCACCACTGTCATCATGTCGACCGTCGCCGGGTCCAGGGAGCCCAGCGACGTGAGACGACCGGACTCGTCCGGCCGCGACGCGTTCCGTACGACACCCACCGGCGTCGTCGGCTCCCGGTGCTCGGCGAGGATCGCGAGCGCCTTCGGCAGCTGCCAGTCCCGGCCGCGCGAGCGGGGGTTGTAGAAGGTGACCACGATGTCCGCCTCGGCCGCCGCGCGCACCCGCCGCTCGATGACCTCCCAGGGTGTGTGGAGGTCGGAGAGGCTGATGGAGACGTGGTCGTGACCGAGGGGCGCGCCGAGAATGGCTGCCGCGGCGAGCGCGGCGGTCACACCCGGTACGCCGATCACGTCGATGTCGTCGGACGCCTCGGCGAGCGCGGGGGAGGCCATGGCGTACACGCCTGCGTCCCCGCTGCCGATCAGCGCGACGGCCTGCCCCTTGCGGGCCTCCGCCACAGCGGTCCGCGCCCGCTCCTCCTCGGCCCCCAGCCCCGACTCCAGGATCCGGGTGCCGGGCCGCAGCAGATCGCGGATCTGGTCGACGTACTGGTCAAGCCCGACGAGCACCGAAGCCCGCCGCAACTCCGCCTTCGCGCGGGGCGTGAGCAGGTCCCGGGCGCCGGGGCCGAGCCCGACGACCGCGAGCCGGCCGCGCGCGGGACGCCGTACGACGGCACAGGTCGCCATCGCCGGCAGCCCGTCCGCACGCTCCGACTTCCGCTTGGGGACGAGAAGTTCGCCGCCCCGGACGAGCGCGGCGGCCTCCGCCACCGACGGCGTGCCCACGGCGGCGAGGGGCGCGTCCGAGGGGTTCGGGACCTCGACGGACGCCAGCTCCTCGGCGGAGTACGTCACCAGGGGCACGCCGAGCCGCTGAGCCGCCCCGACGATGCCGGGCTCCTCGGACTTGGCGTCCACGGTGGCCAGTTCGGCGACCGAGGCGGCCGACAATCCGGCGTCCCGCAACACGTTCTCGATCAGGCCCAGCACCTCGTCCACCGGCGCCCCCTTCGAGGCGCCGACCCCGACGACGAGGGACGGCGGCCGCAGCACGACCTCGCGCTCGCCGGCCTCGACGAGCCGGTCGGTGAGACGGACCAGGTACTCACCCTCCTCCCCGGTGGCCTTCAGCGCGGGCAGCGGCCACGTCAACTCCGCCTTGAGAGCGACCGGTTCACCGTCGAGCAGCGCCCGCGACACGGCGGCGACATCGCCCTCCACCGGGAACCCGAGCATGTCCAGGCCCGGCAGTCCCACGGCATCCGTGGCCGTCGTCACCACGGGCTCCGCGCCCAGCAACTCCCCGACCTCACGGGCGAGTTCATTGGCGCCACCGCCATGCCCGCCGACCAGCGACACGGCGAACCGCCCGCCCTCGTCGACGCACACCACACCCGGGTCCGACGTCTTGTCGCCGAGCAGCGGCGCGACCAGCCGCACCACAGCACCCGTGGCGAGGAAACACACGAGCTGCCCGCACTCCGCGAACGCGGCCCGTACGGCATCCCCGACGGGACCCTCGTACACACGCGTCCGCTCCGGCCACGCCGCGGCCAGCCGGTCCCGCGCAGCCGCGCCCGCCGAGGTGGCGGAAATGAGGCCGATCACAGAGCAACTCCTTCTTCAGGGACGGGGATTCGGACCCCCCACAACAGAAAAACAGGATTGGTGGCCGCCAGCCGGGTCACCTCACCCGGCAGCGGCGCGAGCCGCGAGGACTGCAACAGCACCCCGTCACAGCTGAACCCGGCACCGGTGAGCGCCTCGCGCACCCGCGGCACCCGGTCGAGCGCCGCCATCGCGACCACGACCGTCCGCCGGGCCCGTCGCGCACACGCCGTGACGATGGCGGGCAGCTCACGCCCCCCGCCGCCGATGAACACGGCGTCCGGGTCGTCGAGATCGGACAGCACGGTCGGCGCGGCCCCGTGCACGGCCCGTACGTCGACACCGTGCGCCGCCGCGTTGGCGCGGATCCGCTCGATACCGTCCCGGGTCTTCTCGACCGCGACGACGGCGGCCCCGAGCCGCGCGCACTCCACGGCCACGGACCCGGAGCCCGCGCCGACGTCCCAGACCAGATCGCCGAGCCGCGGACCGAGCCGGGCCAGCGCCAGCGCCCGCACCTCGAACTTGGTGATCATCGAGTCGCGATGGGTGAACTCGCCCTCGTCCAGGGCCCACCCCGCGGGCCCGGACGCGGCCCCGGCGACCGTCCGCAGGGCACCGAGCGCCCGCGCCTCGTCCAGACACAGCACCACGCTCACCGCCGTCCCCCAGTCCCGGGCCGCGGCCTCGGCGGGCGTGACCCGCTCGACACGCTCCTTCCGCGACCCGAGAGCGGACGCCACGACGAGGACCCGGTCGTCGGCCCTGAGCGCGGCCCCGATCTCCGCGGGCCCGGCCCCCGGCCCGGTCAGCACGGCGACCTTGGGCCGCGCCCGGCACACGTTGACGGCCGTACGAAGGTCCCTGCCGTGTGCGCTGACCACCACGGCGTCGTCCCACGGCAGCCCGGCGCGCGCGAAGGCGGCGGCGACGGAGGAGACCCCGGCACGGACATCGAGCCGCTCGGCCCCGAACCGCTCGGCCAGCACCCGCACGATCCCGAAGAACCCGGGGTCGCCGGAGGCCAGCACGACCACCCGGTCCTGCTTGTCCAGATGCCGCTCGATGACGTCCAGCGCGGGCGCGAGCGGCCCGAGGACGACCTGCTCCACGTCCCCGGGGACGGCCGCGGACGCCAGATGACGCCGGCCGCCCACGACCAGCCGGGCCCCGGCCAGCACATCGGCGGGAACCGGCGCCCCCGTCCCCGTACCGAAGACCGTGATCACGTACTCGCACCCCGCTGACGCAACGCCCGGCGGGCCTCCGGGTCGGCCTTGCGGTACCCGTGGAAGTGGCCGGGGTGGTAGAGGTGCGAGCGGGTGCCCTCGGCGTCGAGCGCCGGGCCGACGAGGAAGAGGGTGTGCTTCCAGAGCTTGTGCTCCTTGACGGTCTCCTCCAGCGTCTCGATCGTGCACCGCACGATGAGCTCCTCGGGCCAGGTGGCCTGGTAGGCGACGACGACGGGAGTGGCGGTCGGATAGCCGCCTTCGAGCAGCTCCCGCACGAGCTGCCCACTACGGGCCGCCGACAGGAAGATCGCCATGGTGGTCCCGTGCTTGGCGAACTCCCGTACCTCCTCGCCGGGCGGCATCGGCGTCTTGCCGCCGCCGAGCCGCGTGAGCACGACGGACTGCGCGACCTCCGGGATGGTCAGCTCGCGCCGGGCGAGCGCGGCGACGGCGGAGAACGCGGAGACGCCGGGGATCACCTCGGTGGCGATACCGATCCGGTCGCACCGGTCGAGCTGCTCCTGGGTGCCGCCCCACAGGGCGGGGTCGCCGGAGTGGATACGGGCGACCCTGAGTCCCTCGGCGAGGGCCCGCTCGTACACGGCGACGACGTCCTCCAGGGACATGGTCGCCGAGTCGAGGATCTCCGCGCCCGCGCGGGCGTGCTCCAGAACCTCCGCCTGGACCAGGCTGGCCGCCCAGATCACGACGTCGGCCTCGGCGATCGCGCGCGCGGCACGGAACGTCAGCAGGTCGGCGGCGCCGGGGCCGGCACCGACGAAGGTCACCTTGCCGGCAGGGGCGTCGGCCATGGTTTCGGGTCCTCTCGAACGAAGATTCACGGAGATTCGCAGGGCAGCTGGATGTGCGCGCACAGGGTCCGATCGGATACGAAGGGCCCATGGCGGTGTTCGTCGCGCTCGGCGCGTTCCTGATGACGTTGGCCGGCGGCTGGACGGCACAACGCGTCACCGACCGCCGCCACCTCGTCCTCGGCCTGGCAGGCGGCCTGATGCTGGGCGTGGTGGGCCTGGACCTGCTGCCGGAGGCGCTGGAGGCGGCGGGCACCGAGGTGTTCGGCGTACCGGCGGCACTCCTGCTGTTCGTGGCCGGCTTCCTGTTGGCCCATCTGGTGGAACGTCTGCTGGCGGTCCGCCAGGCGGCACACGGCGGAGAGGAACACGACGGCCGGGTCCCCGAGGTGGGCCTGACGGCCGCGGCCGCGATGGTCGGTCACAGCGCGATGGACGGCGTGGCGATCGGCGCGGCCTTCCAGGTCGGCGGCGGCATGGGCACGGCCGTGGCCCTGGCGGTGGTCGCCCATGACTTCGCGGACGGCTTCAACACGTACACGATCACGAGCCTGTACGGGAACGCCCGCCGCAAAGCCCTCGCGATGCTGTTCGCGGACGCGGTGGCCCCGGTGGTGGGAGCCGCGTCCACCCTGTTCCTCACCATCCCGGAGCAGGTGCTCGGCGCCTATCTGGGCTTCTTCGGCGGCGCACTGCTCTACCTGGCGGCAGCCGAGATCCTCCCCGAGGCGCACCACGAACACCCCGCCCGCTCGACCCTGCTGTGCACGGTCGCGGGCGCGGCGTTCATCTGGCTGGTGGTCGGCATCGCCGACTGAGCCTCTGACGGGCGGGCCGGGGGGTGTCACAGCTTGCCGCCCCGGCCACTATCGCGCGGGGCGGGCGCGATGAGCGTGGAGAGATAGGGAAGGGCTGCCTCGCCGAGCTCGGAGGCAGGCCGCACGGACTCCTCCGGCAGCCCGAGCGCGGACCCCCACACGGCGTCGTCGATCCGCCCGGTCTCCCGCAGCGCCTCGGCGACCTCCTGTGCCTGCCGCCCGAACTTGTACGCCACCACGGTCCCGGGCCCGGCGAGGGCCTCCTTGAGCGCCGCGGCTCCGGCGGTCACCGGCACCAGTGTCAGCGGCTCGGTCCCCTCGGTGAGCACGGCACCGGAACGGGCGGCGAGATCCTGCATGGCGGTGATGCCCGGCACGGTCTCGACGACGGTCCCCGGCATCAGCTCGGCGATGGTCTGCGCGAGATAGGTGAAGGTGGAGTACACGTTCGGATCGCCGATGGTGGCGAAGGCGACGCGGGAGTGCTCGGCGAGCAGCTGGGCGACCTGCTCCCCGGCGGCATCCCAGGCGGCCTCGCGCCGGGCCCGGTCGGTCCGCTCGTTGAGCGCGAACACGACCCGTACGACCTTCTCCTGACCCACGTAGTGCAGGACGGTGGCCTCGGCCCGCCCCCGCTCCCCAGTGTCCATCACGGGCACGACGACGACATCGGCGGCCCGCAGAGCGTTGACGCCCTTGACGGTCACCAGCTCGGGATCGCCCGGGCCCACGCCGACTCCGATCAACCTGCTGCTGCTCATGACCTCCGGCACCTCTCCACGAACCGACGGGCGACACCGGGCTGCGACGCCCAGTGCGTGTGCACATAACTCGCGTGCACCCCTTGTTGTACGAAACCTTCGACCCGCCGTTGAGGGGCGCGCACACCCCAGGCGGGAGCCGCCCCCGAGCCCGGCTCGACGACGGTCCGATGAAACTCGTGCCCGCGCATCCGGGTCCCCGCGACGGCGAGGACACTGTCACTCACGGCCACGGCATCCCGATACCCGAGCGTCAGCCGCTCGCTCATCCGCGCGGAGGCATCGAGCACCCCGCACATGGGCAGCCCGTCGAGCTCCCGGCACAGGTAGAGCAGCCCGGCACACTCGGCGGCAACGGGAGCACCGCTGAGAGCGAGCTCCCCGATGGCCTTGCGCAGCGGCTCGTTGGCGGACAGCTCGGCCGCATACACCTCGGGAAACCCACCCCCGATGACCAACCCGAGCGTGCCGTCAGGCAGTTGCTCGTCACGAAGGGGATCGAAGGGAACGACGACGGCCCCGGCGGCGGTGAGCAGCTCGGCATGCTCGGCATAGGAGAAGGTGAAGGCGGACCCACCGGCAACGGCGACCACCAGCCCTTCGGGCGTTCGGGGACGGGTGTTGCCGTCCCGATCCCCCACCCACCCGCTGGGTGCCTCGCCTGCCAATTCCAGCCCGCCCGGCGTTTGAGGACGAGGCCCTTCGGGCCGAAAGCGGGGGTCTGGGGGCGCAGCCCCCAGGGTCGGGACGGGAAGGGGCGGAGGGGGCGAAGGAGCCAGGACCTCAGCCGCATCCCAGGCCGCACAGGACAACGCACCCGCACCCCGCGCCAACCCCACCAGCGCCTCAAGATCACACCCGGCGGAAACCTGCGCGGCCATCGCCGCCACCGCGTCCACCGCCTCCGCCCGCCGCTCGGCGACCGGCACCAACCCCAGATGCCGCGAAGGCGTATCCACCTGAGCCACCCGCCGCAACACCCCGAGCACAGGCACCCCGGCCGAGTCCAACGCCTCCCGCAGCAACTCCTCATGCCGATCCGAAGCGACCTTGTTGAGGATCACGCCCCCGACCCGCACTTCGGGATCCCACGAGGCGAACCCATGCACCAGCGCCGCCACCGACCGCGACTGCGACGACGCGTCCACGACCAGCACCACCGGCGCCCGCAGCAACTTCGCCACATGAGCCGTGGACGCCAGCTCACCTTCCCC
The DNA here is from genome assembly GCF_000972385.1 of Streptomyces sp. WM6386. Taxonomy (GTDB): domain Bacteria; phylum Actinomycetota; class Actinomycetes; order Streptomycetales; family Streptomycetaceae; genus Streptomyces. The sequence continues at coordinate 80,964 of NZ_JXTE01000009.1, forward strand.
CGCGGCCCCGTCGTACAGCCCCATCACACCCTCGACGACGGCGATGTCGCACCCGCGCGCACCATGCGCGAACAACGGCCCGACCAACTCGGACCCACACAGATACGCGTCGAGATTCCGCCCCACCCGCCCGGTGGCGAGCGCGTGATACCCGGGATCGATGTAGTCAGGACCCACCTTGTGCGCAGACACGACAAGCCCCCGCGCGGCGAACGCGGCCATCAACCCCGTGGCAACGGTGGTCTTGCCGCTGCCCGACGAGGGTGCGGCGATGACCAGCCGAGGAACGGAAACGGACGAGGACATCACCACTCGATACCCCGCTGCCCCTTCTGCCCGGCATCCATGGGGTGCTTGACCTTGGACATGTCGGTCACGAGATCGGCGAAGTCGACAAGCTTCTCCGGAGCGTTCCGCCCGGTGATGACGACGTGTTGCGTGCCCGGCCGATCCCGCAGCACGGAGATCACCTCATCGGTGTCCACCCACCCCCAGTGCAGGGGATAGGCGAACTCGTCGAGCACGTACAGCTGATAGGTCTCGGCGGCCAGGTCCCGCTTGACCTGCTCCCAGCCCTCCCGGGCCTTCTCCTCGTTGTCCATCTGGGCGTCCCGCTGAACCCAGGACCACCCCTCGCCCATCTTGTGCCAGTCGACGGACCCACCCTCGCCACTGGCGCCGAGGACCCGCAGCGCGTTCTCCTCGCCGACCTTCCACTTCGCCGACTTGACGAACTGGAACACCCCGATGGGCCACCCCTGGTTCCAGGCCCGCAGCGCAAGCCCGAAGGCGGCGGTCGACTTCCCCTTGCCGATCCCCGTATGCACGACCACCAAAGGCCGATTACGACGCTGACGCGTAGTCAGACCATCGTCCGGCACCACACTCGGCTGCCCCTGAGGCATTACGCGGCCCTCCTCTGTACGTCCTTCACGAGCCCGGCGATGGAGTCCGCCCGCAGCTCGTCCAATGTGACCGCGGTACCGCCCAGTTCACCGGCGAGCTGCCCCGCCAGCCCCAACCGCACAGGCCCGGCCTCACAGTCGACGACCACGGAGGCAACTCCTTCCGCGGCGAACAGCCGAGCGGCCCGCGAGGCCAGCGCGACCGGCTCGGGCCCACCCGTGGCCCGCCCGTCGGTCACGACCACCACGAGCGCCCGCCGCGCGGGATCCCGCAGGCGCTCGACCCGCAGCACCTCATGGGCCTTCAGCAGCCCCGTAGCAAGCGGCGTCCGCCCACCGGTGGGCAACGTCTCCAGCCGAGCCGCGGCCGCGTCCACGGACGACGTCGGCGGCAACGCCACATCCGCCGCCGAACCCCGGAACGTCACCAGCCCCACCTTGTCCCGCCGCTGGTACGCGTCCAGCAGCAGCGACAGCACGGCCCCCTTCACCGCACTCATCCGCTGCCGCGCCGCCATCGACCCGGAGGCGTCCACGACGAACAGCACGAGGTTCCCCTCACGCCCCTCCCGCGTCGCCTGCCGCAGATCGTCCCGGCGCAGCACGAGGCCGGGTCCGGACCGCCCGCGCGCCCGCTGATGAGGGGCGGCGGCCTGGACCGTCGCGGCCAGGTGCAGCTTGGTCAGCGTCCCCCGGGGCCGTCGCGCACCGGTCGTCCGCCCGTGCTCGGTCCGCGCCCGCGAACGCCGCCCGGCGGCCCCGTCCCCGAGCCCCGGCACACTGAGCACCTTGGTACGGAAGGGCTCGGCGGCCCGTACGGCGGACTGCTCACCCGCACCGGCACCGCCGGCCTGCGGCTCACCACCCTCACCTGCCTCGGGCTGCGCACCGGAGCCACCGTCGTCCTGCGACCCCTCGGAGGGCGGCTGACCGCCACCGCCACCGGGCCCGTCCGGATCGGGATCCTCGTCGCCCTCGCCCTCGCCGGAGAACTCCTCCAGCGTCTCGTCGAGCTTGTCCTCGTCAAGTCCCGGCGCGTCAAAGGGATTGCGCCGACGCCGATGCGGCAGCGCGAGCAGCGCGGCCTGCCGCACATCCTCCGCGAGCACCTCGGTCCGCCCGGCCCAGGCCGCCAGCGCGGTGGCCGTCCGGGCCATCACGATGTCGGCCCGCATCCCGTCCACCTCGAACGCCGCGCAGGTCGCCGCGATCTGCCGCAGCGCACCGTCCCCGAGGCGCACTGACGGCAACAACTCCCGCGCGCCGACGATCCGTTGCCGTACAGACACTTCCTCGTCCGCCCAACGCGCAGCGAAGGACGCCGGATCGTCGTCGTACGCCAGCCGCCGCCGTACGACCTCCACCCGCTGGTCCGGCTCCCGCGAGGCCGCGACCTCGACGGTCAGCCCGAACCGGTCGAGCAACTGCGGCCGCAGTTCGCCCTCTTCGGGGTTCATGGTGCCGACGAGCAGGAACTTCGAGGCGTGCCGTACGGAGACACCTTCACGCTCGACGTACGACGCGCCCATCGCCGCCGCGTCCAGCAGCAGGTCGACCAGGTGGTCGTGGAGCAGGTTGACCTCGTCGACGTAGAGGATGCCGCGGTGCGCGTCCGCGAGAAGGCCCGGCTCGAAGGACTTCACGCCCTCGGCGAGCGCCCGCTCGATGTCGAGCGCCCCGACGAGCCGGTCCTCGGAGGCGCCGACGGGGAGCTCGACCATGCGGGCAGGTCGCTCGACGCCGTTACCGGGCTCGTGCGGCCCGTCCGGGCAGGCGGGGTCCGGCTTGGCCGGGTCACAGGAGAAACGGCACCCGGCAACGACCGGCACCTGCGGCAGCAACGCCGAAAGCGCCCGCACGGCCGTGGACTTGGCCGTGCCCTTCTCACCGCGCACCAGCACACCGCCGACCGCCGGGCTCACCGCGTTGATGAGCAGCGCCAAGCGGAGGCTGTCCTGTCCGACGAGGGCAGTAAAGGGATAGGGCGTGCTCACGCGGTGATCACTCCTTCGGGGGATTCATGGCAGAACGACTCGCAGCCAAGCCGCGGCCCCGTCATGGTCGAAGCCTGCTCCCCGCAGACGCGGGGGTTTACCAGGGCGCTCATGCGTCGCCCTCCAGATCTCCCTCAAGCTCGAGGTAGGTGGCGCGCAGCCGCTCCAGCGTCTCCGCGTCCGGCTCGGCCCACAGGCCACGGTCGGCGGCCTCAAGCAGCCGCTCCGTAATGCCGCGCAGCGCCCACGGGTTGGACTTCTTCATGAAGTCCCGGTTCTCCGGGTCGAAGACGTACTCGGCGCTGAGCTTCTCGTACATCCAGTCGTCGACCACGCCCGCCGTGGCGTCGTAACCGAAGAGGTAGTCGACGGTCGCCGCCATCTCGAAGGCGCCCTTGTAGCCGTGCCGGCGCATGGCCGCCATCCAGCGCGGGTTGACCACACGGGCGCGGAAGACCCGGTGGGTCTCCTCGCCGAGGGTGCGGGTCCTCACCTGGTCCGGGGTGGCCGAATCGCCCACGTACGCCTCGGGGTTGGCTCCCGTGAGATGGCGGACCATGGCGACCATGCCGCCGTGGTACTGGAAGTAGTCGTCGGCGTCGACGAGGTCGTGCTCGCGGGTGTCGACGTTCTTCGCGGCGACGTTGATGCGCTTGAACGCGGTCTCCATGTCCCCGCGCGCCGCCCGTCCGCCGAGTCCGCGCCCGTAGGCGTAACCGCCCCAGACGGCGTACACCTCGGCGAGGTCCGCGTCCGACCGCCAGTTCCGCGCGTCGATCAGAGGCAGCAGACCCGCGCCGTACGCACCCGGCTTGGAGCCGAAGATACGGGCCGTCGCGCGCCGCCGGTCACCGTGCTCGGCGGTGTCCTCGTCGGCGTGGGCCTTGACGAAGTTCCGGTCGGCGGGCTCGTCCAGCTCGGCCACCTTGCGGACGGCGTCGTCGATCAGCGCGATCACATGCGGGAACGCGTCCCGGAAGAAGCCGGAGATACGGACCGTCACGTCGATACGGGGACGGCCCAGCTCCTCCAGGCCGACGATCTCGAAGCCGGTCACCCGGCGCGAGGCCTCGTCCCACACCGGGCGGCAGCCCAGCAGCGCGAGGATCTCGGCGATGTCGTCGCCCTGGGTGCGCATCGCGGAGGTACCCCAGACCGTCAGGCCGACGGACTTGGGGTACTCGCCGGTGTCCTGGAGGTACCGCTGCACCAGCGAGTCGGCGAGCGACTGCCCGACCTCCCAACTCAGCCTGGACGGAATGGCCTTGGGGTCGACCGAGTAGAAGTTGCGGCCGGTCGGGAGCACGTTGACGAGACCGCGGGTGGGGGAGCCGGACGGACCGGCGGGGACGTAACCGCCGTTGAGCGCCTTGAGGATGTGGTCGATCTCGTCGGTGGTCTTCGCCAGACGCGGTACTACCTCGGCGCAGGCGAACTCCAACACCGCGACCGCGTCCGGGAGTTCCGTGCCGAGCACACCACGGACGAGAGCCGGGACGACCGAGACGTCCCAGTCCCGCGCCTCCATCCCCTCCGCGACCCGCCGGCACAGCTGCTCCAGCAGGTCGATCGCGTCGGCCGCCGTACGCGAGGGGCCCTCGACGAGGTCGGAGAGCTCCACCGGCACCTTCACCGGCGCCCCGGGCTCGGCGAGCAACTCCTTCTCGACCAGCCCGAAATGGGCCGCGAAGGAGGCCCGCAGACCCGGCAGCGCGTTCGCCTGCCCGCCCCACACCTGCGAGGCGCGCAGCACGGCGAGCACGAGGTTGACCCGTGCCTCGTCGACCGGGCCCCCGCCGAGGATGTGCAGACCGTCGCGGATCTGCACGTCCTTGATCTCGCACAGATAGCCGTCGATGTGCATGACGAACTCGTCGAAGGCGTCGTCGTCCGGCTGGTCCTCGACATGCAGGTCGTGATGGAGCTCGGCCGCCTTCACCAGCGTCCAGATCTGCGCCCGCACGGCCGGTGCCTTTGTCGGGTCCAGGTCGGAGACGAGCGCGTACTCGTCGAGGAGCTGCTCCAGCTTGGCCAGGTCGCCGTACGTGTCCGCACGCGCCATGGGCGGGACGAGGTGGTCGACGACGGTGGCGTGCCCGCGGCGCTTGGCCTGGGTGCCCTCACCGGGGTCGTTGACGATGAAGGGGTAGACGAGCGGCAGCTCACCGAGGACGGCGTCCGGCGCGCAGCCCCCGCTGAGACCGAGGCCCTTGCCGGGCAGCCACTCCATCGTGCCGTGCTTGCCCATGTGGACGACGGCGTCGGCGCCGAAGCTGTTGTCCAGCCACCGGTAGGCGGCCATGTAGTGGTGCGACGGCGGCATGTCGGGGTCGTGGTAGATCGCGATCGGGTTCTCACCGAAGCCGCGCGGCGGCTGGATCATCACGACGACGTTCCCGAACTGGAGGGAGGCGAGCACGATGTCGTCGCCGTCGACGTACAGGTTGCCCGGCGGCTCGCCCCAGGCCTCCAGCATGCCGTCCCGCAGCTCCGGGTCGAGCTTGTCGAACCACGCCCGGTAGTCGGCCAGCGGCACGCGCGCGGGCGCGGCGGCCAGCTGCTCCTCGGTGAGCCACTCCACGTCGTGGCCACCGGCGTTGATGAGCCGGTGGATCAGCTCGTCGCCGTTGTCGGGGTGCCCCTCGACGACGTAACCGGCGTCCCGGAGCGCGTCCAGGACCCGCACCGCCGACGCGGGCGTGTCGAGTCCCACCGCGTTGCCGACGCGCGAGTGCTTGGTCGGGTACGCGGTGAAGACGAGCGCGAGCCTCTTCTCGGCGTTCGGCTTGTGCTTCAACCGGGCGTGCCGTACGGCGATCCCGGCGACGCGCGCGGCCCGCTCGGGGTCGGCGACGTAGACCGGGACATCGTCCGGACCCTGCTCCTTGAAGGAGAAGGGAACCGTGATCAGCCGTCCGTCGAACTCGGGGATCGCGACCTGCATCGCCGCGTCCATGGGGGAGAGGGCGGCATCGGACTCGTCCCAGGCGGCCTTGGACGACGTGAGGCAGAGTCCTTGCAGCACCGGTACGTTCAGGTCGGCCAGTGCCCCGATGTCCCAGGCCTCCTCGTCACCGCCCGCCGAGGCCTGCGAGGCGTGGGTGCCGCCGGCGGCGAGGACGGTGGCGACGAGGGCGTCGGCCTTGGTCAGCAGTTCGTAGAACTCCGCGTCGGCCCCGCGCAGCGAACCGCAGTACACGGGAAGGGCGTTGGCGCCGCGTGCCTCGACGGCGTCGCAGAGGGTGTCCACGAAGGCGGTGTTGCCGCTGAGTTCATGGGCCCGGTAGAAGAGCACGCCGATGGTCGGGCGGCCTTCCACGAAGTTCCGCTCGCCGTGGACGCCGTACTCCGGCATCTTCTGCGGCTCGACGAACCCCTCGCCGGTCAGCAGCACGGTGTCGGACAGGAACCGGGCCAGCTCGGTCAGGTTGGCGGGCCCGCCCTCGACGAGGTATCTGAGCGCCTCGGCCACGACACCGGCCGGCACCGACGACTCGGCCATCAACTCGGCGTCGGGAACGCTCTCTCCGCCCAGCAGCACGGTCGGGACACCGGCGGCCTTCAGTGCGGCCAGCCCGTCCTCCCAGGCACGCTTGCCGCCGAGCAGTCGTACGACGGCGATGTCGGCGCCCTCGACGAGCGCGGGCAGTTCCTCCGCGACGTCCACGCGGGTCGGGTTGCCGATCCGGTAGTCGGCACCGGAAGCGGCGCGGGCCGCCAGCAGGTCCGTGTCGGCGGTCGACAACAACAACACAGTGCTCATGCAGGCGCTCCCGGTGGAATGAAAGGCAGTCCTTGCGGCGCGCCGGACTCGATGAGCCGCCACAGCGCGTCGGTGTCCGCGTGTTGTTCGATGAGGTCGCCGAGCCGGTCGAGCTGCTCCTCGCGCAGCGCGGCGAACGACGTGTCCGGGGCCGGCACGAAGCGGCGGCCCGCGGCGGCCGCCACCTCGCGCAGGAAGGCCCGCCGGAATCCGTCCGACTCCAGCGAGCCGTGCCAGTGGGTGCCCCAGGTCTGGCCGACCCGGCAGCCGTCCAGGAAGGGTGTGCCCCCACTGATGTCGGCGACCCCGTGATGGATCTCGTACCCGGCGACGTGCTCGCCGAGGGCTTCGCCTTCCGGCCGGGTGAGGGTCTTCTCGCGGGCGAACCGCACCCGCACGGGCAGCACGCCGAGCCCCTCGACATGACCGCGTCGGCTCTCGACCTCGTCCTCGATGTGCTCACCGAGGACCTGGAAGCCACCGCAGATACCGAGGACCGGCCGCTGCTCGGCGACCCTGCGCTCGATGGCCTGCGCAAGTCCCCGCTCCCGCAGCCACTCCAGCGCCCGGACCGTCCCGCGGGTCCCCGGGATCACCACGAGGTCGGCGTCGGCCAGCTCCTCCGGCCGGTCCACGAACCGCACGACGACGCCCGGTTCGGCGGCGAGGGCGTCCACGTCGGTGAAGTTGGACATGAGCGGAATCGCGCAGACGGCGACCCGCAGCACGTCCTCGCCGACGGGCGGGGCCGTGTTCGACTCCCGTACGGTCCCCCGCAGGGAGACCCGGAGCCCGTCCTCCTCGTCGATGCCGAGCCCGTGCCGGAAGGGCAGCACGCCGTACGTGTGCCGCCCGGTGAGGCCGTGGAGCATGTCGAGCCCGGGCTCCAGGAGGCTGACATCGCCGCGGAACTTGTTCACGAGGAACCCGGCGACCAGGGCCTGGTCCTCCGGCGAGAGCAGCGCGACGGTCCCGAAGAAGGAGGCGAAGACGCCCCCGCGGTCGATGTCGCCGACGACGAGGACAGGAAGCCGGGCATTCCTGGCGATGCCCATGTTGACGATGTCGGTCCGCCGCAGATTGATCTCGGCAGGACTGCCGGCCCCCTCACAGATCACCGCGTCATACGTGCCCCGCAGTTCGGCGAGACAGTCCAGCACGGTGCCGAGCAACTGCTGCCGGCGTCCCCCGTGATACCCGCGCGCACTGAGCTCACCGACCGGCTTGCCGAGCAGCACGACCTGACTGCTCTGCTCGCCACCCGGCTTCAGCAGCACGGGATTCATGAGCGCGGTCGGCTCGACACGGCAGGCCTGGGCCTGCATGGCCTGCGCCCGCCCGATCTCGGCACCCTCGCGGGTCACGAACGAATTGAGGGACATGTTCTGCGCCTTGAAGGGCGCGACCTTGACCCCCTGCCGTACCAGCCACCGGCAGATCCCGGCGGTGACGACGCTCTTGCCCGCGTCGGAGGTGGTACCGGCGACGAGCAGCCCACCGCCGCTCATGACGCACGCGCCGTGAGAGCGGCCCGCGCGGCGACACTGACGCAGAGCGCGAGCAGACCGACGCGACGGGACAGCCGTACGGCCCGCTCGATGTCGTGGACCTCCACGGAACGCCCCTCCTGGTTCAGCACGGGCCGGTGCTCGACGCGCCCCGCATACGACAAGGTCCCGCCGAGCCGCACGCCCAGGGCCCCCGCGAACGAGGCCTCCACGGGCCCGGCGTTGGGGCTCGGATGCCGGCCGGCATCGGCACGCCAGGCTCGTACGGCCCCCCGCGGATCGCTCCCGGCGACAGCGGCGAGTACGGCGGTCAGCCGAGCCCCCGGCCACCCGGCGACGTCGTCCAGCCGCGCCGAAGCCCAGCCGTAGCGCCGATGACGCGGCGACTTGTGCCCGACCATGGCGTCAAGGGTGTTGACGGCGCGGAAGCCGAGCAGCCCGGGCACTCCACCGACGGCCCCCCACACCAGGGCCCCCACGACGGCGTCGGAGGTGTTCTCGGCGACGGACTCGACCACCGCCCGGGCGATCCCGTCGGCGTCGAGGGCCTGCGGATCCCGCCCGCACAGATGAGGCAGCCGCTCCCGCGCCGCCTCGACGTCCCCGACTCCCAGGGCACGTCCGATGGTTCGTGCCTCGCGTACGAGTGAGGTGCCGCCCACGACGGCCCAGGTGGCGACACCGGTCAGCGCGACGGAGGCGGCCGGGGAGGGACGTACGGCTTTCTGCGCCACGGCACCGAGCACGACGGCGCCCCCGGCACACACCGCGGTGTGCAGGGCCCCCCGACCCCGGTGGTCCCGCCACAACACCCGCTCCACGGCAGCCGCGGCCCGCCCGAACACGGCGACCGGATGCCCCCGGCGTGGATCACCGAGCAGCAGGTCCCCGAGAAGTCCGGCGGCGGCGCCGTACGCGAAGACGCGATCGGCACGCATCGGCTCAGCCGGCCGTGGCGTCGGGCAGCGATCCGGTGCTGTGTCTCAAACGGCAGGCGAGCATGGCGATATGTCCTCACTCAGGGTGTCCGCGCCCTGGTTCGACGAGACCGACGACGAGAGTTCCTGGCTCCCGGGGCTACCTACCCCGGTGACAGTGGCGGGACCGCGCCGGACTTCCACCGGCTTCCTCTTCTGCCGTCGTACATGGCCCCGGCAGTCCACCACGGGCCCGGAAGGGCCGTCAACTTGCCGTTGACCTGGGACGGGAGAGTGTGCTGAGGCCCACACACGAGGGGTTGCGGGCGTGACGAAAACGTGGGGTGCGGGACGGTGAACCGTCCCGCACCCCACGGGGTGTTCGCTCGTCGCGTCAGGCGACGATCAGATAGATCCCGTACGTCACCGCCGCCGCGCAGGCCGCGAAGCAGGCGTACGCGCCGGTGACCGCGAGAGACGCGGATCCGCCCTGTGCGGTGGCCCGTTCCTGGCGGGAGAGGCCCATGATGCCGAGGGTGAACAGGGCCACGAGGGCCACGGTGACCACGAGGCTGACGCCGAAGACGGAGCCCAGCGCTTCCCAGTCGATCTTCATGTCGGTGATTCCTTCGTTCCTGGGTGCGGCGGGCTCAGACGGCGGCCGGCGGAGCGGCGGGCTCCGGGGCTGCGGTCGGGGCCGGGGCCGGGATCGTGGCCGTGAGGTCCTCGGTCACCGTGCCCGCCGGGGGAGGGGTGACCGCGGCGATCGCCGTCGTCACCACGCCGGCCGGCTCCTCGTCGCTGTCGTTGACGTTCGTGTGGTCGATGACCTCGCGGCGCGAGAGCTTCCAGATCGCCGCGCTGGAGGCGATCAGGAAGACCGCCACGACCGCCGTGCCCCAGTCGCCGAGGCCGGTGACCCACTCCGCCAGTGCGCCCACCAGGGCCGCGGCCGGCAGGGTCAGGCCCCACGCCACGAACATCCGCGTCGCCGTGGACCAGCGGACGACGCCGCCCTTGCGGCCGAGGCCCGCGCCCATCACCGCACCCGAGACCGAGTGCGTGGTGGAGAGGGAGAAACCGAGGTGCGAGGAGGCCAGGATGACCGTGGCCGCGCTGGTCTGGGCGGCGAAGCCCTGCTGCGGCTGGAGGTCGGTCAGACCCTTGCCCATCGTGCGGATGATGCGCCAGCCGCCGAGGTAGGTGCCGAGCGCGATGGCGAGACCGGCGGAGAGGATGACCCAGGTGGGCGGGTCGGAGTCGGGAGCGACGGCGCCGCCGGCGACCAGGGCCAGGGTGATGATGCCCATCGTCTTCTGCGCGTCGTTCGTGCCGTGGGCCAGCGAGACCAGGCCCGCCGAGGCGATCTGGCCGGCGCGGAAGCCCTTCGCGGCGGCCTTGCCGTCGGCCTTCTTGCCCATGGAGTAGGAGAGGCGGGTCGCGAGCATCGCGGCGAGGCCCGCGACGATGGGCGCCGCGATCGCCGGGATCAGGACCTTGGTGACCAGGACGTCACCGTGGACCGCGCCCATGCCCGCCGAGGCGATGGTGGCGCCGATCAGACCGCCCATGAGGGCGTGCGAGGAGCTGGAGGGGAGTCCGACCAGCCAGGTCAGCAGGTTCCAGAGGATCGCGCCCACCAGGGCCGCGAAGATCACCTCGGGATGGATGCCGCTCTCGTCGACGAGACCCTTGGAGATCGTGTTGGCGACCTCCACGGAGAGAAACGCGCCCACAAGGTTCAGCACGGCGGACATGGCCACCGCGACCTTGGGCTTGAGTGCACCGGTCGAGATGGTCGTGGCCATCGCGTTGGCGGTGTCGTGAAAACCGTTCGTGAAATCGAACGCAAGTGCGGTTACTACCACAATCGCGAGGATCAGCGAGAAGTTTTCCATTTACCCAGGCAATCGTTCGAGCGTCATTGGCTGGTCGAACGTAGGTAACCAGGGTGAACGGAAGATGAACTGAGGCGGGCCGCACGGTGTATGGAATCGAGGGTTTCCCCTCCGATCCTCCAGTGCGGCCCGACCGCCGCACGGTTAGGAGCCCCGGGCGAACTTCTTCAGCTGTGCCAGGGACCCGTTGAAGAGATTCTGATCACCCGGCAGGCTGCCGCTGTTGTCGTACTGCCAGATGGTCCAGAACCCCCAACCGTTCGGCAGTGCCCCGGCGTCCGCCGAGTTGTAGCGGGCCACCCACAGTGCGTGGTTCGAGGCGAAGGCGCCGCTGCCGCCGGTGCAGGTGTTCCACCAGTGGGCGGTCGTGTAGATCACCGGGCGGCGCCCGGTCAGCCGCTTCACCTCGTTGCTGAAGGACTTGATCCAGCTGACCATCCTGGCCTTCTTGAGGCCGTAGCACTTGTGCTTGCTGTCGTACGGGTTGTACTCGATGTCGAGCGCGGGCGGCAGCGTCCAGCCGTCCGCGCTCCAGCCGCCGCCGTTGCGGACGAAGTGCGCCGCCTGTGTCTTGCCCGACGACTTGTTCGGCAGGGCGAAGTGGTAGGCCCCGCGGATCAGGCCCGCGTTGCGCGCGCCGTTGTACTGCTGGTCGAAGTACGGGTTGCGGTAGCTGTGCGACTCGGTCGCCTTGACGTAGACGAACTTCGCCCCCTTGGACTTCGCCTTCTGCCAGTCGACGTTCTTCTGATGCGAGGAGACGTCGTGCCCCTTGGGTTTACCGGCCGCCGAAGCCGGAAACTCGGCCAGCGCGGTCCCCGCGAGGGTGAGCGCTGCCACGGACGCGGCAAGGACGCGGCCGCGGTGACGGGAAGGTTTGCGATCACGGGCCATATTTCCCCCCGGAATGGCGACGTGCACGACGAAACAGGCAGAGATTACTGGAAGATCCGCGCATGTTCGGCGCTCTACGGCCAAGCCGCGGCGAAGGGGGAAGTATCCGCATTTGCGACCTTCCGGACGCCTGGCCTCCGCCCTAAAGTGCCCCCGCCCGGCCGCGTTCGGCGGCCCCACCTGACAGGATCGCGGCATGGGTGAGCAGCGACGCGACCAGCGGGACGGACGGGGCGCCGGAGAGGGCACACAGGATGTGCCGGAGCCGTGGAAGCGGAGTGTGCGCGCCGAGGAGGTGCCCGCCTGGGAGGAACTGGTCGCGACCGCCCGCCGCACCGTCTCCGACGGACTCGTCGTCGGCACCTCCGGCAATGTCTCCGTACGCGTCGGCGACACAGTGCTGGTCACGCCCTCGGGTGTCCCCTACGACCGGCTGACGCCGGACGACGTGACCGGCGTCGACCTCGACGGCCGCCCGGTCCTCGGCCGGCTCGTCCCGACGAGCGAACTCCCCATGCACCTCGCGATCTACCGCACCACCGACGCCGGCGCCGTCGTCCACACCCACGCCGTCCACGCGACGGCCGTCTCGACGCTCGTCCCGGAGCTCCCGGCGATCCACTACATGTCCGGCGCCCTCGGCGGCGCTGTCCGGGTTGCCCCGTATGCGACGTACGGCACCCAGGAGTTGGCCGAGAACATGCTCCACGCCCTCGTCGACCGCACCGGTTGCCTCCTGCGCAACCACGGCACGATCGCCTACGGCACCACCCTGGACCAGGCCTACGACCGCACCGCCCAGCTGGAGTGGATGTGTCGTCTGTGGCTGACGGCGTCCTCCGTGCCGGGCCTCACCCCGGCCCTGCTGTCGCAGGAACAGGTGGCGGAGGCGGGGGAGCGGCTACGGGGGTACGGGCAGCGCGGGTGACGCGGGTCCGTGGGCGCCCGGCCGTCCCGGCGATGACCGGGCCCGGCGGCGGCGAACTGTCCCGCATCACTCCGAATCGTCCTCCCACTGGCCCGTGACCGGGTCCGCCAGGACACTGGACGGGTGCGCACTGTCAAAGCGACGGCCGCAGCCGTCACCATGGCCCTGGCCGCCGGCGCCGCGAGCGTCGCCGCGGGACGACTCGCCAGCGACGCCGCGCTGAAGGCGCCCCCGGGCCGTCCCCTGCCGGGCGAACCCCGGCTCACCGTGCACGCCACGGCCGCCGGCCAGGTCGCGCTCACCCGCGACCTGGCAGCCCTGCGCCCCGGCACCTACGGCCTCCTCGGCGACACCACCCACGCGGTCGTCGGCCCCGTCCTCGGCACCGCGTCCCACTCCGCCGACACCGTCGTACGCCGCCTGGAACGTGTCACACACGGCACCCTGCGACCCGGCGACAAGGTGTGGTTCACCCCGAACACCCACACCGGCGACCCCGGATCCGCCCTGGGCCTCGACCACGAGGACGTCGAGATCCCGGGCGAACTCGGCGCCCTGCCCGCCTGGTTCGTCCCCGGCGTACGCAGTACGTGGGTCATCTCCGTGCACGGCCTCGGCACCACCCGCGAACTCTCCCTGAACGTCATGGAGTTCCTCGCGAGCCGTCGCTTCCCGGTACTCGCCCTCGCCTACCGCGGCGACCTCGGCGCGCCCCGCCCGCCGGACGGGCTGGGCCACCTCGGCGAGACCGAGTGGCGCGACCTGGACGCGGCGATCCGCTACGCCGTCCGAAACGGCGCCAGGAAGGTCGTCCTGCACGGCTGGTCCACCGGCGCCACCATGGCGCTGCGCGCCGCCGCCCACTCCGGGGTCCGCGACCGCCTCTCCGGATTGATCCTGGACTCCCCGGTCCTCAGCTGGCAGACCACCCTGCGCGCCCTCGCCGGCGCCCGCCGCACCCCCGGCGCCCTGCTGCCGCTCGCCGTCCGCGCCGCCCAGGGCCGCACCGGACTGCACTCCGACGCCGCCGCCGAGGGCGCCGACCCGGACCTCCTCAAGGTGCCCACCCTGATCGTCCACGGCCCCGACGACACGATCGCCCCCTGGACCCTCTCGCGCCGTCTCGCCGCCGCCCGCCCCAACCTGATCGCCCTCCACACCGTCCGGCACGCACCGCACGGAGCCATGTGGAACGCCGACCCCATGGGGTACGAAGAGGCGCTCCGCCGCTTTCTGACCCCGCTGATGTAACGACCGCCGACGGCACCCGGCAGACACATCCACCGGTTCCGTTTAAGGGCGTACTACTGGCCAGTTTCCGGTCCCCGGCCGCCCGCCGGGACCCCTGCGTCGGCCATCCCCGTAGCCCGCCGTTACATTCCGTTTGGGTTTTCGGACCGTCAACCGGAAGACTGCACCCGTGACGTCCCGTATCCCGCGCGACTCCAGGCTTCGACTCGTCCGACCGCGACCCCTGGCCGCCGCCCCCCGAGCGATGACCCAGCGGCCCTCGCGCCGCCCTGCACCCCGCCCCCCGGAGGGCACCCCGGCCCAGGCCGAGCTGGCCAGAATGGCGCGCTCCCTCCTGGCCGGCGCCGCCCGCGTCGCCCACTGGGCCGACGCCGCCCTGGGCCCCGGCCGGGACGCCGGGCAGCACGACGGCCAGGCCACCCTGTCCGACGCCAGCGCCGAACAGGCCGCGGCCTCTCTGGGGCTGAGCACGGCTCAGGTGCGTGCCGAGTGGGACACCGCCCGGCTCGCCGGGCTGATCGAGGTGCACGGCGACAGCGCCCGCCCCGGCTGGCGCCTGCGCGCCTGGGACCGCGACGACAGCGCCGTCCTGCGCGGCTGGGTCGCTCTCTTCGACGCCTGGTCGCTCGCCCACCCGGAACCCGCGGAGCACGAGGGCGCCACGGTCGCCGAGGTCGTCTCCGCCATGCCGCAGGTGCTCTCCTTCCTCCAGCTCTCCGCGGGGCCCGTGCCCGTGGAACAGCTGCTGGACCTCCTGGAGCAGCGGGTCACCGAACTGCGCACCGAACGCTGCGAGATCCCCTACGGTCCGCAGCCCGACCCGGACCAGGCACAGCCCCGGGACACCCCGCTCGCCCCCCTCCTCGACTGGGCCCTGCACGCCCTCGCCTCCGTCGGCGCCCTCACCTACGGCGACGCGCAGGCCACGCTGACCCCGCTCGGCAGCTGGGCGGTCTGGGTCAAGCTGGAGCAGATCTGCGTCGCCGCGCAGAGCCCCGCCGGCAACATCGAGGCCGTCGCCGAGGAGATGCTCCGCGGCTGTGCCCAGCTCCGCCCCAAGGCGGCCCGCGACGAGTACCGGGCCTGGCTCGCCGCCCGCCCGGTCGGCAGCGCGGTCACCGAGCTCCTCGGCGCCGCCCGCGGCGAGGACGCCCTGCTGCGCGGCCTCGCCTTCGAGGCGCTGCGGGTCGTCGGCGCCCCCGCCGAGCCCGATGTGCGCGCGGTGGCCGACGAGCCGACCCTGCGGCCGTACGCCCTGCTGTGGCTCGCCGTGCACGACGGCGCCGACCCGGAGGATGCCCACGAGGTGCTCACCCGGGAGGAGGCCACCTGGCTGTGGGTCGACACCGCCGCCGCCGTCGCCGACCACGGGGAGGCCCCGCTGCTGGTGCGGCATCTGGAGTCCGCGGTGCAGCCGACCGTGCCCATGCTGCTCGACGAGGTGCGCGCCGTCGGTCACCCCCGCACGGTGCAGGTCCTGGTGGCGCTCGCCGCCGCCCACCCCGACCCCGCGCTGGCCAAGGCGGTCCGCCGGGCGGCCTTCCAGGTGCACACCGGGGGCAGCTGACGGCGGGTCAGGCCGTGATCTCGGGGGCGTACGTCCCGAAGCTCCACACGTTGCCCTCGAGGTCCCGGGCCATGTAGTCCCGCGATCCGTAGTCCTGGTCGGTCGGGGGCATCAGGATCTCCGCGCCCTTCTCCACCGCGCGCCGGTGGTGTGCGTCGACGTCGTCCACGACGACGTACACCCCGGTGGTGCCGGCGTCCTTCATCGCCGCGTCGAAGAGGCCGCCGCGCCCCTTTGAACCGAGCATGATCGCGCCGTTGCCCTGGACCAGCTCGGCGTGCTGCACCAGGCCGTCCTCGCCCTCGTACACCGCCAGCTCGGTGAAGCCGAAGGCCTCCGTGAGCTGGCGCACGGCCGCCTTGGCGTCCGCGTACAACAGGGTCGGGTAGATGCTGGGACGCCCACCGCTCGTGCCTGCCATGCCGATCACTCCCTGTGATCCCGTGCCGGAATTCCGAACCCGGCCCAGTCTTGCAGCGACCACTGACAACACCACTGGCCTGCCAGAGCGCCTGCCCGGTGCCCGGGGGCCGGGGCACGGCGCCGGGCGCTCACCCGAACGAGGGACACCGCGCAGTGCGCCATCGAACACCCGAACTCAGAAAAAGTGGTTGCACGGTCCCGTTAGACTTGGCCCATGGCCATTCTCCTCGCGCATTAGACGGCGGGAACGTCCTCAGCCGCCCAACCGCCAAACAACCTGCCCTGGAGTCTGTCCGTGATCTCCGCCTCCGGTATCGAGCTGCGCGCCGGCGCCCGAGTACTCATCGAGTCCGCCACCTTCCGTGTCGCCAAGGGCGACCGCATCGGTCTGGTCGGCCGCAACGGCGCGGGGAAGACCACCCTCACCAAGTGCCTCGCCGGCGAGGGCCAGCCGGCCGGCGGCGCCATCACCCGCTCCGGCGAGGTCGGCTACCTCCCGCAGGACCCCCGCACCGGCGACCTCGACGTCCTCGCCCGCGACCGGATCCTCTCCGCGCGCGGTCTCGACGTACTGATCCGCAAGATGCGCGAGAACGAGCAGCGGATCGCCAACGGCAGCGGCGCCACCCGTGAGAAGGCCCTGCGGCAGTACGAGCGCCAGGAGACCGAGTTCCTCACCAAGGGCGGGTATTCCGCCGAGGCCGAGGCCGCCACCATCGCCGCCGCGCTCAACCTGCCCGACCGGGTGCTCGGCCAGCCGCTGCACACGCTCTCCGGCGGTCAGCGCCGCCGTATCGAGCTGGCGCGGATCCTGTTCTCGGACGCGGACACCCTGCTCCTCGACGAGCCCACGAACCACCTCGACGCCGACTCGATCGTCTGGCTGCGCGACTACCTCAAGACGTACCGCGGCGGCTTCATCGTGATCTCCCACGACGTCGACCTGGTCGAGACGGTCGTCAACAAGGTCTTCTACCTGGACGCCAACCGCGCCCAGATCGACGTCTACAACATGGGCTGGAAGCTCTACCAGCAGCAGCGCGAGGCGGATGAGAAGCGTCGCAGGCGCGAGCGGCAGAACGCCGAGAAGAAGGCCGCCGCGCTGCACTCCCAGGCCGACAAGATGCGCGCCAAGGCCACCAAGACGGTCGCCGCGCAGAACATGGCCAAGCGCGCCGACCGGCTGCTCGCCGGGCTCGACGCGGTGCGGGTCTCCGACAAGGTCGCCAAGCTCCGCTTCCCCGATCCCGCGCCCTGCGGCAAGACCCCGCTGACGGCCGAGGGTCTGTCGAAGTCCTACGGCTCCCTCGAGATCTTCACCGATGTCGACCTGGCCATCGACAAGGGCTCCAGGGTCGTCATCCTCGGGCTCAACGGCGCCGGAAAGACGACCCTGCTCCGGCTCCTCGCCGGTGCCGAGCAGCCGGACACCGGCGCGGTCGTCCCCGGCCACGGGCTCAAGATCGGCTACTACGCCCAGGAGCACGAGACCCTCGACCCGGAGCGCTCGGTCCTGGAGAACATGCGCTCCTCCGCGCCCGACCTGGACCTGGTCGAGGTCCGCAAGGTGCTGGGCTCCTTCCTGTTCTCCGGCGACGACGTGGACAAGCCCGCCGGGGTCCTCTCCGGCGGCGAGAAGACCCGTCTGGCCCTCGCCACCCTGGTCGTCTCCTCGGCGAACGTGCTGCTTCTGGACGAGCCCACCAACAACCTCGACCCGGCCAGCCGCGAGGAGATCCTCGGCGCGCTGCGCACCTACAAGGGTGCGGTCGTCCTGGTCACCCACGACGAGGGCGCCGTCGAGGCGCTCCAGCCGGAGCGGATCATTCTGCTGCCGGACGGGGTCGAGGATCTGTGGGGTTCCGACTACGCGGACCTCGTCGCCCTCGCTTGATCGAACGGTTGATCAACTAGGTATGGATCATTCGGCCTACCGGTGATCCATCATCTGTGTGAGATCTCCTCGTACCGAGGTGTGTCCTACATCCAATTCGCGGCCGATCCCTTTATCGACAAGGGCTCGGCCGCGCTGCGTCTCTGACCAGGCACTTCACAAAGGAACCCGTTCGGCGGTACGAACAACTCTCTGCGGAATTGCAGATTCCGTATGTGGGGATGCGCTCCTGTCGTCACAACCTTGTCCTACGGACCTTGCCGAATGGGTGGCCATGAAGCCCCGGAGGGGTGATCATGAGGGGACCAGAGCGCACTTCCCACGAGGAGGCACGGGTGGCCGAGACTCTGAAGAAGGGCAGCCGGGTAACCGGCGCCGCGCGCGACAAGCTCGCGGCAGACCTGAAGAAGAAGTACGACTCCGGTGCGAGCATCCGAGCGCTGGCCGAGGAAACCGGCCGCTCGTATGGCTTCGTACACCGGATGCTCAGCGAGTCGGGCGTCACGCTCCGTGGGCGTGGCGGCGCGACCCGGGGCAAGAAGGCCGCGTCGTCCTGATTCCGGGCGGCCCCCTCGGCTTTCGATGGTGGCCACCCGGTCGGTCTTCCGATCGTCCGGGTGGTTACTGTGCAGTCACTTAGCCGTGCCATGCGGCACGGAGGATGACCGCACTCATCGGAGGCGCCCCATGGGCCAGGAACTCGTTCCCCTGCTCGACAAGGACGGCGTACGGCTCACCGTCGACAACGCGCTCGCCACGGTGACGCTGACCAACCCCGCCAAGCGCAACGCGCAGAGCCCCGCTCTGTGGCGCGCGCTCACCGAGGCCGGTCGGCTCGTACCCGGCTCCGTCCGTGTCGTCGTGCTGCGTGGAGAGGGCAAGTCCTTCTCCGCGGGGCTCGACCGGCAGATGTTCACGCCGGAGGGGATCGAGGGCGAGCCGTCGTTCATCGACCTCGCCCGCAGTGGTGACGCCGAAATCGACGCTGCCATCGCGGAGTTCCAGGAGGGCTTCACCTGGTGGCGGCGTAGTGACGTCGTGTCCATCGCCGCCGTCCAGGGGCATGCCATCGGGGCGGGCTTCCAGCTCGCGCTCGCCTGCGACTTTCGCGTCGTCGCCGACGACGTGCAGTTCGCCATGCGCGAGACCGGCCTGGGCCTCGTCCCGGACCTCACGGGCACGCATCCGCTCGTCTCGCTGGTCGGCTACGCCCGGGCGCTGGAGATCTGCGCCACCGGGCGCTTCGTGCCGGCCGAGGAAGCGGTGAACACCGGCCTCGCCAACATCTCCGTACCGCTCGACCAACTCGACGGCGCGGTCCAGGACCTGGCCGCGGCACTTCTGGCCGCCCCCAGGGACGCCGTCATCGAGACGAAGGCCCTGCTGCGCGGTGCGCAGGACCGCACCTACGACGAGCAGCGCGCCGCCGAGCGTGCCGCTCAGACGCGCCGTCTGCGGGACCTGGCCGGCGTGGGCGAGTGAGCCCTCACCCGACAGCGGTGACCAGCACCGCCACCGTCGGGTGACCGGGGAGCGCCTTCCCCACTTCTCGGCGGACCGCCCGGGCGACATCCACCACCCGGTGCTCCGCATCCACCGCCACCTCCACCCGGACGTGCCGCCGCGGCAGGGCCGTCTCGCCCTGCCGCTCCGCCACCTGCACCGCACGGCCCAGCGCGGCGGTCAGCCCGGTGACACCGGGCACCGACAGCGCCGCGATGGCCGCGGGATCGTCGGCCGGCCCGGCCGACGCCGGTTCCGGCCGACGTACGGGATCGGCTTCCGGTGCCTCGTCCAACAGG
Organism: Streptomyces sp. WM6386; assembly: GCF_000972385.1. Taxonomy (GTDB): domain Bacteria; phylum Actinomycetota; class Actinomycetes; order Streptomycetales; family Streptomycetaceae; genus Streptomyces. The sequence continues at coordinate 100,708 of NZ_JXTE01000009.1, forward strand.
GACGTCACCCGCAGGTCGACCTCGGTCACCGTCAGACCGAGCCGATCCGTCGCCGCCGTCGCCAGGGCGGTGCGCAGGAGGGCCGCCATGGCCGGCAGCGGCTCGTCCGCCGTCGCCGCGAACTCCGCCGTCACCCGCAGCGGGCCCGGCGGCAGCGCACTGGGCGGAGGCGGTACGACGGGGTCGTGCACGTCCTGTGGGTCGGCGAGGGAGATCCGCAGCCGGTCCAGTCGTACGCCGCGCAGCTCCCGTACCGCACGCCGCAGCACCGCCTCGGCCGCCTCCTCCGCGATCCACGCGCCGTCGTGCGCGCCCCCCAGCGGCAGCAGCCTGCCGAGCCCCAGCTGATGCCGCACTGTCTGCGCCCACCGGTCCGCCGTCATTGCTCCAGCCTGCCGCATCACCGGCGCGCGACGGCGTAACCCCGCTTACCGTGGTCGAAGGGGACGATCGAGAAGGGACGTACCGCGATGACCGACATGACGCAGACTCCCGAGGTGGAGACCGGCGTGCAGCCGCGCAAGCCCACCAAACGCGGTGGCGGGGACCCGGCGACGCGCGGGCGCACCACGATCGCCGACGGGGTCGTGGAGAAGATCGCAGGGCTGGCCGCCCGGGACGTGGTCGGCGTGCACGCGATGGGCAGCGGCCTGAGCCGCACCTTCGGGGCCGTGCGGGACCGGGTGCCGGGCGGGGCGAAGTCCGTGACCCGGGGCGTGAAGGTCGAGGTCGGCGAGGTGCAGACCGCGCTCGACCTGGAGATCGTCGTCGACTACGGCGTGTCGATCAACGAGGTGGCCCACGCCGTACGGGAGAACGTGATCGCGGCGGTGGAGCGGATGACCGGCCTCGAGGTCGTCGAGGTCAACATCGCGGTGAGCGATGTGAAGCTGCCCGAGGAAGAGGACGAAGAGCCGGAGTCACGGCTCCAGTGAGTCCGGCGAGAGCTGAGGGGAGCGCAGGATGAGCATGGCCGTGGTCGGCATGATCGCCGGCATGGCGCTGGGCTTCGCCGGGTACTTCGGCGGGTTCGGTGCCTTCCTGCTGGTGGCGGCCCTGGGCGCCATCGGTTTCGTCGTCGGGCGGTTTCTGGAGGGGGACCTGGAGCTCGGTGACTTCTTCCGTACCCGTGACAGCCGCCGTGACCGGCGGTGACATAGGTGACCACCGACTCCGGTGAGCTCCGCGGACCGCTGACCGTCGTCCCGCCCGGCGAGCGCGGTGCGACCCGGATCGCCGACCGGGTCGTGGCGAAGGTCGCCGCCCAGGCGGCGGGCGAGGCGATCGGCGACCTCCCCGAGGGGGCCGCACCCCCGCACGCAACCGTGGTCGTCCACCATGAAGCCGCCCGCGTCCGTGTCCACCTCGAACTCGGCTACCCCGGCGACATCGGCGCCCGCTGCGCGCGGGTGCGTCGTCATGTCGGGGAGCGGGTAGTCGCGTTGGTGGGAATGGAGGTGTCGGAGGTCGTCGTCCATGTGGAACGACTGCACCTGACTCCGCCGCACGGTCCGGCACAGGGGAGGACGCGATGAGCGAGCCCCAGGGCTCACAGGGCACGGAAGGCACCACACAACGACTGCCGGTGCTGGAGAAGGCGCCCGACACCGGCACGGACACCGGGGAGTACGAACCCCCACCCGTACTGGAGGGCGAGGCCGAGGGCGCGGCGGAGAGCCGCTTCTGGTCGGCACGGCGCGTCCCCGCGGGCATCGTCGCGCTGCTGCTCGTGGTGATCGCCGGGTTCTTCCTCTACGACATCACAGCGGTCCGCGCCGAGCAGCCCGCCATGCGCTGGCGCCGCGAGCTGGCCGCGCAACTCGCCGAACGCCCCCTGGACGACATCTGGGTCCTCGTCGGCGCCGGCATCGCCGCGGCCCTCGGCGTCTGGCTGATCGTCCTCGCCGTCACCCCCGGTCTGCGCGGCGTCCTGCCGATGCGGCGCACCCGGACCGACGTACGCGCCGGACTCCACCGCGAGGCCGCCGCCCTGGTCCTGCGCGACCGGGCCGTGGAGGTCGCCGGTGTCCAGTCGGTACGCGTACGCCTGACCCGCACCAAGGCCGACGTCGGCGCTCTCTCGCACTTCCGTGAACTGGACGACGTACGCGCCGACCTGGACGCCACGCTGGCCGAGGCGATCAGCGGGCTGGGCCTGGCCAGGCCGCCCGCGCTGTCGGTGCAGGTACGGCGGCCGGGAAAGAAGGGGTGAGTCCGATGCTGCGGATCGTCAACCGTGTCGTGCTCGGTGCGGCCGGACTCGTGCTGCTGGTGGCCGGCGGTTCGGTGCTGGCCGTGGGGCTGGGTCTGAACCCGCCGTCCTGGTGGATCCACGACGGCCCTCACGACGTACTGCTCGACGACACCGAACGCACCCGCTGGGAGCACCACGGCTGGTGGTGGCCGACCGTGCTCGCCGTACTGGCCGTCCTCGTCCTGCTCGCCCTGTGGTGGCTGACCGCGAACCTGCGCCGGCACCGTCTGACCGAGGTCCTGGTGGACACCGGCGACGGCGAGGGCGCGCTGCTGCGGGGCCGGGCCCTGGAAGGCGTACTGGCCAACGAGGCGACCGAACTGGACGGCGTGTCCCACGCCCACGTCCAGCTGACGGGCAGGCGCAACGCCCCGGAGACGCGCGTACGGCTCCTGCTGGAACCGCATGTGGACCCCGGGACGGCGCTGAGCCACCTGACGACGGAGGCCCTGGCACACGCTCGCAACTCGGCGGGCCTGGCGTCACTGCCGGCAGAGGTCCGCATGAAGGCGGTCAAGCACCGGGCAGAGAGGGTCAGTTGAGACACCCGAGGGGCGCGCGTGGGGACTGTGCGACCAGCCCCCACCGGCCCGCGGGCGAACTCAGAATCCGTGCCGCATCCCACCGTCGACAGGCACCATGATCCCGGTCAGGTAAGAGGCGGCCGGCGACAACAGGAACGCCGCCGTGCGCCCGAACTCCTCCGGCGTCCCGTACCGCCGCAACGGAATCCTCGACTCGTTGGCCGCACGCGTGGCCTCCGGGTCCGCGGACAGCCCGTCCAGCTCGCGCACGCGATCCGTGTCGATACGGGACGGGAGCAGCCCCACGACCCGAATCCCGCGCGGCCCCAACTCGTCCGCGAGGGACTTCGCGAACCCGGCGAGCCCCGGCCGCAGCCCGTTCGAGATGGTCAGCCCCGGAATCGGTTCGTGCACCGAGCCCGACAGCACGAACCCGATGACACCGCCCGCCTCCAACTCGGCCGCCGCCGCACGGGCGAGCCGCACCGCGCCCAGGAACACCGACTCGAAGGCCGTGGCCCACTGTTCGTCCGTGTTGTCCGCGAGGAAGCCGGGCGCCGGGCCGCCGACGCTGATGAGGATGCCGTCGAAGCCGCCGAAGCTCTCCCGCGCGGCCGCGATCAGCCGTGCGGGCGCCTGCGGTTCGGCGTTGTCGACGGCGATCCCGACCGCGTCGGACCCCAGCTCGGCCGCCGCGTCGGCGGTCCGCTTCTCGTCGCGCCCGGTGAGAACGACCTTCGCGCCGTCGGCGACCAGCTCACGCGCGGACGCGTTGCCGAGGCCACGCGTGGCTCCGGTGACGACGTACACGCGGTCCTTCAGTCCAAGATCCATGGCTCCTATCCTGCCTCCTCGCCCCCGAACAGGGCGAGGGCGGTGTTCACCAGACCGATGTGGCTGAACGCCTGCGGGAAGTTGCCGAGGTGGCGGTCGTGCACCGGGTCGTACTCCTCGGACAGCAGCCCCACGTCGTTCGTCAGAGCGACAAGCCGTTCGAACAACTCTCGGGCTTCCTTCCTACGGCCGGTCATGTGCAGCGCGTCCGCGAGCCAGAACGAGCAGACCAGGAAGGTTCCCTCGTCGCCCGGCAGCCCGTCGACCGTCGTGCCGTCGGTGCTGTAGCGGCGCAGGAAGCCATGGTGGCCGAGCTCCTCGCGGATCGCGTCGATGGTGCCGATGACGCGCGGGTCGTCCGGCGGCAGAAAGCCCACGCGAGGGATCAGCAGGAGTGAGGCGTCGAGTTCGCGGGAGCCGTAGGACTGGGTGAAGGTGTTGCGCTCGGCGTCGAAGCCCTTCTCGCACACCTCGCGGTGTACGTCGTCGCGCATCGCGCGCCAGCCCTCCAGATCACCGCTCAACTCCGGGTACGCCTCCATCGTGCGCACGGCACGGTCGGCGGCCACCCACACCATCACCTTGGAGTGCACGAACTGCCGGCGGCCGCCGCGCACTTCCCACAGCCCCTCGTCGGGCTGCTGCCACGCCGAGCAGAGGAACTCCATCAGGGCAGACTGCAGGGACCACATGTGCGGCTTGACGGGCAGGCCCGAACTGCGGGCCAGCGAGAGGGAGTCCATCACCTCGCCGTACACGTCGAGCTGCAACTGCCGCACGGCCTCGTTGCCGATGCGTACGGGCTTGGAGCCGGCGAACCCGGCAAGCCACGGCAGCTCGAACTCGGGCAGCCGGCGCTCGCCCGCGAGGCCGTACATGATCTGCAGGTCCGCCGGATCGCCCGCGACCGCGCGCACCAGCCAGTCGCGCCAGGCCCCGGCCTCCTCGTGGTAGCCGGCGGCCAGCAGCGCGCCGAGGGTGAGGGTGGAGTCGCGCAACCAGCAGTAGCGGTAGTCCCAGTTGCGTACGCCGCCCATCTGCTCGGGCAGCGAGGTGGTCGGGGCGGCCACGATGCCGCCGGTCGGGACGTAGGTGAGGGCCTTGAGGGTGATCAGGGAGCGCAGTACGGCGTCCTTGTGCGGACCGTCGTAGCGGCAGCGGGCCGACCAGGCCTGCCAGTCCGCGACGCTGGCGCGCAGCGACTCGTAGGGGTCGATCTGCGGTGGGCGCCGCTCGTGCGAGGGGTGCCAGGTGAGCACGAACGCGACCGACTCGCCCTCCTTGACGGTGAACTCGGAGTGCGTGCCGTAGTCCTCGCCCCAGGTGCGTACCTGGGGTTCGCTGCGCAGCCACGCCGAGTCCGGTCCGGCGACGGCCACCCGATGGCCGTCGGACCTGCGCATCCACGGCACGATCGAGCCGTAGTCGAAGCGGAGCCGGAGCGTGCTGTGGACGGTCACCTCGCCGCTCAGGCCCTCGACGACGCGTACCAGGTCAGGGGCGCGGTCGCGCTGTGGCATCAGGTCGGTGACGCGTACCGCCCCCTCGTCCGTCTCCCATTCGGTGTCCAGGACGAGGGTGCCGGGGCGGTAGGCGCGGCGGGTGCAGTCACCGTCGACGGCCTCGGGTGCGATGCGCCAATGGCCGTTCTCCTCGTCGCCGAGAAGTCTGGCGAAGCAGGCGGCGGAGTCGAAGCGGGGCAGGCACAACCAGTCGACGCTGCCGTCCTTGCCGACCAGGGCCGCTGTCTGTTCGTCGCCGATCAGGGCGTAATCCTCGATACGGGGCACGGGAATGCGGGTTCCCGGTGAACCCGGGCGACAATCAGGGGGAGGGCCGGGGGAGTGACACCCGCGTACCGGAGAAGATGACCCCCGGGTCCGCGGGCGCCTGGTTCAGCACCCACAGACCGATCAGCGTCGTCAGCGCGAAGACGACCGCGATGAGCACGGCCAGGACGAGCCGGCGGCGGCGTTCGCGGCGCAGCCACTCGCCGCGTGCCGTGCGATAGGCGTCGGGGGCCGCGTGCACACCGCCCGCCAACGCGGCCAGCGCCTCCTGGAGTTCCCGCTCGGTGCGGTCCGGGGTCGTGTCCTTCATCGCCGGGCCTCCATCGTCTGGGTCAGGGCGGCGAGGCCGCGTGCCGTGTGCGTCTTGACGGAGCCGCAGGAGATCCCCATCGCGGAGGCGATCTCGCTCTCCTTCAGACCGAGCCAGTGTCGCAGCACCAGCGCCTCGCGCTGCCGGGGCGGCAGCTGCTGGAGGGCGTCGATGAGGACGCGCTGGTCGTCGTGGAGGAGTGCGGTGCTCTCGGCGGAGGCGACGAGCTCGTCCAGTGGGGCAGGGGGGTTCTCCACATGCCTGCGGGCGACCTGGAGGTGGCGTATCCGCATCCGGGTCAGATTGCAGACGGTGGAGCGCAGATAGGCCTCCGCCGCCTCGGTGTCCCGCAGCCGCCGCCACTTGCGGTAGATCTGGTAGTAGGCCTCGGCGACCACGTTCTCCGGGTCGTCGGCGCCGAGCAGCACGGCGAGCCGCAGCATTGAGGCGTAGTGCTGCTCGAAGAGCCGGGCCACCCCGGCCTCGCGTTCCAGTTCGGCCGGATCGGTCGCCGCGGGGGTGAGCGGTACCGGTACGGAGGGGGTGTGTCTCAGGTGCTGTCTCACGGGTTGTTCGCTCCCGTCTCCGGGCGCCGCCCGACGGACAGGCGCGACGGCAGATCGGTCAGGTCGGCGCCGCGCGGGACGCCGAGTCGTTCGAGGACCGCGGTGCCGATCATGGCGACGGTCAGGTTGAGCAGGAGGGCGGTGAGGCCGGCGTAGATCTGGAAGGGGCCGGTGCCGACCGACGAGAACCCCTCGCGGACGACCAGGTAGGTGCCGGACAGCATTCCCGCGCCCCAGCTGGCGAGCAGCGCCCGTGGATGCAGCCGGCCGGTGAACAGGCCCACGGCGACGGCCGGGAAGATCTGCAGGATCCAGACCCCGCCGAGGAGTTGGAGATTGACGGCGTCCTGGTCGCGCAGTCCGAACACGAACGCGACCGCGCCGACCTTCGCCGTCAGCGACACCGCTTTGGCGATGCGCACCTGGCGCTTGGGTGTGGCGGTGGGGTGCACGTACTCGACGTAGACGTTGCGCACGAAGCTGGTGGCCGCCGCGATCGACATCACCGCGGCCGGGACCAGCGCCCCCACGGTGATCGCCCCGAACACCAGTCCGGCCAGCGGCCCCGGCATCAGCCGGTCCACCAGCATCGGTACGGCGGTCTCGGCGCCGCCCTCCGGTGCCCGTACGCCGGCCGCGAGCGCCGCGATGCCGAGGAACCCGAAGAGGGCGAGCAGTCCGGTCCAGGCGGGCAGGGCCACGGCGACCTTGCGCAGGGTGCGCGGGCTGTCGGCGGCGAAGGCGGCGGTCAGGACGTGCGGGTACATCAGCAGGGCGAGGGCGGAGCCGAGGGCGAGGGTGGCGTAGGAGGGCTGCTGCTCGGGGGAGAGGAGCAGCGCCGGGCCGCCGAGGCGTTCGGCGGCTCCGTCGAAGACCGCGCCCGGTCCGCCGAGCCGTTCCAGGACCAGCCAGGTGACGGCGGTGAGCGAGACGAAGACGGCGACGGCCTTGAGCGCGGAGATCACGGTGGGCGCCCGCAGTCCGTGCCGGTAGGTGGCCACCGCGAGACCCGCGAACAGCGCCACCATCACCAGATCACCGGCCGCGCCCCGCGGATAGACGCCCCCCGCGGTCAGCACCGCCCGTATCCCGAGCAGCTGGAGCGCCAGATACGGCATCGTCGCGAGGATCCCGGTCAGCGCGACCACCAGGGCCAGCGGCGCCGAACCGTAGCGGCCGCGCACGAAGTCGGCGGCGGTGATGTAGCCGTGCCGCCGGGCCACCTCCCCGAGACGGCTGAGCAGTACGAAGGCGATCGGGCAGACGATCACCGTGTACGGCACCGCGAAGAAGGCGGCCGCGCCGTTGCCGTACGCCAGTCCGGGGACGGCCGTGAAGGTGTACGCGGTGAAGATCGTGCCGCCCAGCAGCAGCCAGGTCCACACCGGGCCGAGGCTGCGGTCGGCGAGCGCCCAGCCCTCCAGGGACGGCAGCCGGTCGCTGGGGTGCAGCCGGCGCGCGGTCACGGCGAGCAGCGACGCTCCGCCGATCACGGCGAGGAACGTCGCGGTCATGGCGCTGTCGGCCATGGTCACCGTCCTTGGTGTGCCCGCAGGTGTGGCTTGACCCTCGCGCAAGAGTTGCGCGTGCGGCCGGTTCGGATGACAGGGAACCGGCGGGAAATCTTCTGGACATTCGCTGTCAACCGTCTGCGACAGGTGGGCAACTCTTGCACAGACCCACAGTGAAGGGGAGAGGAGCGCAGGTCATGGCACGGACCGGTCATCACCGGCTACGGCGCGTCGCGATCGCCGTACTGCTTCTCGCACCCGCCGCGGGACTGCTGTGGGTTCCGCTGTACGCCGGCGCGGAGCCGCGGCTTGCGGGGACGCCGTTCTTCTACTGGTACCAGCTCGCCTGGGTGCCGGGGTGCGGTCTGTGTCTGCTCGCGGCGTACGCGCTGACGGACCGACATCACCGCTGAGTCTTCTTCCTTTTCTCTTCCTGTCTCGTTCCACCGTTTCCGGTGAGGAGCCGCCATGCCCGAAAACGCCCTTCAGTCTGCCCTTGAGGCGCCTGAAAAATCACGTATGTCACCTCGGTCGATCCTCGTGTGGGCCGTCGTCGCGCTGCTCGGCGCGGTCGCCTGGGGCGTCCTCGCGCTGGCCCGCGGGGAGAAGATCTCCGCGGTCTGGCTGGTCGTCGCCGCGCTCGGCTCGTACGCGATCGCCTACCGCTTCTACTCCCGCTTCATCGTGCGGCGCGTCCTGAAACCGGACGACCGCCGGGCCACCCCGGCCGAGCGCCTGGAGGACGGCGTCGACTTCCACCCCACCGACCGCCGGGTGCTCCTCGGCCACCACTTCGCGGCGATCGCGGGCGCCGGACCGCTCGTGGGCCCGGTCCTCGCGGCCCAGATGGGCTATCTGCCCGGCACCCTGTGGATCGTCGCCGGAGTGATCTTCGCGGGTGCGGTGCAGGACATGATCGTGCTTTTCCTGTCCATGCGCCGGGACGGCAAGTCGCTCGGGCAGATGGCCCGTGACGAGATCGGCCGGGCGGGCGGCGCGGCGGCGCTGATCGCGGTCTTCGCCATCATGATCATCCTGCTGGGTGTGCTCGCCCTGGTCGTGGTCAACGCCCTCGCCCACTCCCCGTGGGGCACCTTCTCCGTCGCGATGACCATCCCGATCGCCCTGTTCATGGGCTTCTGGCTGCACCGCATCCGCCCGGGCCGGGTCGTGGAGACCAGCCTCATCGGTGTCGTCCTGCTGCTCCTCGCGATCGTCGGCGGCAGCTGGGTCCAGGAGTCCTCGCTGGCCTCGGCCTTCACCCTGAGCCCGACGACCCTCGTCTTCTGTCTCATCGCCTACGGCTTCGTCGCCTCCGTCCTCCCGGTCTGGATGCTGCTCGCCCCCCGCGACTACCTCTCCACCTTCATGAAGATCGGCACGATCGCACTGCTCGCGGTGGGGGTCGTGATCGCCGCCCCGGTGCTCCGCGCGGACGCGGTGACCGACTTCGCCTCCTCGGGCGCGGGCCCGGTCTTCGCCGGTTCGCTGTTCCCCTTCCTCTTCATCACCATCGCCTGCGGCGCCCTGTCCGGCTTCCACGCCCTGGTCTCCTCCGGGACGACTCCGAAGCTGATCCAGAAGGAGTCGCAGATCCGGATGATCGGCTACGGCGCCATGCTGATGGAGTCGTTCGTCGCGATCATGGCGCTGATCGCCGCGGCGACCCTGGAGCCGGGGCTGTACTACGCGATGAACGCCCCCGCGGGGCTGCTCGGCACGACGGCCGAGTCGGCGTCCCACGCGGTCGCGGGCCTGGGCTTCACCATCACGCCCGACCAGCTCACGCAGGCCGCGAAAGCGGTGGAGGAGCAGACGCTGATCGCCCGCTCCGGAGGCGCCCCGACCCTCGCGGTCGGCATGTCGGAGATCTTCTCCGGCGTCTTCGGCGGTACGGCCATGAAGGCCTTCTGGTACCACTTCGCGATCATGTTCGAGGCGCTGTTCATCCTGACGACCGTCGACGCGGGCACCCGGGTCGGGCGCTTCATGCTCCAGGACATGCTCGGCAACGTCTGGAAGCCGGTCGGCCGGGTCAACTGGAAGCCCGGTATCTGGCTGTGCAGCGGGCTCGTCGTGGCGGCCTGGGGCTACTTCCTCCACAGCGGCGCCACCGACCCGCTCGGCGGGATCAACCAGCTCTTCCCGCTCTTCGGCATCGCGAACCAGTTGCTGGCGGCGGTGGCCCTGACGGTGTGCACCACGGTCCTGGTGAAGTCCGGTCGGCTGCGCTGGGCCTGGGTCACCGGCGTCCCGCTGGCCTGGGTGGTCGCGATCACCTTCACCGCCGGCTGGCAGAAGATCTTCTCCGACGACCCGCGCGTCGGCTTCTTCGCCCAGCGCGCCAAGTACGCCGACGGCATCGACGCCGGGCAGGTGCTGCCACCCGCCAAGTCCCTCGACGACATGCGGACCGTGGTCACCAACTCCACCGTCGACGGCGTACTGATCGCCCTGTTCCTGCTGCTCGTCGCGGTCGTGATCGTCAACGCGGCGGTGGTGTGCGTATGGGCCGTCCGCACACCGGGCACCCTGGCGACGACCGAGTCGCCGTACGTCGAGTCCCGCATCGAGGTGCCCGAGCAGACCGGTGAGGCGCCGCTGGCCGGAGTGCGGTCGTGAGCGTCCGGCAATGGGCGCGGGCCGTCCGCTGGTACCTGAGGGAGCTGACCGGGGAGACGGAGTACGACCGCTACTGCGAACGCCACCTCCGCCACCACCCGCTCGCGCCCGTACCGACCCGGCGCGACTACCAGGTGCTGCGCACCCGGCACCAGGAGGCCCACCCGCAGGGCCGCTGCTGCTGACCTCCACCGCCAGGGGACCGCGGGGCGGACGACACCGCCCCGCGGTCCCCGACGACTCACCACCGGGACCGAGATGTTCAGACGCCGCCCCGCCCTGCTGGTCCGCCCCGCACTCGACGACGACGCGCTGCACACGACCCTGACGGAGCTGCGCCCCACTCCTCAGCTGCACGGCCTGGGCGCCGGCCGCACCCGCCCCGTGTGGCAGCCGGTCGCCGAACTGCTGCGCGACACGGGCCGCGACTGGGACCGCCGGTGGCACCGGATGTCCGTACTGGCGGGGGATCTGCCGCCCGCGGTCTGCGAGCGCTGGACCGCCGAGCGGCCCGGTGACGGGGACGCCCTGGTGCTGCGGGCCTGCGTACGGTCCGCGCGGGCCGCTTCCGAGGGGTGGGCCGCCGCCCGGGAGGCGGAACAGGCGTGCCTGCGTGCCGCCGACGCCTGCCCCGAGGACCCGACCCCGTGGCTGGCCCTGCTCGACGTGATGTACGCGCTCGCCGTCCCGGTCCGGGACGCCGTGCCCGTGTGGACCGAGGCCGTCAACCGCGCCCCCTGGCACCGGGGTGCCTACCACCGGCTGTTGCGCCATCTGTCCCCGCGCGGACCCGGCACGGTCACCGCCATGACGGACTTCGCCCGGCACGCGGCCTCCCGCGCACCGCACGGATCACCCCTGGCCCTGCTTCCCGTGGCGGCCCGCGTCGAACTGGTCGCGCACCGGCAACTGTGGGGGCGGACGGGGCTCGGGGCCGACGCCCACTGGAACGAAGCCCGGGCCGGCGAGGAGATCGAGACGGCTCTGGCCGGCTGGTTCCGCACCGCCGCCACGCCGCATGCCGAGGCCGTCGCCGACCTCAACCTCCTCGCCTTCGCCCTGGTCCGCACCCACCGTCCGAACGAGGCCGCACCCGTCTTCCGGCGTATCGGCCGCCATATGACGACGCATCCGTGGGAGCTGCTGCCGGCGCCGGAGCGCACGTTTCTCTACTGGCGCGACCGGCAGGGGGTGTGAGGTGAAGAGGGGGTGTGAGGAGAAGGGGGACAGGCGTCGACCGTCTCAGACCGCCGCCGGCTCGGCCTCCGTCGCCGCTTCCTTCTCCGCCGCCTCCCTGCGGTCCCGCAGCTCGCGCCGGACCAGGACGACCCAGCCGATCGGGACGCCCGCGGCGAACAGCCACCACTGGAAGGCGTAGGCGTAGTTCAGCGGAGCGTTCTCCTTGCCCGGCCTGCCGAGCAGCTCCGGGGTGTCGCCCTTGGGTTCGGGCGTGGTCAGGGCGATGTAGCCGCCGAGGACCTGCTTGCCGAGGCGCTGGGCCTCGTGCTCGCTGTTGATCAGCATGATCTGGCGGTCCGGCAGACCCTTGAGGTTCTTGATGCCGCTCGCCTCGGTCGTCTCGTCGGGCATCAGCCGCCCGGTGACGGTGACCTCGCCCGCGGGGGGCACCGGGACCTTCGGGAAGGCGGTCTGGGTGGCGCCGGTGGGGACCCAGCCGCGGTTGACCAGCAGCACCTTGCCGTCGTTCAGGACGAACGGGGTCAGGACGTGGTAGCCGACCTCGTCGTCGGAGTTGGTACGGCGGCGGACGACGAGCTCGTCATCGGTGTCGAAGCGACCCGTCGCGGTCACCGACCGGTACCGCTCCTTGCTGGTGACCGTGTGCCCGGCGGCCGTCATCCGCTCCACCGGCACCGGGTCGGCGGACAGTGCGTCGGAGACCAGCTGGTTACGGGCGCTGCGCTCCTCGTAGCGATGCATCTGCCAGATGCCCAGCCGGATCATCGTGGGGATGAGAACGAGGGCGACCAGCGTGAGGATCACCCACTGCCGGGACAACAGGAAGCGGTACACCCCATGACCGTACAACTCGGGCCATGGGGTGTTCGCACAGGGGTGTGGTCAGACGCGGTCGACGATGCCCACCTTTCCCTCCGCGCGGGCGCAGTGGGCGCCGCAGAACCAGTGGCCCTCGACCTCGACGCCCTGGCCGATGATCTGCACACGGCAGTGCTCGCAGATCGGGGCCATGCGGTGGATCGCACAGGAGAAGCAGTCGAAGACGTGCACCGCTCCCTGCGCGTGCACCTCGAAGGTCATGCCGTAGTTGTTTCCGCATACTTCGCAAGTCGCCATGCGCCACAGGGTGGGCCGTCGGTCCGGCGCGGGCGAGGCGGCGGCGGGCGAGTCGCGGCGCAATCACCCGTCCGTACGGTCATCCCCGCGATGCCGGTGCCACGTTGCCGAGAAGTTGTCCGAAGGCCGCCTCGTCGACGACCGGCGTGCCGAACTGCCGGGCCTTGACCACCTTCGACGTGCCCGAGTCCGGGTCGTTGGTGACGAGCAGGCTGGTCAGCCGGGAGATGCTGGTGGCGACGTGCAGCCCGGCCTCGATCGCGCGGTCCTCCAGGAGGTCGCGCTCGGTGGAGGTGTCGCCGGAGAAGGCGATGCGCATGCCCTGCTTGAGCGGTTTGCCCTCTTCGTAACGCCCCGGGTTGGGATAGGGGCATGCGGGCCTTTTGCGGGCGGGGCGCCAACTGGTCGGCCGATAGCTGCCGTAGCTCGACTGCTGCTGCCGGGGCACGGCCCGGTCCGTCCACTCGGTCAGTGGCCGGCACTCGTGCAGCGGCAGCCGTACGCCACCCTCGGCCGCCGCCCGCAGGCTCGGCCGGAACGCCTCCGCGAGCACGCGCGCGTCGTCGAGCGCGTGGTGGGCGCGCTGCTGTACGACGCCGAAGTGGGCGGCCAGCGACTCCAGCTTGTGGTTGGGCAGCGGCAGGGCGAGCTCCTTGGAGAGCGCGATGGTGCACAGCCGCTGTCGCACCGGCGCCTCGCGCTCCGCACGCGCGTACTCCCGCGCAATCATCTGCCAGTCGAAGACCGCGTTGTGCGCGACGAGCACCCGGCCGTCCAGCCGGGTCGAGAACTCCTCGACGATGTCCGGGAAGAGGGGCGCGCCCTCGAGCACATCGCTCGTCAGACCGTGGATCCACACCGGGCCGGGGTCGCGCTCCGGGTTGACCAGCGTGTACCAGTGGTCCTCGACCTCGCCGCGCGCGTCCAGCCGGTAGACGGCCGCGGAGATTATCCGGTCGTCCCGGGCGAGGCCGGTGGTCTCCACGTCGACGACCGCGTACCCCTGCGGATACGCGGCCGGCCACGTTGTGGGGGAGGACGCTGCGGTCGACTGGTCTTCGAGCATGGTCCCTGAGGATACGGGCCCCCACTGACAGCGCCGCGCGCACCCGGCCGAGAGGCGCCCGTGTACGGCGGCGGGCGGTGCCGGGAGTTCGTACAAAGGCGTGAGGAACCGTACGCACGCGCGCGTAGAGGCAACCAACCTCGCGCTGAAGACCGGCAGTTGTTCACCGGGCCCGCCCCCTCATCCCAGCGCCGCCACCAGGTCCCCCGCCGTCAGCGCCGCCAGACCGCAGCCGTCGACGGGCCCCGGCAGCAGCCGGTACACCGATCCGGCCGCGCCCTCGGGGGCCACTGCGCCGTGGACCAGTGCGAGGAACACATGCTTCTTCGCGGCCGCTTCACCCGCGAGGGCGTCGGCGTCCTCGGACGGCTGCCGTCTCTCCGGCGGCTCCAGGGCACGCACGCGTGCCGCGAACTCCGTGTCCGGTTCCCCGATGTGCCGCCGGTAGTGCCAGAGCTCGTCCACCGCGCGCGGATGCGGCGTGCGCCGTACCACCGCGACCTCGTCGCCCCGCGCGGTCGCCCGCCACACGGCCAGGTCCCACAGGGTCGTACGGCCGCAGGAGAAGTACTGATGCAGGTCCTCGGCGACCCGCCCCAGGTCGGCCCCGTGCACATACAGGCTGTGAAAGCCCTCGGCGGCCGGCAGATGCAGGTCGGTCCACAGGAACGTGCGGCGGTCCAGGTCGACCAGCATCGGAACGTGGATGCGCGAGTCGCCCACCAGGTCGTACCGCTGACGGACCGTGCGCGGGTCGTAGGACGCGTCACGGTCCTCCAGGGCGGCGGACGGCAGCGCCATGAAGCCGGCGAAGGCGTCCAGGAGCGCCTCGAACGGGACGTCGTTGAAGCTGAAGACGACGGGCAGCGCGAACCGCACCCCACGGTCGGCGAGCGCGCCGAGGTCCAGGTCGACGTACTCGGTCGCCCCGTCCGGCGCGGGCCCCGAGACCAGATCACCGGAGTGGACCGCCGCACGGCCCTCGTACACGAGGTTGGTGTAGTCGCACAGACCCGCGAACTTCCAGTCCTCGTCGTACAGCGCCACCGACAGGTCCAGGTCCACCCGGGTGCCGGCGGGCTCCATCCAGTGCAGGAAGAGCCGCAGGACCTCGCCCTCGGGCAGCGGCTGGGTGCTGCCGCGCGGCACCGTCACGAGCGCCTTCGCGGCGGCGCTCTCGGCGGCCGGCACCGCGAGACCGGTGAGCGCCGAGTCCAGCACGGCCAGGTCGAGCCGAGGCCCGTCGGCCAGGCGGCGCAGTGCCTCGGCCTCCAGCAGCGCGCACACCTCGTCCGTCACCTCCGACGACAGCGGCACGCGCGTGTCGTCGATCGTGAAGGAGTGGGTGACCTGCCCGCGCGGGAAGAACACCCGCCGCCCGCCCGGCAGATGACGGATCCGCATCCGGCCGAGCGCGGCCAGCAGCGGACCCGGCCCCGCCTTGGGCAGCACGCGGCGCAGGACGTCCCCGAACCCCTCCGGCAGTACGTCGAGTTCGCGCAGCCGCAGCAGATGGTCGAGCCTGCGCAGCAGTTCGCCCGGCCGCTGGGCGAGCAGCTCCAGGGCGGCCGTCATGTCCTTCTCGTGCAGCGCCTGTTCGACGCGTGCCGCCCAGGTGGCCGGCTTGACGCGGACGCCGTCGACCCGGACCGCGTCGGGGTGTGCGGCGGCGGTCCGCAGCAGCGCCTCGCCGAGCGCGCCCTCGGAGGTGTCCGTGGCACGCAGGACGGCGAACGCGAGAGCGGCCTTGGGATGACGGGAGTGCTGCTCGTAGGGGTGCAGGATCTCGGCGGCGCGCTTCCAGGCGCCCGGGTGCCGCAGCACGTCCTCGACCAGCGACGGCATCGCCAGACCGTCGAGTATGCCCAGCAGTTGCCGGCGCAGGGCGCGCGGCAGGGAGCGCATACGGGGCGGGTCGAGCAGGTCGGCCTCGCCGCCCGACCACATGCACAGCAGCCGCAGCACGTCCGTCGCGGTCGTCAGATGTGTGGCCAGGAGCTCGGTCGCCCTCACGCGCGTGTGCCGGTCGAGCAGCAGCATGCCGAGGGCCAGCGCCTTGGTCTGGCGCACCGGGATGTCCGCAGGGAACCAGCCGAGGTCGGCCGGCGCGTGCGACAGCAGGATCTTCACGTCGTCCCGGTCCTGCGGCGGCAGCGGGGTACGACGGGCCAGCAGTGTCAGCAGGGCCCGGACCGCGTCCGCCTTCGCGTCCACGCCGAGGGCGAGCAATTTCAGTGGGCCGACGGCTAGTTCGCGCTCGTGGCGCGGGTGCTCCGGCTTCAGGAAGGGGTCGGTCCGGTCGATACGGCGATGACAGATCGGGCAGCCCGCGTAGTCCGCGCCGTCCCAGCACTGCCGGCACACCAGATGCGCGCACGGCGACACCGCGTGCACGCTGCCGACCGTGCCGCACAGCACACACGGCTGGGCGGGCCACTGCAGCAGCAGGGTGAAGATCCGGTCGACGTAGAGCTGGAACGTGTCGTCCGGCACCGAGGCCGGGAAGCTGCGGAACATCGGCATATGGGTGCGGTCCGCGCCCAGTTCGGCGTCGATGTGCCGGATCAGCTGCCTGCCCGCGTCCCCGAGCCCGGCGGGCCCCAGCCAGGCGAGCGCCGCGTGCAGTTCCGCCGTCGGTGCGAATCCCCGGTCCAGCAGCTCGGCTTCGAGTGCGACGAGCCCTGGCGTCGTCGACGGGTCGCCCGGGCGTGGCCCGGCCTGGTCGACGTAGACGGTACGAAGGCGGCGGAGCAGCACGGACGACAGTACGGACAAGCGGAGGCCCCCGGCGGGAAGGAAGAGAAGAAGAGTGAGGCGGGAGGCGGAGAGTGAGCGCGCTGTCAGCGTCAGAAAGGGAGAAGGAAGCACGCTTGCGGAGCCGCCCCCGCGATCACGAATGTAGGAGAGCACGTCTGTGCGGCGCCACCTATTTGTTTTCGAGCAGTGATCGCGTCAACGCCCGCACGGACGTGACGAACAGCCGCTCCTCGTTCACCGGCCGCGCGAAGGCACGGGCGAGCGCCGGGTCGTCGTACGCGGTCGTCTCCTGCGCGGGCTGCTGCACGGGCGCGCGCTCCCGGTTGCGTTCCACGAGGACGAAGCCCACGACCTGGAACTGCACCGCCCGCACCGCCTCCGCCGCCCGGGCGCCGCGCAGTCCGGCCGCGTGCACCTCGTGCACCAGCGCCCGGCGCGCGGGCAGGAACATCCGCTCGGTCAGGCCGCGTTCGTG
The DNA here is from genome assembly GCF_000972385.1 of Streptomyces sp. WM6386. Taxonomy (GTDB): domain Bacteria; phylum Actinomycetota; class Actinomycetes; order Streptomycetales; family Streptomycetaceae; genus Streptomyces. The sequence goes on from NZ_JXTE01000009.1 coordinate 117,733, forward strand.
GACCATCGCGATCAGATGCGGATGGGCGCGCAGCCGTCGGCGCAGGATGCGGGCCACCGAGACGATCCGCTCGGCCGGGGTGCGGCCGACCGGCCGGAACTCGCCCAGGTCGGTCACGGTCCGCTGGACGAGCGCGTCCAGCAAGGACTCCCGGTTGCCGACATGCCAGTAGATCGAGGTCACGGCGGTGCCCAGTTCGGCGGCGAGCTTGCGCATCGTCAGCGCCTCGGGGCCGTGCTGCTTCACCAGGTTCGCGGCGGTGTCCAGGACTTCGTCCCGGGTGAGCGACGCTCTCGCCATGCTGCCCCCAAGTCCGGCTCGTGCACGCGTATTTACCCCGCGGGGCAGGTGCTGTAACTGTGTTACAGGTGACGGCCCATCAGAAGAAGGGCGGTACGACATGGCACGCGTACGGTACGGCGCACGGACCGAGGCGGAGATCGCCGCCGCGCGCACCGCGAGCTCCAGGCTCCCGGACATCTGGTCCACGGGTGTGGTGGCGATCTGGGAGACCGACCCGGACGCGGTCGCGGCGGTCCTGCCACCACCCCTGAAACCCACGGGCCGGCCACTGGCCCGGGTCAACATCAGCAAGGTCGACCTGCCCGGATATCCGCTCGGCGCGGGCTCGTTCGCGGTCGCCGCGGCCCATGACGGCGTCGAGGGCTGGTATCCCCTCGTCATGCCGATGACCCACGAACGGGCCCTCGTCGGCGGCCGCGAGGTCTTCGGTGAACCCAAGAAGCTCGGCGAGGTGGTCGTCGAGCGCGACGGTCTGATCGTCCGTGCGTTCCTCGCCCGCCATGGCATCGCCTTCGTCGAGGTGCGCGGTGCGGTCGCCGGCGAGCTGCCGCTGCCGGAGCCGGTGCAGAAGACCGACTTCTACTTCAAGTTCCTGCCCGCCGTGGACGGTTCGGGCTTCGACTCCGACCCGGTGCTCGTGCACTGTCTGCGCAACGAGAAGGTCCGCAGGCTGGAGCGGATCACCGGCGACGTCGTCCTGCGCGAGTCGATGTACGACCCGGTCGCCGACCTCCCGGTCCGCCGCCTCGTCGAGATCACCCTCGGCGAGAAGACCAGCGACCAGCGGGGAAAGGTCGTCGAAAGGGTCGACGCGCAGGCCCTGCTGCCGTACATCCATCAGCGTTACGACGACCCGGCCCAGGTCCTCGACGCGCCTCCCGAGGGGAGTGCCTGATGCTGTGTCTTCCCGGGGGACGACCCCCGGACCCCCGGCCGAAAGCGGCGTTGGTTCGAGCGGTGTCGGGAGAGGAGCGGCCGTGAATCTGAGGGAAGGGCAGGTCGCCGTGGTCACCGGCGCGGCGAGCGGCATCGGCCTCGCGATGGTCCGGCGGTTCGCCGCCGAGGGGCTCAAGGTCGTTCTCGCGGACGTCGAGGAGGGCGCCCTGGAGAAGGCCGTGGCGGGGCTTCGCGCGGACGGTGCGGACGTGCACGCGCGTGTGGTGGACGTCGGTGAGCGTGAACAGGTCCTGGAGCTGGCGGACTTCGCCTATGAGACGTACGGGGCCGTCCATGTGCTGTGCAACAACGCCGGGGTCGGTTCGGGCGCCGAGGGGAGGATGTGGGAGCACGAGCCGAACGACTGGAAGTGGGCGTTCGCCGTCAACGTGTGGGGTGTCTTCCACGGTGTCCAGGCGTTCGTGCCCCACATGATCAAGTCGGGTCAACCCGGTCATGTGGTCAATACGTCCTCCGGTGACGGCGGTATCGCCCCGCTGCCCACCGCCTCCGTGTACGCCGTCACCAAGGCGGCCGTCGTGACGATGACCGAGTCCCTGTACGCCCACCTGAAGGCGGAGCACGCACGCGTGGGCGCCTCCGTCCTCTTCCCCGGCCCGCACATGCTCCGCACCGGCCTGTGGGAGTCGCACCGCAACCGGCCCGAGCGCTACGCCAAGGAACGGCCCCGCAGGACGCCGTACCGCAGCCTCGACCAGTGGGAGTCCGCGATGCAGGAGGCGGGCCGCGAGGTGCGGTTCACACCGGTCGAGGAGGTCGCCGAGGCGGTGGTCGACGGCATCCGCGCGGACCGCTTCTGGATGCTGCCGGCGAGCGAGCACAGTGACGCCCAGATCAGGGCCCGGGCGCAGTCGATGCTCGACCGCGCGGACCCGTCGTACCTAGAGAACTTCATCCTGGACTGAGGGGCTTCGATGACCGACCAGGACGACCCGTACCTGATCATCTCCTCCGACTGCCACGCCGGACTGCCCACCGAGGAGTACCGGCCCTATCTGGACTCCCGTTTCCACCGGGAGTTCGACGACTTCCTCGCCGGGCGTGACCGGCGCCGCGAGGAGATGACCCGGCTCGGCATCCGCAACGAGGCGTTCGCGGACAAGTGGTTCCGGGACAACGAGGAGGGCCTGCGCGGGGGTTGGGAGACCGCGCGACGGCTGAAGGAGCTCGACGGCGACGGGGTGGCCGCCGAGGTCGTCTTCCCGGACGCCGACGCGGTCGACAGCCAGACCGCCGCGCCCTTCGGGGTGGGGCTCGGGCTCTCCGGCGATCACGACCCGGAGCTCGGCATGGCGGGCGCGCGGGCGCACAACCGCTGGCTGGCCGACTTCGTCTCCGAGCACCCCGAACGGCACTGCGGGGTGGCCCTGTTGCCGGTCACGGCCCCGACCGAGCGGGTCGTCGCCGAGGTGTACCGGGCCAAGGAGTCCGGACTCGGCGCGCTGATGATCCCGTCCATGTGGGTCGACAAGGAGCCCTACCACGACCACCGTTACGACCCGGTGTGGGCGGCGGCCGCCGAATGCGGGATGCCGGTGATGACCCACTCCGGCGCCGCCCCGCGTCACGAGTACGGCGACCACCTCGGGATCTTCGTCTCCGAGGTCACCTGGTGGCCCGCGCGGCCGCTGTGGTTCCTGCTCTGGTCGGGTGTCTTCGAACGCCACCCGGGGCTGAGGTTCGGTGTCGCCGAGTCGGGTTGCTGGTGGCTGCCGAACCTGCTGTGGTTCATGGACCGCCTCTACCTCGGCGCACACGGCGGCAAGAAGCTCTCGCCCTTCCAGGAGGTGAGGCGTCCGCCCCACGAGTACCTCGACCGGCAGGTCTTCATCTGCGCGACCAACACCAAACGCCGCGAACTCGCCCAGCGCTACGAGATCGGCGTCGACAACATCCTCTGGGGCAGCGACTTCCCGCACCCCGAGGGCACCTGGCCCGACACGCGCGCGTGGCTCAAACGCACCTTCCACGACATCCCGGTCGCGGAGAGCCGCCGCATGCTGGGGCTGGCTGCGGCGGAGGTCTTCGGCTTCGACGTGGCGAAGCTGACCCCGCTCGCCCGCCGTATCGGCCCCACCCCCGCCGAGCTCGGCCAGTCCGCCGACCAGACGGCCGTGGAGGCGTCCTGGGCGCGCTCGCGCGAGGTCGGCCGGCACTGGCTGACGGACCATGACTTCCCGGCCCTGGGGGTGACGCCATGAGCTCCGTGGGTGAGGAGCGCTACACGGTGATCTCGGCCGACTGCCACGCGGGCGCCGACCTGCTGGACTACAGGCCCTATCTGGAGCGGCGCCACCACGACGAGTTCGACGCGTGGGCGGCGACGTACATCAATCCCTACGAGGACCTGCTCGCCGACACCGCCGACAAGAACTGGAACTCCGAGCGGCGGCTCGCGGAGCTGGAGGAGGACGGGATCGTCGCGGAGGTGGTGTTCCCCAACACCATCCCGCCGTTCTTCCCGTCCGGCTCGCTCATGGCGCCCGCACCGGACGCCGGGGAGTTCGAGCGGCGGTGGGCCGGTCTGCGCGCCCACAACCGCTGGCTGGCGGACTTCTGCGCGGCGGCACCGGGGCGGCGGGCGGGTGTCTTCCAGATCCTGCTCAACGACGTCGAGGAGGCGGTGAAGGAGATCCGTCGGTCCGTCGAAGCGGGCCTCAAGGGCGGCCTGCTGCTGCCGGGCACACCGCCGGGCAGCGGTCTCCCGGAGCTCTACTCGTCGACGTACGACCCCATCTGGGCCGTCTGCGCGGAACTCGGCGTACCCGTCAACCACCACGCGGGCTCGGCCTCCCCGCCGCTCGGCGACGAACCGGCGGCGCGCGCTGTCTTCATGGTCGAGACGACCTGGTTCTCGCACCGGGCGCTGTGGCACCTGGTGTTCGGCGGTGCCTTCCGCCGTCACCCGGAGCTGAGGCTCGTGCTCACCGAACAGGGGTCGGGGTGGATCCCGGGTGTGCTGGAGATGCTGGACTACTACCACGGGCGCCTGGTCGCCGCCGCGACGAGGGCGTCCACGGCGGAGTCCAAGTTCGGCGCGGGCCTGGCCGCCCGCATGGGCAGCGCGCCCTCCGAGGTCTGGCGCGACAACTGCTTCGTCGGCGCCAGCTTCATGCGTCCGCACGAGGTCCCGCTGCGTGACCGGATCGGCATCGACAAGATCATGTGGGGGAGCGACTATCCGCACGACGAGGGGACGTATCCGTACTCGCGGGAAGGCCTGAGGTTCGCGTACGCGGGCGTGCCTCGCACGGAGGTCGCCGCGATGGTCGGCGGCAACGCCGCGCGCGTGTACGGCTTCGACCTCGACCTCCTCGACCCCATAGCGGCCAAGGTGGGCCCGACGGTCGAGGAGATCGCCGAGCCGCTCACCGAGCCACCGGCGGACGCGACGAGCCCGGTGTTCGCGAAGGGGGCGTCGGTACGGGTCTGGTGAGCGTCGGTGCGGACCGGAGGGCATCCTGGGTGCGATCCTCCCGTCTGTGACCGAACCCACGCATGACGAGGCCCACGGCGGCGCGCTCGCCGAGCGGCTGAACTGGCTGCGGGCGGCCGTCCTGGGAGCCAACGACGGCATCGTGTCCACCGCGGGCCTCGTCGTCGGTGTCGCCGGCGCCACGGACGACCGCTCGGCCCTCCTGACGGCGGGCCTCGCGGGACTCCTCGCGGGGTCGATGTCGATGGCGGCCGGGGAGTACGTCTCCGTCTCCACCCAACGGGACTCGGAGAAGGCCGCCCTCGCCGTCGAGAAACGGGAACTGCGCGAGCAGCCCGAGGCCGAGCTGGACGAGCTCACCGGACTCCTCCAGGACCGGGGCCTGTCCCGGGACGTGGCCCGTGAGGCGGCCGCCCAGCTCACGGAACGGGATGCCCTGAGAGCCCACGCGCGCGTGGAGCTCGGCATCGACCCCGACCGGCTCACCAACCCCTGGCACGCCGCATGGGCGAGCTTCCTGTCCTTCACCGTCGGCGCCCTGCTCCCGCTGCTGGCCATCGTCCTGCCGCCCACCGACTGGCGTCTGACCGTCACGGTCGTCTCCTCCCTCGCCGCCCTCGTCCTCACCGGCTGGAGCAGCGCCCGCCTGGGCGCCGCCGACCCGGTCCGCGCGGCGCTGCGGAACGTGGCGGGCGGGGCGTTGGCGATGGGGGTGACGTACGCGGCGGGGACGTTGCTGGGGGCGGCCGGAGTCTGAAACCGCCGGTGGTGGCTTTGGCGGAGATCGCCAACAAGTAAGCGCGTACTCGCTGTAATACTTGTCAGTAACAGCGTCTAGCCGCGGCCGACCAGCGGTTCTACGGTCCCCTTATGCCGAACCTGCCCGATGTCGTGCTGTGGTCGATACCCGCCTTCGTGCTGCTCACCGTGGTCGAGGTGATCAGCGTCCGGATCCACCCGGATGAGGATGCCGCCGGATACGAGACGAAGGACGCCGCGACCAGCGTCGGCATGGGGCTGGGAAGCCTCGCCTTCGACTTCCTCTGGAAGATCCCGATCGTCGCGATCTACACGGCGATCCACGAACTCACGCCCCTCCGCGTCCCCGTGCTGTGGTGGACCGTCCCGCTGATGCTGCTGGCGCAGGACTTCTTCTACTACTGGTCGCACCGCGGCCACCACGTCATCCGCATCCTGTGGGCCTGTCACGTGGTCCATCACTCCAGCGAGAAGTTCAACCTCACCACCGCACTGCGCCAGCCGTGGACCACGCTCACGGTGTGGCCGTTCTACGTGCCCCTGATCGCCGCAGGTGTGCACCCCGCGGCCCTGGCCTTCTGCTCCTCGGCGAACCTCGTCTACCAGTTCTGGATCCACACGGAGCGCATCGACAAGATGCCCCGGTGGTTCGAGTTCGTGTTCAACACGCCCTCCCACCACCGGGTCCACCATGCCTCCCAGGGCGGCTATCTGGACCGCAACTTCGGCGGCATCCTCATCGTCTGGGACCGGCTCTTCGACTCGTTCGTCGCCGAGACCGAACGGCCTGTCTACGGGTTGACCAAGAACATCAACACGTTCAACCCGATCAAGGTCGCCACTCATGAGTACGTCTCGATCGTCAAGGACATCAAGGCGGCGCACAGTTGGCGCGAGCGCGCGGGACGGGTGTTCCGGGGGCCGGGGTGGAAGCCGGCGCAGGTGGCGGAACCGGCCGAGGAGACCGTGGCCGCGTGAGACGCCTGCTCGCAGCAGCCTTCGCCCTCGCGGCCGTAGTCGACCTCGTCTCCCTGGCCGCCGGCCGGGACGTCGGGCACACCGTCGCCAAGCCCCTCCTGATGCCGCTGCTCGCCGCATACGCGGCGTCCCGAGGCGCACCCCGGCTCCTGACCGCCGCCCTGCTGTGCGGCTGGGGCGGCGACACCCTGCTCCTCTTCGACGCCGAGCCCGCCTTCCTCGCAGGGATGGGCTGCTTCGCCGCCGGGCACCTCTGCTACCTCGCGCTCTTCCGGTCGTACGACACGGCACGCGCGCGCAGTGCCTTCCTCGCCCCCGCCTACGCCGTCGTCCTCGTCACCAGCGTCGCCCTGCTCTGGCCCGACCTCCCCGCCGACCTGCGCGTCCCCGTCGCGGGGTACAGCCTGCTGCTCACCGCCATGGCGTACGCGGCCGCCACCCGGCTCGGACTCCTCGCCGGGCTCGGCGGCGCGCTCTTCGTGCTCTCCGACAGCCTCATCGCGACCGGCGTCGCGGAGTGGCCCCAGCCGCTCAGGCCGGATCTGTGGATCATGCTCACCTATATCGCCGCGCAGTCACTGCTGGTCACCGGCGCACTCGGCGAGCGACGGCCGCGGGAGTCGGCGTACGGTGAAGTGCGCTCGACCACCCCCTGAGCGCACGTACCACCACAGACGAGAAGGATCCTCGCCATGCGCGCCACCACCATCCACGCCCCCTTCGACATGCGCGTGGAGGACGTGCCCGACCCCGTGGTGCAGCTGCCCACCGACGCCGTGGTCCGCGTCCTGCGCTCCTGCATCTGCGGCAGCGACCTGTGGGCGTACCGCGGCACGGCCGGCCGGCAGCCGGGACAGCGGATCGGGCACGAGTTCCTCGGCGTCGTCGAGGAGACCGGCTCCGAGGTCGGCACCGTCCGCCGCGGCGATCTGGTGGTCGCGCCCTTCATGTGGTCCGACGGCGTCTGCGACTACTGCCGCGAGGGCCTGAACACCTCCTGCGAGCACGGCGGCTTCTGGGGGTCCGTCGGCTACGACGGCGGCCAGGGCGAGGCCGTGCGCGTGCCCTTCGCCGACGGCACCCTCGTCCAGCTGCCCAAGGACGCGGCCTCCGACGACCGGCTGCTGACCGCCCTGCTGAGCCTGTCCGACGTCATGGGCACCGGCCACCACGCCGCCCTCGGCGCCGGAGCCCGCGCGGGTGCCACGGTCGCCGTCGTCGGCGACGGGGCCGTCGGCCTGTGCGCGGTGCTCGCCGCCAAGAGGCTGGGCGCCGAACGGATCATCGCGCTCGGCCGCCACCGGGCCCGTACCGACATCGCCCGCCGTTTCGGCGCCACCGACGTGGTCGCCGAGCGGGGGGACGCGGCGGTCGAGGCCGTCCGTGAACTCACCCGCGGCCAGGGCGCGCACGCCGTCGTCGAGGCCGTCGGTACCGAGCAGTCCATGCGCACCGCGGTCGACATCACCCGCGACGGCGGCACCGTCGGCTGGGTGGGCGTGCCGCACGGCAGCGGCACCGGGATCGACCTCGGCGTCATGTTCGACCGGAACATCGCGCTGCGCGGCGGTGTCGCCCCGGTCCGCGCGTACATCCCGGAGCTGCTGTCCGACGTCCTGGACGGCACCATCGACCCGTCGCCCGTCTTCGACCTCACCCTCGGCCTGGAGGACGTCCCGGCCGGCTACAAGGCGATGGACGAGCGGACGGCCCTCAAGGTGCTCATCGCCAACTGACCCTCCCCAGGGCGGCTCACCAGCGGATCGGCACCGGCATCGCCGTCAGCAGCCCCGACACCACGACCACCACGCCCAGCGCGACGACCTCCGCCCGCGCGGGCGAGCAGGCGGTCAGCGGGTCGGGCGCCCGGCGCAGCCGGAACCGCGCCCACAGGGCGAGCGCGGCGACCACGATCACCAGCAGCACCTTGGCGAGCAGCACCCGCCCGTACGCGGTCGCCGTCAGCTGGTGCAGGATCGTGGCCGGCGGCATCCGGCGCAGCGTGCTGCACACCCCGGTCGCGGTGATCGCGGCGAGCAGGACGACGGCCACGCGCGCGTAGAGGCCCAGCAGAGCCGCGCCCGCTTCCGTCGGCCCCCACCGGCGCAGCGTCCGCAGCGTGTACAGCAGTCCGCCCACCCACAGCGCCGCACAGGTCAGATGGACCAGCGTCAGCCCCGACCCGACCAACGGGCTCTGCTCGGTCGTGGGATGCGCGCGCAGAGCTTCTGCCACGACGACCGCGGCCAGCGGCCAGACCTGGGTGGCGGGGCGGGCCGAACGCGAGCACAGGCCCGCCACGAGGAACGCGTTGACCTCGAGGAGCGCGAGCTTGCCGTCCCGGGACTCGTACAGGCCGCCGACGTCGATCTCGGCGAGGCTGTGCGGCACGAGGTTGCCGGTCGCCACCACCGAGGCGAGCCCCAGCGCGGCGACGAAACCGGCGGCGGTCGCGTACGGGGCCCAGCTGCCCGGCGCGGCCGGGGGAGCGCCGGGCACGGCACGGGCCAGCCGGCTCACGAAGAGCTCGCCCACCGGGACGCACAGCGCCGCGAACAGCACCGCCCGCAGCAGCGCGATGCCGCCGACGCCGGGCGCCGCGGCCTCTCCGGTGCCGTGCAGCGCGGCGGACGGGCCGAGCAGCGGGATCAGCGCGCCGAGCGTCACCAGCACGAGAACAGCGACGGCCTTGCCGGTACCGGAGCGCGGCGAGGGCCCGGTCGCGTCGGAGGCCCCGGCCGTGGGTCTTGTCAAGGTCACCTCATGATCTTCACCAGCTGTCGCAGAACCGGGCAAGTCCAGGAAAACAACTGGCGGTACGGCATTCCGCCCAGGAGTACGTTTTCCGGCCGACCGCCGCTCACGCCCACCGCGCGGGATCCGCTCCCCAGGGCCCCGGTGGCCGCGCCCAGTCCGTCGGCCCGCCCGCGAAGGAGACCGGCGGCAGGGCGTACCGCAGTCGCCCGAGGGCACTGTCCGTCTCGGCGAGCCAGGCATCAGGCCCGTCGTACGAAGCATCCCCGGGGGAATCGGTGGGAATGCCGTTCATCAGCCACTGCGCCGTCCGCGCCAGTGCCAGCCGTACGAACCGGCTGCCGCCCTCGTCGAACTGCTCGGTCAGCGCCCGCAGCACCTCCGCCGCCAGCAGGTACCCCGTGCCATGGTCGAGGGCCTGTGCGGGCAGTGCCCCCGGCTGCTCCACCGACCCCTCCACTGCCGCGATCCCGGTTGCCACCTGCACGAGACTGTCGAACCCGCGCCGCTCACGCCAGGGCCCGTACGCGCCCCAGGCCGACAACTGCGCCACGACGATTCCGGGCCGGCGCTCCGCCAGCGCCTGGGGCGACAGCCCGAACCGGTCCAGCGCGCCCGGGCGGTACCCGGTGACGACCACGTCCGCCGCCGCGAGCAGCTCCTCGAAGGTCCGCCTGTCGGCCGCCAGGTCCAGTGTCGCCGACCGCTTCCCGAAGCCCGTGTCGGCGTGCTGGTCGGGGAGTTCGGGCAGCCGGGGCGCGTCCAGGCGCAGTACGTCCGCGCCGAGCAGGGCGAGCGTGCGGGTGGCGACCGGGCCCGCGATCACCCGGGTCAGATCCAGGACCCGCAGCCCGGCGGCGGGCCGCAGGGGAGCGGCGTCGACCGGCGTGAGCACGCGCGCGGGGGCGGAGTCGAGCCGCCCGCGCTCCACGAGGGGCCGTGCGGCCACGGCCCTGCCCTGCTCGTGTGCGGCCCACTCCTCGGGAGTCCGCAGCGCGACCGCGAGGCCACCGGCCGCGTTCAGGGTCTCCTCGACCTCCAGGGCGGATCGTTCGGCGAACGCGGCTTCGAGGGAGTCCGCCGGGCCCATCACCCCGATCAGCCGCTCCCGGTGGTGCGGATAGTTGGCGTGCGTCCGCACCCAGCCGTCGGCCGTGCGCCAGAACCTGGACAGGGGCGCGAAGTTGACCGGTGCCCGACCATTGATCAACAGATGCCGCTCACTCACGAACGCCGTCGCGACGGCGCCGTCGTCCATCGTCACGGCGGGCACCGCATCGAGCCCGGCCCGCCGTGCCCCCAGCTCGGCGGCGGCCAGCGCGCACGCGCTGACGCAGGCGCGCGCCAATTCCCGTACCGGAAGCCGCGCCTGAAGAGCGCCTTCGCGCATCACCTCAGTCATGACTTCACTATGCATTATTGATCAAATCAACATTGACTCAATCAACATGAGAGGCGGCGGACCACCACAGACGCACCTCCTTGCGCACGTCCGTCGGCCGCAGCTCCCACCCCTGCGCGACGGCTACCTGGGCGACGTACGCGCCGCCCACGCCCCGGTAGTCGCGCAGCGGTATCGCGCACTCGACCGGCGGCCGCGGCTTCTTGGGGTCGCGCGGGACCGAGGCCCTCTTGGTCCAACGGCCGACCGCCTTCTCGACCCGCGCCCGGTAGTACGCGGTATCGCCCTCGTGCCGCAGTTCCGGCCAGCTGACGCACCAGGAAGGCCATTTCGCCAACGGGTCCAGGACGCGGTCCCCGGCCTTGAAGAGGCCCTGCTCGAACGAGGTGCTGAACACCGTGATGATCTCCGTGACCAGACTGACCGCCAGGAAAATGACGAGCGCCACGAGCCACATCAGGAACTGCACGGGCGTGTACAGGACCGTGAGGATGAAACGCAACACCAACTGCCCCTTGGGCCGCACCCGTTCGGGAGCCCAGGCGGCGTGATTCTCATACACATGCATGCCGGAGATCTTGCCGCACCACGCGCGTGAGTGGAGAACAAGCCCTTCCGGCTCGCTGACCCGCCTCTCCCTGTCCGGGTGTTCCGGAACCCGCCCAGTATGTCGGCACGGGCGACCTGTGGGCGGAAAGGGAGGCAGCGGAACACCAGCCGGAACCGGCCGCGGACAGCAGGGCCCTCGGTCTCGTGGGTGACGACTGTCTGTCGGGCCATGACTCCGCACGTCGGCGCACCCTCGTGACCAGCTGTCTGGCGCATAAGTCCCGCCGACGGAATGCGTCCGTCGCTGCGCGATCACTTGTCTTGAACTGCGCAAATTAGTACGGCACCTACACCTGGTACATCGGCGACGGCGGTCTGCCCGCCGGGTTGTCCAAGACGGACGCCATATGGGCGTTCATGGACGCCCTCGACAACATCACCGACAGCTACAACAACTGCGGCTGCAGCGACACGGTCGGCGCCAAGGAGAACTACCTGGCCACCACCAGCCGGGAGGCGAGCGTCAACAAGAGCAGCCAGTGCACCGGCCGGGACGGCCTGAGCGTCTGGGACGCCGGCGACATCAAGGACACCGCCGTCGCCACGACCTGTTCCTACACTTGGTCGATGCCGGGGGTGAAGAACGACCTGCGTGAGGCCGACGTCCGTTTCAACACGTACGACAAGGACTTCACGAACAAGCCGACCAGCAGTTGCGCGAACCGGTTCTTCGACGTCCGGTCCGTCGGTACGCACGAGGCCGGACATATCTTCGGACTCGGTCATGTCGGGGCGGGGCACGAGAACCTGACCATGTACACGGATTCGTTCAAGTGCAAGACGAGCGCCAGGACCCTCGGCAAGGGCGATGTCCTCGCGCTGCGCAGTATCTACTAGGCAGTCCCATGGGAGGCGTCGATGAGAGGGTCCGGGCGATCCGCCGTTCTGCCGCTGCTGGCGGTGGCCGTGGCCGTAGCGGCCGCGGCGTGCACGACGAGCAGCAGCAGTGACGGCGACAGTTCGGCGTCGTGCGCCTACCGGATCCTGTACCAGGACCGTACGTACGAGGACGTCGCGGACGCGACGTTCAAGGCCGGCGGGAAGCTGGGCACCGCCACCCACCCGGCGTGCGACGACACCGGCGGCCAGGACGAGACCCTGCCGGCGGACACGATGACGGCCTACGAGGTGGACGGCGTCCCGACCGAGTTGGCCATCGCGGTCGGCGACACGCCCGCGGACGCGCGACTCGTCGCCGTCTACTCCAACAAGGAACTGCCGCCCGAGGTGCAGAAACTGATCGACGGATCCTGACACCGGTGCGGGGCATCACCGCCCCGCACCGGCCCGGGGTTGAAGCCGGTGCGTGAAGTCCGGGCGGCGCGGCCCGTCGAGGCCGCGCCGCCCGGTTCGGGCTACTTGACCGCGCGCAGCGCGTTCACGATGCCGTAGCCGTAGAACCCGTTCACCCGCTTGCCCCCCACGCAGGTCGCGTCCTGCGTGCCGTCGCCGTCCTGGTCGTAGGAGGCGGGGCAGCCCGGGTTGTTCGCCTGCGCCTTGAGCAGCGCCTGCAACTGCGCCGGGGACGCCTTCGGGTGCGTCGACTTCAGCAGCGCGGCGACGCCCGCGGCGTGCGGGGAGGCCATCGAGGTGCCCTGCAGGAACCCGTACGAATTGTTCGGCAGGGTCGACAGGATGCGGCCGTTCTTCGACGGCGTGTCCGGGATCTGGTAAAGCCGGTCACCGCCCGGGGCCGCGATGTCGACGACGCCGTAACCGTACGAGGAGTAGTACGACTTCAGGTTCTGCACGCCCGTGGCGCTGACCGTCACGACACCCGGCAGCTGGGTCGGCACGTCGAAGCACTCGTGCGGGTCGACGGTGCGCGTCACCGGCGTGGAGTCGTCGGGGCTGCTCTCGTCGACGAGGGCGTCCGAGTCGAGGTCGTGGTTGGAGTTGCCCGCCGAGGCCAGGTTGAGCGTGCCCTTCTTCTGGGCGTACAGCGATGCCCGGTTGACCGCGTCGACGATGGCCCTCTGGTCGGGGTCGTCGAGGCAGTTGTACAGCCACGGGTCCACGTAGTAGCTGTTGTTCGTGACCTCGACGCCGTGGTCGGCGGCGAACACGAACGCGCAGACGACGCTCTCCGGGTAGAAGAGGCCGTTGCTCGGGTCGGTCACGTTGATGGCCGAGACCTTCACACCGGGCGCGACACCGGCCACACCGATGCCGTTGCGGGCGGCGGCGATCTCACCGGCCACGTGCGTGCCGTGATAGTCGTCCACGGTGTACGGCCGCCAGGCGCCCTCGGTGGTGTCCGGGACGCCGCCGTCGCAGTTGGCCGACTGCGAGGCCGAGAAGTTCGGCGCGATGTCCGGGTGGGTGTCGTCGACGCCGGTGTCGATGACGGCGACGGTGACCTTCTTGCTGCCCGGGTTGATCTGTGCGGCCTTGTCGGCGCCGATCGCCCGCAGGTCCCACTGGTCGGCCTCGAGGGGCTCGCTCTCCGCGTCGGCCGCGGAGGCGCTCTCGATCTTCTCGGCCTGTTCCTTCGTCAGGACCTGGGCCGCGCCCTCGTCCGTGGTGCTCGCGGGAGTGAGCGCCGAGGTGCGCGTCGCACCCGCCGACTGCACGCCGCGCACCGCGCGTATCTGTGCGCCGAAGTCCGGGTTGGCCGAGTGGACGACGATCACGCCGATCTTCTCGTACGTGATGACGATCGTGCCGCCCTTGGCGACGACGGCCTTCTTCACCGACGCGATCGTCTTGTGGTCCACCTTGGTGTTGACCACGTACGACAGGTTGGGCGCGTCCGCGGCCTGCGTGGTCGGCTCCGCGTACGGGGCGGCCGAGGCGGCCGCAGGCAGGAAGCCCAGCGAGGCGGTCAGCGAGAGAACGACGGGCACAGCCAGAGCGAGCCGACGTCTGGAACGCAGATGAGGCATGGGGTCTCCACATCATCCGGAAACGAGAACCGCCCGAACACAGGTGGTGCTCGGGCAGGTACATGACGGGTGGTGCAGTGGCGAAGCTATCCCGCGAAGTCGCTGGCCAGCAATGACCTACCCGAGGTGACTTCGGAAAGAAGCCCGGGCAGTTGAACCGCTCCTCGCGTGCCGCCGTGACGTTGGGCAGGGAGCACGAGCACGATCGAGCCCCCTGGTCACCGTGAGGAACAGAGCCGTCACATGTCCGACGTACCGAACCCGTCCCCGAACCCAGACCCGTCCCCGCCCACCGAGGCAACAGCACCCGCAACGCGAGGAGACTCCGTGGCTACCGACGCACCGCCCCCCTCGAAAGAGCAACACACACTCCCCAGCACCGAGGAGTTCACCGCGGTGCAGGAGAGCGCGGAGTTCGGTGAACTACGCCACTCCTACCGCTCCTTCGCCTTCCCCCTGACCGTCGGCTTCATCGCCTGGTACCTGCTGTACGTCCTGCTGTCGAACTTCGCCGGCGACTTCATGGGCACCAAGCTGTTCGGCAACATCAACGTCGCCTTCATCCTCGGCATCGCCCAGTTCCTCACCACGTTCCTCATCGCCTGGTGGTACTCCCGGCACGCCGCCGCGAAGCTCGACCCCAAGGCCGAGGCGATCAAGTCCCGTATGGAGGGCGACGCATGAGCATCGCGCAGCAGAGTGTCCTCGCGGCCGGAGAGGCCAGCGAGCACCGACCACTGATCATCAGCCTCTTCGCGGTGTTCGTCGTCGCGACCCTGGTCATCACCATCTGGGCGGGCCGCCAGACCAAGGACGCCGCAGACTTCTACGCCGGCGGACGCCAGTTCAGCGCTTTCCAGAACGGTCTCGCGGTCTCCGGCGACTACATGTCGGCCGCGTCGTTCCTCGGCATCGCCGGCGCCATCGCCCTCTTCGGCTACGACGGCTTCCTGTACTCCATCGGCTTCCTGGTCGCCTGGCTGGTGGCGCTGCTCCTGGTCGCCGAGCCGCTCAGGAACTCCGGCCGCTACACCATGGGTGACGTACTGGCGTACCGCATGCGCCAGCGCCCGGTCCGCACCGCGGCCGGCACCTCCACGATCGTCGTCTCGATCTTCTACCTGCTGGCCCAGATGGCCGGCGCGGGTGTCCTGGTCTCGCTGCTGCTCGGCATCACCTCCGACGCGGGCAAGGTCGGCATCGTCGCCCTCGTCGGCATCCTGATGATCGTGTATGTCTCCATCGGCGGCATGAAGGGCACCACCTGGGTCCAGATGGTCAAGGCCGTCCTCCTCATCAGCGGCACGATCCTGATTACGTTCCTGGTGCTGCTGAAGTTCAACTTCAACATCTCCGACCTGCTAGGCACGGCCGCCGAGAAGAGCGGCAAGGGCTCCGCCTTCCTGGAGCCCGGCCTCCAGTACGGCGCGACCGGCACCTCCAAGCTGGACTTCATCTCCCTGGGCATCGCCCTGGTGCTCGGCACGGCGGGTCTGCCGCACATCCTGATCCGCTTCTACACGGTGCCCAACGCCAAGGCCGCCCGTAAGTCCGTGAACTGGGCCATCGGCATCATCGGCGGCTTCTACCTGATGACGATCGCGCTCGGCTTCGGCGCCGCCGCGCTGATCGACCAGAAGGAGATCATCGAGTCCAACCCGTCCGGCAACACGGCGGCCCCGCTGCTCGCCCTGCACCTGGGCGGCGTCGACTCGGCGTGGGGCGCGATCCTGCTGGCCACGATCTCGGCGGTGGCCTTCGCCACCATCCTTGCCGTGGTCGCCGGCCTGACCCTCGCCTCGTCGTCCTCGTTCGCGCACGACATCTACGCCAACGTCATCCGCAAGGGACAGGCGTCCGGCAAGGAAGAAGTCCGTGCGGCCCGCGTGGCGACCGTCTTCATCGGTGCCGCAGCCATCGGCCTGGGCGCCCTCGCCCGCGACCTCAACGTGGCCGGTCTGGTCGCGCTGGCCTTCGCGGTCGCCGCGTCCGCGAACCTGCCGACGATCCTCTACAGCCTGTTCTGGAAGAAGTTCACCACCCAGGGCGCCCTCTGGTCGATCTACGGCGGTCTGATCGTCGCCGTCGGCCTGGTGCTGTTCTCGCCCGTCGTCTCCGGCGACCCGAAGGCGATGTTCCCGGACGTCGACTTCGCCTACTTCCCGCTGAAGAACCCGGGCATCATCTCCATCCCGTTCGGCTTCGCGATGGGCTGGCTCGGCACCGTCCTCTCCAAGGAGGAGCCCGACGCCGGCAAGTACGCGGAGCTGGAGGTCCGGTCCCTGACCGGCACCGGCGCCCACTGAGTCCGCCGCACAGCGCTCTGTGACCGGCCGCGTCGTAGGTCTCTACGACGCGGCCGCGTCTTACCTCGTGGGATCGGGCACTGTCGATGTCAGTCGGGTCACGTAGGCTCGCAGGTGACGGGAAACGAGTGCTTCTCGAGTGCTCCGACAGTGTTCCGCAGACGAGGGAGGGGGCCCACGTGCTCATCGACACCTACGGCCGGCAGGCCACCGACCTGAGAGTCTCGCTGACCGACCGGTGCAATCTGCGCTGTACGTACTGCATGCCCGAGGAGGGTCTGCAGTGGCTGGCCAAGCCCGATCTGCTCACCGACGACGAGATCGTGCGCCTGATCGACATAGCGGTCACCTCCCTCGGCATCGAGGAGGTCCGCTTCACCGGCGGCGAGCCGCTGCTGCGCCCGGGCCTGGTCGGCATCGTGGAGCGGGTCGCGGCCCTGGAGCCGCGCCCGCAGATGTCGCTGACGACCAACGGCATCGGCCTCAAGCGCACCGCTGCGGCCCTGAAGGCGGCGGGCCTGGACCGGGTCAACGTCTCCCTGGACACCCTGCGCCCGGACGTCTTCAAGACCCTCACCCGCAGGGACCGCCACAAGGACGTCATCGAGGGCCTGTACGCGGCCCGTGAGGCGGGCCTGACCCCGGTCAAGGTCAACTCGGTCCTGATGCCGGGCCTGAACGACGACGAGGCCCCCGACCTGCTGGCCTGGGCGGTCGAGCACGACTACGAACTGCGGTTCATCGAACAGATGCCGCTGGACGCCCAGCACGGCTGGAAGCGCGACGGCATGATCACCGCAGGCGACATCCTCACCTCCCTGCGCACCCGCTTCGACCTGACGGAAGAAGGCTCCGAAAAGCGCGGCTCGGCCCCGGCGGAACGCTGGCTGGTGGACGGCGGCCCGCACGTCGTGGGTGTCATCGCCTCGGTCACCCGCCCGTTCTGCTCAGCCTGCGACCGCACCCGCCTCACCGCCGACGGCCAGGTCCGCACCTGCCTCTTCGCCACCGAGGAGACCGACCTGCGCGCGGCCCTGCGCTCCGGCGCCCCGGACGAGGAGATAGCCCGCATCTGGAAGGTCGCGATGTGGGGCAAGAAGGCGGGCGCGGGCCTGGACGACCCGACCTTCGTCCAGCCGGACCGCCCGATGTCCGCGATCGGCGGCTAGGGAACCTGGCCCTGCGCTTCCCACTCCTTCAGCAGGACGACGTCCTTCAAGAATCCCCGCACACCGAGGAACTGGGACAGGTGCTCCCGGTGCTCCTCACACGCCAGCCACGTCTTGCGGCGCTCCGGCGTATGGATCTTCGGGTTGTTCCACGCGAGCACCCACACCGCGTCCAGGCGGCAGCCCTTCGCGGAGCAGATCGGGGCGGTCTCTTCACTCACTGTTTCGTCTCACAAAGTGCCGTGAACAAGGCGACGCCGAGCAGCCACGGGGGGAGCTGCCCGGCGTCGGTCTGTCGCTCCGACGGGGGATGCGGAGCGCGTAGGAAGTATGTCACGGGTAACCGGTCGCCCGGCACTGGAACAACATGATTGATCTGAGCTTTTCTTGAGCTTGGTACGGAGGTAACTTCCGGATTCGGGCCCTCCGTCAAGGTCATGTCCGCTCGCGCGGTTCCCCCCGCAGACCCGCCTCCGAATCGCCCACGGCGTCTTCCGGGAACGGTTCCGCGGAGCCCCTCCGGGCCGTCGGCGGCGTGATCATCGGCGGCGTCGGCGCGGTCACGAACGTCGACGGCAAGGACGGCGCGTTCTCCCGCCCCGCGTTGGCGATCACCACCGCGACATAGGGGAGCAGCGCCCCCAGCACCAGCGCGACGATCGCGACGTGCCGTTCCACGTTCCAGAGCGAGACCGCGAGGATCACCGACACCGTACGCACGCCCATCGAGATCACATACCGCCGCTGCCGGGCGCGCACATCGTCCTGAAGCCCCTGACGGGCCCCGGTGATCCGGAAAACCTGGGCGTTACCTGCCGCATGCTGCTTCCGCATCACATTCCACCATCCGCCCGCATCGGACTCGCCCCGGCCCGTACCCGCTCCGCCCCCGGCAGAGGAACCGGGCCCGGACACGTCCTACGTTACGCCGCGCCTGCGCCGCCTACGAGACCGGGGCACCTCCCGCCCGGGCGAACGATCTGCGCCCTAGCGCGTACGGCTCACTCGACATGCGCCGTAGGGTGCATGCGCCGACACTGGGCGTAATGCTCACGTCGAGCCGTACTAGGAGGCAGCCATGGGCTGGTTGTGGGCGATCATCGTGGGATTCGTGCTGGGCCTGATCGCGAAGGCGATCCTTCCGGGCAAGCAGCACAGCCCTCTGTGGTTGACGACCATCTTCGGCATGCTGGGCGCCATCGCGGGCAACGCGATCGCGCGCGCCGCAGGCGTCGACGAGACCTCCGGCATCGACTGGAGCCGCCACGCCTTCCAGCTCGTCGCCGCGATCATCATCGTGGGTGTCGGCGACATGCTCTATATGGCAACGCTGGGCAAGAAAAAGCAACGGGCCTGACCGCAGCGGACCTGAAGGGGCGCGGGGAACTGCGCGAGCGACCACGACGAGAGTGGCAGCCCGCAGATTCCCGCGCCCCTACGGCGCTTACGCCCCCGTGACCTCAACAGCTGCGAGGTTCTTCTTCCCGCGTCGCAGGACCAGCCACCTGCCGTGCAGCAGGTCCTCCTTCACCGGGACGGAGTCCTCCGCCGCGACCTTCACGTTGTTCACGTAGGCCCCGCCCTCCTTCACGGTCCGCCGCGCGGCTGACTTGCTGGCCACGAGGCCGACCTCGGCGAGCAGGTCCACGACGGGACCGAGCTCGGCGACCTGGATGTGCGGCACCTCGGAGAGAGCCGCCGTGAGCGTCTTCTCGTCCAGGTCCGCCAGCTCGCCCTGACCGAACAGCGCACGGCTCGCGGCGACCACGGCGGCGGTCTGGCCGGCGCCGTGCACCAGCGTCGTCAGCTCCTCCGCCAGTGCGCGCTGTGCGGCACGGGCCTGCGGACGCTCCTCGGTCTGCTTCTCCAGCTCCTCGATCTCCTCGCGGGAGCGGAAGCTGAAGATGCGCAGGAACTTGGAGACGTCCCGGTCATCCGCGTTCAGCCAGAACTGGTAGAAGGCGTACGGCGTGGTCATCTCCGGGTCGAGCCAGACCGTGCCGGTCTCCGTCTTGCCGAACTTGGTGCCGTCGGCCTTGGTGATCAGCGGCGTGGCCAGCGCGTGCACCACGGCGTCGGGCTCGACCCGGTGGATCAGGTCGGTGCCCGAGGTGAGGTTGCCCCACTGGTCGCTGCCGCCGGTCTGCAGCGTGCAGCCGTGCCGGCGGAACAGCTCCAGGAAGTCCATGCCCTGGAGGATCTGGTAGCTGAACTCCGTGTAGCCGATGCCCGCGTCGGAGTTGAGCCGCCGGGCGACGGCCTCCTTCGCGATCATCTTGTTGACCCGGAAGTACTTGCCGACGTCCCGCAGGAACTCGATGGCCGACAGCCCCTGGGTCCAGTCCAGGTTGTTGACCATGATCGCGGCGTTCGGGCCCTCGAAGTCGAGCAGCGGGGTGATCTGCGCCCGGAGCCGCTCGACCCACTGGGCCACGACGTCCGGCGAGTTCAGCGTCCGCTCCGCGGTCGGCTTGGGGTCGCCGATCAGACCCGTCGCACCGCCCACCAGGCCCAGCGGACGGTTGCCCGCCTGCTGGATCCGGCGCATCGTCAGGATCTGCACGAGGTTGCCGAGGTGCAGGCTGGGTGCGGTCGGGTCGAACCCGCAATAGAACGTGACGGGGCCGTCCGCGAACGCCTTGCGCAATGCGTCCTCGTCAGTGGAGAGGGCGATCAGCCCGCGCCACTTCAGCTCGTCGACGATGTCCGTCACGGTTCTCGTATCTCCTTGGATGATCTTCGGCGGTCGGGTGACAACCAGCTACGAGGTTATACGCCCCGACTGACAGAGCTCATATTGAAGTCCGGCACCCTCAGGGCCGGCATCGCAGCCCTAGTGAACCAGTCGCTCCACTCCCTCGGCAGCGTCTTTTCCGTGCGCCCGGCCTCCGTGGCCCGGCCCAGCAGGTCCACCGGCGACTCGTTGAACCGGAAGTTGGTGACCTCTCCGGTGACCTCGCCGTTCTCGACGAGGTAGACGCCGTCGCGGGTCAGGCCGGTCAGCAGCAGCGTGGCCGGGTCGACCTCGCGGATGTACCAGAGGCAGGTCAGCAGCAGTCCGCGCGCGGTGTTCGCGACCATCTCCTCCAGGGAGCGGTCCTCGCCGCCGTCCAGGATCAGGTTGTCGATGCCCGGCGCCACCGGCAGCCCGGTCAGCCCGGCGCTGTGCCGGCTGGTCAGCAGACTGCTCAGCTCGCCCGCCCGCATCCACTCGGTGGCCGTCAGCGGCAGCCCGTTGTCGAACACCGACGAGTCGCCGCCGGAGGAGTGCGTGAGCACGAAGGGCGAGGACTCCAGGCCCGGCTCGTTCGGGTCGCTGCGCAGTGTCAGCGGCAGCTCGGTCAGCCTGTCGCCGAGCCGGGTGCCACCGCCGGGCTTGGAGAACACGGTCCGGCCCTCGGCCGCGTCCCGGCCGGACGCCGACCACATCTGGTAGATCAGCAGGTCCGCCACGGCGGTCGGCGGCAGCAGCGTCTCGTACCGGCCGGCGGGCAGGTCGTGCTTGCGCTCGGCCCAGCCGAGCCGTACGGCGAGCTCGGCGTCCAGCGCGGCCGGGTCGACGTCCTTGAAGTCCCGGGTGGAGCGGCCGGCCCACGCCGAGCGCGTACGGTCCGGCGACTTGGCGTTCAGCTCCAGCGTCCCGTTGGGCTGGTCGTGCCGCAGGCGCAGCCCCGTCGACGTACCGAGATAGCTGGAGACCAGCTCGTGGTTGGCGAAGCCGTACAGCTCGCGGCCGCCCGCACGCGCGCGTGCGAAGGACTCGCCGAGCGCCGGCGCGAAGTCGGCGAACACCGCGGAGGAGGTCTCGGCGGGCCCGTCCGTGAAGTCGGGGGACGCCGGTACGCCCGTCACCAGCGGCTGTGCGTCCTCGGCGGGCGCCGCACCGCGCGCGGCGGCCTCGGCGGCCCGGACCAGGGACTCCAGCTCGTCCACGGTCACCGCGGCCCGTGAGACGACTCCGGAGGCGGTGCCCTCCTTGCCGTCGACCGTCGCGATCACGGTGAGGGTACGCGTGCGTGTGACGCCGTTGGTGGTGAGCGCGTTGCCGGCCCAGCGCAGGTTCGCCGTCGACTGCTCGTCGGCGATGACGACACAGCCGTCGGCGGTGGACAGCTCCAGGGCACGTTCGACGATCTCGTGCGGCTTGTTCGTACGAGTACTCATCGACCGGCCTCCTGGGTCGTGTTGAGGATGTTGACGCCCTTGAAGAGGGCCGACGGGCAGCCGTGCGACACCGCCGCGACCTGCCCCGGCTGGGCCTTGCCGCAGTTGAAGGCGCCCCCGAGGACGTATGTCTGCGGACCGCCCACCGCGGCCATCGAGCCCCAGAAGTCGGTGGTGGTCGCCTGGTAGGCGACGTCCCGCAGCTGGCCGGTGATCCGACCGTTCTCGATCCTGAAGAACCGCTGACCGGTGAACTGGAAGTTGTAGCGCTGCATGTCGATCGACCAGGACCGGTCACCGACGACATAGATGCCCCGGTCGACCCCGCCGATCAGGTCCTGCGTCGACATCCCGGCCGGGTCCGGCCGGAGCGAGACGTTGGCCATGCGCTGCACGGGCACATGCCCGGGGGAGTCGGCGAACGCGCACCCGTTGGACCGCTCGAAGCCGGTCAGCTTCGCGATCCGCCGGTCCAGCTGGTAGCCGACGAGCGTGCCGTCCTTCACCAGGTCCCAGGACTGGCCCGCCACGCCCTCGTCGTCGTAGCCGACGGTCGCCAGGCCGTGCTCGGCGGTGCGGTCACCCGTCACGTTCATCAGGTCGGAGCCGTACCGCAGTTTGCCGAGCTGGTCGAAGGTGGCGAAGGAGGTGCCGGCGTAGGCCGCCTCGTAGCCCAGGGCGCGGTCCAGCTCGGTGGCGTGGCCGATGGACTCGTGGATCGTCAGCCACAGGTTGGACGGGTCGACGACCAGGTCGTACACCCCCGACTCGACACTGGGTGCCCGCATCTTCTCGGCGAGCAGCTCCGGGATCTGCTCGAGCTCGCTCTCCCAGTCCCAGCCGGTGCCCGTCATGTACTCCCAGCCGCGTCCGACCGGCGGCGCGATGGTGCGCATGGAGTCGAACTCGCCGCTCGACTCGTCGACCGACACCGCGGTCAGCGACGGGTGCAGCCGCACCCGCTGCTGGGTGGTCACGGTCCCGGCGGTGTCGGCGTAGAACTTGTTCTCATGGACGGTCAGCAGTGACGCGTCGACGTGGTTGACCCCGTTCGCCGCCAGCAGCCGCGCGCTCCAGTCCGCGAGGAGCCCGGCCTTGTCCTCGTCGGGCACGGTGAACGGATCGATCTCGTACGACGAGACCCACGTCTTCTCGGAGTGCACCGGCTCGTCGGCGAGCTCCACACGCTCGTCCGAACCCGCCGCCTTGATCACCTGGGCGGCCAGCTTCGCCATCGCCACGGCCTGCGAGGCGACCCGCGCCGCCGCGTCCATGCTCAGATCCACGCCCGACGCGAAACCCCACGTGCCGCCGTGCACGACCCGCACCGCGTACCCGAGGTCGGTGGTGTCCGACGACCCGGCGGGCTTGGCGTCCCGCAGCCGCCAGGACGCGCTGCGCACCCGCTCGAAACGGAAGTCCGCGTGCTCGGCACCCAGCGCACGCGCGCGTGCCAGTGCGGCGTCGGCCAGGGCGCGTAGGGGAAGCGCTGTGAAGGCTTCGTCGATGGTATGAGGCACCGAGGTATCTCCCTGCTCTCGTGACCTGTGGACTCCGATCATGTCCTGTGCGCAGGTCCGGGGACCATACGTTTCCGTGCGTGGTCGCCCGTCTTCTGTAGGGACCCGACAGTGCGGCCCCTGAGCCACTGTCGGTGCCCGAATGTCCGCACGCCGGGGCAGACCGATAGGTTTCGAAGGAAGCCGCTTGCCCTCCAGGTGTCGGGCGGTGAGTACAGACCGCTATCGAAAGGGTGATCCGTTGAGCCGCTCGGTTCTCGTCACCGGAGGCAACCGGGGCATCGGCCTCGCCATCGCCCGAGCTTTCGCCGAAGCCGGCGACAAGGTCGCGATCACGTACCGCTCGGGTGAGCCACCGGCCGCCCTGGCGGAACTGGGCTGCCTCGCCGTCAAGTGCGACATCACCGACACCGAGCAGGTGGAGCAGGCCTACAAGGAGATCGAGGACGCGCACGGTCCCGTCGAGATCCTGGTCGCCAACGCCGGCATCACCAAGGACCAGCTCCTGATGCGCATGTCCGAGGAGGACTTCATGTCCGTCCTCGACACCAACCTCACCGGCACCTTCCGCGTCGTCAAGCGCGCCAACCGCGCCATGCTGCGCGCCAAGAAGGGCCGTGTCGTCCTGATCTCGTCGGTCGTCGGACTCATGGGCGGCCCCGGCCAGGCCAACTACGCAGCCTCCAAGGCCGGCCTGGTCGGCTTCGCGCGCTCCCTCGCCCGTGAGCTGGGCTCGCGCAACATCACCTTCAACGTCGTCGCGCCCGGCTTCGTCGACACCGACATGACCAAGGTGCTCACCGACGAGCAGCGCGAGAACATCGTGAAGCAGGTGCCGCTCGGTCGTTACGCGCAGCCCGAGGAGATCGCCGCAACGGTGCGGTTCCTCGCCTCGGACGACGCCTCGTACATCACTGGAGCCGTCATCCCGGTTGACGGCGGACTGGGAATGGGTCACTGAACACCATGGCTGGAATCCTCGAGGGCAAGAAGATCCTCATCACCGGTGTGCTGATGGAGTCCTCCATCGCCTTCCACACCGCCAAGCTGGCCCAGGAGCAGGGCGCGGAGATCATCCTCACCGCGTGGCCGCGTCCGACCCTCACCGAGCGCATCGCCAAGAAGCTGCCCCGGCCGGAGAAGGTCAAGGTCCTGGAGCTCGACGTCTCCAACGACGAGCACCTCGCCCGCCTGGAGAGCCAGGTCCGTGAGCACCTGGGCGACAGGCTCGACGGTGTCGTGCACTCCATCGGCTTCGCGCCGCAGGACGCGCTCGGCGGCAACTTCCTGAACACGCCGTTCGAGTCCGTGGCCACCGCCATGCACGTCTCCGCCTTCTCCCTGAAGTCGCTGACCATGGCACTGCTGCCGCTGATGACCGAGGGCGGTGCCGTCGTCGGCCTCACCTTCGACGCGCAGTTCGCCTGGCCGCAGTACGACTGGATGGGCCCGGCCAAGGCCGCCCTGGAGGCCACCAACCGCTACATGGCCCGTGACCTGGGCAAGCACGACATCCGCTGCAATCTGATCTCGGCCGGTCCGATCGGCTCCATGGCCGCGAAGTCGATCCCCGGCTTCGCCGAACTGGCGTCGGTGTGGGACAACCGCTCCCCGCTGGAGTGGAAGCTGGAGGACCCGGAGCCGGCCGGCAAGGGCGTCGTCGCCCTGCTGAGCGACTGGTTCCCGAAGACCACCGGCGAGATCGTCCACGTGGACGGCGGTCTGCACGCCATCGGAGCGTAACGCTGCCGCTGAGCCTCGGCCGACATGGAGGGGCCGCACCCTGTGCACAGGGTGCGGCCCCTCAGCGCGTCCGCGTGGGGTAACCCGTTCGGCCCATCCGGCCGGGCGGGCAGGGCGCACAACTGGGCACTCTGGATTACGCGTTCACCACGCTTCCCTCCCCAGCACGGCCGAGGAGGTCTCCCTTGTGCGCCTGTCCCGCAGCCTGGCCCCAGCGACGGTCGCCGTAGCTCTCCTGCTGACCCTGCCGCACGAGGCGTCACCGCACGCACGCGTGGCGGCACCGAAGGCCGAGCAACCGGACTTGTTCGGCGCCGCCTGCTACAGCAGGGTCACCGGCTCCCGGGTGACCGCGTACTGCCACAACCCGTATCCCGACGTCGACCGCGTCCGGCTGCACATCGAGTGCGCCCGCTGGTGGGACGTCGACAGCGACGGCGCCCCGGTCGAGGCCGGACCGGCGCAGACCGTACGTCTGGACGGCCGCTGCTGGAAGGAAGTCCGCTCGGTGTGGGTCAGCCACCAGAAGCGGTGAACCGGCCCGGCCGGCACCGGAACGGATAGCCCGCCGCCTCCGCCGCCGCCGTCTCCGCGTCGCCCGCGCGGATCGCGTCGACCAGCCGCGCGTGGTCCATGTACGTCTCCGGCGTCAGCTCCTCGCCGACGTCCTCACGCAGCCAGTCCCGCAGGACCTCGCCCAGGTCCGCGTACATCGCCGACATCACGTCGTTGTGGGAAGCCGCCACCACCGCCAGGTGGAAGGACGAGTCCGCCGTCACGAAGGCCTCGGCGTCACCCGACTCCCACGCCTCCTCACGCCGTACGAGAAGCGCGTCGAGCTGCTTGAGGTCCTTCTCCGTACGCCGCTCGGCGGCCAGCCGCGCCGCGGACGACTCCAGCGTGGAGCGCAGCTCGGCGATGTGCCGGGGATCGGCGTCGGCGAACCGGCGATGCATCACACCCGCCAGCTCGCTGGTCGCCACGACATAGGTGCCGGAGCCCTGACGGATGTCCAGCAGACCGTTGTGCGCGAGCGCGCGGACGGCCTCGCGGACCGTGTTGCGGGCCACCCCGAGCTGCTCGACGAGCGCCGGTTCCGTCGGGATGCGGGAGCCGACCGGCCACTCACCCGACGTGATCTGCTGCCGCAGCGCCGCGATGACCTGCTCGGACAGTACCGATCGACGGGGGTGGCTCAGAGGCATGGCACACCTTCGCATGGGATCGCCGACCCGGGGCAGTCGGGGGATGGACAACCAATCATCCCATGATTCTATGATGGGCGGCATGGCACGTGAGGAAACCCGGACGATGACGTCCCCGCACATCCGCAGCTCGGCGGCGAGCGAGCCCCCGGCGACCGCCACGCGCGCGTGGCCGACTCGTCTGCTCGTGCTCGGCATCGTCCTGGCCGCCGTCAACCTGCGCCCCGCCATCACCAGCCTCGGCGCCCTCCTGGAGGAGGTCCGCGACGGACTGGGCATGAGCGGGAGCGTGGCCGGGCTGCTGACCTCCGTCCCCCCGCTCTGCTTCGCCTTCTTCGGCGTCATGGCCCCACGCCTGGCCCGCCGCTTCGGATCGGGAGCGGTGGTGTGCGCCGGCATGGTCGCCATCACGGCAGGCCTGCTCATACGGCCGTACACGGGCAGCACGGTCGGCTTCCTGGCCACCAGCGCTCTCGCCCTCATGGGCATCGCGGTCAGCAACGTCCTGATGCCCGTCATCGTCAAGCGCTGGTTCCCGGACCGCGTCGGCTCCATGACCGGCCTCTACTCGATGGCCCTCGCCCTGGGCACAGCGACCGCGGCTGCCGTGACCGTGCCGGTGACCGACAGGCTGGGCGGCAGCTGGCAGACCGGGCTCGCGGTCTGGGCGGGGCTGGCCGCCGCGGCCGTACTGCCGTGGATTCCGTCCGTACGACAGCGGGGGACGTCACCCGCCGCGGAGGCACCCGCGCGCGAGGAGCAGCCCGCGCTGCGGATCACCCGCAGCCGTACCGCCTGGGCGCTCGCCGTCTTCTTCGGGCTCCAGGCCACCGCCGCCTACATCACCATGGGCTGGATGGCGCAGATCTTCCGGGACGCGGGCGTACCCGCCGGCACGGCCGGACTGCTGCTCGCCGTCACGATGGTGATGGGCGTACCGCTCGCCTTCGTCATCCCGCGCGTGGCCACCCGGCTGCCGCACCAGGGCCCGATCGTCCTGGTGCTCGGCGTCTGCGGTCTCGCCGGATACGCCGGCCTCTACTTCGCGCCCGCCTCCGGCGCCTGGGTCTGGGCCCTGCTGCTCGGCGTCTCCAACTGCGCCTTCCCGCTGGCCCTGACGATGGTCGGGATGCGGGCCAGGACCGGCGCCGGCGTCGCCCAGCTGTCAGCGTTCGCCCAGAGCACCGGCTATCTGATCTCCATCCCGGGCCCGCTCCTGGTCGGTGTGCTCTACCAGCACAGCGGCGGCTGGGGTCTGCCGATCGCCCTCATGGCCGCCCTGATGGTCCCGCAGATGGCCGTGGGCGTCCTCGCGGGACGCGACAGGACGGTCGAGGAAGAGGCGGCCCGCTGACGCCACCCCGGCGGATCCGATGCCGCTCGCAGGTGCGAGACTGGCCGCATGCCAGTGCTCGACCCGAACCCGCAGAACGGCCAGAAGAAGATGCTGCTCGTCTTCGGCGCGTTCCTCGCCATCTTCGTGATCATCGCCGTCATCGCGTCGCTCGCCTCACCCTGAACCGGCGATGGTGGGGCTAGCCCCACCATCCCCTAGGGGGCGAGTCTCAGGGTCAACTGGGTGGATCACCGGATGGGTTGAGGGCCCGCGATTCCGTAACTTCGAGATGTGACCGCGGCACAGCGGACCACCGGCCCACTCGAAGACGCGGAGGCAACCATGTCGGCCCCTACGCACACCCCGCCCCACCCGGCGACCCGGGGACGCGTCGACATCCGGCTGCCCTGGTGGGCTCTCGCCCTGCCGACGCTCGCCTTCATCACGCTGCTCGCGCTGATCCTGAACCCGTCCGACGCGCACGCCGCCGCGGACGATCCCCTGATCACCCAGCTCTTCGAGCGCATACAGCAGCTGGTCACGCGCTGAGCACCCCGCCGGCACCGCTCCTCGACCACCTCCACACACCGGTGGAGCCGCATGTCAACTCCCTGAGCCTTATGGCCTATTTCATGCGAAGCTGGGTCTCATGAGCGTCGCAGAATCCCGCAGGATCGTCCTCTTCCGGCATGCGAAAGCCGACTGGCCACAGGTGACCGACCACGAGCGGCCGCTCGCCGACCGGGGCCGCAAGGATGCCGCAGAAGCCGGACGCAGGCTGGCCGACACCGAAATCCCCTTCGACCTGGCCCTGTGCTCCACCGCGACCCGGACCCGCGAGACCTGGAAGCTCGCCGTGCACGAGTTCGCGCACCGGCCGAAAACCGTCTACGAGGAGCGGGTCTACGAGGCCTCGCCCGGCGAGCTGATCGCCGTGCTCAACGAGACCCCCGACGACGCGCAGAACATTGTCCTGATCGGCCACAACCCGGGCGTGCAGGGCCTCGCCGACATCCTGGCCGGCTCGGCCGAGGGAGATGCCGGCGAGCGGATGAGCCGCCGCGGTTTCCCGGCCGCCGCCTTCGCCGTCCTGTCGTTCACCGGCCCCTGGAAGACGCTGGAACCGGGCGCGGCCACGCTCCTGGACTACTGGGCGCCGTCCGAATGATCCGACCGATGTGAGAACCCTGTGCGAAGGGCCCGGCACCGCCGCGGTGCCGGGCCCTTCGCACGCCGTACGACGCCTGCCGTACGCGACGGCTCGGTACGCGACGGCTCAGTCGATCTCGTCGTGCGTGTCCGCCGCCTCGACCTCTTCGCGGGTCACACCCAGCAGATACAGGACCGTGTCCAGGAACGGCACGTTCACCGCGGTGTGCGCCGCCTCCCGGACCACCGGCTTGGCGTTGAAGGCGACCCCGAGGCCGGCCGCGTTGAGCATGTCCAGGTCGTTGGCACCGTCGCCGATGGCCACGGTCTGCGCCAGCGGCACCCCCGCCTCGGCGGCGAACCGACGCAGCAGCCGCGCCTTGCCCGCCCGGTCCACGATCTCGCCCGTGACCCGGCCGGTCAGCTTCCCGTCGACGATCTCCAGGGTGTTGGCCTGGGCGAAGTCCAGCCCGAGGCGCTCCTTGAGGTCGTCGGTGACCTGGGTGAACCCGCCCGAGACGACACCGACTTGGTAGCCGAGGCGCTTGAGCGTACGGATGAGGGTGCGGGCGCCGGGGGTCAGCCGCACCTCGGTGCGCACCTTGTCCACGACCGAGGCGTCGAGCCCTTCGAGGAGGGCCACACGCGCGTGCAGTGACTGCTCGAAGTCCAGCTCCCCGCGCATCGCGGCCGCCGTCACCTCGGCGACCTCGTCCTCGCAGTCGGCGTGCGCGGCGAACAGCTCGATGACCTCGTCCTGGATGAGCGTCGAGTCGACGTCCATCACGACCAGTCGCTGCGCGCGCCGGTGCAGCCCGGCCGCGACGACGGCGACGTCCACGCCGAGCGCGGCGGCGTCGGTCACCAGGGCGGTCCGCAGGGGCTCGGTCTCCACACCGGACACCGCGAACTCGACCGCCGTCACCGGGTACTTGGCCAGCCGGAAGATACGGTCGATGTTGCCGCCGGCCTTGGTGATCCGCGCGGCGGTCGCGGCGGTCGCCTCCGCGGTGAGCGGATGTCCGAGCACGGTGACGAGGGAACGGCCGAGGCCACGGGGCCGGTTGTCGCCCAGGCCGGAGATGATCTCGGCCTGCATCTTCATCGACTCCGCCCAGCTGTGGACGGTCTTGCGCAGGTCGCCCTCCAACCCGCGCGACGGCTCGGTCACGAGCGCGCACAACACCATGCGGCCACGGGTGACGACCTGCTCGATGTCGACCACGTCGACGGAGTAGGCGGCGAGAGTGTCGAAGAGTCCGGCTGTGATGCCCGGCCTGTCCTTGCCGAAGATCTTGACGAGAAGAGTGGGGACGTCGGAGGTCTGCGAAGCGCTCATGGTGTACCCACCGTATCCGGCACCCAGTGCCTTTCGCCCCTGAGGTCCGCCTGACGGACAGGGAACACTGAGCGTCGCTCAAGTGGCGGGGGCCTTACGTGGCGGCTACAGCTCTATGGCCACATGTCGGGAGACCGGACCGACGGTTACCGGCCAAGTGGTCGGCGTGCCGGGGACCGAGGACGCCGAAGACCGTGGGGCAGCGGGCGACTCGCCCCCCGCTGCCGCGGCCCCGAAACGCCTTCGCCGACCGCGCCCGCATCACCACACCCGGATCACCTCCGCCCCCTCGGCCTCCCCGGCGGGGGAGGAGGCGGTGGCGGCGGCGGACCGTCGTTGGGCGTGGACGGCCGGGGCGGCGGCTCTATCGGGCCCACCACGGTGGGAGCGCCGTACATGTCGGCACCGGCGGGCGGCGACTCGTCGGACGACCCGTCGTCACCGGACGGCACCGGCCCGCTGCTCGCGTCCCCGGCAGCCGGATCCACCTCGCCCCCCCAGGCGCCCTCACCGGTCGGCCGCACCCCTCGCCCCGGCGGCGCGCTCGAGGACCGGCGACCTTGCCCCGGAGGAGGCGCCCCGGGCCGCCAGGCGCCTTCACCGGGCCGGCCCTCCGGTCCGGCTGGAGCTCCCGAGGGGGAGCGTCCCTGTCCTGGAGGGCGTGTCCCGGGCCGCCAGGCGCCTTCACCGGGCCGGCCCTCCGGTCCGGCTGGAGCTCCCGAGGGGGAGCGTCCTTGCCCCGGAGGAGGCGCCCCGGGCCGCCAGGCGCCTTCACCGGGTTGGCCCTCCGGTCCGGCTGGAGCTCCCGAGGGGGAGCGGCCCTGCCCCGGCTGGCGTGTCCCGGGCCGCCAGGCGCCCTCGGTCGGTTGCGAGTCCTGCCCCGGTCGCCTGCCACCTTCCGCGGGTGGAGTCCCCTGCCCCGGCGGCGCTTGCGAAGGTGAGTGGCCCTGCCCGGGGGGAGGCGTCCCCGGGCGCCTGCCGCCTTCCGCGGACTGTGCCCCTCGACCCGGCGGAGGCCCGCCCGGTGGCCGCCCGCGTCCCGGCGGTGCGCCCCGGTCAGGCCGCGCGTCGGACGGTCGCGCATCCTCCGGTTCCCGAAGCTCGTCCGGCACCTGCAGATACGGATTGGTCGCGGGGTTCGGCGGCCGATACGGCGCACCCGGCGTGTACGGCCCGGACTCGCCACCCGCGGGCGTCGCCCCGGCCTCGCCCCCGCGCGGCGCACCCCCACCCCGGGAATCACCCGTGTACGGATCCGCCCCCGACGCCCCTGGATACGACGTCCCTTCCGACCCCCCGGCATACGGCGCCCCCCGCGAAGGCCCCACGTTCGGCGCCGACCCGGAACCACCGGGGTACCGCCCAGGTGCCCCGGGATACGCCCCGGTTTCGCCCGCATACGGCGGCTGCCCAGCATCCGGCCCCCCGCTCCCCGGAACCCCGCCCACGCCACTCAGCGCCAGCGGCGCCGACCGGTGCCCCGCCGCCCCGGTCGCACGGGCGAGCAGCGCCCCGACGGCGCCCGCACCCGCCCCCCACAAGGCGCCGAGGAGCAGCGCCATACCGAGCTGCCCGTGCAGTTCGATGCCGGCGCCGAACGCGTCGAAGCCCAGCACCGACAGCGAGGCGTTCACGGACACCTCCGTCATCCAGGCGAGCAACGGCAACGCCAACGCCGTCACGACCCCCAGCCGCAGAGCACAGCGCCCGGCGAAACCGAGGGCACCCGGATCCCGTACCTGCGCACTCCCCGAGCCGACCCCTGAGCCCCGTACACCCGCCGGACCGCCGACACCGCCCCTGGCCTGCGCCGACCCCGGGACAGGCACCCCCACCGGCGTCCGCACCGCCGTCAGCACCCCCGCCAGCAGCAGCATCATCGCCGCCGCGACCCCCAGCAGCCACACCCGTCCGTCCAGCTCCGCCAGCCGCGACAGCGACACGGACTGGTCGCGCTCGGAGCTCAGGAGGTCGTCCAGGGGATCCGGGAGGAAGCCGGCCAGCGGACCGGTCGCCCGGCCGTCCCACGGTACGAACAGGCCGATCGGGATACCCAGCCAGGTGCCGTTGGGCGTGCCCAGCAGCGCCGCGCCGGCGATCCGCTTCGGGTGATCGTCGCCGATCGAGGCGTACGCCGCCGCGGCGAGCCCCGCCGCCACGGCGACCAGCAGGACGGTCACGAGGGCGGACACCGCGGGGCGCACGACGCGATGCACCGCTTCCCAGCCGCGGGGCAACGGCGTGCCACGCGAGGCGAGGAGCGCGATCAGCAGGACGCCGGCCGACCAGACCAGGCCCCCGAGCAGCGTCGGCACCGTGTCCACCGTGAAGCCGACCGCCGCCTTCGCGTCGACGAGGTCGCCGATCTGGTCCGGGAGCAGTCCACCGATGTCCCCGACATCGCCGAGTCCCGGGATCTCCAGACCCCCGCCCCCTCCGCCGCCGCCGGGCAGGTCGTCGAGGCCGAGCGCGCTGCCGTCGATCGTGATGACGTCGTGACCCGCCCAGGCCAGCCCGCCCAGCGTGGCCACGAACAGCGCGACCACCGCACCCGCGCGCGCGAGGAGTTCGGCCGGTGCGACGACAACTCCGGCCGCCCGTAAGGACCGTAGGAAGAACCATGACAAAAGGAGCGCGCCGACCAGGCCGACGCCCAATGGCGTGATCTCGATGGCCGTCGCCGCCTGCGCGCCCGTCAGCCCGAAAGCGGACACATCGCCGGACGGTGTCACCGAACCACCCGCCCCAAGCGCCACTACCGCAGCGGTCATCGGGCCCAGCGATGCCGTCGAGTCGGCCTCCAGCAGGTGCAGGCCGAGTGCGGCGACGCCCGCCATCCCGATCAACGCCCAGCTCACGGCGGCGATCGCGGACAGCAGGATGTCTCCCCACGGCAACTTCGAGCCGTGCTTGGTGGTGTCGACGCTCATGGACGCACTCATGGCAGACCCCCCGATCCGCGGTGCGGCGATCGCCGCGCATGTCCCCCTCGCCTGGATTACCACTCTCCGGGTCGGTTTCAACCCCGTCAACGGAACCGGTCGAAGCGTGTGCGCGTGGTCTTCACAAGGCCCGGCTTTCGGTCAGGGGGCAGAGCCTGAAATAGTTCCCGACGATGTTCGACATCCCTAGACTCCCTGTGTTGGGGGTAACTCGGGGGACTACTCATGGGGCATGGAGTGCCGGAACTCGTACTGGAATTGAATGGACGTACCTGGACGCTAGACGTGTCCAGGCCCTACACCCTCGGACGCGATCCGCAGGGTGACATCGTGCTCGACGACGCCAGGGTGTCCTGGAGGCACGCCACGATCAGCTGGAGCGGCCGTGGTTGGGTCATCGAGGACCACGGCTCCACCAACGGCACCTTCGTGCAGGGCCAGCGGATCCACCAGCTGGAGCTCGGCCCGGGCTCGGCGGTGCACCTGGGCAACGCGACCGACGGCCCGCGCGTGAGCCTCTCCGGCACCGCGGCCCCGGCCGCGCAGCCTCAGCAGCAGCCGTACGCCGCCCAGGGAGCTCAGGGCGGGCAGGGAGCTCAGGCCGCTCCGGCCGCGAACCCGGGCTGGGCCCAGCAGGCACCGCCGCACCAGCAGGCACCGCCGCACCAGCAGGCCCCGCAGGCCGGCTGGCAGCAGCCGCAGCAGCAGCCCTCTGTCGGGAAGGTTCCGCAGCAGCAGGGCCCCGGCGTCGGCGCGGGGGCGCCGCCGGTCTACGGCGACCGCAGCCCGACCACGTTCCACCAGTTCTCGATCGGCCGCGTGATGCGGATCGGTCGTGCCCTGGAGAACGAACTGGTCGTCTCCGACCTCCAGGTCTCCCGTCACCACGCCGAGTTCCACTCGACGCCCGACGGGCGCATGGAGATCCGCGACCTCGGCTCGCACAACGGCACCTACGTCAACGGTCAGCCGATCGCCAAGGGCGGCTCGATCCTGCTCGGCCCGACGGACATCGTCGGTGTCGGTCACTCGACGTTCCGGATCGTGGGCGACCGCCTCGAGGAGTTCGTCGACACCGGTGAGGTCTCCTTCTCGGCCCGCCATCTGACCGTCACGGTCGACGGCGGCAAGCAGATCCTCAAGGACGTCTCCTTCGGCGTCCCGGAGAAGTCGCTGATCGCGGTCATCGGACCGTCCGGTTCCGGCAAGTCGACGCTGCTCAAGGCACTGACGGGCTACCGGCCCGCCAACCAGGGCGATGTCCTCTACGACAACCGGAACCTCTACAAGCAGTTCGCCGAGCTGCGCCAGCGCATCGGTCTGGTCCCGCAGGACGACATCCTGCACAAGGAACTGACCGTCAAGAAGGCCCTCAAGTACGCGGCCAAGCTCCGCTTCCCCGCCGACACCACCGGCGCCGAGCGCGACGCCCGGATCGACGAGGTACTGCGCGAGCTGAAGCTGGACATCCACAAGGAGAAGAAGGTCACCTCCCTCTCCGGTGGCCAGCGCAAGCGCGTCTCCGTGGCCCTGGAGCTGCTCACCAAGCCGTCGCTGATCTTCCTGGACGAGCCCACCTCGGGCCTCGACCCGGGCATGGACCGCGATGTCATGCAGCTGCTGCGCGGCCTCGCCGACGACGGCCGTACGGTCCTCGTCGTCACCCACTCGGTGGCCGAGCTGGCGATCTGCGACAAGCTCCTCGTGATGGCTCCCGGCGGTGCGGTCGCCTACTTCGGCCCGCCCGAGGAGGCGCTGAACTTCTTCGGCTACGACACCTGGGCCGACGTCTTCTCCGCCTTCGAGAACTACCGCGACTACGACTGGGCCGGACGCTGGAAGGGCTCGCAGCACTACCAGATGTACGCCGCGGACATCGACGCGATTGCGCCGCAGTCCGTACAGATGCCGCCGATGCAGGCGATGAGGCCGCCGAAGCCGCAGGGCTGGATGGGCCAGTTCGTCACGCTGGTGCGCCGCTATGTCTCGGTCATCGTCTCCGACAAGGGCTTCCTGGCCCTGTCGATCATCCTGCCGCTCGTCCTCGGCTCGGTGAGCCTCCTCATCGACCAGGGCAAGGACCTCCTGGTCAACACGGAGATCAACCCGACCACGGGCAAGCCCGTCGCCAACGGCACGGCCCTCACCGTGCTGCTGATCCTCGCGGTGGGCGCCTGCTTCGCCGGCGCCGCCAACTCCGTCCGTGAGCTGATCAAGGAACGGGTCATCTACGAGCGGGAGCGCGCGACCGGCCTGTCCCGGTCCGCGTACCTGATGTCCAAGGTGTTCGTGCTCGGCGTGATCACCGTGCTCCAGGGCCTGATGGTCGGCGTCATCGGCTTCTCCAGCCGTACGGTCCCGAAGGAGGGTCTGCTCCCCGGCGTCCCGATCCTGCTGGAGCTGTGCATCCCGATCATGGCGCTCGGCTTCACCGCCATGATGTTCGGCCTGATCATCTCGGCCTTGGTGAAGACCGCCGAGAAGACCATGCCGCTGCTGGTCATGTTCGCGATCATCCAGGTCGTCTTCACGGGCTGTCTGTTCCCGCTGGCCAACTCGGTCGGCGTCAACGAGCTCTCGTACCTGATGCCGTCGCGCTGGGCGGTCGGCGCCGCGGGTGCCACGCTCGACTTCAACAAGATCAGCCCGCCCGCCAAGGGCGACAGCGACGACCCGCTGTGGGCGAACACCCTCGGCGCCTGGGGCATGGACATGGTCGCCCTGATCATCCTCGGCGTGATCTGCGGCTTCTTCGTGGCCCGCTTCCTGCGCCGCCACGAGCCCGAGGTCATGCGCAAGTAATCGCGTCCGTACGACATCGAAGGGCGGCACCCCGGTGGGGGTGCCGCCCTTCGGCGTGCTTCGCCTTACGCAGGCGTACGAGAGGTCCGCGCAGCCTCAGTACGCGCCGTTGACGTTGTCGATCGAGCCGTACTTGTCGGCGGCGTAGTTGGCGCTGGCGACGATGTTGGCGACCGGGTCGTACTGGCTGAAGGGGGTGCCGGAGACGTGGTACGCGTCGAAGGTCGGCTTGATGATCTGCAGCAGACCGATCGACGGGGTGCCGTTGACGGCGTTGACGTCCCAGTTGTTGATCGCGTTCGGGTTGCCCGAGGACTCGCGGATGATGTTGCGGTACAGACCGTTGTAGGTACCCGGGATGCCCTTGGACTTCATGATGTCCAGGGACTCCTTGATCCAGCCGTCGAGGTTGTTGGCGTAGCTCTTCGTGGCGGCGGCCTTGACCGTGGCGCGCTTGGCGGACCGGCTCGCGGCCTCCTTCGCCTTGCGCTCCTGCTCGGCCTTCTTCTTGGCCGCGGCCTCGGCGGCCGCCTTCTTCTTGGCCGCGGCCTCGGCGGCCGCCTTCTTCTTCGCGGCGGCCTCGGAGGCGGCCTTGGCGGCGGCCTTCTTCGCGGCCGCGGCCTCGGCGGCCTGGCTCTGCAGGCTGGTGCCGGCGAGCTGCTCGGTCACGTCCGACCGGAGGCCCTTGAGCTGCTCGGAGCTGTACGCGACCTTGGCCGAGGCGGCCTCGCTCGTGGTCGTCTCCGCGTTGCTGGGAACCGCGGAGAACGCGAGGGCGGCGGCGCCGAGCGTGGCGACACCGGCGATGGCGACCTTGTGGCGCTTGGTCAGCGCGCGACTGTGGCTCTTCTGGAACATGCGGGGACCTCTTCGAATAGCGCGGAGGTCGCTCTTCGTGCAAAAGCCGCGGGCGGAACCCGCGGCGGTGAGCGACGGCTGCCATTCTTAGCGACCGCAAAAATGTGCGGCAAAGGTGTGACGTACGATCCTGGGTAGTGGATCGGGGAAGGGCAAAACGGGACAGATGGGAGCGTCTGCCCCGCTCATCGGGGGCCGGTTTATCTCCTATTCGCCTTCGTACGTGATGTGCGCCCTATGCGCGGGCTCACATCGGAGGCGTAACAGTCTCACCGGCAGTTGCGCCAGCAATGCTCTGCGTGAGGGCCCTCCTCCGGGAGGAGGAGATGCACGTCCCCGAACTCGTGCCACAGGTACAGCCCGCGCAGCGCCTCCGTGTAGGCGCGGTCGACCGCCGCCCGCCCGGCCACCGCCTCCAGCATCAGCAGATGCGAGGCCTCCGGCTCGTGCAGCCCGGTCAGCAGCCCGTCCACCACGCGCACCCCGCGCTCCGGGGTCACCACGAGATCCGTCCACCCTTCACGCGCGCGTACGGCCCCGTCGGCGCCGGCCGCCGACTCCACGGCCCGGACGGCGGTCGTCCCGACGGCGATCACCCGGCCGTCCCCCGCCTTCACGGCATTGATCAGCCGCGCCGACGCCTCCGGCACCGCGAACCGCTCCGGATACGGCGCCTCGTGCGCCTCCGCCGACGCCACCCCGGTATGCAGCGTGACCGGCGCGAACTGCACCCCCCGGCTCACCAGCTCCGCCACCAGCCGCGCTGTGAAGGGCCGAGCGGCACTCGGCATCTCCGCACTGCCGGTCCCGTCGGGGGAGGGCAGCGCGAACACCGTCTGATAGACGGAGAGGGGCTGGTCGCGTTCGGTGTAGGAGTAGCGGATGGGCCGCCCGTACTCCCGCAACAGCCCGACGATCCGGGCGCCGCCCCCGGCCCCCGGCATCCGCGCCCACCACAGCCGCCCGCTCGCCGTGCTCAGCGGCTCCTCCAGCCGCAGCCGCACGCCCCCGGGCAACCGCACCTCCGTACCCGCGGGGCCGCCCGCACGCGCACGCGTGGTGCCCCGCTCGTCGGGATCCCGCAGCTCGACCGCCCACCGCCCGTCGTCCCCGCGCGTGGAGAAGTGCACCACCACGCGTGCGTGCCCGATCCGCCCCTCCACGGCCGCGGCCAGCGTCGGCGACGTGTTCACGACGAGCAGGTCCCCGGCCCGCAGCAGCCGGGGCAACTCCGCGAAGGCACGGTGCGACACCTCGGTACCACGCGACACCAGCAGCCGTACGGCGTCCCGGTCCAGCCCCGGCCTACGCTGCTCGACCGGGATCCGCGCGGACAGCTCCTCCGGGACGTGCAGGGCCGTCGTCATCGCTCCTCCACCAGCGCGGGCGCGGTGTACCGGCCGCTCGCCGGCCGCTCGTCCAGCAGCCGCAGGAAGCCGGGGACCACGTCGGCCGGGTCGGGCCGCGGGTCGTCGTCGTCCGGTACGGCAGCCGCGTACAGCTCCGTGGCCATGTCCCCGGGGTCGACCGCCCAGACCCGCAGCCCGGGCTCCTCCTCGCCCAGCACCGCCACGAGGTGGTCCAGGGCCGCCTTCGACGCCCCGTAGCCGCCCCAGGTCTCGTAGGCCTCGGCGGCCGCGTCCGAGCTGACCGCGATCACCGACCCGGTCCCGGACGCCCGCAGCAGCGGCAGGGCGTCCTGCACCAGGCCCAGCGCGGCGACGACGTTCACTTCCAGCGCCCGCCGCAGCCCCTCCAGGGGCAACGCGTCCAGCCGTACGAGCGGCTCGGCGCCCAGCGCGCTGGCGTTGCTCACCACCAGATCGACCCCACCGAACCGCCACGCGGCGGCCACCAGCCCGGCCCGGTGCCCGGCGTCCGTGACGTCCCCCGGCAGCGCCGTCACGCGCGCGCCGTACTTCTCCAGCCCCTCGGCCACCTCCCGGAGGGCCTCCGCGCCTCTGGCATCGAGCACCAGATCCCAGCCGCGCGCGGCCAGCGCCTCGGCGAGCGCCCGCCCCAGACCCTTCGAGGCCCCCGTGATGATCGCTACCGACATGACCCCGTCCCCTCGTCGTTCTCGGCGCCTTCCGATCGGCGTGATCTCAACGTAGGAACCGGACCGCCCCAGCCGCGTCGGACGCGGGTCGCGAGACGGCGGGGCCCTTTGCCCTAGGCCCACCGCCCTAGGCGACCGCCGCCACAGGTCCGATACGGACTGTCACACCCCGCCGGTACCGTGAGGGCATGAGTCAAGGACCCAGGTCCGGCCTAGCGGCGGTGAGCTCCGCGCTGCTGGCCATGAGCAGGCATCTCGAGGTGCGCGACGTCCTCAAGACGATCGTCGCCTCGGCCCGCGAGCTGCTCGACGCGCAGTACGCGGCGCTCGGTGTCCCGGACGACCACGGAGGCTTCGCCCAGTTCGTGGTCGACGGCGTCAGCGACCAGCAGTGGAAGGCCATCGGCCCGCTCCCGCGCCAGCACGGCATCCTCGCCGCGATGCTGCAGGAGGCGAAGGTCGAGCGCCTCGCCGACGTGCGCAAGGACCCCCGCTTCGAGGGCTGGCCCTCGGCCCACCCCGACATGTCCGACTTCCTGGGCCTGCCCATCCGCGACGGCGACGAGGTCATCGGCGCCCTCTTCCTGGCCAACAAGCTGCGTCCTGTGGGGGGAAACCCCCCACACCCCCCGTGCCCGAGACCGGACGGCAGCTGCGGCTT
The DNA here is from genome assembly GCF_000972385.1 of Streptomyces sp. WM6386. Taxonomy (GTDB): domain Bacteria; phylum Actinomycetota; class Actinomycetes; order Streptomycetales; family Streptomycetaceae; genus Streptomyces. The sequence continues at coordinate 157,069 of NZ_JXTE01000009.1, forward strand.
CACCGCGGAGGACGAGGAACTGCTCTCCATCCTCGCCCAGCACGCCGCGATCGCCCTGACCAACGCCCGGCTGTACGAGCGCAGCCGCGAACTGACCATCGCCGAGGAACGCTCCCGCCTGGCGCACGAACTGCACGACGCGGTCGCCCAGAAACTCTTCTCCCTGCGCCTCACCGCACAGGCCGCCGCCGCCCTCGTCGACCGCGACCCCTCACGCGCCAAGGGCGAGCTGCAACAGGTCGCCGCGCTCGCCGCCGAGGCCGCCGACGAACTGCGCGCCGCCGTCGTGGAGCTGCGCCCCGCGGCCCTCGACGAGGACGGCCTCATCGCCACCCTCCGCACCCAGGTCCACGTCCTCGACCGCGCCCACACCGCGCACGTGACCTTCGACAGCTGTGGCGTCCGCGCCCTGCCCGCCTCCCAGGAGGAGGCCGTCCTGCGTGTCGCCCAGGAGGCCCTGCACAACGCCCTGCGGCACTCCGGAGCCGAACACGTCGATGTGACACTGGCCCGGCGCGACGGCGGAGTCGTACTGCGGGTCACCGACGACGGCAGCGGCTTCGACCCGCAGCGGACCCGCCGCGCGGGCCGTCACCTCGGACTGGTCTCCATGCGGGACCGGGCCGGCGGGGTCGGCGGCGCGCTGACCGTGGAATCGGCGCCCGGCAAGGGCACCACGATCGAGATGGAGGTCCCTGGTGGCTGACGCAATCAAGGTGCTGCTCGTCGACGACCACCAGGTGGTCCGCCGCGGACTGCGTACCTTCCTCGAAGTGCAGGACGACATCGAGGTCGTCGGCGAGGCCGCCGACGGCGCCGAAGGAGTCGCCCGCGCCGAGGAACTCAAACCCGACGTCGTCCTCATGGACGTCAAGATGCCGGGCATGGACGGCGTCGAAGCGCTGCGCAAGCTCCGCGAACTGAACAACCCCGCACGCGTGCTGATCGTCACCAGCTTCACCGAACAGCGCACGGTGGTCCCGGCGCTGCGCGCGGGCGCCGCGGGGTACGTCTACAAGGACGTCGACCCCGACGCCCTCGCCGGCGCCATCCGCTCCGTCCACGCCGGGCACATCCTGCTCCAGCCGGAGGTCGCGGGCGCCCTGCTCTCCCAGGAGGAGGCCAACAACGGCCAGGGAAGAGGCGGCTCGCTCACGGAACGCGAGCGTGAGGTCCTCGGCCTGATAGCGGACGGCCGCTCGAACCGCGAGATCGCCCGCGCCCTCGTCCTGTCCGAGAAGACCGTCAAGACCCATGTCTCGAACATCTTGATGAAACTCGACCTGGCGGACCGCACACAGGCCGCACTGTGGGCGGTACGTCATGGAGTGACCGGTTGATGCATAGGACGCACGGCAATACGGAGGGTTCCGCTCCGGACTGAGATTCATACCGTCGTGGGAATGTCCCCCGGATGGCGCATCCTTCGTGGATCTCCACCGTTCTCCAATGCGTGCCGCGGCGACTGCCGCGGCAATCGCTAGGAGGGGCTCAGAAGTGAAGAACCTGAAGAAGGCAGCGGCCGTGACGATGGTGGCCGGCGGGCTGATCGCCGCCGGTGCCGGTATGGCGTCCGCCACCGACGGCTCGCACGCCGACGGCAACGCCGTGGGCTCGCCCGGCGTCATCTCGGGCAACCTCGTCCAGGCCCCGGTGCACGTTCCGGTGAACGCGGTCGGCAACAGCGTCAACGTCATCGGTGTGCTGAACCCGGCGTTCGGCAACCTGGGCATCAACCGCTGACCTCCGCCACGGAGCGGCAGTGACCTCCGGCCTCCCAGGCACTCACTCCTGGGGGGCCGGTCAGTTTGTCGGCCCACTGATCCGAACGGGCAGTCGCGGTCCACTTTCCGTACCGTTCCCGCACGCCTCCGCGTTGACCAGCGCACGACCCGCGGCCGGGTCGGATACGCATACGCAGGAGGAACGCTTCTCATGAACATCGCCAAGAAGGCTGCCGTGGCCCTCACCGTCGCCGGTATCGCCACGGGTGCCGCCGCCGGTGCCGCTGTCGCCGACTCGGGTGCCGACGGCAAGGCCGTGAAGTCGCCGGGCGTCGCCTCGGGCAACCTGGTCCAGGTTCCCGTCCACGTCCCCGTCAACGTCGTCGGCAACGCGGTCGACGTCATCGGCCTGCTCAACCCCGCCTTCGGCAACCAGGGCGTGAACGACTGACGTCGGATCCTGACCGACCAGGGGCTCCGCGAGTCAAGGACGATTCGCGGGGTCCTTTGTTGTGTCTGCACCTCAGGTCGCTCAGCGCAGCCCGCGATCAGCCGTGCACCCACCCCGCCCACCTGCTACCGCACGCCCCGCTCCCGCTCCTCCACATACGCGTTGTACGCAGCGACCTGCGCCCGCCGAGCCGTCCGCTCGACAGGCCGCAACGCCTCGGAGCGCGCCGCCATCTCGCCGGCGCTCACCGCACCCCCATGCCCGTTCTCGTAAGCCACGGAGATCAACAACCCCACCCGCTGCGCAAGCTCCAGCACCCGCACCGCCCGAGGCGGATACCCCGGCGCAAGCACCTCCCGCCCCCGCTCGGACCGAGCTCGATACGCATCGAGCGCCGCCGCGGCCACCGGCCCCGACCCGGCCACATCCAGCCGCGTCAGAACATCCGTCGCCTCCCGCAACGCCTCCGCCAGCTCCCGCTCGGCCTCGCCCAGGGACGGCACATCCGCGGGCGGCGCCTCCCGCACCGGAAGCACCTGCCACATCACCTCGACATGCACATCACCGGACGGCCCGGCCTCGTGCACCTCCGGCACCAACCCGAGCGCGACCCCGTGGCATATCACCGCCTCCTCGGCCTCCAACGCCCGCGCATTGAACTCCGGCGGCCCACTCAGCCCGAGCGGATGCCCAGGCGCGGGCAGCGCGACGCGCAACCCCGTCACCCCGAGCGTCCGCAACCGCCCGAGCGCGAGTGTGAGACCGACGGGCGCCGACTCGCCCGGCAGCCCCTCCACCCGGTGCACGGCGTCCTCACCCACCACCGCGAGCACGGCGTCGTCAGGCGAGACAAGTCCGGCAAGAAGGCCATTTCCCCAAGCGGCAAGGCGTCCAGAGCGTGGTTCCGAGAGCATGCCCCCACCCTAAGGACCGGACCGATGGAATGGACCGGCCGACCGGTGGCGTAGATTTCGTTGACGGCTGCGCTCAAACGCGCACGCGACAGCCGAGACGCCGACACCGGTCAGACTGCAAGGGGAGACAACGCGCTCATGAGCGATGTTCTGGAGCTTGAGGACGTATCCGTGGTCCGTGAGGGCCGGGCTCTGGTGGACCAGGTCTCCTGGTCGGTCAAGGAGGGCGAGCGCTGGGTCATCCTCGGCCCCAACGGCGCCGGCAAGACCACCCTCCTGAACGTCGCCTCCAGCTACCTCTACCCCAGCACGGGCACCGCGACGATCCTCGGCGAGACCCTCGGCAAGCCCGGCACCGACGTCTTCGAGCTCCGCCCGCGCATCGGCGTGGCCGGCATCGCCATGGCCGACAAGCTCCCCAAGCGCCAGACCGTCCTGGAGACCGTGCTGACGGCCGCGTACGGCATGACGGCCACCTGGCAGGAGGACTACGACGAGATCGACGAGCAGCGCGCCCGCGCCTTCCTCGACCGTCTCGGCATGAGCGACTACCTGGAGCGCAAGTTCGGCACGCTCTCCGAGGGCGAGCGCAAGCGCACCCTCATCGCCCGCGCCCTGATGACCGACCCCGAGCTGCTGCTCCTCGACGAGCCCGCCGCCGGCCTCGACCTCGGCGGCCGCGAGGACCTCGTACGCCGACTCGGCCGCCTCGCCCGCGACCCGATCGCCCCCTCGATGCTGATGGTCACCCATCACGTCGAGGAGATCGCCCCCGGCTTCACCCACGTCCTCATGATCCGCCAGGGCCAGGTCCTCGCCGCCGGTCCGCTGGAGCTCGAACTCACCTCCCGCAACCTCTCCCTCTGCTTCGGCCTCCCGCTCGTCGTCGAGCAGGTCGGCGAGCGCTGGACGGCACAGGGCCTGCCGATGTCCTGAGCCCTTCTCACCGTCACAGCAAGGGAGTTCACGGGTAAGAACCCCGTGCAGACCCGAACTGCGCCCTGTCCGCGGCGGGACCTGCGGAACTACCATGACCATGTGAACGACATCGACGCATGGGTGTGGTGGCTCATCGGCGCGGCAGGCCTCGGCATCCCGCTCGTGGTCACGGCCATGCCGGAGTTCGGAATGCTCGCCGTGGGCGCCGTCGCGGCCGCGATCATGGCCGGACTCGGCTTCGACATGGTGGTCCAGGTCCTCGTCTTCGCCGTCGTCTCGGTGGCCCTCATCGCCGTCGTACGACCCGTCGCGGCGAGGCATCGCGCACAGCGGCCCCAACTCGCCACAGGTATCGAGGCGTTGAAGGGGAAACAGGCCGTAGTACTGGAGCGCGTCGACACCACCGGCGGCGGCCGGATCAAGCTCGCCGGAGAGGTCTGGTCAGCCCGCGCCCTCGACACCGACCGTGCCTACGAAGTAGGTCAGGAAGTGGACGTCGTGGACATCGAGGGGGCCACGGCGATCATCATGTGACCTCGCACGATGCAAGTGGCGCGAACACCCCACGAGGCACACGACGGTCTGTCAGACTCGACCAGCAAGATCTTCAACAACCATAAGATCTTCCGAAAGCGCCGAGGCGGAGAGAGGTACGGGGAAGCGACGTGGAACCGGTCATCATCGTTTTGATCATTCTGGTGGTGTTGGTCTTCATCGCCTTGATCAAGACCATCCAAGTCATCCCACAGGCCAGCGCCGCGATCGTCGAGCGCTTCGGCCGCTACACGCGGACACTCAACGCGGGCCTCAACATCGTCGTCCCGTTCATCGACACCATCCGCAACCGCATCGACCTGCGTGAACAGGTCGTCCCGTTCCCGCCGCAGCCGGTGATCACCCAGGACAACCTGGTCGTCAACATCGACACGGTCATCTACTACCAGGTGACCGACGCGAGGGCCGCGACCTACGAAGTCGCCAGCTACATCCAGGCGATCGAGCAGCTGACGGTCACCACGCTCCGCAACATCATCGGTGGCATGGACCTCGAGCGCACCCTGACCTCCCGCGAGGAGATCAACGCGGCCCTGCGCGGCGTCCTCGACGAGGCGACGGGCAAGTGGGGCATCCGGGTCAACCGCGTGGAGCTGAAGGCCATCGAGCCCCCGACCTCCATCCAGGACTCGATGGAGAAGCAGATGCGCGCCGACCGGGACAAGCGCGCCGCGATCCTCACGGCGGAAGGCACGCGCCAGGCGGCCATCCTCACCGCCGAGGGTGAGAAGCAGTCCCAGATCCTCCGCGCGGAAGGTGAGGCCAAGGCCGCGGCCCTGCGCGCGGAGGGCGAAGCCCAGGCCGTCCGCACGGTCTTCGAGGCCATCCACGCCGGCGACCCCGACCAGAAGCTTCTCTCCTACCAGTACCTCCAGATGCTCCCCAAGATCGCCGAAGGCGACGCCAACAAGCTCTGGATCGTCCCCAGCGAAATCGGCGACGCCCTCAAGGGCCTCTCCGGTGCCATGGGCAACTTCGGCAACCTGGGCGGCGGTTCAGGAGGCGGCGGCCAGGGCAACGGCGGATCGGAACGCCGAGAGAAGCCGTCGATCGACTGACGCGAAGTTCCGGGTACGACAATGGGGCTCGCCTTCATCATGAGGGCGAGCCCCAGGTCGTTCAGGGGCGCGGGGAACTGCGCGACAAGCCACAACGAACCCGCAGCCGCAATCAAACAGATCCCGGCACCCCACCAGGCGCTACGCAGCGTCCCGAGCCAACCAGTCAGGCAGCGCCTGAAACTCCTCGCTCCCCAGCGACAGCAGCATCGCATCCGCAGGACTGGGCTCGAACGGCGCCCGCAGCAACGGCATACCCGCCTGCTCCGGAGTCCGGTCAGCCTTACGGTGATTGTCCTCCGCGCAGGAAGCCACCGTGTTCAGCCAAGAGTCCTGACCACCCTGCGCCCTCGGCACCACGTGGTCCACGGTCGTCGCCCTGCGCCCGCAGTACGCGCACCGGTGCCGGTCCCTGACCAGCACACCCCGCCTGGACCACGGCGCTTGTCTTCGGAACGGCACCCTCACGTACCTGCACAGCCTGATCACCCGGGGCGCCGGTATGTCGACCGCGGCTCCGCGCATACGCAGTTCGGGGTGGGACTGCTCGACGACGGCCTTGTCCTGCAGCACCAGAACGACGGCTCGGTTCAACGTCACCGTCGACAGCGGCTCGAAGCTCGCGTTCAGTACCAGCGTGTCCCGCATGACCAGCCCACCTCCCGTGCGCACCCGCCCACCGCTTGGCGGGCTGGGATCAACTCTGGCCGGGCACGCCGAGATGGACAACGAAATAAAAAGTGCCCGCCCCTGATCACTTCCAAGACCAGGGGCGGGCAAACGTTCCATGAACGTTGGGCTTGTTCAGCTCTGTTCGGGGTTCTCGTACTCCCCGATCAGCTGTGCACGCGCGATCGCGTGGAACCTCAGATTGAAGCCCACGAAGGCGGGAGAGGCGTCGGCATCCGGCCCGAGCTTCTCCTGGTCGACCGCGTACACCGTGAAGACGTACCGATGCGATCCGTCCCCAGGAGGCGGCGCGGCCCCACCGAAGTCCCTGCTGCCGTAGTCGTTACGTGCCTGTACGGAACCCTCGGGCAGCCCTTCGAACTTGCCGCTGCCCGCACCCACCGGCAGCTCGGTCACCGAGGCCGGAATGTCGAACAGCACCCAGTGCCAGAACCCGCTGCCCGTCGGGGCATCGGGGTCGTAGCAGGTCACGGCGAAGCTCTTGGTCTCCGGCGGGAAGCCTTCCCACCGCAACTGCGGCGAGGTGTTGCCGGCCGCGTACACCTGAGCGTCCTTGAGCGTCGCCCCTTCCTCGATGTCCTCGCTCGTCACCGTGAACGACGGGACGGGCGGGTGGAAGTCATGGGGGAGAGGCCGTCGCTTCAGTTCGGACACCTCGGTACCTCCTGATCGATCAACGGAATCAGCAGTACCGAGCCTAGAACCAGTTGCGCTTGCTGCCGACTTCGGACAGCCACTGGTTGAGGTAAGCCGCCCAGTCGGTGCCCTGGTAGTCGTGCAGACCCACCTGGAAGGAACGGAAGGTGTCGCTGCCCTCGCTGAAGAGCCCCGGCTTCTTGTCCATCTCGAGCACGACGTCCATCGCGTTCTGATCGGCCACGAAGCTCAGCTCGACCTGGTTGATACCGCGGTACTGCTGCGGCGGGAAGAACTCGATCTCCTGGTAGAACGGCAGCTTCTGACGCGTGCCCCGGATGTGGCCGCGCTCCATGTCCGCGTTCTTGAACCGGAAGCCCAGCTGGATGAAGGCATCGAGGATCGCCTTCTGCGCGGGCAGCGGGTGCACATTGACCGGGTCCAGGTCACCGGAGTCCACCGCACGCGCGATCTCCAGCTCCGTGGTCACACCGATGTGCATACCGCGCAGCGGCTGACCGTCGATCGTCGTGATCGGCGTCTCCCACGGGATCTCAAGCCCGAACTGCACCGCGTGCACGGCGTTCGCCTTCAGTTCGAAGGCACCGCCGAGCCGCTGCTTGGTGAACTCGATGTCCTGCTTGTACTCCTGGTCGCCGCTCTCGACCTCGACCTTGGCCTGCAGCCCGACCGACAGCCCCTCGATCTGCTGGTCCACGGACCCACCCTGGATCCGCACCTCGCCCTGGACGACACCACCCGGAACGACATTGCCCTCGGTCAGCACCGTCTCGACCGAAGCCCCGCCGGCCCCCAGGCTCGCGAGCAGCTTCTTGAACGCCATGACTCTCCCTCTTACGTCGTCCTGCTTCTTGTGCGTGGATCCTTGATCCATACAAACGCGATCCAGCTGTGGCCGGTTCCGCGCCTTCACCCTTGCAAGGCGAACGCCCCCTGACCACCCCGTTGCAGCCACCCGTCTGCACTACCCTCGGACGGCATGATCGCGACCCCCGACCGTACGCCCCTCCCACGCGAGTTCTTCGACCGGCCCGTGCTGGAAGTCGCCCCCGACCTCCTCGGCCGCATCCTCGTACGCACCACCCCGGACGGTCCGATCGCCCTCCGCCTTACAGAGGTGGAGGCCTACGACGGTGAGAACGACCCCGGCTCCCACGCCTATCGCGGCCGCACGGCCCGCAATGACGTGATGTTCGGTCCGCCCGGGCATGTGTACGTCTACTTCACCTACGGCATGTGGCACTGCATGAACCTCGTGTGCGGTCCGGACGGCACGGCGAGCGCGGTCCTGCTCCGGGCCGGCGAGATCGTCGAGGGCGCCGAGCTCGCCCGTAAACGTCGACTCTCGGCCCGAAACGACAAGGAACTGGCCAAAGGCCCCGCACGCCTGGCCACCGCACTGGAGGTGGCCCGTCCCCTGGACGGCTCGGACGCGTGCGCCTTGGGCGACACACCGCTGAGGGTCCTTGCTGGTACCCCGATCACCTCCGACCAGGTACGCAACGGCCCCCGCACCGGGGTGTCCGGCGACGGGGGCGTCCACCCCTGGCGCTTCTGGGTCGCCAACGACCCGACGGTGAGCCCTTATCGGGCCCATACGCCCAGGCGTCGCTCAAGTTGACGCGCCCTTGCGGGATGCGTAATGTAGCCCGAGCCGCTTGAACCGGGTACTGCGTTCGTCAGCAGCCGGAGGCGGCCAAACCACTACCTACGACTTCCTCTCAGCGAGGGTCAATTCGGCGTGCCTGCATGCCTGAATTCGAACTCGCGGAACTCGATTATGAGTTGCCGAGCGGATGGGCTAACGTAGTGAATGTCGAAAGGCCGACAGGCGAAAGCCCAAAGCCTCAGACAATCCCAACCGACAGGGAATCGGACGCCGAAAGGGTCTGATAGAGTCGGAAACGCAAGACCGAAGGGAAAAGCCCGGAGGAAAGCCCGAGAGGGTGAGTACAAAGGAAGCGTCCGTTCCTTGAGAACTCAAC
>NZ_JXTE01000090.1 GCF_000972385.1 Streptomyces sp. WM6386
CCCCCCGGCCGCGCGCCCCACGGGCCCGCGCATCATCCGGCTCGGCAGCCCCCGGCCCCGGCTCCGCATGGTCGGCCTCGGCCTGACCCTCGTACTGATCGCCTTCGCCGTACGCCTGCTCCAGGTCCAGGCCGTCGAGGCCGGCACCTATGCCGCCCAGGCCGAGCAGAACCGGTACGTCGGCTACACGCTGGCCGCCGAGCGCGGCCAGATCACCGACCGCTCCGGCGTGGCCCTGGCGACCAGCGTGGACGCGTACGACATCACGGCCGACCCCACGCTCTTCAGCCGCGAACAGCTCAAGATCGACGACGGTCCCGAGCAGGCCGCCGCCCTGCTCGCCCCGATCCTCGGCCAGGACCAGGCCGAGCTGACCGAGAAGCTGCGGACCAAGGGGCAGTACGTCAAGCTCGCCGGCCGGCAGACGCCGCAGGTCTGGAAGCAGATCAAGGACCTCAAGAGCGCACTGGCCACCAAGGCCGACGACGACCGCACCACCGTCAACGTCCTCGCCGGCGTCTTCGCGGTCGCCACCAGCAAGCGCGTGTACCCGAACAGCGACCTCGCCGCCGGGATACTGGGCTGGGTCAACGCCGACGGCAAGGGCGGCGGCGGGGTCGAGCAGAAGCTGAACACCCTGCTGTCCGGCAAGGACGGCAAGATCCGCTACGCCCAGGCCGGCGGCCGCCAGGTCCCGACCGCGGGCTCCACCGAGACCCCGGCGGTCCCCGGCAGCGACGTCGAGCTCACCATCGACCGCGACATCCAGTGGGCCGCCCAGGACGCCATCACCGAGCAGGTGAAGAAGTCCAAGGCGGACCGCGGGTACGTGATAGTGCAGGACACACAGACCGGCGAGATCCTCGCCATGGCCAACTCGCCCGGCTTCGACCCGGGCGACCTGTCCCAGGCCGACCCGGGCACCCTGCACAATTGGGCTCTGGAGGATGCCTACGAGCCCGGCTCCACCGCCAAGGTCATGTCGATGGCCGCCGTGCTGGAGGAGCACGCCGCCACGCCGCAGACGCACGTCGTCGTGCCCAACCGGCTGCACCGCGGCGACCGGCTCTTCAAGGACGACATCGACCACGAGACCTGGTACCTCACGCTCAACGGCGTGCTCGCCAAGTCCAGCAACATCGGCACCATCCTGGCCACCGGTCAGCTCGGCAAGACCCAGGCGCAGGCCAACCAGGTCCTCTACTCGTATCTGCGCAAGTTCGGCCTGGGCAGCTACAGCGGCCTCGACTTCCCCGGCGAGACCAAGGGCATCCTCGCGGCGCCGCAGGACTGGTCGACCTCGCAGCAGTACACGATTCCTTTCGGCCAGGGCGTCTCCCTCAACGCGATGCAGGCCGCGTCCGTCTACTCGACGATCGCCAACGGCGGCGTACGCGTCGAGCCCACGCTCGTCCGCGGCACCCAGGGACCCGACGGACGCTTCACGCCCGCCGCGAAGCCCGAGAAGTCCAGGGTGATCAGCGAGAAGACGGCGAAGACCCTCGCCCGGATGCTGGAGTCGGTGGTGGACGACCGGGAGGGCACCGGCGCCAAGGCGCGCATTCCCGGCTACCGGGTCGCGGGCAAGACGGGTACGGCCAACCGCGTGGATCCGGCCACCGGCAAGTACCACGGCTACACCTCCTCGTTCGCCGGATTCGCGCCCTCCGACAACCCCCGCGTCACCGTCTACTGCGCCATCCAGAACGCCACCGAGGGCAGCTACTTCGGCGGCCAGATCTGCGGACCCGTCTACAAGCAGGTCATGGAGTTCGCCCTGAAGACCCTCCAGGTCCCGCCCACCGGGGCCAAGTCCGCCAACCTCCCCGTCACCTTCAAACCCTGACCTGTACCGCTCAGCACGGAACCACCCAGGAATCAGCTCGTGACAACGATCACTCCCGATGCCGGGAACCAGGGCACGCCCGTGCCCTCACTTCGCTCCGAACGGGGTGTGCCCGGTACGCTCACCGCCGTGCCACACGCTGATCAGTCCCAAACCACCCAGAAGGGCCATCCCGTGACATATCCGGGGCCGCCCAGGCCGGTTCAGGTCTCCGCCACACCCCTCGCGGAGCTCGCCGGTCAGCTGGGTGTCGAACAGCCGGGGACCTCGACAAGCACGGCGGAGGTCACGGGCATCACCCATGACTCGCGCGCCGTCCGCCCCGGCGACCTGTACGCCGCCCTCCCGGGCGCCCGCCTGCACGGCGCCGACTTCGTCACCCAGGCCGCCGGCCTCGGCGCGGTCGCCGTGCTGACCGACCCGACCGGCGCCGAGCGCGCCGCGGCGACGGGGCTTGCGGTGCTGGTCGTCGACGACCCGCGCGCGCGGATGGGCGAACTCGCGGCCACCATCTACGGCCGTCCGGGCCGCGATCTGCTCCAGATCGGCATCACCGGCACCTCCGGAAAGACCACCACCGCGTACCTGGTGGAGGGCGGCCTGAAGGCCGTCCGCAACACCGGACTCATCGGCACCGTCGAGATGCGGATCGGCGACGAGCGCATCAAGTCCGAGCGCACCACCCCCGAAGCCACCGACCTCCAGGCCCTGTTCGCGGTCATGCGCGAGCGCGGTGTCGAGGCGGTCGCGATGGAGGTGTCCAGCCACGCGCTGGTGCTCGGCCGGGTCGACGGCTGTGTCTTCGACATCGGCGTCTTCACCAACCTCAGCCCGGAACACATGGAGTTCCACTCCGACATGGAGGACTACTTCCGGGCCAAGGCACAGCTCTTCACGCCGAAACGCAGCCGGCTCGGCGTGGTCAACGTCGACGACGAGTACGGCCGCAGGCTCGCCAAGGAAGCCACGGTCCCGGTCGTCACCTTCTCCGCCGAGGGCCACCCCGACGCCGACTGGCGTGCCGAGGACGTCCAGGTCGGCCCGATGGACTCGACGTTCACCGTGCTCGGCCCCAAGGGCGAGCGGATCGCCGCCAGGTCGCCGATCGCCGGGCCCTTCAACGTGGCCAACACCCTCGCCGCGATCACCGCCCTCGCCGCCGCGGGCCTCGACCCGCAGACCGCCGCCGACGGCATCGCCGCGGTGCCGGGCGTGCCGGGGCGCCTGGAGCGTGTGGACGCCGGCCAGCCGTATCTCGCGGTCGTGGACTACGCCCACAAGACGGACGCCGTCGAGTCCGTTCTCAAAGCACTCCGCAAGGTCACCGAGGGCAGGCTGCACATCGTGCTCGGCTGTGGCGGGGACCGTGACACGACCAAGCGCGCGCCGATGGGCGCCGCCGCGGCCCGGCTCGCCGACACCGCCGTACTGACCTCCGACAACCCCCGCTCGGAGGACCCGCTCGCGATCCTTGCAACCATGCTCGAGGGCGCGGCGTCCGTACCAGCACACGAGCGCGGCGAGGTCCAGGTCTTCGAGGACCGGGCCGCCGCGATCGCCGCCGCCGTCTCCCGCGCACAGCCGGGCGACACCGTGCTGGTCGCAGGCAAGGGCCACGAGCAGGGCCAGGACATCGCCGGAGTGGTCCGTCCCTTCGACGACCGCCAGGTGCTTCGAGAAGCCATCCAGAAGACCCAGGGATGAACTTGTGATCGCCCTCTCTCTCGCCGAGATCGCCTCAGTCGTCGGCGGGCAGACCCACGACATACCGGATCCGTCCGTCCAGGTCACCGGATCGGTGGTCCGGGACTCCCGCGAGGTGGAGCCCGGCAGCCTCTTCGTCGCCTTCGTCGGCGAACGCGTCGACGGCCACGACTTCGCCGAGCAGGTCGTCGCATCGGGCGCGGTCGCCGTACTGGCGTCGCGGCCCGTAGGCGTGCCCGCGATCGTCGTGGACGACGTGCAGAGGGCCCTCGGTGCCCTCGCCCGTCATGTCGTACGACGTCTCGGCGCGACCCTCGTCGCCCTGACCGGCTCGGCGGGCAAGACCAGCACCAAGGACCTGATCGCCCAGGTGCTGCAGCGCAAGGCGCCGACGGTGTGGACCCCCGGCTCGTTCAACAACGAGATCGGGCTGCCGCTGACCGCCCTCAGCGCCACCGACGAGACGAGGTTCCTCGTCCTGGAGATGGGCGCCCGCGGCGTCGGCCACATCCGCTACCTCACGGATCTGACGCCCCCGAAGATCGGCCTCGTCCTCAACGTCGGCACCGCCCACATCGGCGAGTTCGGCGGCCGGGAGCAGATCGCGCAGGCCAAGGGAGAGATCGTCGAGGGTCTGCCCAAGGACGGCACGGCCGTTCTCAACGCCGACGATCCTCTCGTACGGGCCATGGCCTCCCGTACGAAGGCGAAGGTGATCCTTTTCGGAGAGTCCGACGAAGCGGACGTACGCGCCGAGAACGTGAGACTCACGGACACCGGACAGCCCTCCTTCAGGCTTCGCACACCCTCCGGTGCAAGCGACGTGACCATGCGCCTGTACGGTGAGCACCACGTGTCGAACGCGCTCGCAGCGGCCGCCGTCGCCCATGAGCTGGGTATGTCCGCGGAAGAGATCGCCACCGCGCTCTCCGAGGCGGGCTCCCTCTCCCGCTGGCGGATGGAGGTCACCGAGCGCCCGGACGGCGTGACCGTCGTCAACGACGCCTACAACGCCAACCCAGAGTCCATGCGGGCCGCCCTGCGCGCCCTGGCAGCCATGGGCCGGGGGCGGCGGACCTGGGCGGTGCTCGGCAAGATGGCCGAGCTCGGGGACGAGGCGCTCGCCGAGCACGACGCGGTCGGACGGCTCGCCGTCCGGCTCAACGTCAGCAAGCTCGTCGCGGTCGGGGGCAGGGAAGCGTCCTGGCTCCAACTGGGCGCATATAACGAGGGTTCGTGGGGTGAGGAGTCGGTGCACGTGTCCGACGCACAGGCGGCGGTCGATCTGTTGCGCAGTCAGCTGCGCCCGGGAGACGTCGTACTCGTGAAGGCGTCCCGTTCGGTCGGCCTGGAGAGCGTCGCCACGGCGCTGCTCGGCGCCGAGGGTGAGGTTGCCGCCCGATGATGAAGCAGGTTCTGTTCGCAGGGGTCATTGGTCTGTTCCTGACCCTGGTCGGCACCCCGCTGCTGATCAAGCTGCTGGCCCGCAAGGGCTACGGCCAGTACATCCGCGACGACGGCCCGCGTGAGCACGCCAGCAAGCGCGGTACGCCGACGATGGGCGGTATCGCCTTCATCTTCGCGACGGTCGCCGCCTACTTCCTGTCCAAGGTCATCACCGGCTACCCCCCGACCTACTCGGGTCTGCTGGTGCTCGGCCTGATGGTCGGCATGGGTCTGGTCGGCTTCCTCGACGACTACATCAAGATCGTCAAGCGGCGCTCGCTGGGCCTGCGGGCCAAGGCGAAGATGGCCGGTCAGCTGATCGTCGGCATCAGCTTCGCGGTGCTCGCGCTGATGTTCCCGGACGCCCGCAACAACACTCCGGCCTCCGACAAGCTGTCGTTCATCACGGACTTCGGCTGGAAGATCGGCCCGGTGCTGTTCGTGGTCTGGGCGCTGTTCATGATCCTCGCGATGTCGAACGGCGTGAACCTGACGGACGGTCTGGACGGCCTGGCCACCGGCGCCTCCGTGCTCGTCTTCGGTGCCTACACCTTCATCGGTGTCTGGCAGTTCCAGGAGTCCTGCGCCAACGCGATCACCCTGACCAACCCGGGGGCCTGCTACGAGGTACGAGACCCCCTCGACCTGGCGGTCATCGCCTCGGCGTTGATGGGTGCCTGCCTCGGCTTCCTGTGGTGGAACACCTCGCCGGCGAAGATCTTCATGGGCGACACCGGTTCGCTCGCCCTCGGCGGTGTCCTCACGGGCCTGGCGATCTGCTCCCGCACCGAGCTCCTCGTGGCCATCATGGGCGGTCTGTTCGTCCTCATCACGATGTCGGTCGTCATCCAGGTCGGCTCCTTCAAGCTCACCGGCAAGCGCGTCTTCCGAATGGCGCCGCTCCAGCACCACTTCGAACTCAAGGGCTGGTCAGAAGTCCTTGTCGTGGTCCGCTTCTGGATCATCCAGGGCATCTGTGTGATCGTCGGCCTGGGTCTCTTCTACGCGGGATGGGCAGCAGAAAAGTGACCGACTGGCAGGGGAAGCACGTCACCGTCGCCGGACTCGGCGTCTCCGGCATCCCGGCGGCCAAGGTGCTGCACGCGCGTGGAGCGATCGTCACGGTCGTCAACGACGGCGACGACGCACGCGCGCGTGAGCAGGCCGCCGAACTGGAGGCACTGGGCATCCCGGTACGTCTCGGCGACGGCGCGACCCTGCCCGAGGGCACCGAGCTCATCGTCACCGCACCCGGCTGGAAGCCCGACAAGCCGCTGTTCGTGGCGGCCCGCGAGGCCGGCGTCGACGTCTGGGGGGACGTGGAGCTCGCCTGGCGGCTGCGCGGCCCCGACGCGGCACCCTGGCTAGCGATCACGGGCACCAACGGCAAGACCACGACCACCCAGATGCTGGCGTCCATCCTGAAGGCGGCCGGCCTGCGCACCGCCGCCGTCGGCAACATCGGCGTCTCCCTGCTGGACGCGGTGCTCGGCGAGGAGCAGTACGACGTACTCGCCGTGGAGTTGTCGAGCTACCAGCTCCACTGGGCACCCTCCCTGCGCGCCCACTCCGCCGCCGTCCTGAACCTGGCGCCGGACCACCTCGACTGGCACGGCTCCATGGAGGCGTACGCCGCCGACAAGGGCCGTATCTACGAGGGCAATCGCATCGCCTGCGTCTACAACGTGGATGCCACCGACAAACCGTCCACCGAGGACCTGGTGCGCGAGGCGGACGTCGAGGAGGGCTGCCGGGCCATCGGGTTCACTCTCGGCGCCCCCGGCCCCTCCCAACTCGGCGTCGTGGACGGCATCCTGGTCGACCGCGCCTTCGTCGAGAACCGGCAGAAGAACGCCCAGGAGCTCGCCGAGATCTCCGACGTCAACCCGCCGGCCCCGCACAACATCGCCAACGCCCTTGCGGCGGCGGCGCTCGCACGCGCCTTCGGGGTGCCCCCCAAGGCCGTACGGGACGGTCTGCGGGCCTTCACGCCGGACGCGCACCGCATCGCGCACGTGGCCGATGTGGACGGTGTCGCCTACGTCGACGACTCCAAGGCCACCAACACCCACGCGGCGGAGGCCTCGTTGGCGGCGTACGAGTCCATCGTCTGGATCGCGGGCGGGCTCGCCAAGGGCGCTTCCTTCGACGAACTGGTCGCCAAGTCGGCAAAGCGACTTCGTGCTGTGGTTCTGATCGGTGCCGACCGGGCTCTGATCCGCGAAGCCCTCGCGCGACACGCACCGGAAGTACCCGTGGTCGACCTCGACCGGACCGACACTGGGGCGATGCTCCAGGCGGTGACGGAGGCGAAGCGGCTGGCACAGCCCGGCGACACGGTGCTGCTGGCCCCGGCCTGTGCCTCCATGGACATGTTCACCAACTACAACAAGCGCGGTGACGCGTTCGCGGAGGCGGTTCGCGAACTCGGCTCCTGACCGACGTAGCGGAGGCTCTGATGCCCAGCAGCCGTACCGGCCGACCGCCCGTGCAGCGGGCCGTCAGACGTCCCGCCGCTTCCCGGACAGCGCGCCGGAATCCCGTCCAACGGCTCTACACGCGCGCGCGCGACGCCTGGGACCGGCCGCTGACGGCGTACTACCTGATCCTCGGTGGCAGTCTGCTGATCACCGTGCTCGGTCTGGTGATGGTCTACTCGGCCTCCCAGATCAAGGCGCTGCAGATGTCGCTGCCGGGCTCGTACTTCTTCCGCAAGCAGCTGCTCGCCGCCGCGATCGGCGCCGTACTGCTGCTCGTCGCCTCGCGGATGCCGGTGAAGCTGCACCGGGCGCTGGCCTACCCGATCCTCGCGGGCGCCGTGTTCCTCATGGCGCTGGTGCAGGTGCCGGGGATAGGGATGGCGGTCAACGGCAACCAGAACTGGATCGCGCTCGGCGGTTCCTTCCAGATCCAGCCCAGTGAGTTCGGCAAGCTCGCCCTGGTGCTGTGGGGCGCCGACCTGCTGGCCCGCAAGCAGGACAAGAAGCTGCTGACCCAGTGGAAGCACATGCTGGTGCCGCTCGTCCCGGTCGCCTTCATGCTGCTCGGGCTGATCATGCTCGGCGGTGACATGGGTACCGCGATCATCCTCACAGCGATCCTTTTCGGCCTTCTGTGGCTCGCGGGGGCGCCGACCCGGCTGTTCGTCGGAGTACTGTCGGTCGCCGCCGCGATCGGCATGATCCTCATCAAGACCAGCCCCAACCGGATGGCCCGGCTCCAGTGCATCGGTGCCACCGATCCGGGCCCGGGCGACGCCTGCTGGCAGGCCGTGCACGGAATCTACGCGCTCGCATCCGGTGGAATCTTCGGCTCCGGGCTCGGCGCCAGTGTGGAAAAATGGGGCCAACTCCCGGAAGCCCACACGGACTTCATCTTCGCCGTCACCGGTGAGGAGCTGGGCCTGGCGGGGACGCTGTCGGTGCTCGCCCTCTTCGCGGCTCTAGGCTATGCGGGTATCCGCGTGGCCGGCCGCACGGAGGACCCCTTCGTCAGGTATGCCGCGGGAGGCGTGACCACCTGGATCACCGCACAGGCGGTGATCAACATCGGTGCGGTGCTCGGCCTGCTGCCGATCGCCGGTGTCCCGCTCCCGCTGTTCTCCTACGGAGGATCCGCCCTGCTGCCGACCATGTTCGCCATCGGGCTGCTGATCGCCTTCGCACGTGACGAGCCCGCTGCACGGGCAGCGCTTTCGCTGCGGCAGCCCCGCTTTGGTAGAAAGCGGGGTGGCGGGGGGCCCACGGGGCCTCGGAGATGGAACACGATGCGACGGCGTGCCTCGGCGCGTTCGTCCGGAGAGCGGTGAATTTCGGTGCATGTCGTACTCGCCGGTGGGGGGACCGCCGGCCACATCGAGCCCGCGCTCGCCCTCGCGGACGCCCTGCGCAGGCAGGACCCGACCGTGGGGATCACGGCCCTCGGCACGGAGCGCGGCCTGGAGACCACGCTCGTCCCACAGCGGGGCTATGAGCTCGCGCTGATCCCGGCGGTGCCGCTGCCACGCAAGCCCACCCCTGAGCTGATCACCGTCCCGGGCCGGCTGCGCGGCACGATCAAGGCGGCCGAGCAGATCCTGGAGCGCACCAAGGCGGACGCCGTCGTCGGCTTCGGCGGGTATGTGGCCCTGCCCGGCTATCTCGCCGCCAAGCGGCTCGGGGTGCCGATCATCATCCACGAGGCCAACGCCCGGCCCGGTCTCGCCAACAAGATCGGCTCGCGGTACGCCGCCCAGGTCGCCGTCTCCACCCCGGACAGCAAGCTCCGGGGCGCCCGCTACATCGGCATCCCGTTGCGCCGCACCATCGCCACCCTCGACCGGGCCGCGGTCCGCCCCGAGGCCCGCGCGATGTTCGGCCTCGACCCCAACCTGCCGACCCTGCTGGTCTCCGGCGGCTCCCAGGGCGCCCGCCGCCTCAACGAGGTCGTCCAGCAGGTCGCCCCCTGGCTCCAGCAGGCCGGCATCCAGGTCCTGCACGCGGTCGGCCCGAAGAACGAACTGCCACAGGTGCACCAGATGCCGGGGATGCCCCCGTACATCCCGGTACCGTACGTGGACCGGATGGACCTCGCGTACGCCGCGGCCGACATGATGCTCTGCCGTGCGGGCGCGATGACCGTCGCCGAACTCTCCGCCGTCGGACTGCCGGCCGCCTATGTTCCGCTGCCCATCGGCAACGGCGAACAGCGGCTCAACGCCCAGCCGGTGGTCAAGGCCGGCGGTGGTCTGCTGGTCGACGACGCGGAGCTCACCCCCGAGTGGGTCCAGCAGAACGTGCTGCCCGTGCTCGCCGACCCGCACCGGCTCTACCAGATGTCCCGCGCCGCCGCCGAGTTCGGCCGCCGGGACGCCGACGACCTGCTCGTCGGCATGGTGTACGAGGCGATCGCCGCCAACCGTGCACACCGCTAGGCACATGTGACGAAGGGCAGGCAGCGTGGCCGGAACGACGACCGCCGAGCGCGGTGAACGCCAGCAGGAGTCGTCCGGCCCGCCCCCTGTCCGACGGTTGAGGGCGCCTCAGCCTCGTACGATCATCGTTCTCGCCGTCGTCCTGGTCCTGCTGGGCGCGGGCGGCGTCTGGGCCCTGTACGGCTCGCAGTGGCTGCGCGTGGAGCGGGTGTCGGTCTCCGGTACCGGTGTTCTGACGCCCGGACAGGTACGCGAGGCGGCCGCCGTGCCGGTCGGATCGCCGCTGATTTCCGTCGACACCGATGCGATTGAGGCACGGTTGCTCCGGAAATTGCCCCGAATTGACTCGGTTGATGTGGTCCGCTCCTGGCCCCATGGAATCGGCCTGAAAGTGGTTGAGCGCACTCCGGTTCTGATTGTCGAAAAGGGCGGAAAGTTTGTCGAAGTGGACGATGACGGCGTCCGTTTTGCCACGGTTTCTCTGGCCCCGAAAGACGTTCCCGCACTGGAATTGACGGTCTCCGAGTCGGGCTCCGGCGCCGCGAGCCTGCGCCGCTTCGGCGAGGACCGGCTCGTGCGCGAAGCCGTCCGGGTCGCCGGTGACATTCCGGCCGCCGTCGCGAAGAGCGCCCGGACCGTCAAGGTGCGTTCGTACGACGACATCTCACTGGAGTTGGGCGACGGCAGGACCATCGCGTGGGGGAGTGGCGAGAAGGGTGCCGCCAAGGCCCGTACGCTCACCGCTCTTCTGAAAGCGGCGCCCGGCGCGCGGTACTTCGACGTCTCGGTTCCCACCGCCCCTGCGTCATCAGGGAGTTGACGTACATCCGCGCAGGCCAGCACCCTGGTTGGCTACCGCTACGGCTGATCACATAGGGTGAAAAGAAAAACGGGAGGTTCGGCGTGTTCGTTGAACGTGCGCCACTTGTCGACTTAGTGTCCTGTTCAGAAGACTCCAGGGAACAGACACACTGGTAACCCTAAACTTCAACGTTAGGGTTCGGGTCGGCGCTATGGACCGTCCCATTCGGCATCCGTCGCGTATCGCATCACCCGCGAGACGACGACACGTAACTCGAGGCGAGAGGCCTTCGACGTGGCAGCACCGCAGAACTACCTCGCAGTCATCAAAGTCATCGGTGTCGGCGGCGGTGGTGTCAATGCCATCAACCGGATGATCGAGGTCGGTCTCAAGGGCGTCGAGTTCATCGCCATCAACACCGACGCTCAGGCGCTGTTGATGAGCGACGCCGACGTCAAGCTCGACGTCGGCCGTGAACTCACCCGCGGACTCGGCGCCGGAGCCAACCCGGCCGTCGGCCGCAAGGCGGCCGAGGACCACCGCGAGGAGATCGAGGAGGTCCTCAAGGGGGCCGACATGGTCTTCGTGACGGCCGGCGAAGGCGGCGGCACCGGTACCGGCGGCGCACCCGTCGTGGCCAACATCGCCCGCAACCTCGGCGCCCTCACCATCGGCGTGGTCACCCGCCCCTTCACCTTCGAGGGCCGCCGTCGCGCCAACCAGGCCGAGGACGGCATCGCGGAACTCCGCGAAGAGGTCGACACCCTCATCGTCATCCCGAACGACCGGCTGCTGTCCATCTCGGACCGCCAGGTCTCGGTCCTCGACGCCTTCAAGTCGGCCGACCAGGTCCTGCTCTCCGGCGTCCAGGGCATCACCGACCTCATCACCACGCCGGGTCTGATCAACCTCGACTTCGCCGACGTCAAGTCGGTCATGTCCGAGGCCGGTTCGGCTCTCATGGGCATCGGCTCGGCCCGCGGCGACGACCGCGCGGTGGCCGCCGCCGAGATGGCGATCTCCTCGCCGCTCCTCGAGGCCTCCATCGACGGCGCCCGCGGCGTCCTCCTCTCCATCTCCGGTGGCTCCGACCTCGGTCTGTTCGAGATCAACGAGGCCGCCCAGCTGGTCTCCGAGGCCGCCCACCCCGAGGCCAACATCATCTTCGGCGCGGTCATCGACGACGCCCTCGGCGACGAGGTCCGGGTCACCGTGATCGCGGCCGGCTTCGACGGCGGCCAGCCGCCGGCCCGCCGGGACACCGTCCTCGGTTCGACCTCGTCCTCGGCCCGCCGCGAGGAGCCCACTCCGGTACGGCAGACCGAGAGCCGTCCGTCCTTCGGCTCGCTCGGCAGTGTCACGCCGAAGGAGGAGCCGGAGCCCGCGCCCGAGCCGGTGGCCGACCTCCCGGTCGCCCCGCCGGTGCCGCCGTCGCGGACCTACTCGGACAGTGCGGCCGAGGAGCTGGACGTGCCGGACTTCCTGAAGTGATAGGACAGCGCGACACCGTGAGCGGCGCGCACTTCGCCTTCACCGACAGGTGGGGCGGGGTGAGCGCCGTTCCGTACGAGGAGCTCAACCTCGGCGGGGCGGTCGGCGACGACGCCGGCGCCGTACGCACGAATCGCGAACTGGCCGCCAAGTCGCTGGGGATCGACCCCGGCCGGGCGGTCTGGATGAACCAGGTGCACGGGGCGGAGGTGGCTGTGGTCTCCGAGGTGTGGGGCGACCGTCCGGTGCCGGAGGTCGACGCCGTCGTCACCGGCGAGCGCGGCCTCGCCCTCGCCGTCCTCACCGCCGACTGCACGCCCGTTCTGCTCGCCGACCCCGTCGCCGGAGTCGTCGGCGCGGCCCACGCGGGGCGGCCCGGCATGATCGCCGGGGTCGTCCCGGCCGCCGTACGGGCCATGACCGAACTCGGCGCCGAGCCCGCCCGGATCGTCGCCCGCACCGGACCCGCCGTCTGCGGCCGGTGCTACGAGGTGCCGGATGCGATGCGCGCCGACGTGGCCGCCGTCGAACCGGCGGCGTACGCCGAGACGAGCTGGGGCACCCCCGCGGTGGACGTGACCGCCGGAGTGCACGCGCAGCTCGAACGGCTCGGGGTGCGCGACCGGGAGCAGTCGCCGGTGTGCACGCTCGAGTCGGGCGACCACTACTCGTACCGCCGCGATCGCACCACGGGGCGACTCGCGGGATATGTCTGGTTGGACTGAGAGAGCATGACGGACCGTAAGGGCGAACTCGCCGCAAACCTGGCGCAGGTGGAGGACCGGATCGCCGCCGCGTGCGCGGCCGCGGGCCGCAAGCGCGAGGAGGTGACCCTGATCGTGGTCACCAAGACCTACCCCGCGAGCGATGTGCGCATGCTGTCGGAACTCGGTGTGCGCGACGTCGCCGAGAACAAGGACCAGGACGCGGCACCCAAGGCCGCCGAGTGCTCGGATTTGCCGCTGACTTGGCATTTCGTGGGCCAGCTGCAGACCAACAAGGTGCGTTCTGTGGCTGGTTATGCCGATATGGTGCAGTCCGTCGACCGTGCTCGACTCGTCACGGCGCTCTCCAGGGAAGCGGAGCGGCAGGGGCGAGAACTCGGCTGTCTGATCCAGGTCGCGCTCGACGCGAGCGAAGGCGGACGCGGGGAGCGCGGGGGTGTCGGGCCCGATGGAATCGAAGAGTTGGGCGAACTCGTGGCAGCGGCGCCGGGTCTGCGGCTGGCGGGTCTGATGACCGTCGCACCGCTCACCGGTGTTTACGCGGGACGCGAACTCGCGGCGTTCGAGCGGCTGATGGATTTGTCGACCGACCTGCGCCGAGCCCATCCGGCTGCGAACATGGTGTCGGCAGGGATGAGTGCGGATCTCGAGCAGGCCGTGGCAGCCGGAGCGACACATGTGCGCGTCGGTACGGCGGTACTCGGAGTCCGCGCGAGGCTCGGGTAACGTCGCCAGGAAGTCGGACCACAGCAGAAAATATGGTCATTACCGCCGAAAGGCGGGTGTAACGACCACGTGGATCGCGGGCACTTGGCAGTTCGTCAGCCGATCCACCACAGAGCGGAGGACTCAGAGCATGGCCGGCGCGATGCGCAAGATGGCGGTCTACCTCGGCCTCGTGGAGGACGATGGTTACGACGGCCGCGGTTTCGACCCCGATGACGACTTCGAACCCGAACTGGACCCGGAGCCCGAGCGTGACCACCGGCGGCATGAGCCGGTGCACCAGGCACACAGTGCACATCAGTCCCAAAGGGACGAAGAGGTGCGAATCGTGCAGCCGTCGGTGTCGCGCGAGCCGATCGCCCGTTCCGCTTCGCTGGCCGCTGAATCCGGACGTCCCGCGCGGATCGCGCCCGTGGCGTCCATCACACAAGAACGTCAAAGCCTGGAGAAGAACGCACCGGTGATCATGCCCAAGGTCGTGTCGGAACGAGAGCCTTACCGGATCACCACGCTCCACCCGCGGACCTACAACGAGGCCCGTACCATCGGGGAACACTTCCGTGAGGGCACCCCGGTGATCATGAATCTGACTGAGATGGATGACACAGACGCCAAGCGACTTGTCGACTTTGCGGCTGGTTTGGTGTTTGGTCTTCACGGCAGCATCGAGCGGGTGACGCAGAAGGTGTTCCTGTTGTCGCCTGCTAACGTCGATGTCACGGCGGAGGACAAGGCCCGTATCGCAGAGGGCGGGTTCTTCAATCAGAGCTGAGACAGCCGACCGGTAAGAAGTACGGAACAGGGGAGAGGGAAAGACAGGCCATGGGCGTGTTCGCGCAGGTGATCTACATCGCGCTGATGGTGTTCCTCATCGTGCTCATCTTCCGGTTGGTCATGGACTACGTCTTCCAGTTCGCCCGCTCGTGGCAACCTGGCAAGGCGATGGTGGTCGTTCTGGAGGCCACCTACACTGTCACCGATCCACCGCTGAAGCTTCTGCGGCGGTTCATCCCGCCGCTGCGTCTCGGGGGCGTGGCGCTCGACCTGTCCTTCTTCGTACTGATGATCATCGTCTACATCTTGATCTCCATCGTGGGGAATCTCGCGAGGTGACAGTGGACGATACGGTCTTGCCGACTGCCGATGACTACGTTGAGGTGAAGAGATGCCGTTGACCCCCGAGGACGTGCGGAACAAGCAGTTCACGACCGTCCGCCTCCGAGAAGGCTATGACGAGGACGAGGTCGATGCCTTCCTCGATGAGGTCGAAGCCGAACTGACGCGCCTGCTGCGCGAGAACGAGGACCTGCGCGCCAAACTGGCCGCGGCGACGCGTGCCGCTGCTCAGAACCAGCAGAACATGCGCAAGCCTCCGGAGGGCCCCGGCGGCCCCCAGGACCAGCAGCAGGGTATGCCCCAGCAGGGCGGAATGCCGCAGCAGGGTATGCCCCAGCAGGGCGGAATGCCGCAGCAGGGCATGCGTGGGCCCGGCGGCCCCGTGCCGGCCGGCATATCGGGCCCGCCGCAGCAGCAGATGGGCGGCCCCATGGGCGGCCCGCCTCAGCTGCCGAGCGGTGCGCCGCAGCTGCCTGCCGGTCCCAGCGGTGGTCAGGGTGGCCAGCAGGGTCCCGGTCCGATGGGCCAGGGTCCGATGGGTCAGGGCCCGATGGGTCAGGGTCCGATGGGTCAGGGTCCGATGGGTGGCCAGCCCCCCATGCAGCAGCAGATGGGCGGCCCCATGGGCGGTCCGATGGGTGGCCCCATGGGCGGTGGCCCCATGGGCGGTCCGGGTCAGGGTCCCGGTGGCGACAGCGCCGCTCGTGTCCTCTCGCTGGCCCAGCAGACCGCCGACCAGGCGATCGCCGAGGCCCGTTCCGAGGCCAACAAGATCGTCGGCGAGGCGCGTTCGCGTGCCGAGGGTCTCGAGCGTGACGCCCGTGCCAAGGCCGACGCCCTGGAGCGGGACGCGCAGGAGAAGCACCGCGTCGCGATGGGCTCCCTGGAGTCCGCCCGCGCCACGCTGGAGCGCAAGGTCGAGGACCTGCGCGGCTTCGAGCGCGAGTACCGCACACGGCTGAAGTCCTACCTGGAGTCGCAGCTGCGTCAGCTGGAGACCCAGGCCGACGACTCGCTGGCCCCGCCGCGCACCCCCGCGACCGCGTCGCTTCCGCCGTCCCCGGCGCCCTCCATGGCCCCGGCCGGCGCGAGCGCCCCGTCGTACGGCGGCAACCCGGGCGGCATGGGCGGAGCCCCGGCTCCGGCGGCGCCGTCCTACGGTGGCCAGCAGCAGATGTCGCCCGCGATGACCCAGCCGATGGCTCCGGTCCGGCCGCAGGGCCCCGGCCCGATGGGCCAGGCCCCGTCGCCGATGCGCGGGTTCCTCATCGACGAGGACGACAACTGACGAGTTGTAGTACGCCTTAGGCGTCGGCAGCGTTCAAAGGGACGAGCCCCGGACTCCGGTCCGGGGCTCGCCCCTTTTACGCGTGTTGATCGCTGTGCCTGTGCTTGCGTCTGCGCCTGGGACTGCGCAGGCGAGGGAACCGGAAGGGCCCGGCTCCCCGAGTGGGGGGGCCGGGCCCTCGGCTGTCCTGCGGTTACGCCTTGCGCAGGCGGAACGTCAGCGACAGACCCTCGTCGGTGAAGGCATCGCCGTATGTGGCGTCCGCCTCACCCTGGTCGCTGTGCTCGTTCAGGAAGGCGGTCGCCAGGACCTCGTCGGCGATCAGCCTCGCGTGCTCGGTCAGGGCCGCGATCACCGCCGGGTCCGTGGACGTCCAGCGCAGCGCGATGCGGTCGGCCACGTCGAGGCCGCTGTTCTTGCGGGCCTCCTGGATCAGACGGATCGCGTCACGGGCGAGGCCCGCCTGCCGCAGCTCCTCGGTGATCTCCAGGTCGAGAGCGACCGTCGCACCCGAGTCGGACGCCACCGACCAGCCCTCGCGCGGGGTCTCTGTGATGATCACCTCGTCCGGGGCCAGGGTGATCGTCTCGCCGTCGACCTCGACCGACGCCGTGCCCTCGCGCAGGGCGAGGGACAGGGCGGCCGCGTCGGCGTGCGCGACGGCCTTCGCCACCTCCTGGACGCGCTTGCCGAAACGCTTGCCCAGGGCGCGGAAGTTGGCCTTGGCGGTGGTGTCCACCAGGCTGCCGCCGACTTCGCTCAGCGACGCCAGGGACTCGACGTTCAGCTCCTCCGTGATCTGCGCGTGCAGTTCACGGTCGAGGGCGTCGAAGCCGGTCGCGGCGATGAGCGCACGGGACAGCGGCTGACGGGTCTTCACACCCGACTCCGCGCGCGTGGCCCGGCCCAGCTCCACGAGCCGGCGCACCAGGACCATCTGCTTCGACAGCTCCGGGTCGATGGCGTCGAGGTCCGCCTCCGGCCAGGACGCCAGGTGCACCGACTCCGGGGCGGCCGGGGAGACCGGAACCACCAGGTCCTGCCAGACCCGCTCGGTGATGAACGGGGTCAGCGGGGCCATCAGCTTCGTCACCGTCTCGACGACCTCGTGCAGTGTGCGCAGCGCGGCCTTGTCGCCCTGCCAGAAGCGGCGACGGGAGCGGCGGACGTACCAGTTGGACAGGTCGTCGACGAACGCGGACAGGAGCTTGCCGGCGCGCTGGGTGTCGTACGCCTCCAGAGCCTGCGTCACCTGGTCGGTGAGCGCGTGGAGTTCGGACAGCAGCCAGCGGTCCAGGACCGGGCGGTCGGCCGGGGCCGGGTCGGCCGCGGACGGTGCCCAGTTCGACGTGCGCGCGTACAGCGCCTGGAAGGCGACCGTGTTCCAGTACGTCAGGAGCGTCTTGCGGACGACCTCCTGGATCGTGCCGTGGCCCACGCGGCGGGCCGCCCACGGGGAACCGCCCGCCGCCATGAACCAGCGCACCGCGTCCGCGCCGTGCTGGTCCATCAGCGGGATCGGCTGCAGGATGTTGCCCAGGTGCTTGGACATCTTGCGGCCGTCCTCGGCGAGGATGTGGCCGAGGCACACGACGTTCTCGTACGAGGACTTGTCGAAGACCAGGGTGCCGATGGCCATGAGGGTGTAGAACCAGCCGCGCGTCTGGTCGATGGCCTCGGAGATGAACTGCGCCGGGTACCGGCTCTCGAACAGCTCCTTGTTCTTGTACGGGTAGCCCCACTGCGCGAACGGCATCGAACCCGAGTCGTACCAGGCGTCGATGACCTCCGGCACGCGCGTGGCCGTCTTCGCGCACTGCGGGCAGCCGAAGGTGACGTCGTCGATGAACGGGCGGTGCGGGTCCAGGCCCGACTGGTCCGTGCCCGTCAGCTCGGTGAGTTCCGCGCGGGAGCCGACCACGGTCAGGTGGTCGTCCTCGCAGCGCCAGATCGGCAGCGGGGTGCCCCAGTAGCGGTTGCGGGACAGCGCCCAGTCGATGTTGTTCTGCAGCCAGTCGCCGAAGCGGCCGTGCTTGACCGTGTCCGGGAACCAGTTGGTCTTCTCGTTCTCCTGGAGGAGACGGTTCTTGACCTCGGTGGTGCGGATGTACCAGGACGGCTGCGCGTAGTAGAGGAGCGCGGTGTGGCAGCGCCAGCAGTGCGGGTAGCTGTGCTCGTACGGGATGTGCTTGAAGAGGAGGCCGCGCTGCTGGAGGTCCGCGGTGAGCTGTTCGTCCGCCTTCTTGAAGAAGACGCCGCCGACCAGGGGGACGTCCTCCTCGAAGGTGCCGTCGGGGCGGACGGGGTTCACCACGGGCAGTCCGTACGCGCGGCAGACCTTGAGGTCGTCCTCACCGAAGGCGGGGGACTGGTGGACCAGGCCCGTACCGTCCTCGGTCGTGACGTATTCGGCGTTGACGACGAAATGTGCCGCTTCCGGGAACTCCACGAGCTCGAACGGACGTTGATAGGTCCAGCGCTCCATCTCGGCGCCGGTGAAGGACTGGCCGGTGGTCTCCCAGCCCTCGCCGAGCGACTTGGCGACGAGGGGCTCGGCGACGACGAGCTTCTCCTGGCCGTCGGTCACCACGACGTAGGTGACCTCGGGATGGGCGGCGACCGCGGTGTTGGAGACCAGCGTCCAGGGCGTGGTCGTCCACACCAGGAGCGCGGCCTCACCGGCGAGCGGACCGGAGGTGAGCGGGAAACGGACGTACACGGACGGGTCGACGACCGTCTCGTAGCCCTGCGCCAGCTCATGGTCGGAGAGGCCGGTGCCGCAGCGGGGGCACCAGGGGGCGACGCGGTGGTCCTGGACCAGCAGGCCCTTGTTGAAGATCTCCTTGAGCGACCACCAGACCGACTCGATGTACTCGGGGTCCATCGTGACGTAGGCGTCGTCGAGGTCGACCCAGTAGCCCATGCGGGTCGTCAGCTCGGAGAAGGCGTCGGTGTGGCGCAGCACGGAGTCGCGGCACCTGGCGTTGAACTCCGCGATGCCGTACGCCTCGATGTCCTGCTTGCCGGAGAAGCCGAGCTCCTTCTCCACCGCGAGCTCCACCGGGAGGCCGTGGCAGTCCCAGCCGGCCTTGCGGGCCACGTGGTAGCCGCGCATGGTGCGGAAGCGCGGGAAGACGTCCTTGAAGACGCGCGCCTCGATGTGGTGGGCGCCGGGCATGCCGTTGGCGGTGGGCGGGCCCTCGTAGAACACCCATTCGGGGCGGCCCTCGGACTGCTCCAGGCTCTTGGCGAAGATCTTCTGCTCGCGCCAGAACTCGAGCACGGCGTGCTCGAGGGCGGGCAGGTCGACCTGGGCGGGCACCTGGCGGTACGTAGGCGATGTCATCAGCGAGCTTCCTCCGGCGGACTTGCTGCCTTCCGTCCGGAGGGACGAGAGCTGTCTTGTGTACGCCGGTTTCGGCGCGCTCCCGCGGTACCACCCTCCTTGGCTCCCCGGTGCGCCTTTCGCACCGATGAGCCCCCTCATTGGGGTCGCGATGCCGGGTCTACCACCCCACGTGGGGCTTCTTCCGGCGGCTCCGGGGTGATCTTCACGTCGCGCTCGCCCCCGGGCTTCCACCATCCCCGGGTCGCTCTGGGCCGCGTACGCCGCTACTCGTCCCCATCCATGCTTTTCGCTCCGCCCAGTGTACGGCGCCGCACGGACAGCGGCCGACCGGTTTTCCGTGCCCGGGGACGCGGGCGTCGCACGGCGGGGAGTGACCCGAATGGAGCGGTACGCGTGTTCGGATTCTGGGACGCACGGCACGGCGGATTACCCGGCGGGGAGCTGGGCACAACGCATGAAGGTTCGGCGCGCCCCATGCGCGAGCCGGGCGAATCGGTCGGTGTGCCCCGTTGCCGTGGGACTCAAGTCGATTTATCGTCCCAGCACGATTCGCGTGCAAGATCACAATATGTGAAGGGGCCGCGGCCATGGTGGCGAAGAAGACCGCCGTACAGCAGTCGGCGTCGGGCAGTTCGGGGGCTGCCAAGGCCTCCGGTGGTGCGGCCAAGGACGTGGGTGGGAAGAAGAGTGCACAGGGAGGTGCCGAGGGGCGTGCCGCCAAGGCCGGCAAGGCCGTGAAGACGGCGGTGGCCAAGAGCCCCGCGAAGAAGACTCCGGCCAAGAAGGCCATGGCGTCCAAGGCGGCTCCCGCGCGGAAGACCGTCGAGAAGGAGGGGCCCGAGAGACCGGCGGCCAAGAAGGCCGCCGTGAAGAAGACGGCCACGAAGACGGCGGCCACGAAGACGACTGTCAAGAAGGCGGCGGCGAAGAAGACGGCGGCCGACAAGACGGCGGCCAAAAAGACCGCTGCCGCGAAGAGCACCTCGACGAAGACCAGCTCCACGAAGAGTGCGGCCGGCAAGAGCACGGCCGAGAAGGCGGGCGCGGCGCAGGCCGCGAAGCAGACGGGAGCCACGACGGTGGTTGCGAAGAAGACTCCTGGCACGGCCACGGCGGCGAAGACCGCCGTCCCCAAGGCACGCCTCGCCGCGGCGGTGGAGCCGGGCGAGCTCGCGGTCCGCCCCGGCGAGGACCCCTGGACGCCGGAGGAGGTCCAGGAGGCGCGTGCCGAGCTCCAGTCCGAGGCGCTGCGGCTGGGCGCCGAGATCACGTCGTCCGAGGAGTCCCTCGTGGGCCTGATGCGGGACTCCGGGGACGGTGCGGGCGACGACGACGCCGATACCGGCACCAAGAACATCACGCGCGAGCACGAGATGGCCCTCGCGGCCAACGCGCGCGAGATGCTGATCCAGACCGAGCGCGCCCTGGAGCGGCTCGACGCGGGTACCTACGGCCTGTGCGAGAACTGTGGCAAGGCCATCGGCAAGGCGCGTATGCAGGCCTTCCCGCGGGCCACGCTCTGTGTGGAGTGCAAGCAGAAGCAGGAACGCCGGTACTGAGGGTGCGGTGGGGCGTGCCGTACCCTCGTCCTCAGTCAGGTACCTAGGTCGAGGGACTCACGTGGCAGAGGCGGAGCGCATCATCGGTACGCCGGACTCCCCGGAGGGGGCGGAGACCGAGCCGGAGCAGTCATCCGGTGCGGAGAGGCAGGGGAGCGCCGAGGCGCGGCCCAGGGGGAAGCGGCGGATCGCCGTGCTGTTCGCGGTCGCCACGTTCGCGTACGTCCTCGACCTGGGCAGCAAGATGATCGTGGTCGCCAAGCTGGAGCACCACGCGCCGATCGAGATCATCGGGGACTGGCTGAAGTTCGAGGCGATCCGCAACGCGGGCGCGGCCTTCGGCTTCGGCGAGGCCTTCACCGTGATCTTCACGGTGATCGCGGCCGCCGTGATCGTGGTGATCGCCCGGCTCGCCCGCAAGCTCTACAGCCTGCCCTGGGCGATCGCGCTGGGCATGCTGCTGGGCGGTGCGCTCGGCAACCTCACCGACCGGATCTTCCGCTCGCCCGGCGTCTTCGAGGGCGCGGTCGTGGACTTCATCGCGCCCAAGCACTTCGCGGTGTTCAACCTGGCCGACTCGGCGATCGTGTGCGGCGGCATCCTGATCGTGCTGCTGTCCTTCAAGGGCCTCGACCCGGACGGGACCGTCCACAAGGACTGAGGGATCGAGGGGTCCCGGCCGAGGGTTTTCCACAGGCTCGCGTCGGGGCCGTCGGCGCTGTCCTGCATACTCGTCGAGTGAGCCCGATTCCCGAGATCCGTACCCTGCCCGTGCCCGACGGCCTGGAGGGCGAGCGTGTCGACGCCGCCATCTCCCGCATGTTCGGCTTCTCCCGTACCAAGGCCGCCGAACTCGCCGCCGCGGGGAAGGTCGCGGTCGACGGGTCGGTGGTCGGGAAGTCCGAGCGGGTCCATGGCGGCGCCTGGCTCGAGGTGGAGATGCCACAGGCGCCGGCGCCCGTGCAGATCGTCGCCGAGCCCGTCGAGGGCATGGAGATCGTGCACGACGACGATGACGTGATCGTGATCGTCAAGCCCGTCGGCGTCGCCGCGCACCCCTCGCCGGGCTGGACCGGGCCGACCGTCATCGGCGGTCTCGCCGCCGCCGGCTACCGGATCTCGACCTCCGGCGCCGCCGAGCGCCAGGGCATCGTGCACCGGCTGGACGTGGGCACCTCCGGCCTCATGACGGTCGCCAAGTCGGAGCGGGCGTACACCTCGCTCAAGCGCCAGTTCAAGGAGCGCACGGTCGACAAGCGCTACCACACGCTTGTGCAGGGCCACCCGGACCCGACGAGCGGCACCATCGACGCACCCATCGGCCGCCACCCCCAGCACGACTACAAGTGGGCGGTCACGGCCGAGGGCAAGCCGTCGATCACCCACTACGACCTCATCGAGGCGTTCCGCGCGGCCTCCCTGCTCGACGTGAAGCTGGAGACCGGCCGCACCCACCAGATCCGCGTCCACATGGCCGCCCACCGCCACCCCTGCGTCGGCGACCTGACCTACGGCGCCGACCCGACCCTCGCCAAGCGGCTGCACCTGACCCGCCAGTGGCTGCACGCCGTCCGCCTCGGCTTCGAGCACCCCGGGGACGGACAGTGGGTCGAGTTCGAGAGCGACTACCCGGCCGACCTGCAGAAGGCCCTGGACCAGGTCCGCGAGGAGACGTACGGATGAGTCTGCCGTCGTACGCGGTCCGGGTCGCCGAGGACCCCGCCGACCGCGAGCTGTGCTTCGCGGTGCGCAAGGAGGTCTTCGTCGCCGAGCAGGGGGTGCCGCAGGACCTGGAGTACGACGCGTACGACGCCGTCGCCGTGCATGTGCTGGCCGTGCGGGACGACGGGGTGCCGCTGGGCACCGGTCGGCTGCTGCACGGCTCTCCGGCCGCGGACAAGGTCGGCGGTGACCTGACGCTGGGATCGCTCGGGCGGCTCGCCGTCACCCAGGAGGCGCGCGGACTGGGGGTCGGTGTCGCGCTCGTGCGGGCCATCGAGGACGCGGCACGGGCGCTGGGGCTGGCGGCGGTGGATCTGCACGCGCAGACGCATGCGCTGGGGTTCTACGAGCGGCTGGGGTACGAGGCGTACGGGCCGGAGTACCTGGAGGCGGGGAGAGCGCACCGGGGGATGCGGCGCGCTCTGTAGCGAGGGGTGCTCTGTAGCGAGGGGTGCGCTCTGTAACACAGGGTGCCGAAAACACTGGTGAGAACCGTGGCGTGGCAGGCTTGAGGTCTGTCGTCCGACGCCCAGAGCTCATCGGAGTGCTGACCGTGGATCAGTTGGCCCTGCTGTTCGTGCTGTTGCTCGGGGCCGTGGTGAGCGTCCCGGTCGGTGACCGGGTCGGGTTGCCGGCGCCGGTGCTGATGACCCTGCTCGGGATCGTCCTCGCGCTGCTCGACTTCGTGCCCAACGTCGAGATCTCGCCGGAGCTGATCCTGCCGCTCCTGCTGCCACCGCTGCTCTACGCCGCCGTACGGCGGACTTCCTGGCGGCAGTTCGCGGCCAACATCAGGCCGATCTTCCTACTCGCCGTGGCGCTGGTGTTCGTCACCACCCTGTGTGTGGCCCTCGTCGCGGGCGCGATCGTGCCGGGGCTGCCGATCGCCGCCGCCGTGGCCCTCGGGGCGCTGGTCGCACCGCCCGACCCGGTCGCGGCGACCGCCGTCGCCGGGCAGCTCGGGCTGCCGCGCCGACTGGTGTCGATCCTGGAGGGGGAGGGGCTCTTCAACGACGTGACGGCGATCGTGCTGTACCACGTGGCGATCGCCGCGGCCGTCAGCGGCACGTTCTCGCCCTGGCGGGCCGGCCTCGACCTGGTGCTGTCCGCCGTGGTCGCCGTCGTCGTCGGCGTCGCCCTCGGCTGGGGCGCCAACAAGCTCATGGATCTGCTCGACGACGCGACCCTGCAGATCGGCCTCACCCTCCTCGTGCCGTACGCCTCCTATGTGCTGGCCGAGGAGCTCCACGGCTCCGGGGTGCTCGCCGTGCTCACCACCGCCCTCTTCCTCGCCGAATACGCCATCGACGCCGACGACGTGCTCACGCGGCTCGCCGGGCACACGTTCTGGGACATCGTCGACACGCTGGTCACCGGCGTGGCCTTCGGGCTGATCGGGCTCGAACTGCACAACGCCATCCGGACCGCGTCCGGGCGGTGGGGCGAGATGCTCGGCTGGGCGGCCGCGATCGTGGGGGTCGTCGTCCTCGTCCGGCTGCTGTGGCTGTTGCCCGCGACCTGGGTCGCCAAGCGGCTGCACGCCAAGCAGGACTACGCCGAGGAGATCCCGATGAGCTGGCGGGAGACCGTCGTCATGTGGTGGTCCGGGATGCGCGGAGTGGCGTCCGTGGCGCTGGCCCTGGCGATCCCGCTGAAGACCGACGACGGGTCCGCCTTTCCCGACCGGGACGAGATCGTCTTCATCGCGTTCGGCGTCATCATGGCGACCCTCGTGCTCCAGGGGCTGACCCTGCCCTGGCTCGTGAAGAAGCTCGGCGTGAAGGCCGACACCGAGCGGGAGAAGGAGTTCGAGAAGACGCTGGCGATCCGTGCCGCCAAGGCCGCCAAACGCCGACTGCGGGAGATCGAGGAGGTCGAGGAGCTGTCGGAGGAGCTGACCGAGCAGCTGCTGCGGCGGGCGTTCGAGATCGGGGTGCGGATCAGCCCGGACATGGCGGACGAGGAGCGGCGGGAGGCGCACGAGCAGCGGGTGAAGCGACTGAGGCGGATCCGGCGGATCCAGGGCGAGATGATGAGCGCCGCGCGGCACGAGGTGCTGGCGGCGCGCAGTGAGGCGGGGGCCGATCCCGAGGTCGTGGACCGGGTGTTGAGACACCTCGACGTGCGCAGCCTGCGGTGAGCTGTCCGTCGTATGGCAGTCGTGTAAAGGGCAACGACTGTGCGGGCGGCCCTTCTTAGGGTGGGGGCATGTCTCGCAACATCGTGATCAGTGGTGGCGGTACGGGAATCGGGCTCGCGGCGGCGCAGGCCTTCGCGGCGGACGGGGATCGGGTGCTGCTGCTCGGGCGGCGGGCCGAGGTGCTGGAGAAGGCCGGGGTGCCGGGGGCGCTGACGTACGCGGCCGATCTCAGTGACACGGCGCAGGTGCGTGGGGTCGCCGGGTTCGTGGCCCGGGAGCTGGGGACCGTGGATGTGCTGGTCCACAGCGCGGGCGGGACCGGGCAGCTCGAACCGCCCGCCTGCGGTGACGATCCGCTGGACGCCGTCGCCCATGCCTGGACCGTCAACTTCCGGCTCAATCTGCTGAGCGCGGCGCTGCTCACCGAGGCCCTGAAGGACCGGCTCGCCGAGCCCGGCGGGCGGGTGCTGTTCGTCAGCTCCATCGCCGCCTACCGGGGGTCCGGCAGCGGGGCGTACGCGGCGGCCAAGGCCGGACTGCATCCGTACGCCCATGACCTGGCCCGGGAGCTCGGACCGCGCGGGATCACCGTGAACGTCGTCGCGCCCGGCTACATCGAGGACACCGAGTTCTTCGGGGCGGCCATCGACCCCGCCCGGCGCGCACGGCTCGTCGCCGACACCGCGAACGGGCGCGCCGGGACGCCCGGGGACATCGCCGGCACGCTGCAATGGCTGGCCTCGCCGGGCGCCGGGCACGTCACCTCGCAGATCGTGCAGGTCAATGGGGGTGCCGAGCGGGGGCGTTGATCTTGGCGGGGTGGTGCGGGTGGGGCTGTTTCGTGAGTCGGCTCCGGTCCCCGGGGTGGCCCGTCTTGTCTGCTGGGGGTTCGGGGGTCGTCCCCCGGGAGAGTGCAGTACTTCGCAGATCGTGCAGGTCAATGGGGGTGCCGAGCGGGGGCAGTGAGTGGTCGTCAGCGGCCGGCCCTCGGG
>NZ_JXTE01000091.1 GCF_000972385.1 Streptomyces sp. WM6386
ACGCGGTGCCGGCGGGGGGGGTTTTCTATCGGGGGGGGGCACATGGCGGCCGCCGGAGGGGCGGCGACGGGCTGCTGGGGCGCGGAGGCCGGGGTGGGAGGGGCGACCGGGGCGGCAGCGGGCTGCGCGGGCGAGGCACCGGCCGCGGCGGGCTGCCGGGCCACAGGCGGAGTCGCGGGGCCGGAGGGCTGAGCCGGGGCCTGGGGGGCCTGGGCAGGCGTCTGGGCGTACGGGTTGGGCTGACCCGCGCCGGGGGCGCCGTACGGGCCTGCCGGGGGCTGCCCGGTGCCGTACGCGCCGGCGGGCGCCGGGCCCGGGCCGGGGGCGCCCGCGAGCGGCTGGCCGCCCTGCGGCGGCGGAGGCGCGTACCAGCCGGGCTGGCCCTGGCCCGGGACCGGCATCGGAGGCTGGGTGCCCGGCGGGAGGGGCTGCTGAAGGCCGGCCTTCTGGTCGATCGTCGAGCGGTAGTCGACGGCGCCCTGGGTCATCCGCATGTACGCCTCTTCCAGCGAGGCCTGGTGCGGCGAGAGCTCCCACAGGCGTACGTCCGTGTCGTGGGCGATGTCGCTGATGCGGGGGAGCGGCAGACCCGTGATGCGCAGCGCGCCGTCCTGCTCCGGCAGCACATGCCCGCCCGCCTCGGTCAGCGCGGACGTCAGCTTCTCGCGCAGCTGCGGATCGGTGTCGGGGGTGCGTACGCGCGCGAAGCCGGCGGAGTTCGCGGCGATGAAGTCCTGCACGCTCATGTCGGCCAGCAGCTGTCCGCGCCCGATGACGATCAGGTGGTCCGCGGTCAGCGCCATCTCGCTCATGAGGTGCGAGGAGACGAAGACCGTACGGCCCTCCGCCGCGAGGGACTTCATCAGGTTGCGCACCCAGAGGATGCCCTCGGGGTCGAGCCCGTTGACCGGCTCGTCGAACAGCAGCACCTGGGGGTCGCCGAGCAGCGCGGCGGCGATGCCGAGCCGCTGGCCCATACCGAGGGAGAAGCCCTTGGAGCGCCTCCTGGCCACGTCCTGGAGTCCGACCACGCCGAGCACCTCGTCCACCCGGCGGGCCGGGATGCCGGACAGCTGGGCGAGGCAGAGCAGATGGTTGCGGGCATGCCGGCCGCCGTGCACGGCCTTGGCGTCGAGCAGTGCGCCCACCTGGCGGGGGGCGTTGGGGAGCTTGCGGTACGGGTAGCCGCCGATCGTCACCTGCCCCGACGTGGGGTTGTCCAGACCGAGGATCATCCGCATCGTCGTCGACTTGCCGGAGCCGTTGGGGCCCAGGAAGCCGGTGACGGCACCGGGCCGTACCTGGAAGGAAAGGTTGTACACAGCGGTCTTGTCGCCATATTGCTTGGTCAGGCCGACTGCCTCGATCATGCTCCGCACCCATCGAAAGGTTCAGGACAGCAGGGCACACGCCCCCGTAAGGGTTAGGAGCTTAACCGGGCGCTGACGGTTCCACTCAAGAGCGAGCAAAGCTCCGGGGCGTCATGCATCCCTCTTCTTCAGCAGGACGTACCCTCCCGCGACCGCCGCGACCACCCACAGCACCATGATCCCGAACCCGCCCCAGGGACCGTACGGAGTGTCGTCGTCGATCGGGGTGACCACCTGCATGATCTTGCTGCCGGCCTGGTCGGGCAGGTACTGGCCGATCTTCTTGGTCGCCGAGACGTTGCCGAGGATGTTGGAGATCAGGAAGAAGAACGGCATCAGGATGCCCAGCGACAGCATCGGCGAGCGCAGCATCGTGGCCACACCCATCGAGAACACCGCGATGAGGGTCATGTAGAGCCCGCCGCCGATGACCGCGCGCAGCACTCCCGGGTCGCCGATCTCGGCCCGGTGCGAGCCGAGCATCGCCTGCCCGAGGAAGAAGGTGACGAAGCTGGTGAGGAGGCCGACGACGAGGCAGAGGCCGGCCGCCACCGCGATCTTGCTGAACAGGAAGGTGCCGCGCTGCGGAACGGCGGCCAGCGAGGTGCGGATCATGCCGGTGCTGTACTCGTTCGACACCACGAGCACTCCGAACACGATCATCGCGAGCTGACCGAGACCCATCCCGGCGAAGCTGATGAAGGTGGGGTCGAAGGAGAGCTGGTCGTTGCGGCTCATCTTGTCGAACTCGTTCTTCGACAGGGCCGCGATCAGCATGCCGAGGGCGAGGGTGACGACCACGGCGAGGGAGAGCGTCCACACGGTGGAGGCCACCGACCGGATCTTGGTCCACTCGGACCGTACGACCTGGATCGCCGCCATGGTCAGTTCTCCTTCCAGTCGTCGCCCCACTGCTGGGGTGGCGCCGCGACGGGTGTGTCGGAGTGTGCGTGGTACTCGACCGACTCCGCGGTCAGCTGCATGAACGCCTCTTCCAGAGAGGCCTGCTGCGGGCTCAGCTCGTGAAGCACGATCTGGTGCTGCGCGGCCAGCTCCCCGATGTGCTCGGGCTTGCCGCCGTCGACCTCCAGCGTCCCGTTGCCGGTCTCCACGACCGTGATCCCGGCCTCGTGCAGCACGTCGAGCAGCCGCTCGCGCTGGGGTGAGCGGATCCGGACGTACGACCGCGAGTTCTGCTCGATGAACTCGGCCATGGAGGTGTCGGCGAGCAGCCGCCCCTGACCGATGACGACGAGGTGATCGGCGGTCAGCGCCATCTCGCTCATGAGGTGGGAGGAGACGAAGACGGTCCGTCCCTGGGCCGCGAGCGATTTCATCAGGTTGCGGATCCAGTGGATGCCCTCGGGATCGAGCCCGTTGACCGGCTCGTCGAACATCAGGATCCGCGGATCGCCCAGGAGTGCGCCCGCGATGCCGAGCCGCTGTCCCATGCCGAGGGAGAACCCCTTGGCCTTCTTCTTCGCCACCGCGGTGAGGCCGACGGTGTCGAGGACCTCGGCGACCCGCCCGCGAGGGATGCCGTTGCTCTGGGCGAGGCAGAGGAGGTGGTTGAAGGCGCTGCGCCCGCCGTGCATGGCCTTGGCGTCCAGCAGGGCGCCGATGTACTTCAGCGGTTCTTTGAGATGGTCGTAGTGCTGCCCGTCGATCCGGACGTCACCGGCGGTGGGGCGGTCGAGGCCGAGCAGCATCCGCATCGTCGTCGACTTGCCGGCGCCGTTGGGCCCGAGGAAGCCCGTGACGATGCCCGGTCTGACGGTGAAGGTCAGGTTGTTGACCGCCACCTTCTCGCCGTACCGCTTGGTCAGGCCCTCGAGCTCGATCATGCGGCCACGCTAAGACGGGCCTTCGGGGGCTGCCACTTGAGCGGGCAGGGCGAGGGGACGAGGGCGGCGAGCACCGTGCAGGCCGTTGACCAGAGGAAGGCGTGCTGCTGCACGATCCGGACGGTGTCGGCGGCGCTCATCGACGCTGACAGAGATCGTCGACGACGTCTTCCTGCCCCTGGTGGGCACGCCAGAGGCCCGCACCTTCGGGGGAGACGGTGCGGGCCTCTGAACGCGCTAGTGCTTACCGGGACTGCTGAGCCGGAACCCCACGGGAGATCGGCTCGTCGTCCGTGGCCGGCGAACCGGCTGCGGCCACCGCGGCGCCCGTGAGCGTGGCGAGCATCTCGCGCACGTTCGTCAGCTGGGCGTTGATGCTGTCGCGGCGGTTGGTGAGGGCGGCCAGCTCGCGCTCGGATTCCGAACGGATCCGGTCGGCCTTGGCGTTCGCGTCGGCCACGATGTCCTCGGCCTGGCGCTGCGCCGTCTCGACGGTCTGACGGGCCCGGCGCTCGGCGTCCGTGCGCAGCTTCTCGGCCTCGAGACGCAGCTGCTCCGCGCGGTGCTCGATCTCCGCGAGGCGCTTCTCGGCCTTCTGCTGACGGGACGCGAGGTCGCGCTCGGACTGCTCGCGGCGCTTGGCGAGGTTCGTCTCGAAGTCCGCGGCGGCCTGGGCGGCCTTGGCGCGGGTCTCCTCGAAGAGGGCGTCCGCCTCCTCGCGCTTCTGCTGCGCGTCCTTCTGTGCCTCCTGGCGCAGCTGAGAGGAGTCGCTCTTGGCCTTCTCGACGATCCGGACGCCTTCGTCCTCGGCCTTGGCCTTGCGCTCCGCGGCGAACGACTCCGCGTCGTTGCGGACCTGCTGGGCCGCCGACTCGGCGAGTTCGCGGTGCTGCTCCGCCGCGCGACGGGCCTCCTCGCGCAGATCCTTGGCCTCCTCCTCGGCGAGGCGGAGGATCTTCTCGACACGCGCGCCGAGACCGGCGTACGAGGGCTCGGCGTCGGTGACCTGAGCCTGCGCGTTCTGCGTTTCGAGGTGGAGCTCCTCGATGCGCTTTTCCAGAGCGGTGATGCGGGAGAGAGCGCTGTCACGGTCGGAGACGAGCTTGGAGATCCGTTCGTCCACCTGAGCGCGGTCGTACCCACGCCGCACAAGCTCGAAGCCGTAGGGGGAAGTGTCGCTCATGGGGTTCCTGTCAAATGAGACCGGTGAGGTGATAGGGGGAATCCTAGGGGCCGAAGCGGTGTGTCATCGAGCGGATACGTGTTTGATCTGGAGAATGACACCCCTTTTGAGTGGCTAACCCCGGGACGGCTTGCCAAAAACTTGGTCAAAGGCCCCAGACGGCACCGGAATTCGACCTGCCGGTCAGCCTTCGGTCAGCTGTCCGTC
The DNA here is from genome assembly GCF_000972385.1 of Streptomyces sp. WM6386. Classification (GTDB taxonomy): domain Bacteria; phylum Actinomycetota; class Actinomycetes; order Streptomycetales; family Streptomycetaceae; genus Streptomyces. Next base: position 4,605 of record NZ_JXTE01000091.1, read on the forward strand.
GCCTAACTGTCGGACGACTTGCCACCCGATCGAGGGGCGCCGACCGAGACGCCGGCCTTGACGCCACCGTCCTTGCCCGCCGAAGGGGCCTCGAAGGACTCCAACGCCTCCAGGACGTCCTGGACACGGGAGATCTCGGCGTTGATGTCCTCGCGGCGGCGCACCAGGATCTCCAGCTCGCGCTTTCCTTCCTCCACCGTGCGCCGGGCCTCGCGGATCGCCTCCGCCTTGAGCTCCTCGGCCTCCCGCACGAGCGCCGACTTCTTCTGCTCGGCCTCCTTCAGGAGCCCCTCGGCCTTCTTCACGGCCGCGATACGGACCTTGCCCGCCTCGGAGTTGGCCTCCGAGACCAGCTCCTTGGCCTTGGCCTGCGCCTTCGCCAGCTGCTCCTCGGACGCCTTGATGAGCGCGTCGCAGCGGTCACCGGTCGACTTCATCGTCTCGGCGGCCTCGCGCCGGGCCCGCTCGTGCAGCTCCTCGATCTCGGTCGTGATGCGGTCGCGCAGCTCCTCGGCGCGCTCCCTTATGGCGGTGGCGTCCCGGCGGGCGCCGACGAGCAGCTCGTCCGCGTCCGTACGGGCCTTCTCCACCCGGGAGTTGCCCTCGACGGTCGCCTCCGAGATCAGCCGGTCGGCCTCCGAGCGGGCCGCGCCCACCATGGAGTCGGCCTGCCCCTCCGCGTCCGCGGTGGTCTTGTGGGCCTGCTGCTGCGCCTCGGTGAGGAGCTTGTCCGCCTCGGCCGTGGTCTCCGTGATGAGCGTGTCGACCTGCTCGGCCACGTCCTGGCGCCGCTTGTTGGCGTCCTTGCGGGCCTCGTCGAGGGTCCGCTCGGCCTCCTCGCGCGCGGCCGTCGTGACCCGGTCGGCCTCGGCCAGGGCATCGGCCTTGACGCGCTCGGAGTCGCTGCGGACCCGGTCGGCGTGCAGCTGTGCGGAGCCGACCGTGTCGGCGGCCTCGGCGCGCAGCCGCTCCGCGTCCCCGGTGGCGTCCGCGATCAGCTTCTCGGCCTTGGCGACCGCCTCGGACCGTACGCGCTCGGCCTCGTTGACCGTGTCCGTGCGCAGCCGGTCGGTGTCGGCGAGCGTCTCCGTGGTGAGCCGCTCGGCCTCGTTGCGTGCCTCGGTGATGAGGGCGTCGGCCTGCGAGGCCGCGTCCGAGCGGAGGCGGTTGGCGTCCTCACGGGCGTCCGCCCGGGTACGGGCGGCGGCCTGGTCGGCCTCGGCGATCGCGTTCGAGGCGTCCGTGCGCACCCGCTGGGCGTGCTCGGAGGCGTCCGACCTGAGCCGCTCCGCCTCCGCGATGGCCTCCCCGACGGTGCGCTCGGCGAGCGACTTGGCGGCCTCCGACTCCTCGTTCGCCTCACGCCGGATGCGGCCCGCGTCCGCGCTGGCCCGCTCCCGCTCGGCGTAGGCGTCGCCACGGACCCGGTCCGCCTCTTCCTCGGCCTCGCGGCGGGTGCGATCCGCCGCGTGCTCGGCGGCGCTGCGCAGCCCGGCGATCTCGTCCTGAGCCTGCTCGTGCAGCCCGGCCACGGATTCCCGTACCTGCTGGGCGTGCTGTTCGGCCGCCGACACCATCTCGGTGGCGTGCCGGTCGGCCTCCTCGACCAGCCGCACCGCCTCGGCCTGCGCCTCCTCCACACGGTTGCGTGCGGAGGCCAGCAGCTCCTCGCTCTGCTCGCGGGCCCGCTCGCGCTCCTGGTCGGCCTCCTGGCGCGCCGAGCCGAGGGTCTCCTCGGCCTCGCGGCGGCGCCGGACGGCCTCCTCCTGGGCGGCGGCCAGCGTCTCGGACGCCTCCGTCGCGAGCCGCTCGGCGGCGGCCTGCGCCTCCGCACGGACCCGGTCGGCGGTGTCCTGGGCCTCCGCCTTCAGCTGCTCGGCCTCGGCCGCGGCCGCCGAACGCAGCCGTACGGCGATGGCCTCGCCCTCCGCGCGGGACGCGGACGCGTCGGAGGCGGCCTCGTCGCGCAGCCGTTCCGCCTCCGCCTCGGCCTGCTGCTGCAGTGTGCGGATCCGCTCGGCGGACTCGGCGCGCAGCCGCTCGCTCTCCTCGGCGGCCTCGCGACGGATCCGCGCGGCCTCGGCGCGGGCGTCGCTCAGCGCCTGCTCGGCGGCGGCGAGGCGCTCCTCGGTGTCGGTGCGCAGCCGGGTCAGTTCCTCGGCGGCCTCGGCCTGGCGAGCCGCTATGGCCTGCTCGGTCTCCTCGTGCAGTTCCCGCGCGGCCCGCTCGGCGTCCGCCTTGATGCCCTCGGACTGCTCGACGACCTCCGCGCGGTGCCGCTCGGCCTCCTGGCGGGTGCGCTCCAGGGTCTCCTCGGCCTGCCGGCGCAGCGTGGTGGCGCGCTCGATGGCCTCGGTGCGGACCTTCTCGCTGTCCGTCGTGGCCGTCTGGCGCAGCTCGTCCGCGTCCTGCTTGGCCTTCGCCAGCAGCTCCTCGGCGGTCTTGGCCGCCTCCTCGATCTGCTGGACGGCCTCCTTGCGGGCCTCCGCGCGGATCTTCTCGCCCTCGGCGACCGCGTCGGCGCGCAGCTGCTCGGCCTCGCCGCGCAGCCGACGGGCCTCCTCCTGGAGCTCGACCGTCTTGGCCCGGTACTCCTTGGTGTCGTCCTTCGCCGAGCCCTTGAGCTGCTCGGCGATGTCATGCGCCTCGGCGCGCAGCCGGTCCGCCTCGGCCTCGGCCTCGGAACGGATCCGCTCGGCCTCCTCGGCGGCGGCCTTGGTGGTGTTACGGGCCTCCTCGGACGCCTTGTTGAGGACGTCCTCGGCGGTCTTGGCCGCCTTGCCCAGCTGGGAGGCGGTCTCCTCGGCGGTGATCGTGCGGGCCTTCTCGGAGGCCTCGGCGACGATCTTCTCGGCCTCCGTGCGGGCGTCCGCGACGACCTGCTCGGCGTCCGCCTTGGTGGTCTCGGCCTCCTTGGTGGCCTCGTTGACCAGCCGGGCGACCTGCTCCTTGGCCGTACGCGTGCGCTGTTCGTTGGTCGACTCGGCGCTGGTGAGCGACTTCTCGGCGGTCGCCTTGGCCTCGGCGACGAGCTTCTCGGCCTCGCTCTGCGCCTTGCGCAGCGCCTCCTCGGCCTCCGTCATCCGCTGCTCGGCCGCGCGGCTCAGCTCGGTCGCCTCGCGGCGGGCGCTGTCCGACTCGGTCGCCGTGGAGCTGCGCAGCTGCTCGGCGTGGTCGGTGGCCTCCTGGGCCTGCGTCGACGCGGCGTTCAGCAGCCGCTCGGCGTCCGTGCGGGCACGGCGCAGCAGCTGCTCGGCCTCCGCGCGGGCGGTCTCGGCCTCGCTCTGGAGGCGCTGGCGGGCCTCGGCGGCGACCCGCTCGGCCTCCGCGCGGGCGGCGGCCATGGCCTGGTCGGCCTCCGCGCGGGACTCCTCCAGGAGCCGGCGGGCCTGCTGCTCGGTACGGGCGCGCAGCTGCTCGGCCCACGCCACGTTCTCGTTGACGTGCGACTCGACGGTCTGGCGACGCTCGGAGAGCTCCTGGTCCAGCTGCTGGCGGCGGGTGACCGCCTCCTGGTGCAGCTCCGCCTGGAGTCGCGCCGCGTTCTCGGCGTGCTCCTGGAGGATGCGCTGCGTCTGCGCCCGTGCCTGGCTCAGCTCGCGCTCGGCGTCCTGGCGCAACTGGTCGGCCTGGACCTGGGCGTTGCGGAGCAACTGTTCGGCTTGGTAGCCGATGTCGCCGCCGTCGTAGGACGGTCGGGACATGAGGGTGCGCCGCGCCTCGTGCAACTTGGCGCGCAGCACCTCGACCTGGTAGCCGAGGTCCTCGGCGTGCTGGATCGCCTTTTCCCGCTCGGTCTTCAGCCGGTCCATCTCGGCCTCGAACCGAGAGAGGTGATCGACGTCAGCCGCCGGCACTCGCTCCTGGCTTTCGTAGCCCCGCACTGCGCGGTCCCATCCGTCCCCTGGTCGCGTGTCTGCCCAAACGAGCTCCGTCCATCCGCCGAACGGGGCCCCCGGGGAATGGTGTCAGATCAACGGCGGAGCAAGGGCTGCCGCCCCGACGCTTGTCCCCCGAAACCCGGACCCCGGCGGCTTCTCCGGTCAAAGGTGGTGTCGTCCGCCGAAGGGCGGGCCCCGCGGCGTCCGGTGCGTGCGATCGCAAGGCGCCGGAAGGTCCTCGTAGCGGAGCTACTAGGGCCTTTCGGCAACGCGGCGAGCGTGCGTACCAGACGTCGCGGGGCAGGCACCACCTTTGACCGGAGGAGCCAGGTCGCCCCCAAAGAGCGGCGACCGCCCCCAACCCTACCGGCCCATATGTACGGGGGTCAGTGCTCAGGTGACTCAACAGGCGCCGAAGTGACCAGTTCTGTCAGGACTCCATGGCAATCCTTTGGGTGCAGGAAGGTGATCCGTGACCCCATGGAGCCGCGTCGCGGCTCCTCGTACAGAACGCGTACGCCCTTGTCGCGGATGTCCGCGGACTCGCCGTCCACATCCGCCGTACCGAAAGCGATGTGGTGCACCCCCTCGCCGTTCTTGGCGAGCCACTTCGCGACGGTGGAGTCCTCGCGGGTCGGCTCGAGGAGCTGCAGGTAGGAGGCCCCGCCGTCCGAGGTTTCATTGATCTTGAGCATGGCCTCGCGTACGCCCTGCTCCTCGTTGACCTCGGAGTGGTACACCTCGAAGCCGTAGGTGGCCCGGTAGAACTCGACAGTCTTGTCCAGGTCGAAACAGGCGATCCCGATGTGGTCGATTCGCGTCAGCATGGAACTCAGTGCAGCGCTCCGGAGGTGGTTACGCAACGTGCGCGCGATCACACCCACGGCCGGGTGACGGCACGGAGTGCCACTCAGTACATTCGAAGTAAACCCTCGTTCACTCCTCAGCTGTGCAGCTGAAAGGGGATCGCACCTCATGTCTGGTTCGAACAGCACGACGTCCGTCATCGTGGCGGGTGCCCGCACTCCGATGGGACGGTTGCTCGGTTCACTGAAGTCCTTCTCCGGAGCCGACCTCGGCGGCTTCGCGATCAAGGCCGCCCTCGACCGTGCGGGAATCGGCGGCGACCAGGTGCAGTACGTGATCATGGGCCAGGTGCTCCAGGCCGGGACAGGGCAGATCCCGGCGCGCCAGGCCGCGGTCAAGGCCGGCATCCCGATGGGCGTCCCCGCCCTCACCATCAACAAGGTCTGTCTGTCGGGCCTGGACGCCATCGCGCTGGCCGACCAGCTGATCCGCGCCGGCGAGTTCGACGTGATCGTCGCCGGCGGCCAGGAGTCCATGACCAACGCGCCCCACCTGCTCCCGAAGTCCCGCGAGGGCTTCAAGTACGGCGCCATCGAGATGCTCGACGCCATGGCCCACGACGGTCTGACCGACCCCTGGGAGAACATCCCCATGGGCGAGTCGACCGAGAAGCACAACACCCGCCTCGGCATCCAGCGCGCCGCGCAGGACGAGATCGCCGCCCTGTCCCACCAGCGCGCCGCGGCCGCCCAGAAGAACGGCGTCTTCGAGGCCGAGATCACCCCGATCGAGATCCCGCAGCGCAAGGGCGAGCCGGTCGTCTTCAGCAAGGACGAGGGCATCCGCGCCGACACCACCGCGGAGTCCCTGGGCAAGCTGCGTCCGGCGTTCACCCGCGACGGCACCATCACGGCGGGGACGTCCTCGCAGATCTCCGACGGCGCCGCCGCCGTGGTCGTGATGAGCAAGGCCAAGGCGCAGGAGCTCGGCCTGGAGTGGATCGCCGAGATCGGCGCCCACGGCAACGTGGCCGGACCGGACAACTCCCTCCAGTCCCAGCCGTCCAACGCCATCCTCCACGCCCTCAAGAAGGAGGGCCTGGACGTCTCCGACCTCGACCTGATCGAGATCAACGAGGCTTTCGCCGCCGTCGCGGTCCAGTCAATGAAGGACCTCGGGGTGTCCTCCGAAACGGTGAACGTCAACGGCGGTGCCATCGCCCTGGGCCACCCGATCGGCATGTCCGGCGCCCGTCTGGTGCTGCACCTGGCGCTGGAGCTGAAGCGGCGCGGCGGCGGTGTCGGCGCGGCCGCGCTGTGCGGCGGCGGCGGTCAGGGTGACGCGCTCATCGTGCGGGTACCCAAGGCCTGAGCTGTACTTCTCTAGCGGATCGGAGCTGTGATGCAGGACGTCTCCTCTCTGGTGGCCCAGGCGAGGGAGGGCAGGCCGCGTGCCGTGGCCCGGTTGATCTCCCTGGTGGAGGGGGCGTCCCCGCAGCTCAGGGAGGTCATGGCGGCGCTGGCCCCGCTGACGGGCAACGCGTACGTCGTGGGTCTGACCGGTTCGCCGGGCGTGGGCAAGTCGACGTCCACGTCCGCCCTGGTCACCGCGTACCGCAAGCAGGGCAGGCGGGTCGGCGTCCTGGCCGTCGACCCGTCCTCGCCCTTCTCGGGCGGCGCCCTGCTGGGCGACCGCGTCCGGATGTCGGACCACGCCTCCGACCCGGGCGTCTACATCCGCTCGATGGCCACCCGCGGTCACCTCGGCGGCCTGGCCTGGTCGGCCCCGCAGGCGATCCGGGTCCTGGACGCGGCGGGCTGCGACGTGGTCCTGGTCGAGACGGTCGGCGTCGGCCAGTCGGAGGTCGAGATCGCCTCGCAGGCGGACACCAGCGTGGTCCTGCTGGCCCCGGGCATGGGCGACGGCATCCAGGCGGCCAAGGCCGGAATCCTGGAGATCGGCGATGTGTACGTCGTCAACAAGGCCGACCGGGACGGCGCCGACGCCACCGCCCGTGAGCTCAACCACATGCTGGGCCTCGGCGAATCCCGCGGCCCCGGCGACTGGCGCCCGCCGATCGTGAAGACGGTCGCCGCCCGCTCCGAGGGCATCGACGAGGTCGTCGAGGCGCTGGAGAAGCACCGCGCCTGGATGGAGGAGCGCGGAGTCCTGGCCGAGCGCCGCCGCGCCCGCGCCGCCCGCGAGGTGGAGACCATCGCGGTCACGGCCCTGCGCGAGAGGATCGGCGACCTGCACGGCGACCGACGCCTGGACGCACTGGCGGACAGGATCGTGGCCGGGGAGCTGGATCCGTACGGGGCGGCGGACGAACTGGTGACGGGCCTGACGCAGGCCTGAGGCGAGGCCGAGGCGGCGCCGAGTGGGGCCTGAGCCGGGCGCGGCGGCAGGCGGAGCCGCCACCGCGCGGGGATTGGCAGATCCGTCCCCCGCTGTACCGCGGTGACCTGCGCTTTTCCCACCCAAGCCGGGGACACATCTGCGGCTGCCGCTGGGGGTGTGCTTCGCGGTGGCGGGGGCGGTCGCGATGGTGGCGGCACTGGTCGGGGCACTGGTCCCGGCACGGCGAAGCGGCCGTACGCCGGAGCGTACGGCCGTCGCGCCCGCTGCGGCTGACGTGCGGGTTCTGTGACCTGCGTCAGTCCTGGTCGTCGTCCGAGCGATCCGCCGTGACCTTGCCGCTGTTCAGGTCGACCTGCCAGTCCTGGTCGGCCTTGCCGGAGGTGCGGGTCTCCACGTCCCAGGCCTGCGAGGCACCGTCCTCGTCGAGGTCCACGGACGTCACGGTGCCCTTGGCGGCGGCCGCCTTCGCCGCCTCCGCGGCCGTCACGGACGTACCCTTCAGGGCGGCCCGCACCTGGGCGGTGTCGTCCTCCTGCTCGGTGTGGGAGCCGAGGACCTTGCCGGTGGCGGGGTCGATCGTGATGCTGTGCCAGGTGCTGCCGTCGCCCAGCACGTCGACGTCCCACACGACCTTGCCGTTGTCGTCCTCGTCGCCCAGGTCGGCGGAGACGGCGGTGCCCGGGACGCTCTTCAGCGCGGCCGCGATCGCCTCGGCGGCGGAGACATCGCCGCCGGCGACCGTCGTACGGTCCTCGGCGTCGTCGTTCACGCTGTCCGCCCGGTCGTCCGCGTCGTCGTGATCGGCGACCACCTGCGTGCCGGAGTCCGACTGGCGCTGCGCCGTCGTCTCGTCGTCGCCCGCGGCGAAGGCCGCGACGGTGCCGCCGGTGGCCAGGGCTGCGGCGGTCAGGGTGGCGATGACGATGTTGCGCTTCATGAGGGTTCCTTCCCCTTCGATCGGTTTCGCTCGGTTCCAGCGATTCGCTCGCTTTCGACATGACCAAACATCGCCGACCGACGCTGAGGGGAACCTGAAGCCACCTGAAGGGATCTTCAGCTTGGCTTTGCGAACCTGTACGTATGCGCCTGTTGATCGCGGAGGACGAGTACCGGCTGGAGGCGGGACGGTGAGCAGGTTCTTCGGCTCGGTCCGCTCGCGCGCGACCCTCGGTGCCAGTCTCGTCGTGGCCGTGGCGCTGGTGATGGCCGGGTCCGCGGTGCTGTTCTCGCTGCGGTCCAACCTCATCGACCAGGCGGACACCCAGGCGGAACGCTCGGCGCGCGGCGTGGCCGCCCTGCTCGCCACCGGGAAGTCGTACGCCGACCTGGACCTGGACGACGAGAACCCGGTCCAGGTCGTCGACGCGAACGGCACGCTGGTCGCGGTCAGCGACGGCCTGGAGCGGATCAGCGGCACCGCCACCGACGCGGTGAAGGCACCGGCGCAGCCGGGTGGTCGGGGCAGCCCGAGCGGCTCGGGCGACGACGGCGCCGACGACGACACCGCTCTCGAACCCGGCGAGATCGGCGACGACGTCGAGCTCACCGACGGCACCGCGACCATCGACGGCGAGAGCGCCGACTACCGTTTCGCGGCGCTCCCCGTGGAGACCGACGACGGGGTCGAGCTGACCGTCTACGCCGGCGAGTCCCTGGACACCGAACAGGGCGCCGTGGACACCGCGCTCACCGTCATGCTGATCGGCTTCCCGCTGCTGCTCGGCGTCGTCGCCGCCGCGACCTGGCTCGTCACCCGGCGCGCCCTGCGCCCGGTCGAGGGCATCCGGCGCGAGATGGCCGCGATCACCGCCTCCGAGGACCTCGCACGACGCGTACCGGAGCCGGACACCCACGACGAGGTCGCCAGGCTCGCCCGCACCACCAACGCGACGCTGGCCGCGCTGGAGGCCTCCGTGGAGCGCCAGCGCCGGTTCGTCGCCGACGCCTCGCACGAACTGCGCAGCCCGATCGCGTCCCTGCGCACCCAGCTGGAAGTGGGCGCCGCCCATCCGGAGTTGTTGGACGTGCCGGGCGCGGTCCAGGACACCGTACGACTCCAGCGCCTCGCCGCCGATCTGCTGCTGCTCGCCCGTCTGGACGCGGGGGAGGGGCCCGGCGACAAGCGGCTCGACCTCGGAGAGGTGGCGCGGCGGGAGGCGCGGGGGCGGGACGGGGTCACCGTCGAGGCGGCGGACGTGGAAGTGGCGGGGTCCCGGAGCCAGCTGGAGCGGGTGATCGGCAATCTGCTCGACAACGCGCAGCGGCACGCCCGTTCGGTGATCGGTGTGACCGTACGGCGGGACGGGGCGTGGGCCGCCGTCGAGGTCGCCGACGACGGGGACGGGGTGGCCGAGGCCGACCGGGAGCGGATCTTCGAGCGGTTCGTACGGCTCGACGAGGCCCGCAGCCGTGACGACGGCGGCGCCGGGCTCGGGCTCGCCATCGCCCGGGACGTCGCCGCACGTCACGGCGGCACGCTCACGGTCCGCGACGCACCGGCAGGCGGAGCCCTGTTCGAACTCCGCCTGCCGCTCGTCTAGCTGCCGCTACCCGGTCAGAGGCGCCCGCGCTGGCCGCGCAGATGCTCCGCGATGGGCTTGAGGGACTTGTCGAGCTCCGCCATGGAATCGGGGTTCAGCAGGTCGATGAAGTGGCGCCGCACAGACGCCACGTGGTGTGGCGCGACCTTCTTCATCGTCTCCATGCCGTGCTCGGTCAGGACCGCGTACAGACCGCGGCGGTCCGACTCGCAGTTCTCGCGCCGCACCAGGTCCGCGTTCTCCATGCGGGTGATCTGGTGCGAGAGGCGGCTCTTGGACTGGAGGGTGGCGGACGCGAGATCGCTCATCCGCATCCGTACGTCCTCCGACTCGGACAGATTCACCAGGATCTCGTAGTCGTTCATTGTCAGGCCGAACGGCTGGAGGTCCTTCTCGAGCTGGTACGTCAACAGCCTGTTGACCTCCAGGTGGGTGCGCCAGGCGCACTGCTCCGCATCGGTCAGCCAGGGCGTGGCCGTCTCGGTCTCCATGAATGAAGTCTACCTAAGAAGTTGAAAGGCGAACTAGTGAGGGTTTTGGCGTGACGGCGTGCACACGTTCGACGTCACACTCCGCAGACTACCGCTCACAGCCCGAAGCGACGCTGGAGGTCCCCCAGCTGTCCGGGAAGGCGCGGTGTGCCCGCTTGCTGTGCAGGGCCTGTGGACGGCACTCCGGAACCGGGTACTCCGGCCTGCTGGGGAACCGCCCCCGTGGCCTGCTCCGCCATCAGTGCCTCGGAGGACTGGAGCAGTACGGTGCCGGCCCCCACGAACTCGAACTGATGCTCCTCTCCAGAGGCCCCGCCCAGGCCCGTCATCGCACGTAGACCGCCCATCAGGCCGGTCATATAGCCGTGGTCGTAGTGATGGCACGGCGACGGGCAGTCGGCCCAGCCGACGAGCGCCTGCGGGTCCACCCGGATCGGGGGTTCCATGAACACCACCGGGCCGTTAGATGCGGCCACGAACTTTCCGGTTCCGATCAGGGTCAGAAAACCCGGCACGATCGACTGCTTGAGGGCAAGACTTGGCTGAAAAGCGAGCAGGTTGCCTGAGCGAATGGTCAGGTTGCCGTTCTCGAGGTCGTACGAATTCACGTCGAAGGCCCGGTCGGCGAGGAGCATCTTGCCCGAACCCTCGGCCACGACCCAGTCGCTCGCGTGCAGAGGCGAATGGAAAGACGTACGGACAAGTCGGTCGAGTCGCCCGTGCCCGACGCCGTTGAAGTCGATCGAGCCGTAGTAGGCGATCATCTTCCCCTTCTGCAGGAACCACTGGCTCCCCTTGAGCTCCACGCAGAAGGTGTAGTTGTTCACGTTGTCGTCGACGGGCAGCGTCGCGGGGTCATGGACGGTCGGGCCCGCGCCCGGGTAGGTGCTCACAGCTTCTCCTCCGACGCCTGGACGAACACCGTCCCGTGACCGCTGAGCTCCAGCTGGAAGGCCTCGCCGGAGCCGCGGCCCACCATGTCGCGCCAGCCGAGCGCGGTGGACAGCTTGTTGCGGACCTCGCCGTGGTGGGCGACGTAGGCCTGCGGGTCGACATGGACCGGCCGCTGCGGGGTGATCGGCAGCTCGATGACGCCGCCGTGGGCCATCACGGCGACCGAGCCGTGTCCCTTGAGGGTGGTGGTGAACAGCCCCTGGCCGGTGACCTGGCCGCGGACCATGCCCATGACGCCGCCCTGCGAGCCCATGAACATCGTGCCCTGATCCAGGGTGCCCTCGAAGGCGAGGAGGCGGTCCGCCTCGACGTACAGGGTGTCGCCGGTGAGGTTGATCACCTGGACGTGGTGGCCGCCGTGCCCGAACAGGACGGTGCCGCTGCCCTCCACGGTCATCAGGGGAGTGGCCTCGCCCGCGACCCGGCGCCCGATCATCGACGCGATCCCGCCCTGGCCGCCCTGGGTGTTGGGCGTGAAGGACACCTCGCCCTTGTAGGCGAGCATCGCGCCGCGCTGGCTGAACAGCCGCTGCCCGGGCATGACGGTCGCCTCGACCATCTTCGAGTTGAGCTCACGGAAGGCCATCTCAGACATCCCCCGCAATCGTGTTCCGCTCACTGGGCTGGACGTACACCAGGCCGTCCCCCTCGAAGCGGATCTGGAAGGCCTCGCCGCCGCCCTCTCCCATGAGAGTGCGGAATGTCACACCGGACTGGAAGGACTGCCGCAGATTCCCCTGGTGCGCGATGTACGCCCCCGGGTCGACGCTCAGCGGGAACTGCGCGCTGACCCGCAGCACCACGGCCGGACCGTCCGAGGTGATCGCCGCCTGTCCATGCCCCTCGACGGTCGTCGTGAACAGTCCGTTGCCCTGCGAGGCGCCGCGCAGCCCCGTGAAACTGGTCCCTGTCCGCAGCCCGCCGTCGGTCGCGAGCAGATTGCTCGACTCCACGTAGAGCTTGTCCCCCTGGAGACCGACCAGATTGATCTCGGAGGCGCGATCGGCGAACCAGCAGGTCCCCTGCCCCCTCACCTCCATCACCGTCATCTGCTCACCGGTGATCCGCCGGGTCACCATGCCCCGGATGCCCTCACCGCCACCGCTGAGCTTCTTGAACGCCATCTGCCCGTCGTACGCCACCATCGAACCGTTCTTCGCCTTCACGGCGTCCCCGGTCATCTCGACGGCGAGCACCTTGCTGCCTTGAAGTCGGAACATCGCCACGCTGCGAAGGTAGCCCGCGGAAAGGCCTTGCCGACAGAGCCCGTGGGTGGAGAGGGACCCTGATCGCACCCTTAGGGGGTCAGGGGAGCCGTATGACCGCCTTCCCCGAGGTCAGGTCGACGGTGGAGCGCGGGGGCGCGCCGTCCTCCTCGTCGTCCCGCATCACCAGCGCGCTCTGCCGTTCCTTGAGCTCGTGCTGCTTGCCGGGCGAGAGGGCGGCGTGCAGTTGCTCGAAGCCGGTCGCGGAGACCTGCCCCTACCGGGCAGCATTGCGTCAGGGCAGCACTCCGGCCCGGCCGGCCCGCAGCAGCAGCTGATCGACGAAAGCCAGCACGGTGAGCAGGACGACCAGTCCGGGCAGGGTCATGAAGAAGACGAACTGCAGACGCACTCCTGGCTGCGAGACACCGACGACGGACCCCCCAGCCTGTCCCCGCTCAGCCGTTTGCCACAATGGGCAAACGTTTGTGCACGCATTCACAAAGCGTCGACGCCCCTCCACCGAAGGTGACCCGTGGACCTCAAGACCGCCAGCGCCCTCCGCCGCCTCCGCCTCGTCTCCGCCCCCGAGGCGGTCTCGTTCCTGATTCTGCTCGTCTGCTCGGTCCTGAAGCGGACCACGGACTTCGACGCGGTGCGCCCGATGGGCATGATCCACGGTGTGCTCTTCGTCCTGTACGTGATCTTCTGGGCGGATGCCTGGAACCGTACGAAGTGGTCCGCGGGCACCGCCGCCCTGTACTTCGTCCTCTCCGTCCTGCCCACCGGCGGCTTCTTCGCCGAGCGCAAGCTCAAGCGTGAGGCCGAGGACGCGGTCATCGCCTCCCGTGCCCGCCAGGAGGGCGCGGTGAAGGCGCCGTGATCGTCGCCTTCTCCGTCACGCCGCTCGGCGTGGGCGACGAGGTGGGGGAGTACGTCGCCGACGCCGTCCGTGTCGTCCGCGAGTCGGGTCTGCCCCACCGCACCGACGCGATGTTCACCTCGATCGAGGGCGACTGGGACGAGGTGATGGACGTCGTGAAGCGCGCCGTCGCCGCGGTCGAGGCGCGCGCCCCGCGCGTGTCCCTGGTCCTCAAGGCGGACATCCGCCCGGGCGTGACCGACGGTCTGACCTCCAAGGTGGCGACGGTGGAGCGGCACCTCGCCGACTGAGCGCTCCGCTGGGCCCCTTTGGGACGCGACGGACAGGTAGCCGCGCCTCCCCGGCCCCCGGCGGGGCACCACCCACGCATGCGCACCGTCCCCAGGCGGAACGCAGCAGCACCGCCGCACCGTCCCCAGGCGGGACGGGCCCCGCATGCGCAACGGCGAGCAGAGGACGTACCGGGGGGTGTCCGCCCGCAGCGTCGGACGCCCAACCAAGCGCACATCCCCAAGACACAGCACCGCCCGGCCGAGGACGGACACCCCCGGTGCGGCACCGACCCCCGGCCAACCGCCATGCGCGGCGCACGCCCCCACCGGACCCGCACAGGCCGCCGCAGGCATCCCCCCACTCACCGTCAGACGCATCCCACTCGCCTGGACCCTCCCAGTTCGACACGCCCGTGAATCTCCACTTGTGTGTGGATATCGGCTCGTTCGATCACTGGAGGGCGCTGTGAGGCCGGAGGGCTACGACTACGACACCCACAGCCGACTTGCCGGACCGCTCACGGAGCCGTCCGCCGAGAAGTACCGGGTGCAGTACACCTCACTCCTCGCAGGCGAGCCGCACCGAATACGCGCGATCCTCCTCATGACCCTCGCGCCCCTGCTCACCGGCGCCCTGCTGGTCTACCTGGTCTGGCCCACCCACTGGGTCGAGCGTGAGGGCGGCGACGAGTGGCTGATCGGCCTCGACATCACGATGCTCATAGCCATCGCGCTCATCGAGCTGTTCATGGTCGTCAACGTCGTCTCCGTCGCACACGCCACCCTCGTGGCCCGCGACCCCATCCCCGTCACCCCCGAACCCGGCACCCGCGTCGCCTTCCTCACGACATACGTCCCGGGCAAGGAACCCCTGGAGATGGTCCGCGCCACCCTCGAAGGCGCTACGAAGATCACCCACACCGGCCCCCTGGACGTCTGGCTCCTGGACGAAGGCGACGACGAACCGGCCAAGGCCCTCTGTACGGAACTCGGCGTACGGCACTTCACCCGTCACGGCGTCCCCGAGTGGAACAGACCCAAGGGCGTCCACAAGGCCAACACCAAGCACGGGAACTACAACGCCTGGATCGCCATGCACGGCGACGAGTACGACTTCTTCGCCTCGGTCGACACCGACCACGTCCCGCTCCCCAACTTCCTGGAGCGGATGACGGGTTACCTCCGGGACCCGGACGTCGCCTTCGTCGTGGGCCCGCAGGTGTACGGCAATTACCACAACCCCGTCACCAAGGCCGCCGAGTCCCAGCAGTTCCTCTTCCACGCGCTGATCCAGCGCGCCGGCAACCGCTACCGCGCACCCATGTTCGTCGGCACCAACAACGTCGTACGCATCGCGGCCGTGAAACAGATCGGCGGCCTCTACGACTCCATCACCGAGGACATGGCCACCGGCTTCGAGCTCCACCGCCACCGCAACCCGAACACCCGCAACCACTGGCGCAGCGTCTACACCCCCGACGTCCTCGCCGTCGGCGAAGGCCCCGCCTCCTGGACGGACTTCTTCACCCAGCAGATGCGGTGGTCGCGCGGCACGTACGAGACGCTCTTCAAGCAGTACTGGAAGGCACCGTTCACGATGCCGCCCGGGCGCCTCTTCTCGTACACGCTGATGCTCGTCTACTACCCGATGACGGCCGTCAACTGGTTCCTGGGCATCCTGAGCTGTTTCCTGTTCCTCTGGTTCGGCGCGTCCGGCACCCAGGTCGCCGCATCGCTCTGGCTGATGCTCTACAGCGACGCGGCCGCCCTCCAGGTCGGCCTCTACCTCTGGAACCGCCGCCACAACGTCTCCCCGCACGAGCCCCAGGGCTCCGGCGGCCTCGCGGGCATGGCGATGTCGGCCCTCTCCGCGCCGATCTATCTCAAGTCCTTCGGCGAGGCGCTCATCCGCCGCCCCAGCCGCTTCGTCGTCACCCCGAAGGGCGGCGACGCGAGCCCCGACCGTCTGCTCACCTTCCGCATCCATCTGTTCTGGGCGGCCCTCCTCGCGACCTCGCTGGTCGGCTCGGTCGTCCTGGACCACACGCATGTGGCGATGCGCACCTGGGCGGTCCTGGCCATGGCGATAGCCCTGGCCCCGATCGGGGTGTGGATCTCCACACGCCTCAAGGAGCGCCAGGCCCACCGCTCCACAGCCGCGGCCACTGCCACCACCCGCCCCGTCGACGGCACCGAGCCGGCCCTCGCCACCACCTCCAGCACCACGACAGGAGGCAACTAGGCATGGCCTACCAGCCGTCCCAGCGCACCAAGAGGACCCTTCTCGGCATCGGCGGCATCGCCGTCCTCGTCGGCCTGAACGCTCCGGCCGCGCTCGACTTCGCCGGTGATCAGTACTACGCGTACAAGATCACCCAGCCCGAGTACAAGGCGAAGTACGGGAGTTGGAGCCGGGTCGACATCCCGGAGGAGTACCGCACCAACGCGATCCACGCGGCGCTCCTGCACACCGGCAAGGTGCTCATCGTCGCGGGCTCCGGGAACGAGCAGAAGAAGTTCGACGAGGGGTCCTTCGACACCGTTCTCTGGGACCCGGCCAGTGACACGTTCAAGAAGATCCCCACCCCCGACGACTTCTTCTGCTCAGGACACGCCCAACTCCCGGACGGCAGACTCCTCGTGGCCGGTGGCACCGCCCGCTACGAACTGCTCGACGGCGAGGTCGACCGGGCCGGCGGCGGCATGCGTGTGAAGAACGAGAACCCCGACAGGGCGGTACTCCTGAAGAAGGGGACCCGCTTCCGCTCGCCCGCCGGAGTCGAGTACGCCACCAAGTTCGACGTCACCGTCCCCAAGGCGAAGAAGTCCTTCAAGGTCACCTACAACGCCCGCGGTGTGATGCAGCCCTGGCAGACGAAGGTGACGGCCGCCGAGGCACGGGTCTTCGTGGAGGCCGTGGAGAAGGGCCCGATGTCCGTCACCGAGAAGCAGGCCCAGTACGAGATCGTGGGCCTGACCGGCAAGGACGCGGACAACGCCTACGGCCTCAGCGAGAAGATCACCCTCGAAAAGCAGGACTTCCAAGGCATCCGCGCTGCCTACGAGTTCGACCCGGTCGCCGAGAAGTACATCCCGGTCGACCCGATGGACAAGGCCCGTTGGTACCCGACCCTGGTGGGCCTCGACGACGGTCGCGTCCTCGCCGTCTCCGGCCTGGACGACGTGGGGATGATCGACCCGGGCGACAACGAGATCTACGACCCGAAGACCAAGAAGTGGTCCCCCGGGCCGAAGCGGTACTTCCCGACGTACCCCGCGCTCTTCCTCACCAAGGGCGGCAAGCTCTTCTATCCGGCCTCCAACGCCGGTTACGGGCCTGCCGACATGGGCCGCGAACCGGGGCTGTGGGACCTGAAGACCAACACCTTCGAGAAGGTCCCCGGTCTGCGCGACGCCGACGAGACGGAGACCTCGGCATCGCTCCTGCTCCCGCCCGCGCAGGACCAGAAGGTGATGATCCTCGGCGGCGGAGGCGTCGGCGAGTCGAAGAAGTCGACCCCGCGCACGGCCGTCGTCGACCTGAAGAAGGACAACCCCGTCTTCGAGGACGGCCCCAACCTCCCGCAGGGCACGCGCTACCTGAACAGCGTGATCATGCCGGACGACACCGTGTTCACCGCGAACGGCGCCGAGGACTACCGCGGCCGCAGCGCCAGCAACATCCTCAAGGCACAGTTCTACGACCCGAAGAACAACGTCTTCCACGAGGCCGCGTCCCCGACGGTGGGCCGCAACTACCACTCCGAGGCGCTGCTGCTGCCCGACGGAAGGGTCGCCAGCTTCGGCTCCGACCCGCTCTACGACGACCAGCAGAACACCAAGCTCGGCCACTTCGAGCAGCGCATGGAGATCTTCACACCGCCCGCCCTGCACCGTGGCGGCGCCGACCGCCCCGAACTGAAGGACGGACCGAGGGCACTCGACGCGAACCACCGCGCGACCTTCCGCAGCGACGACGCGGACCGGATCGCCAAGGCCCGGCTGATGCGGCCGAGCGCGGTGACGCACACCACCGACGTCGAACAGCGCTCCATCGAACTCGGCATCACGAAGAACGCGAACGCCGTCACCTTCGATGTGCCCAAGGACCCGGCCCTGGTGCCGCCCGGCTGGTACATGCTGTTCGCGACGGACGCGGACGGCACCCCGTCGGAAGCGAAGTGGATCCAGGTGAAGCAAGTGAAGCTGGTGAAGTAGGAGAAGCAGGTGAAGTGGCCGGTCAGTTCCGGGAGTTGCCCGCCAGCCCCAGGGCGTACTCCGGCCACCACTGCCCGGCGTCCGGACCGCCCTCGCAGGTCCCGTCCGACTCGCCGGGCCGCTTGACCCACAGATAGGCGTCCAGGGCCGTCTCGCCCGTGCTCGTCGTCGGCGCGGTGCCCAGCGCCCGGCCCGGCGGGTTGCACCACACGCCCGGCAGCGGCCCGTTGCCGTTACGGCTGCTGTCGATGACGAAGTGCTTGCCGTCGAGGTCCTTGGAGAGGCGGCGGCCGTACTCCTTGGTGACGGCGTCGGTCTGGAAGTTGGAGACGTTGAGCGAGAAGCCGTCCGCCTTCGCCACGCCTGCCCGCCGCAGCGGCTCGACCAGCTTCCGGGGCTCCCGGATCCAGGACGGGTTGCCCGCGTCCAGGTACACCTTCGTGTTCGGCTGCCGCTTCAGCCGGTCGATCGCCTCACCCAGCAACTGCTCGCGCTCGGCGTGGTATTCGCCCGGTGTGCAGCCGTCCACGATGTGCGCGACCGCGTCGGGTTCGAGGACGACGAGGGCCTCGGCTTCACCGAGCGCGTCCGCGAACCTCCCGATCCACTGCCGGTAGGTGTCCGCGTCCGCGGCCCCGCCCGCGGAGTGCTGGCCGCAGTCCCGGTGCGGGATGTTGTACGCGACGAACAGCGCCGTACGGTCCTCGGCCACGGCCGACGCGGTGGCCGCCCCGACGGTCGGACCCGGGTCGATCTCACCGGCCGGCCACAGCGCGGCCGGCCGGTCCGCGATCTTCTGGAGCTGCTCCGCGTCCCGGGTACGGCCCTCCCGCTGCCACAGCTGGATCTGCTGGGCGGCGGAACTGTTGGGGTCCACCCAGAACGGGGACGCCGGATCCGCGCCCGACTTCCTGCTGGCCGCGCCGGCGACGGAGGCCTCCTCGACGTCGGGCGCGGAGCAGCCTGCGGCTAGCGCGAGGGTGGTGAGGACAGCGAGGGTGTTGGTCAGCCGGGGCATGCTGCTCCCTTGCGAAGGGTGACTTTAAGTAAGGGCGCGTTACTTATAGTCACATGGATCACGTGTCCGAGCTGTACACGACACCGCTCCGCGGGGAGGGCCGTATTCGTCTGCCGGCCGGTTGGGGCTGGTCGCGCAGTTCCCCGCGCCCCCGCTCAGGGCGATCCCCAGGGGTGTGCGTTCGTACAGGACCTGGTGGCCGTAGCGTCTCGCGGTGAGCAGGCCCGAATCCCGCAGGACCGTCAGATGCGCGGAGACGGACGACGGGGCGAGACCCAGCCGGTGGGCCAGGGCGGTCGTGGTGGCCGGTTCGTCGAGCGCGGCGAGTACGGCGGCCCGGCCGCGGCCCAGGAGTCGTACGAGCGAGTCGGACGTACGGTCGTCGGGCTCGGCCCACAACCCGCCGATGCCCCGCGCCGGATACGCGAGGGTCGGCTGCCAGGGCGGGTCGTAGGTGCTGACCACGTCCGGCCAGATGAAGACGCTCGGCATGAGCACCAGCCCCTGGCCTTCGAGCCGTCGCTCGTGCTCGCCCCGGTGTTCGACGGTCAGCGTCCCCGCGTCCCACCCGAACCGCCGGCTGATCTCCGGCAGCAGCCCGCCGAGCCCCACCTCGGCCAGCCGGCGGGAGTGGAAGGCGACGTCGGCCTCCAGCAGGGCGCGCAGTCGAGGCCAGTCCGGGGCGACGAGGGTGCGCCAGACCTCCTCCATCGCGTCGGACAGTTCCCGCACCATCCGGACGGGATCGCGCATCCAGGCCCGCCCGTGCGCCGACTCCAGGGCGCCGGGCGTGGACGCGAGCGACTTCGCGGTGTCCGCGCGTGCGACCACCGGATCACTCGCGCGTACGGCCGCGATCTCCTCCTCGAAGGTGGCCGCGGGCCCGAGCGGGGGCGGGCCCAGCCAGTCGGGGGAGTGTCCGCGGCGGGGCATCAGCAGCCACAACGGCGTGAGATCGAGCGCGGCGGCCGCGGTGCGGATCCGGCGCAGCCAGGGTGTGTGATAGCCGTGCCGGTCGGGTCGTTTGAGAGTGCGGACGACTTCCTGCGTCTCCCAGAGGGGGGAGATCGCGAAGCGGCAGCGGAGGAAGTCGTCCTCACCGAAGTGCAGTCGCGAAGGCATATGTGTCCCTGGGCGGGTGGCGGGAAGATTCGGCTGTGTCCGAAACTCTAGGGCGCGGGCGGTGCGGTCGGCACGCTGCTGCACATGACGGACGACACCCTCACCGCCGCCCCGCCCACCGGCTACGGCCGAGTCTTCGCCGTACGGGAGTTCCGCGCGGTCTTCGTGGCGCATCTGCTCTCCCTGCTGGGTGTCGTGGTCAGCGAGATCGCGCTCTCGGTCCTCGTCTACGACCTGACCGGCTCGCCCCTGATGAGCGCGCTGGCGTTCGCGCTCGGATTCCTGCCGTACGTCGTCGGCGGCACCCTGCTCGCGGGGATCGCCGACCGCTTTCCGGCCCGGCGGGTGCTGGTGGTGTGCGACCTGGTGTGCGCGGCGTGCGTGCTGCCGATGGCGGCGCCGGGGGCCGGCATCGCGCTGCTGCTGACGCTGCGGTGCTGTCTGGCGGTGGTGGCGCCGGTTTTCCAGGGGACGCGGATGGCGACGCTGGCCGACATCCTCGGGGACGGCGATCTGTTCGTGCTGGGCCGCTCGCTGCTGCGGATCGTGTCGCAGAGCGCGCTGCTCGTGGGGTACGGGGTGGGCGGCCTGCTGCTGACCGTCGTGGCGCCGCGCCATGCGCTGCTGATCACGGTGGCCACGTTCTGTGCGTCGGCGGTGCTGCTGCGCTTCGGCACGCGGCGGCGGCCGGCGCGGGCGGGGGCCGGGACCGCGCTGGTGACGGAGTCACTGAAGGGCGCGCGGCAGGTGTTCGCGAACCGCCGGGTCCGGGTGCTGCTGTTCCTCTTCTGGGTGCCGCCGATGTTCTCGGTGGTGCCGGAGGCGCTGGCCGCGCCGTACGCGGACGATCTGGGCGCGGGGTCGGTGGGGCTGGGACTGCTGATGTGCGCGCTGCCGGTGGGCACGATCGCGGGGGAGCTGTGGGCGGGGGCGCGGCTGGCGCCGGCGGCCCGGGAACGGATCGCGTTGCCGCTGGTGTGCGTGACGCTGGCGCCCTACGTGGCGTATGTGCTGCACCCGGGTCTGTCCGTCTCCTTGCTGGTGTTGGTGCTGTCGGGGGCGGGGTCGGCGTACACGCTGGGCCTGGACCAGTGGTTCGTGCGGGCGGTGCCGGAGGAGTTGCGGGGCCGGGCGATGACGCTGCTGACGGCCGGCCTGATGACGATCCAGGGGGGGGGGATGGCGCTGGCGGGGGGGGTGGGGGAGTTCGCGGGGGTCGCGGGGGCCGGGGGGGGGGGGGGGGGGGTGGGGGCGGGGGGCTGGGGGGCGGTGGGCGGGGGGGGGCCCCGGGGCGAAT
>NZ_JXTE01000092.1 GCF_000972385.1 Streptomyces sp. WM6386
GGTCTGGGGGAGCGGGCGGGCCTCTTCGGCGCCTCGGTCGTGCCGGTGGGCGGGGTGGCGGTCTCGCTTCCCAGCGCGGAGAGCACCTCGTCCAGCCAGGCGTCCGCGGACGGCTCGAAGTCCGGCTCGCAGTCGGTACGCGGTGCGAGCCGCACCCCGCCCAGCTCGCCGAGGCGGTCGTCGAGCCGGCGCCCGTGCCCGCAGAAGTCGTCGTACGAGGAGTCGCCGAAGGCCAGGACGGAGTAGCGGATCCCGTCCAGGCGGGGGGCCTGCTCGGCGGCGAGCCGGTCCCAGAAGCCGGAGCCGTTGTCGGGCGCGTCGCCGTCACCGAAGGTGCTGGTGACCAGCAGCAGGTCGGCGCCCCGGGGCAGCGCGCCGGGGTCGGTGTCGTCCATGCCGACGAGCAGGGGGCGGTGTCCGCTCGCGGAGAGCCGGTCGGCGACGGCACCGGCGAACTCCTCCGCGTTCCCGGTCTGCGAGGCCCACAGCACGACCACCTCACGGCCGGGCTGCGGGCGGGGCGCCTGAGCCGACCGTGAGTACATGCCGGCCAGCACGCCGTTGACCCACATCGCGTGCTCGGGGCTGAACGGCGCGTCCGGCGGCAGCACCGGGACGCCGGGGGCGCCGGAGTCGATGCCGGCGAGGAAGCCGGTCAGGTACAGGCGCTCCTGGGCGGTCAGGACGGGCGGCGGGGCGGGGTCGAGGCCGAAGGGGTTGGCGCCGGGGGTGACGGAGGTGGGGACGATGACCGCGGGTGCGGGCACCGGCGCGGGTGCGGGAGCGGCGGAGACCCGGGTCAGCGACACCGCGCACACCTTGAACTCCGGCTGGAAGGAGATCGGGTCCACCGCGTCGCTGGTCACGGCGTTGACGCTCAGATACTCGCCGAAGAGGTCGTTCCAGTGGAACGGCGCGAAACAGCACCCCGGCCGCACCCGGTCCGTCACCACCGCGGGCAGCACCGCCCGCCCCCGTCGCGAGGCCACCTCCACCCGGTCGCCCTCGGCGATCCCCAGCGCGCCGGCGTCCTCGGGGTGCAGTTCCACGAACGGACCGGGGTTCAGCTTGTTGAGCTTGGCGACCCTTCCGGTCTTGGTCAGCGTGTGCCACTGGTGCTGCACCCGCCCCGTGTTCAGCACGAAGGGGAAGTCGTCGTCCGGCATCTCCGCGGCCGGTATGTGCGGCCGCGCGTGGAAGACGGCCCGGCCGCTCGCCGTGGGAAAGCGCAGCTCGTCGCCGCTGACGTAGCGGATCGGATTGCGCGCGGGCCCGCCCTCGGCGGCCGGCCACTGCACGGGAGTCTCCCGCAGCCGCTCGTAGGTCACCCCGCGCAGGTCCCACCCCGTGACGGGGTTCCAGGCGCGCCGGATCTCCTCGAAGACCTGCTCCGCGCTGTCGTACGAGAACCCCTTCTCGTACCCCATCTCGCATGCGACGGCCGCGATGATCCGCCAGTCCGCCATCGCCTCGCCGGGCGGGTCGGCGACGGGCTGGGTCAGGGTGAGGTTGCGCTCGCTGTTGACGAAGACGCCCTCGCCCTCGGTCCACATCGCCCCGGGGAGCACGACGTCGGCGTAGGCATTGGTCTCCGTCTCCCCGAACACGTCCTGGGTGACGACGAACTCGGCGGCCTCCAGACCCTCGATGACGGTACGGCGGTTGGCGACGGAGGCGACCGGGTTGGTGCAGATGATCCAGCAGGCCTTGATCTCGCCGTCGGCCATCTTCTGGAACATCTCGACCGTGCCCTTGCCCACGCCGTCCTTGCGGACGGTGCCCGCCGGCAGCTCCCAGAGATCCTCGACGAACTCCCTTTCGGAGTCGACGAGGACGGACCGCTGGCCGGGGAGACCGGGCCCCATGTACCCCATCTCGCGCCCGCCCATGGCATTCGGCTGGCCGGTGAGGGAGAAGGGCCCGCTGCCGGGGCGGCAGATGGCACCGGTCGCGAGATGCAGGTTGACCAGGGCGTTGGTGTTCCAGGTGCCGTGCGTGGACTGGTTGAGGCCCATGGTCCACAGGCTCATCCACTCACCGGCCGAGCCAATGAGCCGGGCGGCCTCACGAAGATCGTCCTCGTCCAGTCCCGTGATCTCGGCGACGACGTCGGGCGCGTAGTCGGCGAGGAACTCCGGCATCGCCTCCCAGCCCTCGGTGTGGGCGGCGACGAAATCGGGGTCGGTGTGCCCCTCCTCGACCAGAAGATGCAGCAGACCATTCAGCAGCGCCAGGTCGGTACCCGGCTTGACCTGCAGAAACAGATCGGCTTTGGCGGCCGTCGCGGTGCGCCGCGGATCGACGACGACCAGCTTCGCGCCCGCCTTGACCCGCTCCATCATCCGCAGGAAGAGGATCGGATGGCAGTCGGCCATGTTCGACCCGACGACGAGGAAGGCATCGGCCCGGTCGAAGTCCTCGTACGACCCGGGAGGCCCGTCGGCGCCCAGCGACAGCTTGTAACCGGCCCCGGCGCTGGCCATGCACAGCCTGGAGTTCGACTCGATCTGATTGGTGCGGACGAACCCCTTGGCGAGCTTGTTGGTGAGGTACTGGGCCTCCAGGCTCATCTGCCCGGACACATAGAAGGCGACCGAGTCCGGACCGTGCTCGTCGATGATCGCGCGCAGCCGCCGCGCGGTCTCGGCGATGGCGTCGGCCATGGGCGCCCGCACCGGCTCGGCACCGCGGTCGTCCCGGACCAGCGCGGTGGTCAGCCTCCCGGGCGCGGAGAGCATCTCGGCCGTGGTGGCGCCCTTGGTGCACAGCCGCCCCGCGTTCGCCGGGTGCGCCTTGTCACCGGTGGCCTTCAGGACCGTACGCCGCCCGTCGGGCCCCATGCCGACGTCCAGCAGGATGCCGCAGCCCACTCCGCAGTAGGAGCAGACCGAGCGCACCTGGGACGTGGGAGTGGTGGGGGTCACACGGGGCCCTTTCGGCGGTCGATTCTTGCCCCCAGAGCGTACGAATCGCCCATTACGTCGATGTCACATGGCTTGATCATGAGGAGTTACGTCGGACACACAGCCGTTCGTGGCGCGATGTGAGGGGGCGGAGCTGTCGCGGTCCGTGTCGCTGTTGGGCCGAACGGGTGACTTGGCGTAAGAATTGGCCGGTGCAGGCAATGAAGGCGAGCGAGTCCGGGGGGAACCGGTGAGCAGGTACGACGTCACCGATGAACAGTGGGAAGGGCTCGCCCAGGTCGTTCCGTTGCGCGGCCGGGATGCCTGGCCGTCCGCAGTGGACCACCGGGTGCCGCCCGAAGCGGTGACGGAACCGCGCCGCCGCTTCGTCGTGCTGAGGGTGAATGTCTTCGGCGACGCCCGCGAGGTCGCCGAGACCCTGATGGCGGGCATCCCGGTGCTGCTCGACCTGACCGGGGCGGAGGGCGAGGTCGCCAAACGGGTCCTCGACTTCAGCACGGGAGTCGTCTTCGGTCTCGCCAGCGGCATGCACCGCGTCGACCGCAACGTCTTCCTGCTGACCCCGCCCGGCACCGAGGTCAGCGGTCTGATGGAGACCGCCGGCGCCCCCAGCGCCTGAGCCCGGTCCCCCGATCGTAGGAAGCCGCGCCCGGCGGAACGGTTCGCCTTGTTCCGGAGGCTTACGGTCCGGACATGTGCGTGACTTCTGTGCCGGCGGGTTCTGCGGCTCATGCGGTTCCGGAAGCTCCCAGTGACCAGCGGGTGCCGTCCCAGGGGCGGCCGGGAGGTGACGGGGAGCGTCCAGGGGCGTCCGGCGAGTCGTCGGCCGCGAGACGTGCGGAGTCGTCCGCCGAGGGACGGCCGGGGGTGTCCGCCGGAGACCGCTCGGCGGCGCCGCAGCCCGGCTCACCCGGCACCCGTGTCGCGGCCGGCCATCACCCCAGTCGCCCCCACCTCACCGAGCTGCGGCTGTCCGCCTTCGCCTCGCACAGGCGTGCGAGCTTTCCGATGGGGCCTCTCACCCTTCTCGTCGGGCCCAGCGGATCCGGCAAGTCGAGTGCGCTGCGGGCGTACGAGGCGCTGGCGCGGCTTGCCGCCGGGGCGGAGCTGGGGGAGGCGTTTCCCGATCCGCTCGCGTGTGTGCCGGAGTGGGCGCGGCCCGACGCGCAGCGGCGGCGCGGGTTTCGGATCGGGTGCACAACCGAGGGTCCCGAGGGCCCGGTCCGGCTCGACGTCGCCGTGCAGGCCGAGCCCGAGCTCCGGGTCGTCGGGGAGCGGCTGACCGTCGCCGGACAGGTCCTGCTGGAGACCGCGCTGCGCGACCCCTCGCGACGAGCCGTACAGGCCGCCTGGCACACGGCCGGCTCCGCGCCGGTGACCCGTGCCCCGCTCCCGGACGACCGGCTCGGCACCGCACTGCTCCCGCTGAGGGTGGCCGGCAAGACGGACGGTCAGCGCCGGGTGCTCGCCGCCGCCGAACAGACGGTCGTCGCCCTGCGATCCGCGTTCGCCTGCGACCCCCGCCCCGGCCGGATGCGCGCCCCGGTGCCCACCGGCTCCGGGCGCCTCCTCGGCGGCTGCGACAACCTCGCTGACGTGCTGTGGCGCACCCGCTCCGAATGCGGCCGCCGCCACGCGCAGTTCGTCGCGGCGGTGCACACCGGATGCGCGGGCCCGGTGGCGGACGTCCTCGCCGAACTTCTCGACGACGGCACGGTCCGGGCCGTGCTCGACCGCGGCGAGGGTGCCCGCACGGAACTCGCACGGCTCGGCGACGGCGAGTTGAGATACCTCGCGCTCGCCCTCGTGCTCTTCACCGGACCCGGCGTCCTGGAGGTCGACCCCGCCGGTGAGGTGCCCGCGGCGATGCAGACGCTCACCGTGCTCGCCGACGGCTTCGACCGGCGACTGGACCCGCGCCAGCGGGACGAACTCCTCGGGCTCGCCGCCCGGATGTGCGACCGAGGACACATCCGGCTGCTCGGCACGGCGACCGACGCGTCCTGGGCCACGAAGACCGAGGGGCTCACGGTGGTACACCTGGACCCGTGACAGACCCTCTCGATGTGGCGAAACTGCAGCGCAGGCTGGCCGAGTTCGCGGCGGCGCGCGACTGGCAGCCGTACCACACCCCCAAGAACCTCGTCGCCGCGCTCAGCGTGGAGGCCTCCGAACTGGTCGAGATCTTCCAGTGGTTGACGCCGGAGGAGTCCGCCCGCGTCATGGACGACGCCGACACCGCGCACCGGGTCACGGACGAGGTCGCCGACGTGCTCGCGTATCTGCTGCAACTGTGCGAGGTGCTGGGCATCGATCCGTTGGCGGCACTGGACGCGAAGATCGACCGGAACGAGCGGAGGTTTCCGGCGCCGTAGGGGTGTCGGCTCCGGGTGTCGGCTCCGGTCCGCGGGGAGCAGCTCGGTCCGTTTTCACTCTCCGGAGTCAAACTCCGGCCCGAAATCGATTCGTTGTCCGCAGATTTCCGCCTTCCTCTGGCTTTTCGTCCCGCCGACCCTCACTCTGGGTAGTGGACAACGGAGTTCGGGCGGCGGACGGGGTCAGCGCATGGACGCGGTGCGGCTCATAGTGACGAGCAGGCGGGCCCTCGCGGGGAGCGGCGCGGCGCCTCAGGTGCTGACGGAGGTGTGGCAGGCGCAGGCGCTGGCCCAGGCGATAGGCAGCAGGCTGGCGGTCTCCGGCCCTCCCCGACTCCGCGGCGAGGCACTGGGGTTGACCGAGCTGGCGGGCAGAGGCTGCGGTGTCCTGGACCGTCCCGACCTGGACACCGCCGACCTGCGCGCCGCCCAACTGACCGAACTGGGCGACGCCCGCCAGGTTCTGCTCTGCCTCGGCGGCCTGCTCGGCGAGGTGGGCATCGCCCTCGTCGGCCTCGCCTGCGCCGTGGACGACGAGGGCACGTACTGGCAGTGCATGGAGGCGATCAACGCGGCGGACGAGTCCCGGGACCGCGTCCTGGAGATGCTCAGCAAACTCGCGGACCGGGATCAGGCGCTACCGGAGCGGGAGGCGGGGTGAGCGCTCAGCGGATCCGGACCCCGGGGTGAGCGATGTCGGCGCTCCCCTCAGCGGCCCTCGGCGTCGTCCGCACCCCGTCCCGCCGACTGCAGATCCGCGTCCAGGGCGGAGAGGTCCGCGTTGAGCGACGCCATCAGCTCTTCCATCTGCTGCAGCAACCCCTTCGGCTGACCGGTTGGCCCGGCCCCCTGCTGCGGGACGGATTCTTCGGACATGACGGCCTCCTCGGCCCAGGCCTCCACGGGAGGCCGACACGGGTGACGCCCGGCGCTGACCGGCCGGGCGCGGGCGCCGGTCGGTCCGGCTCCGCCCGAGCAACGATCATCGCCTTCGCCGGGTCACTGGCCCGGGCAGCCCCCGTGCGCCGCGTTGACGGAATTTCACCCGACCGGGCAGGGGAGGGACGGCAGGGGCGGGTGGGGTTGACCGGCAGGACGGCGTGCAGGATGGAGGTATGGATCTTCGCATCTTCACCGAGCCCCAGCAGGGGGCCACCTACGACACCCTTCTCACGGTCGCCAAGGCCACCGAGGACCTTGGCTTCGATGCCTTCTTCCGGTCCGACCACTACCTCAGGATGGGCTCGGCCGACGGCCTGCCCGGCCCCACCGACGCCTGGATCACTCTCGCCGGCCTCGCCCGCGAGACCAAGCGCATCCGCCTCGGCACGCTGATGACCGCCGGTACCTTCCGGCTGCCCGGCGTGCTCGCCATCCAGGTCGCGCAGATCGACCAGATGTCCGGCGGCCGCGTCGAACTGGGCCTGGGCGCGGGCTGGTTCGAGGAGGAGCACAAGGCGTACGGCATCCCCTTCCCGAAGGAGAAGTTCGGCCGTCTCGAGGAGCAGCTGGAGATCGTCACCGGGCTCTGGGCGACCGAGGCCGGCAGCACCTTCGACTTCCACGGCGAGTACTACGACCTCACCGACTCGCCCGCGCTGCCCAAGCCGGCCCAGGCGAAGATCCCCGTCCTCGTCGGCGGCCACGGTCCCTCCCGTACTCCGGCGCTGGCCGCGAAGTACGCCGACGAGTTCAACATGCCCTTCGGCTCGGTCGAGGACAGCGAGCGCCAGTTCGCCAGGGTGCGCGCCGCCGCTCAGGAGGCCGGCCGCAAGAGCGACGAGCTGACGTACTCCAACGCCCTCGTCGTCTGCGTCGGCAAGGACGACCAGGAGGTCGCCCGCCGCGCCGCCGCGATCGGCCGTGAGGTACCCGAGCTGAAGAGCAACGGCCTCGCCGGCTCCCCGGCCGAGGTCGTCGACAAGATCGGCCGCTACGCCGAGATCGGCTCCCGCCGTATCTACCTCCAGGTCCTCGACCTCCACGATCTGGAACACCTGGAGCTCATCTCGGCACAGGTGCAGTCGCAGTTGTCGTAATCCCGGAGGACGACCGGCCGTCGGACGGGGCTCGGCAGCCCGGTCCGACGGATCGTCGGTCCGTCAGGACTTGTGCCCGACCCCCACATACAGGGGGATCTCCTCGCCGCTCTGCCGTGCGCCGAGCTCGGGGTGCCACAGGGCCGCGAGCACGACACCCGGGTCCACCAGCTCCAG
Source organism: Streptomyces sp. WM6386 (assembly GCF_000972385.1). Classification (GTDB taxonomy): domain Bacteria; phylum Actinomycetota; class Actinomycetes; order Streptomycetales; family Streptomycetaceae; genus Streptomyces. Next base: position 7,516 of record NZ_JXTE01000092.1, read on the forward strand.
CCCGGTGAAGAACCCGGAGAACTCCTCGCGCGAGCGCACCTGCGCCGCCGTACCGCCCTTGCGGTACACCTCCACGACCCGCTCCCAGGTCTCCGGGTCGAAGTCCCCGGTGGCGTGGGAGAGCGTCAAGTAGCTTCCGGGCGCGAGGGATTCGACCAGTTCCCGCACGATCCGGATCGGCTCGTCCTCGTCCGCGACCAGATGCAGGAGGGCCACCAGGGACAGCGCGATCGGCTGGGTGAAGTCGAGGGTCTCCCGGGCCGCCGCGAGGATCCTGCCCGGCTCCCGTACGTCGGCCTGGACGTAGGCGGTCCTCCCCTCCGGCGTGCTGTGCAGCAGGGCCTCGGCGTGCCGGAGGACGATCGGGTCGTTGTCCGCGTACACCACCCGGGAGTCGGGGGCCGTCCCCTGGACGATCTGGTGGAGGTTCGGCTCGGTCGGGATGCCGGTGCCGATGTCGAGGAACTGCCGGACGCCCCGCCCGGCCAGCAGTCGGGAGGCCCGGTGCATGAACGCGCGATTGGTCCGCGCCATCTGGCTCACGGCGGGGAAGTGCGAGGTCACCTGCTCGGCCGCCGCCACGTCGACCGGGTAGTTGTCCTTCCCGCCGAGGAAGTAGTCGTACATGCGGGCCGAATGGGGCTTGCTGGTGTCGATCGTGCTCACAGTCGTGGATCCTCCCTCGAACGCCCGGTCGATCGGAGGCTAGCGAAGATTTCCGATCGCTGCCGCCGCCGCTCTTCGATACACCTCCAGCGCCGACTGCGGAGCCCGCCCTAACAGCCCCCGCAGGGCGCTCTCTTCGACCCCGCTCCCGTCCAGGAACCCGCCGGCGATCGCCGAGTACGTCCCCACGAGCATCGGCACCTGATACGGCAGCGCCGCACCGGCCGCGATGATCGCCTCGCGTGTCACCCCCAGCGTCGACGGCGTGTACGCACCCCCGATCGCCGCGGCCAACTCCACACCACCCAGCGCCTGTTCCCCGACGAGCTCGTAGACCATCCCCACATGCTCCCGCGGCGTACTCGCCACCCGCGCCGCCACCGCCGCGAGGTCGGCCCGCGCCACCGCGGCCAGCCGGCCCTCGCCCAGCGGGGCCGCGATCGTCCCGTCGGGACCCGGGGCGGCGATGTCCGCGAGGAACTCGGCGTAGAGGCCGTTGCGCAGGATCGTCCAGGCCGACGCGGAGCGCCGCAGCCGGCGTTCGGTCCAGCGGTGGGCCAGCGCGTAGGGAAGATGGTCGCCGTCACCGCTGAGACTGGTGTAGACGACGTGCCCCACCCCCGCCTTCTCGGCCGCCGAGATCGCCGCGTCGTGCCGCGCGACGACCACGTCGTCCTCCCCGTACCCGGTGGAGATCAGCAGCAACGTGTCCACGCCGGTGAAATCGAGCGAGCCCGGGTCGTCGAAGTCGACGCGCCGCTCACCCGCCGAACGTGGGGTACGGCTGCCGAGGACGACATCGTCCCGCCCCGCCAGTTCACCCGCCACGAGCCGCCCGAGCGCACCGCCCGCACCCGTCACCAGAATCATCGGAATTCCCCTCCTGAGCTGTGTGTTCCCATCATTGGGAAGCACCGCCCGCTCGCATAAGGAGGCACATTGATGTCAGCAGGGCACACCGCGGTAACCACCCCCACCGCGCCCGATGAGCCGGTGATCGTCTGCGACACCCCGCAGGACGAGTGCGGCGTCCGGGACGTCCTGGACCGCCTCGGCGACAAGTGGTCGGTCTACGTCGTGGTCGAACTCGCCTCCGGCATAAGGCGGTTCAAGGAACTTCAGCGCGCCGTCCCGGGGAACATCTCCCAGCGGATGCTCACACTCACCGTCCGCCGTCTGGAGCGCGACGGCTTGGTGAAGCGGACCGTGTACCCGACGGTCCCACCCCAGGTCGAGTACGAACTCACCGACCTCGGTCACAGCCTCACCCACCTCGTCAAGGCCCTCGCCGACTGGTCGATCGCCCATCGCCCGGCCATCGCGGCGGCCCGCGAGGCGTGGGACGCGGTGGACGGGAACTCCGGGCGGCTGCCGGTCCGTTGAGCGAGGTCGCCTCAGCCTGTGGTGGTGTCGGCCGTCGAGGGCGGCGGAGCCATGCCTGTCAGCGCGCCGCGCACTGCGTGGGACGCGGGGGAGCGCGGTTCGAGTTTCTCCAGTGCCTGCGCCCACCAGGCCAACTCGTACTCCCCGGCGAACCGGTGTGCGTGTTCGATGGCGAGTTGGGTCTTGCCCACGCCTCCGCGGCCGTGCAGCACCTGCACCCGGGACCGGTCGGCGAGCGTGAGCGCCTCCCGCAGCGCCGTCAACAGTTCGTCCCGCCCGGTGAAGTCCGGATTGCGCAGCGGAAGATTCCACACCCGGGGCAGTTGTCCGGGGAGCATCGGGACCGAGGCGTCCCGGCCTCCCGGGAACGAGACCGGTCCACGGTCGGAGCCGGGGAAGGCCGGGGCTGTGGTCGGCCCGGGTCGTCGGCCCTCGACCGCCGCCGGCAGGGTCTCGACGGCTGCGGGCTCGTCCAGCCCGACCAGCGAGGCGGCGAGCAGCGGCCGCAGGTTCGCCGGCGGCACCGATCCGTCGATGCGCACCGGCACCGGGCTCTGCCTGGCCGCGATCGCCGCCGTCGACTCCTCCGATGTGAACCGGCCGGGCTCGACGTACGCGGCGGAGAACAAGGCCACCGTCCGGCCATGGGCAACGGCCTGCTGCATCTTCAGCACGTAGTTGTCGCCGACTGACCAGTCCCAGACGTCCAGCAAGACGTCGTAGCCGGCTTCCCGCTTGCCAGGCTGCCCATTCCGCCCAGGCCCGATCCGCCCCCGCGTAGCTGATGAACAGCCGTCGGTCGGCGCCGCTCTCGGTCATTCCAGTCTGTCCGCCTCTGCCCCCTTAAATACGGATATCGACCCTAACGGCGGTCCACGCAGACCGAGTTGTTCTCCCCAGTGAAAAGGACGGCGATAAATCGAGAGTGCGTACGGGGCGGCCCGAGGTACGTTGAGCGGGCCCACCGCAGCTCACAACGGCGAGAAGCCGCAGCTCAGAAGGATCCCAGAGGTGTAACCACCGTGTTCCTCACGATCAGTACCACCGGCACATCAGAACGCCCGGCGACCGACCTCGGGTTCCTGCTGCACAAGCATCCCGAGAAATCGCAGGCGTTCTCCACGTCCTACGGCACGGCTCACGTCCTCTACCCCGAGGCCGATGCCGAGCGCTGCACGGCGGCGCTGTTGCTGGAGGTCGACGCGGTGGCGCTGGTCCGGCGCGGCAAGGGCAAGGGCCGCGGTGGTGCTCCCGACGCGGCGCTCGCGCAGTACGTCAACGACCGGCCCTACGCCGCGTCCTCGCTGCTCGCCGTCGCGCTGAGCGGGGTGTTCTCCAGCGCCATGCGCGGGGTGTGCAACGCCCGCCCCGAGCGGGCCGCGCAGCCGCTGCCGCTGCGCGTCGAGGTGCCCGCGCTGCCCGCCCGGGGCGGCCCCGACCTCGTACGGAAGCTGTTCGAGCCGCTCGGCTGGGCGGTCACCGTCGAACCGGTCGCGCTGGACGCGCAGTTCCCGCAGTGGGGCGACTCGCGCTACGTGCGGCTCGTACTGGAGTCGCAGACCCTGACCCTCGCCCAGGCCCTGCGTCACCTCTACGTCCTGCTGCCCGTCCTGGACGACGCCAAGCACTACTGGGTCGCCTCCGACGAGGTCGACAAGCTGCTGCGGGCCGGTGAGGGCTGGCTGCCCGACCACCCCGAGCAGAAGCTGATCACCAGCCGTTATCTGTCGCGCCGCTGGTCGCTCACGCGCGCGGCGATGGAGCGCCTGGAGCTCGTACGGCTCGCCGAGGCCGACGACAGCGAGGTCGAGGAGATCGACAACGCCGTCGAGGCGGAGACCGAGGACGAGCAGAAGCCGACGCCGCTCGCCGTGCAGCGCCGGGACGCGATCCTCGCCGCCCTCCAGACGTCCGGCGCCTCCCGTGTGCTCGACCTCGGCTGCGGGCAGGGCCAGTTGGTGCAGGCGTTGCTCAAGGACGTGCGGTTCACCGAGATCGTGGGCGTCGACGTGTCGATGCGCGCGCTCACCATCGCCTCCCGGCGGCTCAAGCTGGACCGCATGGGGGAGCGGCAGGCCTCCCGCGTCAAGCTCTTCCAGGGGTCGCTCGCCTACACGGACAAGCGCCTGAAGGGCTACGACGCCGCCGTGCTCAGCGAGGTCATCGAACACCTCGACCTGCCACGGCTGCCCGCCCTGGAGTACGCGGTCTTCGGTGCCGCCCGCCCGCGGACCGTCCTCGTGACGACCCCGAACGTCGAGTACAACGTGCGCTGGGAGACCCTCCCGGCCGGTCATGTCCGGCACGGCGACCACCGCTTCGAGTGGTCGCGCGAGGAGTTCCGGACCTGGGCCCGGGCGGTGGCCGAACGGCACGGGTACGACGTGGAGTTCGTACCGGTGGGGCCGGACGACCCCGAGGTCGGACCGCCCACCCAGATGGCACATTTTGAATTGCGCACAGCTGAGACGAGCACAGCCACTGCGAGGACCGAGAAGGAGGCGAAGGCGGCATGACCGAGAACCAGACCCAGGGACGCGTGCTTCCCGTCACCGACCTCTCCCTGGTCGTCCTCGTCGGTGCCTCCGGCTCCGGCAAGTCGACGTTCGCCCGGCGGCACTTCAAGTCCACCGAGATCATCTCCTCGGACTTCTGCCGCGGCCTGGTCTCCGACGACGAGAACGACCAGGGCGCGACGAAGGACGCCTTCGACGTGCTCCACTACATCGCGGGCAAACGCCTCGCCGCCGGCCGTCGTACGGTCGTGGACGCGACCAGTGTGCAGTCGGACTCCCGGCGCCAGCTGATCGACCTGGCCAAGCAGTACGACGTACTGCCCATCGCCATCGTCCTCGACGTGCCGGAGAACGTGTGCGCCGAGCGCAACGCGGCCCGCTCCGACCGGGCGGACATGCCGATCCGGGTCATCAAACGCCACATCCGTGAACTCCGCCGTTCCGTACGGCACCTGGAGCGCGAGGGTTTCCGCAAGGTGCACGTCCTGCGGGGCGTGGAGGACATCGAGAACGCCACCGTCCGTACCGAGAAGCGCTTCAACGACCTCACCCACCTCACCGGACCGTTCGACATCGTCGGCGACATCCACGGCTGCGGCTCCGAACTGGAGTCGCTGCTCGGCAAGTTGGGCTACGTCGAGGGCGTGCACCCCGAGGGCCGCACCGCGGTCTTCGTCGGCGACCTCGTCGACCGCGGCCCGGACAGCCCGGGCGTGCTGCGTCGCGTGATGTCGATGGTGAAGTCCGGCAACGCCCTGTGCGTGCCCGGCAACCACGAGAACAAGTACGGCCGTTACCTCAAGGGCCGCAAGGTCCAGCACACCCACGGGCTCGCCGAGACCATCGAGCAGATGGAGGGGGTGTCCGAGGAGTTCCTCGCCGAGGTGCGGGAGTTCATCGACGGACTGGTCAGCCACTACGTCCTCGACGGCGGCAGGCTGGTCGTCTGTCACGCCGGTCTGCCGGAGAAGTACCACGGCCGTACCTCGGGCCGGGTCCGCTCGCACGCGCTGTACGGCGACACCACCGGGGAGACCGACGAGTTCGGCCTGCCGGTGCGCTACCCGTGGGCGGAGGACTACCGGGGCCGGGCGGCCGTGGTCTACGGCCACACCCCCGTCCCGGAGGCGACCTGGCTCAACAACACCATCTGCCTGGACACCGGCGCCGTGTTCGGCGGCAAGCTCACCGCCCTGCGCTGGCCGGAGCGGGAGCTGGTCGACGTACCGGCTCAGAAGGTCTGGTACGAGCCGGTGAAGCCGCTGAGGTCGGAGGCGCCGGGCGGACACGACGGCCGGCCGCTGGACCTGGCGGATGTGCACGGCCGTCGTGCGGTGGAGACCCGGCACCAGGGCCGTGTCGCGATCCGCGAGGAGAACGCGGCGGCGGCTCTTGAGGTCATGAGCCGTTTCGCGGTGGACCCGCGGCTGCTGCCGTACCTCCCGCCGACCATGGCTCCGACCGCTACCTCGCAGGTCGAGGGCTATCTGGAGCACCCGGCCGAGGCCTTCGCGCAGTACGCGGCGGACGGGGTCGCGCGGGTCGTGTGCGAGGAGAAGCACATGGGCTCGCGGGCGGTGGCGCTGGTGTGCCGGGACGCGGAAGCGGCACGCAAGCGGTTCGGCGGTGGGGGCACCTCCCGCTCGAGCGAAGCCGAGAGTGGGGGAGGTCCGACCGGCTCGCTGTACACCCGCACGGGCCGCCCGTTCTTCGACGACGAGTCGGTGACGGAGGAGATCCTGGGCCGGCTGCGCGCGGCGGTCACCGAGGCCGGTCTGTGGGCCGAACTCGACACGGACTGGCTCCTGTTGGACGCCGAGCTGATGCCGTGGTCGCTGAAGGCGTCGGGGCTGCTGCGCTCGCAGTACGCGGCCGTCGGCGCCGCGTCCGGGGCGGTGTTCCCGGGTGCGCTGGCCGCGCTGGAGGGTGCGGCGGGGCGGGGCGTCGAGGTGACGGACCTGCTCGGGCGCCAGCGGGAACGGGCCTCGAACGCGGCCGCGTTCACGGAGGCGTACCGGCGCTACTGCTGGCCGACGCAGGGCCTGGACGGCGTACGCCTGGCCCCGTTCCAGATCCTGGCCGTACAGGGCCGCAACCTCGCGTCCCTGCCGCACGACGAGCAACTGGCCCTGCTGGACCGCCTCGTGGAGCACGACGGCACGGGCCTGCTCCAGACCACCCGTCGCCTCTACGTCGACACGGCCGACCCCGAGTCGGTCCGGGCGGGCGTCGACTGGTGGCTGGAGATGACCGGACGCGGCGGCGAGGGCATGGTGGTCAAGCCGCTGGGGGCGGTGGTGCGCAACGGGGAGGGGCGCCTGGTGCAGCCCGGCATCAAGTGCCGTGGCCGCGAGTACCTCCGGATCATCTACGGCCCGGAGTACACCCGCCCCGACAACCTGACCCGGCTGCGCGGCCGCTTCCTCAACCACAAGCGCTCGCTCGCGATCCGCGAGTACGCGCTCGGCCTGGAGGCACTGGACCGCCTGGCCGAGGGGGAGCCGCTGTGGCGGGTGCACGAGGCGGTGTTCGGGGTGCTGGCGCTGGAGTCGGAGCCGGTGGACCCGCGGTTGTGAGGGTCAGCCGACCAGCCTCAGCCGCTGCGCGTACACACCCACGCGGACGCTCTGGCCCCAGGTCAGCTCCAGGGCGTCCGACTCCATCCCGTCCCCGAACGCGATCAGCCGTTCGGACTCGACGGTGAGGTGCAGGGAGGCCGACGCCGGCAGTTCGCCGGCCACCAGTGAGGTACCGGTGGCCGGCGAGGGCCAGGCCTCGCGGACGAACCACAGCAGGCGGTTCTCGGTGGGGCGGGGCAGGGGCAGATCACTGCCCCGCTCCTGCCACGCCGACCGCACCCACCCCGTCGCGCCCGTCCCCGTGCCCACCAGCACTCCGGAGGAGGCCTGGGCCTCGGCGGCACCCCCGTGGCCGTCGAGGCCCAGGCGGTAGCGGGCGGTCTGGTGGCCCGGGGCGCCCAGGTAGATCTCGTTGAGGGCGACCAGGCGCTGGCTGTCGTCGGCGATCGCTTCGACCATGGTGAGTTCGTCGACCGGAGGGGTGCCGGCCGTCAGGAGTTTCGCGGCGTCCTGGGGGCGGTGGCGTACCAGCACACCCGGGTTGCGGCCGGGGTCGGTGTCGATGCCCAACACCGGTTGTCCGGAGAGGTACTTGGCCGCGTTCGCCACCAGTCCGTCCTGGCCGACCACGACCACCACGTCCTCGGGTGCGAACAGGAAGCGGTCCAAGTCGCCGCGTTCGACCCGTGACTGACGCCAGGTCAGAGGAATCGCCGCCGTCACCTCCGCGAGCGCGCGTCGCGTACGGCGGTGGCGCTCGGCCACCTCCTCGATGTCCCGGCCGCGGGAGGAGAGGAAGAAGGCGGCCTGGCCGTGGGTGCCGTGGTGGGCCACCAACTCCTCGTACTCCGTGGTGCGGTGGACGAGGACGACCCGAGGGGCGAGGCTCATGTGCGGTCCTGCGTGCCCAGCTTGGCCAGCAGTCCGGTCAGGACGTCCGGCGACACCGTGACGCTGTCGATGCGGGGGAGGTTCTCCGCCAGCCGGCTCGCGGTGAGCGCGTGCAGGACGCTCACGTCCACATCCGTGTGCACCTGGAGCCATGCCGCCTGCGCCTGAGCCCGTGCCGCGCCCACCGCCTGTGCGCTCTCGGCCTCGGCGCGGGCCAGCCTGACCGATCGTGCCGCCTCCGCCCCGGCCCGTACCGCGTCCGCCGCCGCGTGCTCCTCCGCCTCCCGCCGGGCGTTCGTACCGCGCTGTTCCACCAACTGCTCCTCGCGCCGGGCGAGTTCGATCTGGCTGGCCAGTTCGTTCTCGGCGATCGTCCGCTCCCGCTCGACCGCCACCGCCCGGCGCTCGTACGTCGCCCGGTCCGCCTCCTGCTGGATCTGCTCGCGGGCCGGGGTGCGCAGCGCCCGTTCCACCTCCGGCTCCGGTCGCAGCGCGACCACGCGGACGGCCACCACCTCGATCCCGGTGGCCGGCAGCCGCGGTTCCGTCGCCAGCCCCGCCGTCACCCGCTCCCGTACCGCCGCCACACCGTCCACCAGCGCCGCCGACAACGACGTGCGGGCCAGCACATCCAGCGCGTGCTGCTGTGCCGTCTCCGTGAGCAGCGTGCCCAGCTGCTCCAGCGGTGTGCCGCGCCACGCGCCCGTGTCCGGGTCGATCGAGAAGTCCAGTCGGGCCGCTGCGAGCGCCGGGTCGCTGATCCGGTAGGTCACGGTCGCCTGCACCGCCACGTCCTGGAAGTCGGAGGTGCGGGCATGGAAGGTCATCGCCAACTCCCGGTCGTCGACCGGTACTTCGGAGAGCGCCGCGGTCAGGGCGCGGAACCAGAAGCTCAGGCCCGGCCCGTCGTGCAGGAGCTGTCCGCCGCGGTGGTGCCGCACGTGCGCGGTCGGTGCGCCACGCAGATGGCGCCAGCCCAGGCGCCGGGTGATGTCTGCCACGAGACCCTCTTTTCGTCTGGACGACGATAACCGGGCGAACTGATTATCGTCAAAGGGACGAGAAAGGGAAGTGGCCAAGCGGGGGGTGAAGACGGTCGCCGGTGGTCAGGATGGACCCATGGGATTCCATGTCGACTCCGAGGCCGGGCGGCTGCGCCGCGTCATCCTGCACCGGCCGGATCTCGAGCTCAAGAGGCTCACCCCCAGCAACAAGGACGCCCTCCTCTTCGACGACGTGCTGTGGGTGCGCCGGGCGCGCGCCGAGCACGACGGGTTCGCGGACGTGCTGCGCGACCGCGGGGTCACCGTCCATCTCTTCGGCGACCTGCTCACCGAGGCCCTGGCGATCCCGGCGGCCCGCACCCTCGTCCTGGACCGGGTCTTCGACGAGAAGGAGTACGGCGTCCTGGCCACCGACCACCTCCGTGCCGCCTTCGAGTCGCTGCCCGCGGCCGAGCTGGCCGAGGCGCTCGTCGGCGGCATGACCAAGAGGGAGTTCCTGGACGCGCACGAGGAGCCGGTCTCCGTCCGCTTCCATGTGATGGACCTCGACGACTTCCTCCTCGCCCCCCTGCCCAATCACCTCTTCACCCGCGACACCTCCGCCTGGATCTACGACGGTGTCTCCGTCAACGCCATGCGCTGGCCGGCCCGGCAGCGCGAGACCGTCCACTTCGAGGCGATCTACCGGCACCACCCCCTCTTCCGAGACGAAGCGTTCCGTGTGTGGAGCGAGGGCCAGGCCGACTACCCGTCCACCATCGAGGGCGGGGACGTCCTCGTCATCGGCAACGGCGCCGTCCTCATCGGCATGAGCGAGCGGACCACTCCCCAGGCCGTGGAGATGCTCGCGCACAAGCTGTTCGCCGCCGGGTCCGCGCAGACGATCGTGGCGCTCGACATGCCCAAGCGGCGGGCCTTCATGCACCTCGACACCGTGATGACGATGGTCGACGGCGACACCTTCACCCAGTACGCCGGGCTCGGCATGCTCCGCTCGTACACCATCGAACCGGGCGTCGGCGACAAGGAGCTCAAGGTCACCGACCATCCGCCGGAGCACATGCACCGCGCGATCGCGGCGGCCCTCGGGCTCAGCGAGATCCGCGTGCTGACCGCGACCCAGGACGTGCATGCCGCCGCGCGCGAGCAGTGGGACGACGGCTGCAACGTCCTCGCCGTCGAACCGGGCGTCGTCGTCGCCTACGAGCGCAACGCCACCACCAACACCCATCTGCGCAAGCAGGGCATCGAGGTCATCGAGATCCCGGGCAGCGAGCTCGGGCGGGGGAGGGGCGGACCCCGCTGTATGAGCTGTCCGGTCGAACGCGCGGCCGTATAGGCGTACGGGTGATCGCATAGAAATGTTGGACGTCGTATAGACTTCCAAAGGTCCGTGTCACTCGTATCCCTGGAGCGCCCCCATGGCGACCGTCCCGACCGCCCTTGCCGGGCGCCACTTCCTCAAGGAGCTCGACTTCACCCGGCAGGAGTTCCTCGGCCTGATCGAGCTGGCCGCCGAGCTGAAGGCGGCCAAGAAGGCGGGGACCGAGACGCAGTATCTGCGGGGGAAGAACATCGCGCTGATCTTCGAGAAGGCCTCGACGCGCACGCGCTGCTCCTTCGAGGTCGCGGCGGCGGACCAGGGTGCCGCCACGACGTACATCGATCCCTCGGGCTCGCACATCGGCAAGAAGGAGTCCACGAAGGACACCGCGCGGGTGCTGGGGCGGCTCTTCGACGCGATCGAGTTCCGCGGGGACGCGCAGGACACCGTCGAGACGCTCGGCGCGTACGCGGGAGTGCCCGTCTACAACGGGCTCACCGACGACTGGCACCCCACCCAGATGCTCGCCGACGTGCTGACGATGACCGAGCACAGCAGCAAGCCGGTCGAGCACATCGCCTTCGCCTACCTCGGTGACGCCCGCTTCAACATGGGCAACTCCTACCTGATCACCGGCGCCCTGCTCGGCATGGACGTCCGGATCGTCGCCCCGAAGACCTACTGGCCCGCCCAGGACATCGTGGAACGGGCCCGTCAGATCGCCGTCGACAGCGGGGCGCGGATCACCCTCACCGAGTCCCTGGAGGAGGGTGTCGTGGGCGCCGACTTCGTCGCCACGGACGTCTGGGTCTCCATGGGTGAGCCCAAGGAGGTCTGGGACGAGCGGATCACGGCTCTCGCCCCGTACGCCGTGACCATGGACGTCCTGCGCGCCACCGGCAACCCGGACGTCAAGTTCCTGCACTGCCTCCCGGCCTTCCACGACCTGGGTACACAGGTCGGCCGGCAGATATACGACTCCCACGGCCTGGAGTCCCTCGAGGTGACCGACGAGGTCTTCGAGTCGGCCCACTCGGTCGTCTTCGACGAGGCCGAGAACCGGATGCACACCATCAAGGCGGTCCTGGTCGCGACGCTGGCCTGAGCAGGGTCACGCGGGTCGCCACTGCGACGGCACCGCCGGCAGCCTGAACCACACCGCCTTGCCGGACTCGGTGGGGCGGTGCCCGCAGGACGAGCTCAGGGCGCGGATCAGCAGCAGGCCGCGCCCGTGCTCCTGCCAGGGGTCCGGCTCGGTGTCCACGGGGCGGGTGAGGTTGCCGGGCGGCGCCGGGTCCGGGTCGTGCACCTCGACCTGGCAGCCGCTGGGCAGCAGCTCCACGACGAGCTCTATCGGGGCGTCCCCGGCGGTGTGCTCCACGGCGTTCGCGACCAGTTCGGCCGTCAGCAGCTCAGCGGTGTCGCTGTCGGCCCCGTGCTCCAGCTCGGCCAGCGCCGTGCGCACCAGCGCACGGGCGACGGGCACGGCCGCTGCGGAGTGCGGCAGCGCGATGCGCCAGGAGGCGGAGGCTGAGGGGCGATCTTGCAAGGCGGTTCCGTTCATGAGCAGGCTGTCCTGCTTTCAACCTTATGAATGGTACGGCGCCGCCCGGCAGAGGCATCCGACGGGCACCGTACGGGACCTTCGGCCCCGTTACCGGGCGGCTTACCCCTCACAACGCCCTCCCTCGCACGGCTGCTCCCGCCGTAGCGGCTCTGTCGACGAGCCGTGACAGATGTGACCGGTCCAGGTCACATCCGTACGGTGTTATCGCGCACTCATGACGACAGTCAAAGATGAGTGATAGCTTCGAAGGGTAGAGCGCACCTCATCTGGGGAGGCCGCACCGCATGAGTCCCTTCACCGGCTCCGCCGCCCGCACCACCCGCTGGGAACATCTGCGCGTGGAGGTCGCGTCCGGCGTCGCCACCGTGACCCTCGCCCGCCCCGACAAACTCAACGCGCTCACTTTCGGCGCCTACGCCGACCTGCGCGACCTGCTCGCCGAGCTCTCCCGGGAGCGGTCGGTACGCGCCCTGGTGCTGGCCGGCGAGGGCCGTGGCTTCTGCTCCGGCGGCGACGTGGACGAGATCATCGGCGCGACACTGTCCATGGACACGGCCCAGCTCCTCGACTTCAACCGGATGACCGGGCAGGTCGTGCGGGCCGTACGGGAGTGCCCGTTCCCGGTGATCGCGGCCGTGCACGGCGTGGCGGCGGGCGCGGGGGCGGTACTGGCCCTCGCGGCGGACTTCCGGGTGGCGGACCCCACGGCCCGGTTCGCCTTCCTCTTCACCCGGGTGGGTCTGTCGGGCGGCGACATGGGCGCCGCGTACCTGCTGCCCCGGGTGGTGGGCCTCGGCCACGCGACCCGCCTGCTGATGCTGGGCGAACCGGTCCGGGCACCCGAGGCCGAGCGCATCGGCCTGATCAGCGAACTGACGGACGAGGGCGGCGTGGACGAGGCGGCCCAGACACTGGCCCGCCGCCTGGCCGACGGCCCGGCACTGGCGTACGCCCAGACGAAGGCACTGCTGACAGCGGAACTGGACATGCCGCTGGCGGCGGCGGTGGAGCTCGATGCGTCGACCCAGGCGTTGCTGATGAACGGCGAGGACTACGCGGAGTTCCATGCGGCGTTCACGGAGAAGCGCCCTCCCAAATGGCAGGGACGGTAACCGTGGCACCCCCAGGGGCGCGGGGAACTGCGCGACCAGCCACCACGAGCCCGCAGTCGCCGACGATGACCAGCCTCTCCCTACGAGTAGCGATCATCGGCGGCGGCCCCGGCGGCCTGTACGCGGCAGCGTTGCTGAAGCGCCTCGACCCCGCCCGCGAAATCACCGTCTGGGAACGCAACGCCCCCGACGACACCTTCGGCTTCGGCGTGGTCCTCTCCGACGAAACCCTGGGCGGCATCGAACACGCCGACCCCGTGGTCTACGAGGCCCTGCAACAGGACTTCACCCGCTGGGACGACATCGACATCGTCCACCGAGGCACCCGCCACACCTCCGGAGGACATGGCTTCGCCGCCCTCGGCAGGAAACGCCTCCTCGAAATCCTGCACACCCGCTGCCACGACCTCGGCGTCGACCTCCGCTTCCGCACCGAGGCCCCACCCGACCTCGCGACCACCCACGACCTCGTCATCGCCGCCGACGGAGTCAACAGCACCACCCGCGAAACCCACGCCCAAGCGTTCCGCCCCCAGGTGACCACCCACCACTGCCGCTACATCTGGCTCGCCGCCGACTTCGCCTTCGACGCCTTCCGCTTCGAGATCGCCGAGACGGAACACGGCGTGATGCAGCTGCACGGCTACCCGTACGCGGCAGACGCCTCGACGGTGATCGTCGAGATGCGTGAGGAGGTCTGGCAGGCGGCCGGTTTCGCGGACCTGGGCGAACAGGAGTCGGTCGAACGCTGCGCCAAGATCTTCGCGGACGCGCTCGGCGGCAGGGCGCTGCGCTCCAACAAGTCCGCATGGACCTCCTTCCGTACAGTCGTCAACGAACACTGGTCCCACGGCAACACCGTCCTCCTCGGCGACGCCGCCCACACCGCGCACTTCTCGATCGGCTCGGGCACCAAGCTCGCGGTGGAGGACGCCCTCGCCCTGGCCGCCTGTCTGGAGGAACAGCCGTCACTGGAGCAGGCGTTGGCCGCCTACGAGACGGAACGCAAACCCGTCGTCGCCTCCACGCAGCGCGCCGCCCGCGCCAGCCTGGAGTGGTTCGAGAACCTCGGCCGCTATCTCGACCAGCCGCCCCGCCAGTTCGCCTTCAACCTGCTCACCCGTAGCCGCCGCGTCACCCACGACAACCTGCGGCTGCGCGACGCCCGCTTCACCGGAGCCGTGGAGCGCGAGTTCGGCTGCCCACCCGGTACGCCCCCGATGTTCACCCCGTTCCGGCTGCGCGGCCTGACCCTGCGCAACCGGGTCGTGGTGTCCCCCATGGACATGTACTCGGCGACCGACGGCCTCCCCGGCGACTTCCACCTCGTCCACCTGGGGGCGAGGGCGCTCGGCGGCGCGGGTCTGGTGATGACCGAGATGGTGTGTGTCAGCGCGGAGGGCCGTATCACCCCCGGCTGCACCGGCCTCTACACCGGCAAGCAGGCCGAGGCCTGGAAACGGATCACCGACTTCGTGCACGCGCGGGCGCCCGGCACCGCGATCGGCGTCCAGCTCGGCCACAGCGGCCGCAAGGGCTCGACCAAGCTGATGTGGGAGGGCATCGACGAGCCCTTGCCCGACGGCAACTGGCGCGTCGTGGCCGCGTCCCCGATCCCGTACGGGCCCGGCAACCAGACCCCTCACGAGCTCACCCGCGCCCAACTCACCGACCTGCGCGAACAGTTCACCGCCGCCGCCTGGCGAGCCTCCCGGGCCGGCTTCGACCTGCTCGAACTGCACTGCGCGCACGGCTACCTGCTGTCCGGATTCCTCTCCCCGCTCACCAACCGCCGCACGGACGCCTACGGCGGCACCCTCGCGAAGCGGCTCCGGTTCCCCCTCGAAGTCTTCGACGCCATACGGGGCGTGTGGCCGGAGGAGCGGCCCATGACGGTCCGGATCTCCGCCACCGACTGGGCACCGGGCGGCACGTCCGCCGAGGTCGCCGTCGAGATCGCCCGCGCCTTCGCCGCGCACGGCGTCGACGCCATCGACGTGTCGACCGGGCAGGTCGTCGCGGACGAACGGCCCGCGTACGGGCGGTCGTACCAGACGCCCTTCGCGGACCGCATCCGCCATGAGACCGGCGTCCCGGTGATCGCTGTCGGCGCGATCTCCTCCTGGGACGACGTCAACTCCCTGATCCTGGCTGGACGTACGGATCTGTGTGCCCTCGCCCGCCCGCACCTCTACGACCCGCACTGGACGCTGCACGCCGCCGCCGAGCAGGGGTACGAAGGGCCCGGCGTCGGCTGGCCGGACCCGTACCGGGCGGGCAGCCGCCGCCCGCAGACCGGACGCACGGACGCCCCCAAGCCCCGCCTGACGCTGGGCACTTGAGGGCGTGCGCGGCAAGGTGCTCACGAGAGCTCGACCATGCCCGCCGTCAGCGTGGATCCGTCCGCCGGGTCGATCAGGATGAACGCACCCGTGCGCCGCGAGAGCGCGTAGTCGTCGAGCGCCAGTGGCTCGGCGGTGCGCAGGGTGACCCGGCCCAGGTCGTTCGCGCTCAACTCGCCGGCGCCGTCGAGGTCCTTGACGATCGCCTTGACCGTCCGTGTCGTGTGCCGCACCAGCACCCGGTCGCCGACCCGCAGCGGACGGTCGGCAAGATGGCAGACGGACGCCCGGACGTCCCGCGTCAGCGCCGGGACATCGACGCCGGCCGTGATCATGTCGCCGCGCGAGACATCCCGCTGGTCTGCCAGGCGCACACCGATCGACTGCGGCGCGTACGCCACCTCGGCCGGAACGCCGAGCACGTCGATACCGGTGATCTCGGAGCTCTCGCCGGAGGGATGGACCGTGACCCGGTCACCTACCCGGAGCGCGCCCGACACCAACTGGCCCGCGTAGTGGCGGACTTCGCCGTCGCGGATGACGTACTGCACCGGGAAGCGGGCCGGTGCGTCCGCGGCCTCGACACCGACGGGCACGTTCTCCAGGAACTCCAGGAGCGCCGGACCCCCGAACCAGTCCATGTGCGCCGAGCGGTCCACGACGTTGTCGCCGACGAGGGCCGACACCGGGATCGGTGTGAAGGAGGACAGGCCCAGCTCGGCCGCGTGCCCGGCGAAGTCCTCGACGATACGGTCGAACTCCTTCTCCTCGTACCCGACGAGGTCCATCTTGTTGACGGCGAGGACCGCGTGCGGGACCCGCAGCAGAGCCGCGATGGCGGCGTGGCGGCGGGTCTGCCCGACCACGCCGTTGCGGGCGTCGACGAGGATGATCGTCAGCTCGGCCGTGGAGGCGCCGGTGACCATGTTGCGGGTGTACTGCACATGTCCCGGGGTGTCGGCGAGGATGAACCGGCGGACCGGGGTGGCGAAGTAGCGGTAGGCGACGTCGATGGTGATGCCCTGCTCGCGCTCGGCGCGCAGACCGTCCGTCAGCAGCGCCAGGTCCGGGGTCTGCTGACCACGGTTGCGGGACGCGTGTGCCACGGCCTCCAGCTGGTCGGTGAGGACCGACTTGGAGTCGTGCAGCAGCCGGCCCACCAGCGTGGACTTGCCGTCGTCGACCGAACCGGCCGTCGCGAAACGGAGGGTGTCGATGGTGGTGCCGGTCGTGTCGGTGGTGGCGGTCATGGTCAGAAGTACCCCTCGCGCTTGCGGTCTTCCATCGCGGCCTCGGACGTCTTGTCGTCGGCGCGGGTCGCGCCCCGCTCGGTCAGCCGGGACGCGGCGATCTCGACGATCACCTTCTCGATGGTGTCGGCGTCGGAGTCCACCGCGCCGGTGCAGGACATGTCACCGACCGTGCGGTAGCGCACCTGCCGCTTCTCGACGATCTCGTCCGCCTTGGGGCCGCCCCACTCACCGGCGGTCAGCCACATGCCGGCGCGCTGGAAGACCTCACGCCGGTGGGCGTAGTAGATCTCCGGCAGTTCGATCTGCTCGCGGGCGATGTACTGCCAGACGTCCAGCTCGGTCCAGTTGGAGAGCGGGAAGACGCGGACGTGCTCGCCGGGGGCGTGCCGGCCGTTGTAGAGGTTCCACAGCTCGGGGCGCTGGCGGCGTGGGTCCCACTGGGAGAACTCGTCGCGCAGGGAGAAGACGCGCTCCTTGGCGCGGGCCTTCTCCTCGTCGCGCCGGCCACCGCCGAAGACCGCGTCGAAC
>NZ_JXTE01000093.1 GCF_000972385.1 Streptomyces sp. WM6386
TGGGGCATGCCGCCGACGTCCATCTGAAGGATCTGGCGGGTGTGGCCGAGCAGTCCGTGCAGGTGGAGGATGCGGTCGGCGATCTCGTCGGGGCTGCCGACGAAGACCATGCCGCCGGGTTCAAGGGCCGCGGCGCGGCCGGCGCGTGAGGGGGCGGGGCGGCCCAGTTCGGCGCTGCCCTCGGCCATCATGCGGTGCTCGTACTCCAGGTAGGTCGACCGGGCCTGGCTGTCGGACTCGGCGACGAATCCGTGTACGGCGACCGCGATGTCGGCCTGCTCGGCGGGGTGGCCGGCCTGGGCCCAGGCGGCGCGGTAGGCGTGCCCGTAGCGCGCCCAGTGTTCGGGGGTGCCGCCGAGGATGCCGAGGAACATCGGCAGTCCCAACTCGACGGCTCGGCCCACCGAGTTGGGGCTGCCGCCGGTGCCCAGCCAGATCTTCAGCGGCTCCTCGGGGCGGGGGAAGGCGGTGACGTTCCGCAGCGGCCGCTTGCGGTGGGGGCCGTGCCAGGTGACGTTCTCGCCGGCGTTGACGGCCATCAGCAGGTCGAGTTTGGAGGCGTACAGCATGTCGTAGTCGTGCTCGTCGTGGTCGAACAGCGGGAACGTGATCGTGGACGATCCGCGTCCGGCGACCAGTTCGATGCGTCCGGGAGCGAGCGAGGCGGCGGTGGCGAGCTGCTGGAAGACCCGGATCGGGTCGTCGGTCGACAGGACGGTGACCGCGGTGCTGAGCTTGATCCGGTGGGTGGAGGCCGCGGCGGCGTTGACCACGGAGGTGGGTGAGGACAGCGGCATCGCCCGCATGTGGTGCTCGCCGACCCCGAAGAAGTCCAGTCCCACCTCGTCGGCGAGCTTGATGGCCTCCAGCACGTCGCGCAGGGCCTGGGCGGTGGGGCCGCGGCTGCCGTCGGGCAGGCGCGGGGTGTTGCCGAAGGAGTAGACGCCGAGTTCGAAGGTCATGGCGGGCCGGTCCTGAGTCAGTTGCTGATGGCGGGCATGGCCCGCCGGTAGCGGGTGTCGGTGAGCTGGGAGACGAGGAACGCGGCGATGTCGGCGCGGCTCATGGCGGAACCGACCTTGTCGTGGCCGAGGAACCCGGAGCGGATGCGGCCGCTGGCAGGCTTGTTGGTCGGGTTGGTGATGCGGGCAATGGTGTAGTCGAGATCCGAGCCGGTGACGGCCTCGGTCATGCCCTTCAGCTCGGCCAGCGCGTTGGGGAACATCAGCCCGGCCATGACGGGCAGCACCTTGTGCTTCCAGTGGGGCTTGTCCTGCGGGTCGGCCAAGGACGGGGTGGCCAGGGCGATGAAGCGAGCCACCTTCTGCGCCTCCATGGCCCGCACGATGGTGCGGGTCCCGTCGGTCACCTGGGTGCCGGTCGTGGACCGCTTCAGGGACGGGCCGAGCGCACTGATCACCGCGTCCGCGCCACTGACGGCCTGCTCGACGGCATCACGGTCGGACAACTGCCCGGTGACGACCGTGAGGTGGGAGTGGGTGCGGGCGAGCTTGGCCGGGGATCGGACCAGGGCGGTGACCTCATGGCCGTCGTCCAGCAGTTGCTGGACGACCAGTCGGCCGATGGCGCCGCTCGCGCCGAAGACAGTGACACGCATCAGGGTGGTTCCTCGCTGTGGCGGTCAGAAGGTGGGGTCAAGAAGGAGGAGTCAGAAGCTGTGGGGGCCGAAGCGTCCCCAGACCACCAGGGCGGCCAGGATCAGCAGGACAGCGTTGAAGGCGATCGCAGAGGGTTCCTTGCGGCGGGCGTGGGTGATCGCGGCCAGCACCATCACCACGACCAGGCCGGTCGCGGCCAGCGGGGTCAGCACGGGGGCGATGTCGGTGGCCGCGGGCAGGATCAGCCCCAGGGCCGCGGCGAACTCCACGATGCCGATGAAGCGGACGGTGCCCTGCGAGAAGTCGGCCGTCCAGGGCAGCTGGCCGGCCAGCTTCTCCTTGGGCTGGGTGGACTTCATGACGCCCGCCATGGCGAACATGGCGGCCAGCACGGCCTGGACTATCCACAAGAAGACGTTCACGTACGGATTCCTTGCCAGAGGGGGACGGGGTGGGGAGGGCGCGGATGCCCCCTCCCGGGAGCGGAGTGAGCCGGCCGTTCAGGCGTTGAAGACAGCCTCGGAGCGGTCACGGTTTTCGTGCAGGTCCCAGTACAGGGGAGCGATCTCTTCGGACGTGGCCGTCGGGAAGCCCTCCGGGCCGCCGTCGCCGATCCACACGTTGATGGCCACGTGGGCGGCGTGCACACCGCTGCCGGCCAGTTCCTTGTTCAGGTTGATGACCCAGTTGCGCAGGGCCGCGCCGGCCGCGTTGACGTTGCCGAGCATGGGGATGGGATCCACCGAACCGCCGCCGGTGGTGAACAGCAGGGTGCCGACACCTGCCTCACGCATCGTGGGCAGCACCGTACGGGCGGCGGCGACGGCGCCGTAGAAGA
This sequence comes from Streptomyces sp. WM6386, assembly GCF_000972385.1. Classification (GTDB taxonomy): domain Bacteria; phylum Actinomycetota; class Actinomycetes; order Streptomycetales; family Streptomycetaceae; genus Streptomyces. The sequence goes on from NZ_JXTE01000093.1 coordinate 2,458, forward strand.
TGTACTCCATCTGGGGCTGCAGATTGTCCACGGTGGCCTCGGAGGGGGCGGCCAGGGTGACGCCGGGCACCGGAGAGTGCGGGGCCGGTGAGTACTCCAGTACGTCGATGCCGCCGAAGCGTGCCTTTGCGGCGTCCAGGGCATCCGTCAGTGAGGCGCGGTCCAGCACGTCGGCGGGGAACGCGGCGGCCGTGATGTCCTCCTGGCCGAGCTGGTCGACCAGCGTCTGAAGCATCTCCTTGGTGCGGGAGATCAGGGCGACGTCGAAGCCGCGGCTGCCGAAGGTGCGGGCGATGGCCAGGCCCATACCGGGGCCGGCGCCGATGATGGCGATAGTGGGCACGGTGGTTTCTCTTCCCTTGGACGTGTGTCAGGAGCAGGAGACGGCGATCTTGCCCGGGGTGCTCGCGGCGAAGGCGGCGAACGCCTCCGTGGCCTGTTCCAGCGGGAAGGTGGCCGTGACCGGCACCCGCAGTGCGCCGGAGGCGACCTGCTCGGCCAGTGAGGTCAGGGTCTTCGGACCGGGGGTGGCCATGATCGTGTGGACGGTGACGTCCTGCCCCTTGACGTCGTCCTGGGTCAGACCGGTGGCGGAGGCGAGCTGTCCGCCCGGCCGCAGCAGAGCGGCCAGCGCCGCGCCGTCGCCCGCCAGGTGCAGCACCGCGTCCACACCGTCAGGGGCGATCGCGCGGACCTGCCCCTCCACGTCACCGGTGAAGTCGACCACGTGCACCTCCGTGCCGGTCAGGCCGGTGACGAAGTCGGTCTGCGCGCCGGGGCGGGCGGTCGCGATCACCTTCGCGCCACGGGCTGCGGCGAGCTGCACCGCCAGCGCACCCACCCCGCCGGAGGCCCCGGAGATCAGCACCGTCTCGCCCTCGGCCAGGGCCACCGCGTCCAGGCTCACCAGGGCAGTGGCCCCGGCCACGCCCAGCGCACCCGCGTCCCCCACCGTCAGGCCCGCGGGGATGCGGGCGACTCCATGTCCGGCGGGCACGGTGACGTACTGGGCCAGCGAACCGGCGCCCAGGTACGGCTTCCCCACGACACCGAAGACCGCGTCGCCGACCGCGAAGCCCTCCGCGCCCTCACCGAGCGCCTCGACCGTGCCCGCGAAGTCCTGGCCGAGGACCAGCGGGAACCGGTGCTCCATAAACGCCTGCGTGTAGCCGGCGGCGGTGGCGAGGTCGATGCCGTTCAACGAGGCGGCGGCCACCTTGACCAGCAGTTCGCCGGCCGCCGGGCGAGGAGTGTCCACCTCGGTCACGGCCGGGGCCGAGGGGACGGATTCGAGCGCGACAGCACGCATGACAACACCCTTTCCAAAGCAAGTGGGCCAGACGTCCCACTTCCACTGCCACCCACCGTACAACAGAAACGGCCCGCCCGTTCCACTTGGGTAGAGTGGGGGCATGACCTCCCCACCTTCCGACCAGACACCGTGCCCGCAGCCCGGCACGGGACTGCGCGCCGACGCCGAACGCAACCGCGACCGCATCCTGGCCGCCGCCCGCCGCCTCTACGCCACCGAAGGACTCGGCGTCTCCATGGCCTCCGTCGCCCGCGAGGCAGGCGTCGGCAAGGCCACGCTCGGCCGGCGCTTCGCGACCCGGGAGGAGCTCATCAACGCGGTCTTCGCCGACCGCATGGACGCCTACGCCGACGCCGTCGCCGAGGCGCTCGGCGACCCCGACCCCTGGCGCGGCTTCACCGGCTACCTCCACGCCGTCTGCGCCATGCAGGCCGCCGACCGCGGCTTCGCCGACGTCCTGACCATGACCTTCCCCACAGCCAAGGCACTGGAAGCCCGCCGCGCCGAGTCGTACAACGCGTTCCTCGAACTCATCACGCGCGCCAAGAACACCGGGCACCTGCGCGAGGACTTCACCCACCAGGACGTCGTCATCCTGCAAATGGCCAACGCCGGCGTCATCGCCGCCACCGGCGACGCCGCCCCCGACACCTGGCGCCGCCTCGTCGGCCACATGCTCCGCTCCTACGCCGCACCCGGCGCACCGATCCCCCCGCTGCCCGAAGCACCGGCGCCCAGGGCTCTCTACCGCGCCATGGTCCGCCTCTCACAAGCGGGCCCGGGCACCACCTAGTGCTGGGTTCCTCTTTCGCTGGGTATATGTCTTGGTGGCGGGGTAGTGGATGGTGCTCGGGGGCGGGTGCTGGGCGATGGTGTTACGGGCACGATCGGGGCGTGACGAGGACGAACGGGCCGTCGTTCGCCGGTTGTCGCGGGCACGGAAGGCTCCGCGCGATGTAGTGATGCGGGCCCGGATGATCGAGCTGAGCTCATCCACCTCACGGCCGCCACGCAGTGGATCTCCAGCGGAGCCCCGCTCTACCGGCTGCGCAAGCCGGATGTTCCGGCGATGCACCTGGTCAGCTACTTCGTCGTCCTCGACGACGTCCGCGGGCAGTTGCTGCTCGTCGCGCACCGCAAGGCGGGCCTGTGGCTACCGGCCGGCGGACACGTCAAGCCAGGCGAGGAAGCATGGACCACGGTGGTCCGCGAATGCCGTGAGGAACTGGGCAGCGGCCACCGCGGCGGCACCGGCTCAGGGGCGCGATCCCTACCCCTTCTGAGGCATCGGTCGACCCGCCACGCCGGCTCCGCCCGCGCCGATAGTGTGGCCGTATGTCCCGCAAGCGCCGCCCCGCACGCCGTCAGCCCGCCCCCATCCAGCGGGCCGACGCCCAGCAGGCCGAAGAACTGGAAGCCCTGGCCCGCAAGTACCCCCAGGACCAGGAAGAACTCCTCACCGAGGCCGCGGAGTTCTACAGCCGCGCGGGCCAGCACGAGAAGGCGCTCGCGCTCTACCAGCAGGTCCTGGACGCCGACTGCGAAGAACCCCATCTCGTCCAGGCGTTCCGCGTCAGCGCCCTGTGGGATGCCGCACGCACTGACGAGGCCCGTGCCGCAGCCACGGACCTGCGTCGCCGGCACCCCGCCGATACCGGCCCCTGGAACATCGTCGCGGAGATGTTCGAGGCCGCGGACGAACTCCACGACGCCGCCGACTGGTTCACCGCGGCAGTGACCCATCTTCTCGGCCCCACCACTCCCCTCACCGTCGACGCCGTCCGCGAGGCGATGGACGCCACCGGCATCGAGATGCTCGTCATCGGCCGCCACCGGGTACGGCGTCGCCTCGGCCAGCCGCACGACGACCTCGACCAACTCGCTCACGCCCTCTACGACGACCGCCCCGCCCGGCTCCGCGCGACCAGCACCCTGGATGACCTTCACAACCCAGAGCTAGGGGCCGCCGCGGACAGTGACCCCCAGGCCCTGATCGCCTCGATCGAGAAACTCTCCCAGGAAGTCGAAGCCCGCCGGGCCGCCTTGTCCCGGCCCCGCATGACCTGCGCACTCTTCTGGAACCCTGACGAGTTCGCCCAGCTGCTGGACGCCTGGCCCGAGCTGGCCGACCATTACGGCACCGAGTACGGCGAACACGTCCGCCACATCGAGCAGATGCTGCAACGGCTATCTAGCGAAGGCGAAGTACACCTCGGCATCGCACACGGCACCATCACCGACTTCGAATCCTTCACCCGCCAGGAGAAGCTGCCTCCGCAGGACGGGGACACCCGGGCGCACTATGCCGCCGACCTCGCAGCCCGGGGCCAGGCCACCCCGTGGCCTCCGCCCCGCAACTCCCCCTGCTGGTGCGGCTCCACACGCAAGTACAAGAAATGCTGTGGCAACCCCGCCCTCACCTGACCAAGATCCACACGGGGTCATTCACCAAACTCGCGACAGAACCAGCGTGGCATGGCCGCCGTCATTCCTCCCCCTGTGCCGCGGGCCGGTGCTTGGCGCGTGCTCCACGCAGTGTTCGGATTCGATCCCCTCGAGCTGGGTTTCCCGAGGCGCCCGTCTTGGTACCGCCGCTACCAGGCCGAGGGCGTCGAAGGCCTGCGCACTCGCTCCAAGGCGCCCAAACACTGCCCCAACAACGCAGACGAGCGCACGGCGTTCTGGGACACCTACGGGCCCCGCGCGGCCACGTCCGCCGACATGTGGAGAGCCCTCGTCTACGAGGCATGGCATCTGGGAGCGATCCGGTTGGAGCGGCACAGCCTCCACAACTCCTCTGGTGTCGACACGTACACCTCCATGGCCGCCGTTCTGGTCCACCCGGCCGTGGCCACGTCACGGATGGTAGATGTCCCATATCTTCGACCTGGTGGGCGAAGGGCTCCGGCCCGCTTCGCACTGCGCGGGATCCTGCGGCGGGAGCAGCCGGTACGCGCCGATCTGCTCCGTCCCGAACTGCACGTCCGCCTTCCCGGCGGTGGCCAGGTCCCGTGTCTTGCGCGGCTGTTCCCGGTCGCTCAGTGGTGCGCCCTCGTACGCCGCCACGAGGACCCGGGTGCAGGCCCCGTCCTGTCCGGTGGGAAGAGCGGCGGGGAAACCGACCGTACGGGTCCTGCTGCCGTCCGCTGACAATCGGTAGCGCATGACGGACGCCGTCCCCGTCCCCGTCGCGGTGGCCGTGAGGGTCCAGAACTCGACCTGCACGGCGAGCGGTCGGCACAGCGGCCGTTCATCGCCCGCGTGCTGGGCGCGGACGACGACCGACGCGCCCTCGTACGACGGGCCGACCCCCTCGGTCGTCCCGTGGAAGGCGACCGCTTTCCGCAGCCAGGCCGCCTGTTCCCGTCCCGACCAGTCACCGTCGTCGCGGCAGCCGCCGGTCTGCGCGCCGACGGACGCTTTCGAGGAGCACACTCCCGGAGTGCGACCGCCTGAACGACGACCGGGCCGACTACCCCGCCAAGCACCGCCTAATGGCGTGAACGTGAAGTTGCTGACCGATCCGGATGGCCGACCGCCATGGATCTCAGCCCGGATGCCCTTCCGGTAGTCGGCGGATTCGCTTGGCTCCGGAGCCCTCGATCACGCCTCGGCCAGGGGAAGTGTCACTTCGAAGCGGCAGCCGCCGGGAACGTTGCGCACGGCGGCCTGGCCCCGATGAGCCTCCACGATGCCCCGGACGATGGCCAGGCCGAGGCCCGCACCGGCGGGAGGAGTACGGGCATGGGTACCGCGCCACCCAGTGTCGAAGACACGCGGCAGATCCTCCTCGGGGATGCCGCCGCAGCCGTCCGTGACGGACAGGACGACCCCCTCGGCGCGATGCTCGGCGGTCACCGCGACCGTCCCGTCGGCGGGTGTCCGGCGGATCGCGTTGACCAGCAGATTGCCCAGCACGCGGCTCATCTCCTTGCCGTCCACCTCGACCGGCACCGGCTCGACGCGGTCGCCGACCAGCCACACCCCGTGCTCGCGGGCGAGGGCGTCCGCTCCCGCGAGGGCGTCGCCGACGAGGTCGTACACCGACATGCGGGACGGAGACAGGGCGAGCGCCCCGGCGTGGATGCGGGAGAGCTCGAACAGGTCCCCGACCATGTCGTTGAGGCGTTCGACCTCGGTGCGCATCTGGCGGAGGTAGCGGTGGGGGTCGGCGGCGACGCCGTCCTCCAGGGCCTCGGACATCGCGCGCAGGCCGGCCAGCGGGGTGCGCAGGTCGTGCGAGATCCAGGCGACGAGTTCGCGTCTCGATGTCTCCAGGGCGCGCTCGCGGTCGCGGGACTCGGCCAGCTTCGCACTGGTGGCGGCCAACTCACGGCTGAGTGCGGCCAGTTCCGCGGTCGCCGGGCCGTCGGGAGCCGCGAAATGGCCACCGTCACCGAAGGAACGGGCGGCCGCGGTGAGCGCCCGGCTGCGGGCGACGACCCATCGGCCGAGCAGCAGCGCGGTGGCCAGGGAAACGACGGCCGCCATCGCCACGACGGTGGTGACGACAGACAGGTCGTGCGTGGACAGGAACATCGCCTGCGCCACGGCCAGCGTGCCCGCGAGCATGGCGGTCACGGCCACGGCGGCTACTACGGTGAGGGACGCGGTCAGCGAGCGTCGCCGGATCAGCCACAGCACACACGCCCCGAGCAGCCCGGCCGCGACGGCGCCGAGGAAGGCGAAGAGGGCGATGAGGAGGGTATCGCTCACGGTCGGACCGCCTCCTCGCAGGGCGTGGCATCGAAGCGGTAGCCCACTCCCCACACCGTCTGGATCAGCCGGGGCCGGGCCGGGTCGTCCTCCACCTTGCCCCGCAGCCGGCGGACGTGGACGGTGACGGTGGACAGGTCGCCGAAGTCCCAGCCCCACACCTCGCGCATCAGCTCTTCGCGGCTGTAGGCGCGGCCGTGGTTGCGCAGGAGGAAGGCGAGGAGGTCGAACTCGCGGAGTGTGAGGCTGAGCTCGATGCCGTTCTTGGTGGCGCGGCGGGCTGCCGGCTCGACTGTGACGCCTGCCGCGTGCACAGGGTGAGCCTCGACGGCCGGCCGGGTCCGGCGCAGTACCGATTCGACCCGCAGGACCAGCTCACGGGGGCTGAAAGGCTTCGTGACGTAGTCGTCGGCGCCCACTTCCAGGCCCAGGATCCGGTCGCTCTCATCGCCGCGGGCGGTGAGCATGATGACCGGCACGGGGCCGCGGGCACGTATCCGGCGGCACACCTCCAAGCCGTCCATGCCGGGCAGCATCAGGTCGAGCACCACCAGATCCGGCCAGTGCGCGGCGGCCCGGACGAGCGCGAAGTGCCCGTCCCCGGCCACGTCTACTTGGAACCCGGCGCGGTCCAGATAGCCGGAGACGACCTCGGCGACAGTGGGGTCGTCGTCCACGACGAGGACACGGGTCTTACCTCCCTGCCCACGGGGAGCATGTCCGGAGTCTGGGAATTCGTGCGGCTGCTGCATGCCCGCCAGCTTCCCACCGGCTTCATTGCCGTGCGGCAGGGCCGCCCCGACGTCCGCGTTTCGTAAGACCTTGACGCCCGTTTCGCCCTTTCTTGAGTCTGGCCATTCTCGCGACCAACGCTCCCGCCGTATGGCGTGGCCGTGTACCTCGGCGGCGCCTCAGCTCGGAAGGCGCCGGCGTCGCGAGCGCCCCTCCGTGGCTCCAGTCGCACGTTCTGGCAGGCCCCTGGCGTCGCCGACGGCAAGAGGAGCGTGGGCCGGAATTCTTACCAGACCCTGACGCAACGGCCGACCAGCTGCCTGGCCCACGCTTCACCACCGACCCTGGTCCTGTCGCCACCGATCCGCAGTGGCGGTCGCAGACCCGCGAGGAGCCAGACATGAGCAGGCCCAAGCCGCGCACCAACCAGATGGCGAAGCCAAGCAGCCCTCTGCAGGTCATAGGCGCCGGATTCCTCGCGACCACGGCGGGTGGAACGACGGTGGCCGTCGCCTCGGTCGATCACTCCGTCGTCATGCCGGGCAAGACGCCAACCGATGCGCTCGCTTCTCAGGGCTCTGTCGCCCATGACGACCGGTGAGGGGCTGACAGCGCACAACACGGGCAACGGGACGGCGACGTCCCCGAACGCTGACCAAAGAAGCCGACACCCGAGCTTCATGATCACCCAGGCTGCCGCTTGCAGACGGACGATGCATAGGCCGCTGCGACGGCGGGGTGGTGGTGGTGGTCGGGTGCGCATCCGCCCCGATCCCGCCCTCTGCAGGATGTCGTACCGGTGCGGCACCCTGGGTGCGGGTAGGGGTGGCGCTGACGGCGAGCGCCGGGAAGGTCCCTCCGGAGAAGCGGTGACCGGTGACGCTCCTCCGCGGAGGCTTGAGCCGGGTCTCCATGGTCACCATCCCGTCAGCAGCAGGTGGTTGAGGAGCAGGGCGAGGGCGGCCTGTGCGGTGAGCCAGGCGCGGGGTCGGGTCAGGAACGCGCAGGCCGGGAGCAGCCACATCGCGAACGGCAGCCAGATGCGTTCTGTTTCCGCTTTGCTCATGCCGGAGAGGTCGGCGGCGAGGAGCGCGAGCAGGGCGGCGAGGACGAGCAGAGCGAGGCGGGGTTCGGCCGTGGTGCGGCGCAGGCACGTGCGAATGCCCTGGCGTATGGGAGTCGCGCCGGCTCGTCGCAGTCCGGCCACCGTCGCCGGGCCCACGACGAGCACCGTGCACGCGAGGTTCGCCCACACCCAGTAGCCGTAAGGGCGGATACCGCCGGCACCTTGGTAGTAGCGGGTGACCAGCAGGTGGTACGCCTCCCACCAGTTGAAGCCCGCGAACGTGAAGACGGCCGGGACGACGACGAATCCGGCGAGGACGTACGGGAGCGGGAGCAGTCGTCGGGAGCCGAGCAGCAGGACGCCGGCGGCGATCACCGCGAACAGTGTCAGCCCGTACGAGAGATACACGGTAAGGCCGAAGAGGAACCCGGAGGCGAGACCTGCCGAACGTGGCCGGTGTCCCGTTACGGCCAGGGCGAGGAAGGCAACGGCCCAGGCGGCGACCGCCGCGAAGTACCCGTCCGCTGAGGTGCCCATCCACACGGCGGCCGGGGCCAGGACCAGAAAGGGCGCGGCCCGGCGGGCGAGCGCCTCCCCGGACAGCACTCGTACGGTGACGAGGACCGCCACCGCCGCTGTCGCCCCTACGGTGATGCACCAGACACCCGCCCAGGCCCCGCCGCCCAACCCGAACCGGTCAAGGAGGACGAAGGTGAGGGTGGCCGCGGGGGGATGCCCGGCGACGTGCGCGGGCCAGGCGTCGGGTGAGTGGATCAGGATGTGGTGAGTGAAGTCCCGCAGGGCGGCCGGGATGTCGTGGAAGCGGTTGACGGGGTCGATGACCTGCAGGTACTCGTACTTGGTCGTCAGCCGCCGGGCGATTCCGCGCTGCCACCCGTCGACCAGGGCGAGCGAGAACGTCCACGCCATGGCGGTGCCCCAGGCAGTGCACAGCAGCGCGCGCCAGGGCAGCCGGGCGGCGAGAAACGGCCCGCACCCGACCACAGCGAGGGCCACCATGATCGCGGCGGGGGTACCGGGGCCGAAATGCGGCTCCCAATGCCCGTACAGCGGCGGCCAGCTGACATGAAGACTTCCGTAACGGTGTTCCAGGACGGTGCCGATCACAGCCGCCGTCGTGACGAGCAGCGCTGCGGCCAGGGCCGCGGACAGGTCGCGCAGAAGATCGCGGTTCACACCGGCACGCTAGGCCGGGGAGGGCCGGATGAGACTCCGGTGAGCCTGGACGTCAGCATTTCGTCATGAGTTGCGGGCCCCGTCCTCGGCCCGTACCGGCCTACGGTCGGGACAGCGCGACCATCGACTCCCCGATTCTCCCGGTTTCTCCCGGTTTCTGGCGCAGCCCGCTGCGCAGCCCCTGGTTCACTTCCGTGCTCGGTATCGTGCTGCTCGTCGGGCTCATGGTGCTCTTCACCTCTGCTGGTCGGGGGCGAGCTGTTCGAGTTCACCACGGGCGTGCTGAACGTCCAGCTCGACCACCTCTTCCCCGGCTCCTTCTATCCGCTGCCCTTCTACGGGCCTGGGTGTTCTTCACGGTGTTCGTGACACACGCGGCACTGCGGGTGCCGGCGGCGACACGCAATCTGCGCCACCTGCGCGACGAGGAGAACCAGCTCGTCTCCCCGAACCCCGCCCCGTCCACCGTCTCGCGCCGCGGCGCCTTCGTCAGCGGCGGCTCCCTGCTCTTGGTGGCCACGACGGCGGGTCGGAGCTTCGACGGACCGCTGTGGGCAACGGCTCTGCTCGCGCCGCACGGCGGCCCTGAACCGGGTTCGGGACCCGGCGGCTTCCAGATCAACAAGACGGCCGCCTCGCGTGGGATCAGCATGACGGAGACGAGTGACGAGGCGTGGCGGCTGGTCATCGAGGGGCAGGGACGGACGGTCCGGCTGAGCGGGCAGAGCTGCTGCAACTCCCGCTGTTCAGTGCCGCGTTGCCCATCGCGTGCGTGCAAGGCTGGTCGACCTCCGACCAGTTGTGGCGGAGCGTACGCCTGCGGGACCTGACGGCGCTCGTCGGGTACGAGACCGGCACGGCGCCCGACGTACCTGGTGGAGTCGCTCCAGCGGCAGGGGCGTTCCGCCGGGCCGCCTTGCGCGACAACCAGGTGCGCGACCCGCGTTCCCTGCTCGCCCTGTTCGTCAACGGCGAGCCCCTGACCCCGGACCACGGCTACCCGGCGCGGATCATGTTCCTGCGGCGCCCGGCGTGCTCGACACCAAGTGGGTGGCACGGATGACGCTCGGAGAACTGTGACACGACGACGTGTGACACGACGGCTCGTGGTGCGCCCGCGTGTGGGCAGCCCGCTTCAACTCCTGCTTCTCGCCTATTCGTTCGCGCTGGCAGGGTATGCGGGTGTGCGACTGCTCGCGGACGACTGGCCCTCGGTCGTGCTGTGGTTCGTGGGCGCGGCGCTGGTGCACGACCTGGTGCTCTCGCCCCTGTGCGCAGGAGCGGACCGGATCGTCGCGCGGGGGCTGGGCGTGGTCGGCCGCCGGGAGTGGACAGTCTTCGTGCGCGTCCCGGCGGCGTTCTCCGGCCCTCTGCTGCTGATCTGGTTTCCGCTGATCAGCGGGCAGGTGGCGGACCATTACAGCTCCGCCACCACCTTGTCCGGCGACGGATTCCTGTCCCGCTGGCTTTTGATCACCGCGGTGCTGTTCGGCGGCTCGGCGGTGATGTTCCTGCTGCGGTCACCGCGGTTGCGCAGGGCGACGAAGGAGCGGCCGCCGGTCGTCCACTGACGCTCCGGGCGCCAGCCGGCGTGTGTCGCGAGCCGGAGCAGGGCCGGTGTGCCGAGGCGTGCCCACGGGAAGGGCGGGCCGGCCGTGCCGTGAGCGCTGGCGGTGATGCTCACGACGTGGACGGTGACGCGTTCGTCGACCTCACTGTCCGGGACCGCCTCGGCGATCAACAGGCCGTTTTGGCCGAGGAGTTGGGACATCCGCCGGAGGAGGGCGGTCGGGTCGCCTCCGATGCCGATGTTGCCGTCGATGAGGAGGATCGTGTCCCAGCGCCCTTCGGCCGGGAGCGGCTCGAAGACGGAGCGTTGCAGAGCCTGACCGCCGAGCCGCACGGTGCGGGCGACGGCGGCTTCGCTCACGTCGACGCCGAGCGCCGGCCGGCCCCGGGCCGCGAGTTCGGCGACAAGCCGCCCCGGACCGCACCCCACATCGAGTACAGCGCCTTCACAGTGCTCCAGAACACTCATGTCCGCCGCGTCGGCCCCGGCACACCAGCGTTCCACCTCCAGCGGCAGCAGCCAGCCGTCGGCGCGACGAAGGAAGAGCGGACCACGGCCGGTGACCAGGGCCTCGGAGTAGGGATCGGCAGCCCAGGGGCGCGGGGCGCTGACGGATGCGACAGGCGCGAGGCGATCCACGGCGACCGCCCTCGGCGCCGTGATCTCATGTGCGGTGCTCATCGACCGACAGCCGCCCCGAGACGCTCCAGTTCAGCGGCGAAGCGGCTCCCTGGCGCAGCCGCGGCGACCGCCTCCGCGTCGCCGACGGTGTCCACGTCTCGCAGGCGGGGCAGCTCGCATACGCGTAGGCCCGCGACGGCGAGCCGTTCACGCTGCACCGCACCCGTCGTGGGAGTCGACATCGGCACACCCAACAGCAGCTCGGGGTCCGGGCGGGCGAGGCCCAACGCCCAGAAGCCGCCGTCCTCGGCCGGCCCGAAATACGCGTCGCAGTCGGCGAAGTCGACGGTGAGCAGCGCGGGCGTCACCTGGGGGGTGTCCATGCCGATGAGCAGCGCGGGTCCGTCGCAGCCGGCGAAGGCGGCGGCCAGCCGCTCGTCCAGGCCTCCGGCGCACTGCGGGACGACGTCGAAGCCGGGCGGCAGCCAGGGGCCCGGAGCGCCGTCGAGTACCAGCACACGGCGCCGGGCGCGTGTGGCCGCCACCGTACGCAGGGTGTCCACGAGCGCCGCCTCGGCGAGCGTCGCCGCCTCCCCAGGCGTGAACGGCGGCGTGAGTCGTGTCTTGACCCGTCCTGGCCGCGGTTCCTTGGCGATGACGAGGAGAGTGGTCACTGAGCGGTTCCTCCTGGGAGTACGGCGAATGAGTCGGCATCTGCCCCGTCCGGGGGCACCGGTGGTTCGGCCAGGACCGTGCTCATGTCCTGTACCGCTTGCCAGGTTCCGCGCCAGGTACCGGTGACCTTGGAGACACCGGTGCGCGGCAGGTAGGGCACGTCGTGCTCGACCACACGCCAGCCGGCGTCGGCCGCGTGCACGACCATTTGCAGTGGGTAGCCGCTGCGGCGGTCCGTGAGTTCCAGGGCGAGCAACTGTTCCCGGCGGCCGGCGCGGAGTGGGCCGAGGTCGTGCAGGCGCAGCCCCGTGCGGCGACGCAGCATCCGTGCCACCACGAGGTTGCCCAACCGGGCGTGCGCGGGCCAGGCACCCCGGCCCTGCGGACGGCGTCGCCCGAGCACCAGGTCGGCCTCACCGTCGCGCACCTCGCGTACGAAGGGCACGAGCAGGGACGGGTCGAGGGAGGCGTCGCAGTCACAGAAGCACACGATGTCCGCGGTGGCCGCGGTCAGCCCGGCGTGACAGGCGGCGCCGAAGCCGCGGCGCGTTTCTCGGACGACGGTCGCGCCGAGGTCGTGGGCCAGTTCCGGCGAGCCGTCCGTGGATCCGTTGTCCACCACCAGCGCGCGCCAGGTGGGCGGGATACGGGCGAGGACCCAGGGCAGGGCCTCGGCCTCGTTCAGACAAGGGAGCACCACGTCGACAGTCGCCGCGGTCATCTCCGCTTCCGATTGCGTTGCGGGAGAAGTCGTCACGGCTTTCACCCTACGAAGACCAAAGGCATGCAAGGGACTTCGACTCCTTACGAAACGCGGACGTCGAGGGAGGGAGCAGAGCACCGAAGTGCGCTCGGCAGGAGTCCGGTTGCGTGCGTGAGCGACACGCACCTCCGATGCCGAACCGGCTCTGTCGCACGCGGTGTCACCGGGATACCCGACACAAAGACCTGACGTGCGAATGCTGCTCGTCTCCCTCATTCGTCGGCGCTGTCGCGGTCATCGCGATGCTCGCGGGGCGGCGGCCGTGGTGCAGGCGACGACCTTGTCGGCCCACACCGTGTTGACTCCAGCCGTCGCGACGGCAGCCGGTAATTCCCCGGCGACCGCGCTTTTGCTCGACCGCCGGGCCGTCGGCGGGGCACCGTCCGCCTCCCACTCCGCCGCGACAGGACCGGTCGAGTGCTACTCCTCGCGCAGCCCCGCTCTCGCGAACTCCCGCATACCCTCCTCGAAGCCGACCTCGGCCTTCCAACCCAGCTCGGCCCGCAACCGCGACGAGTCCGCCGTGATGTGCCGTACGTCCCCGAGGCGGTACTCCCCCGTCACCACGGGTTCGGGTCCGCCGTACGCGGACGCCAGCGCCCGCGCCATCTCGCCGACCGTGTGGGGCTCCCCGCTGCCGGTGTTGTACGGCGCCAGCGCTCCGGGCGGGGACTCGGCCTCCAGCGCCGCCACATTGGCCGCCGCCACATCCCGTACGTGGACGAAGTCCCGCCGCTGCCCGCCGTCCTCGAAGACACGCGGTGCTTCACCCCGGGCGAGCGCGGACCGGAAGAAGGACGCGACTCCCGCGTACGGGGTGTCGCGTGGCATGCCCGGCCCGTACACGTTGTGGTAGCGCAGCGAAATCGCCGAGCCGCCCGTCGACCGGGCCCAGGCCGCAGCCAGATGCTCCTGGGCGAGCTTGGTCGTCGCGTACACGTTCCGGGGATCGACCGGAGCGTCCTCGCCGACCAGCCCCGGCGTCAGCGCCTCCTCGCACATCGGGCACCGGGGCTCGAAACGCCTTGCGTCCAGATCGGCCACGGCCCGAGGGCCCGGTCGTACCGCCCCGTGCCGCTCACACCCGTACGAACCCTCGCCGTACACGACCATCGACCCGGCCAGCACGAGCCGCCCCACCCCCGCGTCCGCCATGGCGGACAGCAGCACCGCGGTACCGAGGTCGTTGCGCGACACGTACTCGACCGCGTCGGCGAACCCCTTCCCGAGCCCCACCATCGCCGCCTGATGGCACACGGCGTCCACACCCGGCAGAGCGGCCGCGACCGCCTGCGCGTCGCGTACGTCCAGGCCGTCACGCAGGTCGAACACGACCGCCTCGTGCCCCCGTGCGGCCAGCGCTTCGACGACATGACACCCGATGAACCCGGCTCCGCCGGTGACCAGTACTCGCATACGCGAACGCTAGGAGCACGAGCACCCCGCACGGCAGCGCCGCGCCCATCACGTCACGGGTCCGTAAGACCTCGCCAGATGCAGCAGCCCACGGCACGTCATTTCGGGGCCAACTCAGTCGGGAAGGCACCTCCGCCGTCCTGCTCATGATGTCTGCGATGAAGTGCCGCGGGGTGAAGGGCGCGAGTCACCGCTCCGGGCCCCCCCACGGCGAACTTGGCCGGCTCGTAGGCGCTCTGGTCGAAGCCCTCGATCAGACCGGGAGTCGACGTTATCGCGACCACGCTCGCCCGCCCTCGCTCCACCACGCGGGGCACCAACGAGGTCGGCATCGCCACCCCGCCGTCAGCCATGTCGCAGGGTGCATCGACCTGGCGGTGACTCCGGACGAGAAGTTCCTGTACGTGCAGAACGGGACCTCCGGCACCGTCGACAGCTTCCGCATCGGCAGGAACGGCTCCCTCACCAAGGTCACCACGGCCACCGGACTGCCCCCCTTCGCCGAGTCCGGCATGGAGGGAAAAGCCGCGGTGTAACGAAGCTGCCGCCGCGGCCCGGCGCCCCGGAGACTCCTCTCCGGGGCGCCGAACCCGTTCCCACGTAGCAAGGAGTGCTCGACGACGGTCACCGATCCGGGTAGCCGCTGAGGCGTGCGGACCGAACGCGCCCAGCCGGCTGGGGTGCCGGCCCCTCGACGTCGGCGGCGCCACTTGGGACTTGTACCAGGAGGGCGACACCGGGCCTCATCCCCTCCGGTTTCACCAACGCGCAACCGGGACTCCGAATCCATCATGGCGAGTTGCAGCCGATGAGTGTCATGCGCCTGCCCGAGTAGCCCGGCCCGTCGGCCACTCCGTGCCCCCACCCTCCCTCGGCTGATCCGGCGTTCACCCCCTGACTGTGTTCGACGGCTCGCTCCGTCACCGGCGGAGGTCCGCTGCTGGTCCCGCACTACGAGCTCGGTGGTGACCTCGACCTGTGCAGTCTCCGGTTGCTGTCCGGACAGCAGCAGCGGCACCATACGGGCAGCGCCCACAGGAGCGGAGTGCGCACGGTCGTCAGACGCGCAGTCACCCAGTCCACGAAGGGCAGATCGCCGAAGCCGACCGCGCTGACATCGTCCGGAAGGCGCAGCCCGAGCGACGCGGCCGCCCGATTGATGCCCAGCCTCTGATGGTTGCTGTCCGCGAAGACCGCCATCGTGCGTCGGCGACGCCAGCGCCCGCAGCTGACGATGAGGCTCACCTACAAAACCCCTACGGCACCGAACTTCGCCGTCGACGGCTTCCAGGGACAGCAGCACAACGCCATCACCGACCACAACGACCTCATCAACGTGATGACCGACCAGCTCATGAAACAGGCGGTCTCCTGCATCAACTCAGGGCGTCGCTGCGGCTGACCGACCGGGCCGCCACTCCCCATCCCCACGACCTCAAGCCATTGGCTGGAGACGCCATCCGTCCACATGGCTCTTGAAGGTCTTCTGCTCTGGCCTCGCCGCAAGATCGGCGAGGCCAGTGTCGCGTCGGAGGGGAATCACCCCGGCGGACGGTTTCCAGCGTTCCACAGCACCACGCAACATCTTACGAAGCCCTTACGCAGCCGTCTCAAGTGACGTAACGCGCCTACGATCACAGCGTGTCGACCATCCGAAACATCACCCTCGTCACTGTCGCGCCCCTTGTGCTGGCTGCGGCGGGCGCCGCGCACCCGCATGGCCTGTCCAGGGCGACGGCCACGGACTGGACCCAGTTGCACATCGCACTGCTGCCGGTCTTCCCGCTCCTTACGCTCGGCCTCCTCGTCCCTCTGTGGCACCGCCCCCGACCAGATCTCGTGGGCTTCGCCACGGCGGTGGCCTGGACGAGTGCGTTCACCTACGCGGCCTTCTACACCGGTCTCGACGCGGTGGCCGGTATCGCGGCGGGAACCGCGGTCGAGCACGCTGCCGGGACAGCGAACATAGGGCCGATCAAGTACCCGCTCTACGACGCGGGTGAGGCGCTCGGGGAGGTCGGTGCCTACGCCCTCATCGTCGCCGTCGTGGCCACGGCCGTCGCGCTCTTCCCGAAACACGGCGTGCGAGTTGTTCCCGGCACGGTGGTTCTCCTGGTGGCCGGCTGGTCCTTCACAGACAGCCACATCTTCTGGCCCCGCGGCGTATGGACGATGCTCGGTTTCGCACTGGGCTTCGCTCTGCTCGCCGCCGGGACAAGAAGGAGCGAATCCGTTCCGCACCGCGCCTGAGCAGGACGGAACTTCCCCCCCGCCCCATCGACTCTTCCTGTCGAGCTGCCCGGCTGGTCTACTCGGGTACGGTCGCTACCGCCTCCGAGCGACAGAGAAGCTCACACAAGGTTCGTCGGCGAGGGTGCCGACCTGCCCGGCCGCCACCCGATCTGGATGCGCGCCTTGCGTGGGTCGCTCGATCAAAACGTGCCAATAGCCGACACAGCCCGCTGATCAGGGCAGACCTTCATGAGCGCCTGGAATCGGAGCAGCAGGCCAACCCGAAAGCGTCGCCGTCTCGGCCCCGGCGCTACTCGCCCGACTCGGGCGGCTGGTCGTAGTCACCATTCGGATATCTCCGCGTGGTGCACTCAAACAGCGCAGGACGAGCGCCGATTGCCAGATGGTCAGGCGCTCGGAGGCTTCCGGTGCGCGAGTTGCTCCAGCAGAGACACCGCCCGCCGTCAGCGAGGCGGGTGAGACGGAAGGGCATCGGGCATGGCGCCCTCGGCGGCGTCGGCGAGGGCCGCGGCAGCGGCTTCTTCCGCCTGAGCCTTGTCGTTGGCGGCCTGGGCAACCATGTCGTCCGAGGGCTTCTCGCGGGTGGCCGCGGCTGGGACAGCACCTCGGTGAAGGCGCGGGACACGCCCTGGAGTGCGGAGATGATCTCGCTTGCGCATGACCGCGCGAGACAAGCTCACGGCCGTCGGCGTCGACCCCGACGCCGCCCCCGCCGCCGTCAGCGCGGCTCGCACAGTGGCGGACAGCGTCCTCGGCTACGTGCTGCTGATCGCGGAGCGAACGGCAGGGTAAGCCCTGGATGCGCGCGTCGGCGGTGGCGCCCGGCAGGCGGCTCAGCTCGACCGGTCCACGACCAGGGGCATCTGCCCGCCCACCGTTGCAGGTCATTTGGGCGGCAGGCCCGCTGCGAAGGCGTACCCCCGATCGGTCCAGGCATGGAGGTCGGAGTCTTCGGAGAGCGCGAACGCGGCGACGACGACCCACCCGCGCATGGGGCGGCCGGTGAAGTCGAAGGCCCGTGCCCCGGGCCGGGCCAAAGCAGCGTCGGTGGCATCGGGCCCGACCCGCACCATCAGCTCGTCCCCGATCACTCCCACGGCCATGTTCCCCTCGTGCAGGAACGCCAGGCCGCCGAACATGCGCTTCTCACTGATCGCCGGATCGGCACCCAGCCGGGCGCGGATCCGCTCCGCCAGTCCTTCGTCATACGCCATCACACACCTCGAATCGTGAGGGGCAAGGGATCGGGGTCATCGCTGGGCCCGCAACCTGCGTTCCAGGTCGCGCAGGTCCTTGCCGAGGGAGGAGCTGACCTTCCTTGCCATGAGGGGCGCGGCGAGGCGGTAGTACCGGCTGGGGTCGCCCTGTACGCGGATGCGCGCGAGCGTGCCCTCCGGGTGCGGGCCGAAGGTGTAGGTGACGGGCATCGGCATCGGTCCGGCTACGGACATCATGTCCAGCAGCCGCCCGGGTTCGTGGGCGGCGACGCGGAGCACGTAGTCGAGCGCTTGCCGAGGAAGTACGCGGTACGGGTCACCTCCGCGCCGATGCCGAACCCGCCGCCGTCAGCCTCCCGGGTCAGGGGCGCCTCGCGATGCCCAGGGTCCTCCCCCATGGCCCTGAACGGGCACGGGAGGTGCCCCCAGGCATCGTGGCGCCAGTCCATGGCGTACGCCGCCACCCGGCCGGGCGGGCGCGGGATCACCCGCTCCGCTGTCACGTCGATCGTCATCGGATACCTGATCAGAGGGTGAAGAAGGGCCGGGGCGTGCCCGTCTCGGTGTACTCCTTGAGCCGGTCCATCAGCAGGCCCCAGGTCTCGGCGGTGTGCGGAAGGTCGGTGTCGTCGGCGGCGAAGCCGGCATGCCGGAAGTCCACTCGTGTGCCGGTCCCGTCGGGGGCGTCGGTCAGCCGCCAGGTGATGACGGTCCCGGACCAGTGGGGCGGGAAGGCGCCGATCGACGTCCACACGATCTCCTCCTTGTCCGCGCGGTCCCGGCGGAGCCGGAAGGGCTCGGGAATCTCCGGGAAGTCGAAGAGGAGGACCTCGCCCTCGCGGTCGACGCCCGTGGTCCACCAGCCCGTGAGGCCGTCGTGGGTGTCCAGCGCGTCGTGGACCTTGGTGCGGTCGGCGTCGACGTCGGTCTGGAAGGTGATCTCGGACATTGCTGCTCCTTCTGCAGGTGGGGGGAGAGCTCAGAGGGTGAAGTACGGGGCCGGGGTGCGGGTCTCGACGTACTCCTTCAGGCGGGTGAACATGCCGGCCCAGCCCATCGTGACCTCGCGGAACATGTCGTCGATCTCGGCGAATCCGGTGTGGTCGAACCGGACCACCGTGCCGCCCTCGGGACCGGCCTCCAGCGCGTAGACGATCTCAGTGTCGATCCACTGCGGCGGCCCCGCGACCACGGTCTGCGCCAGGCGCTTGCCCGCCGCGGCCTCGTCGATGCGGAACTCCCAGGTCATCGGCGCACCAGGGAACGACAGCCGGTGCAGGGCGCCGACGCCCTCGCCGATCTCGGCTCCGGTGGTGAACCAGCCGGCCACGCCTTCGGGGGTGGAGAGGGCGCGGTACACGGTCTCCGGGTCGGCGGCGATGCGGATCTGCAGGGCGATGTCAGCCATGGAACGTCCTTCTCGTCGGGGATCCGACGCGAGTGCCGGATCTTTCGCTTTAGCTCACACTAAAATGACTCTGGGCGACTTGGCAAATTGCAGTGGGGGCTAAAATGACCTGCATGGATGCGGTACGGGCGGTCGCCGAGCCCAGGCGGCGCGAGATTCTGCGACTGGTCTGGGACGCGGAACTGTCGGCGGGCGAGATCGCCGAGCGGTTCGACGTCACCTTCGGCGCGGTCTCCCAGCACCTCAAGGTGCTCAGGGACTCCGGGCTGGTTACGCTGCGCCAGGACGGCAAGAAACGGTTCTACCGAGCGGACCGTGAGGCCATGGGCCCGCTGGCCGACTACCTGCAGTCCATGTGGGCCACCAAGCTCGACGCCCTCGCCGAACTGGCCGAGGCCGCCGAACGGGCGGAGGGAACGGACGCGTGAGCGTGAGCGGCGAAGTGAGCGGCGGCGTGGTCACGGTCGAGCGGCACATCGCCGCCCGCCCCGAGATCGTCTTCTCCTTCTTCACCGACCGGGACAAGTGGCTGTCCTGGATGGGCCAGGAGGGCGAGTTCGTGTTCGCGCCCGGCGGCACGTATCGGACCAACGTCACCGGCGAGAACGTGGCCGAAGGCCGGTTCGTCGAACTGGACCCGCCCAAACGACTGGTGTTCACCTGGGGCTGGGCCGAGGGCGCGATGCCCGTGCCCCCCGGCTCCACCACCGTGGAGATCACCCTGGAGCCCACCCCGGACGGCACCCTGCTGCGCCTGGTCCACCGCGGCCTGCCCTCGCCCGAGGCATGCGCCGCCCATGAGGAGGGCTGGAAGCACTACGTGCAGCGCCTCACCGTACGAGCCGAAGGCCGCGACCCGGGCCCCGACCATTGGATGTGACCCGCCCGCCCGCGATGGCCGGTGTTCCGCCCGCGCGTGACCTGATCCGTCTTGCCGGGGTCCGTATCACGTCAGAGCGCCTCGCCGACCACTCGGGCTGACGTCACGCAACCGTAGGCACCCGCCCCGGCCCATACCGCGCCGCCCGATCACCCCGCTTCTCGACATCCTCCCTCCGCCTTCCACAGCGTCCACCCGCGGCCACATCACGCCGTGGCACCGCGTACGCAGTCGGCGAGCGTGATCGTCGGTGCCTACGTCGTTCACTACGGCTGGTACGAGATCGGCCTCCACAACAACCCGACCGACCAGGACCCGGTCATCGGCGCCGCCGGCACGATGCAACGCGCGGGTCGGCACACTGGACGCCATCGCGCCCTCGTCGCCCCGCTGCTGATCGAGGGCGTAGTCCTACGCCCTCGCACCCGGAGCTGAAGGCCGCCGCTCCCGACAGTGCACGCCCGCAAGGCGGGAAGCACACGACAAGAGCCGCGTGGGTGCCGTGGCGCGGCTCAGGGCCGGCCCCCGACTTCAGAGCGTTGACGTCCGCTGGAGACGTTCGGCCAGCGCTGCTGCGAACTTCTCGGCCCGGACGAACTGGGTGCGCAGATCGGCGACCTGTTGCCGGGCGACCTCCTCGAAGCCGCGGACCCGCTCCAGCAGTTCCTCACGCTTTTCGGGCGGCAGTTCATCGCCCGAGTCCAGGCGGCCGGTGGCTTCCAGCAGAGCGCGCATCTCGTCGAGGGTGAAGCCGAGCGGCTTCATGCGGCAGATGATCGGCCAGACCGCCCCGGTCGACGCCGACGAACGCGTTCACGTCCACATCACCGACGCGCACGCCACCGTCGGCGCCCCCTTCCCCTGGGCACGGCTCGGCACCCCGGCCCTGCACCGCTACGGGGGCTGGGAGAGCGCCGGTCACTGGGCGTCCGGCGGCCGAAGCTTCGCCGCCCTGCGCAGCCGCAGCGCAAGCAGCAGCGCCGAGCCGCCGAACAAGGCGGCGGTGATCAGCAGCCAACGGGCGAGAAAGCCGTCCGCAGACAGCCCCGTCGCGAGCCGGTAACGGCGGTCCACCATCCCGCTGATCAGCGGGAACCACACGAGCAGAAGCAGACCGGACAGCGCGGCCGGGACCCGGACGTACATCACCCGACCCCGGCGGCCGACCGCGCCGAGACCGCGTACGAGCGCCCGGTCCGCCCCCGCGTACAGGGGCAGCAGCACAAGGTCGTGCAGCAGCGCCGCCCCCACGATCCACAGCGCCACGCCGAACCAGTCGTCCGCGAGCAGCCGTACGCCCGCGTAGCCGGCGAGGGCGAACGAGCAGGCGAGCAGCAGCAGTTGCAGAGGGCTGCCGATCGGAACACGCGGAAGCATCACAGATCTCCGAACGTCATACGGGCCACCCACTTGGTGTTCAGCACGCCGGGTGCGGCGGGCACGATCACGCGGGCGGGATAGCCGTGGTCGAGGGACAGCTCTTCGCCGTTGACGTACAGAGCGAGCAGGGAACGCGGGTCGGCGACCTGGTTGGCGCGCAGGGCCGCGTGGCGGAAGGCCCCGTGCCCCCCGTGCCTCTGGAGGGACTCGACGAGGACGTCCGGCGGGTCGTCCTCGTACCCGACGAGTGCGGCGAGGTCACGCAGCCGCACCCCACGCCACCACTGGTCCGACGTCGACCAGCCCTCGACGCAGGCGATGGGCAACGCCGAGCTGTGCAGCGGGAGTCCGGCAAGCTGTGCGCGGCTGAGGCGGACGGTGCCGGTCCGTCCCACTACGACGAGCCGCCAGGCGTCCCTGCCCGTCTCCGCCGCGTCGATCCCGGCGTACGCCGCGGTCTTGTTGATCTGGAAGCCGTTCGGACCGCCGCCGGGCTCGGCCCCGCCGTGCGGGGCGAGGAGGGCGGTGCGGCGCAGGACGTCGAAGTTCTGCCCCACCGTCGTGGCGAACAGCAGCAGCGAGCCGCCCCCGACGAACCACACGTTTCGGCCGGGCGCGGCGACACCAGGTCGTTCCGTTCCTCCCGCGCGTGCCGCAGATTGCGCAACGCGATGGGCGTCTTCAACAGCGCGTGGGCCACGAAGGCCGCGAAGAACACCCAGGCGCCGTAGAAGTGCAGCGGGTAGAAGGAGCCCGGGAAGACGTAGTTCAGCTGGACGTTGAACACACCGGTCACGAACTCGAACAGCCCGCCGCCGACGAGCAGCAGCAGGGAGATCCGCTCCAGGGCGTGGACGAGGGAGCGGGCCGGTGGCAGCACGAACAGTCTGGGCACCACCGACCACAGCTTGGCCAGCAGAACGGGGATCAGGGTGATGCCCAAGGTGACGTGGACGCCCTGGTTGAGGCGGTACAGCCAGTGGGGGTCCGTCGGCCAGGCGAAGAGGTAGAAGCCGAGGATTCCCTTGTCCGGCGTCTTGTCGTTCACCGGTGACAGGCCCGGGTTGTAGGCGGCGTACGAGACCAGGCCCGTCACGAACAGCACCGTGATGCCGACGAGCAGGACGACGCCGAGGACGGACGTGAACCAGGGGCCGCGCAGGGGGCTGCGCCAGAAGCCGGGGGTGGTCGGGAGCCGTGGATCGTCTCGCATGGTCCGACCGTAGGCCGGGGAACCCCTGGTGGAGGGCGTGCGACTCATGACGAAACGCTGACGTCCGGCCCGGACGGCGGTGCGTGGACGTCCGGCCGGCCCAGCGTTCCGGGTGTGACCCCCAATCTGGTCGCGGATCCCGTGAGGTTCCCAAACGGCATGAAGGCAGTCGCCGACTACGTGCACGGCAAGGGGCTGATGCTCGGCATCTACTCGTCGGCCGGACTGACCACCTGCGCCGGTTACCCCGCCGGCCTCGGCAACGAGCAGCGGGACGCCAACGTGTGGGCGTCCTGGGGCATCGACTGTCTCAAGTACGACAACTGCGGTGACCACCAGGGCCACAGCGGGCAGGATCGCTGCACCGCCATGCGCGACGCTCTCGCCAGGACAGGCCGCCCCATCCTGTTCGCCCTCTGCAACTGGGGCAACGACCAAGTCGGCAACTGGGGCCCGCTCACCGGCAACTCGTGGCGCACCACCGGCGACATCCAGGCCAACTGGAACTCCGTGATGAGCATCCTGGACGCCCAGCTCGGCTGGGCGGGCTTCTCCCACCCCGGTGCCTGGAACGACCCGGACATGCTGGAGGTGGGCAACGGCCTCTCCGACACCGAGTCACGAGCCCACAGTCGACGGGAATCAGCGCTCTGCGTCGGTCGTCCTGGGACGCCAGTTTTCGACGATGGCGTCCTGGAACCACTTTTCGGGCAGGTTGGCGTTGTCGCACACGATTCTGCAGGCCTCCGCCGGCTTCCTCAGCGACGTCGTGCAGCAGCTTGAAGTAGCTGGTGTCGGCCGCCCAGTCGGCGTCTTCCACAGTGGTGGCGTCGCGGATCTTCTCGGGGAAGAACGCCTGGGTGGGCTGATCCAGCATCAGGAAACGCGGCACGGGCCTGCGCTCGCGCAGGAAATATGTGTGCAGGGCCAGGCGGGCGACGAGGTGGTAGCCGATCCAGTTCCTCGCGCTGTCGATGCGGGTCAGGGGCAGCTGGCCCCCGGGGCGGCGAACGACGACGTTGAGCTGGGAGAGACTGATGCGGACCTCGTCGGCTGTTGCGGCTTGTCCGAGGCTCAGTGTTCACCGACTCCGCGATGCGGGCCTGAGTCTGATGGCCGGATCGCATGATCGTCGGTGAGGTCCGGCCGGACAGGGGCGATCGGCCCCTGCTTAGGGAGGCGGGGCTCTCGCGGGGACCGGTGCTGACCACGTGGCAGCGCGTGAAGGCTGCCTCACTCAAGACCGAGGCGAACTACACAACGCTTCGGGGATCCAGCCAATTCATGGCACCTCCGAGATCCCCACGTTCGAGGCATCGATCTGCGTTCGGCGCTGCTGACGCCATGCACCACGAACCTGCACAGCCGTCGATTGGGACCCGTTTCGGACGGCATGCACGGTTGTCCCCCTCCCGGGCGCGTTGAGGGAGAGCGACGAAGCCGACTCCGTGCAGTGGTCGGGGAACCGCAGGGCGGCCGCGGGGCGCAGCGATGCAGGTGAGAGCATCTTTTGCGGCTTCTTTCAGGCGACGATTCGATGGTGGCAGTCACCCTCCAGTCCCGTGATCGCCCGCTTGGCGGCGGGGAGGGATGCCGGCTTCGCCGGTGGGGCGCTCTTCCCGGTCCCCCAGGCGAGCAGCGCGAAGCCCAGGGCGAAGCCGAGCATCGTCCATACGCCGCATGGCCAGAAGATGTGGCTGTCGACGAAGGACCAGCCGGCTGCGAGGAGCACCACCGTTCCGGGAACGATTCGGGTGCCGCACTTCGGGAACAGCGCGACCGCCGTGGCCGTGATGGCGCCGATGAGGGCGTAGGCGCCGGCCTGCCCGAGCGCCTCACCCGTGTCATAGAGCGGGCGCTTGACCGGCCCGATGCTCGCTGTCTCGCCGACGTGCTCAACCGCGGTCCCGGCCGCGATACCCGCGACCGCGTCGAGCCCTGTGCAGTAGGCCGCGTAGACGAAGGCGCACGCCCAGGCCATCACGGTGGCGATGCCCGCGAGACCGAGTCGGGGCCGATGCCACAGGGGGACCAGGAGGCCGACCGTGAGCAGCGGAAAGACCTGCAACAGCGCGATGTGCAACTGCGTCCAGTCCGAGGCCGTCGACCTGGACGGCCCGTGTGGATGCGCCAAGCCCACTGCGGCCAGCGCAAGGGGGCGGCAGTGACGAGGGCAATACTTCGGATGGTCAACACGCCTGCGAGCGTAGGCGCGTGAGGTCATCCGATACGGCCGTGTAAGGGCTCCGTAAGACTCTTTCCCCGCTCGTCCGTGCTCTGCCAAGAGGTCAAGGGCACTCGCTGGGTCCGTTGCCTGCTTTCCGCAGGAAGTTCTGTCACTCCGCCACCAGGAGTCTCTTACGAGAGTCTGACGCGACCCACGTTCCTCATCGGCACACCGTTCCCACTGTCCACTCTGGTGCCGTCCACAGCCGTGGACGGCACGACGCAGGCACAGACGAACGGGACGTGAACATGCACAGCAGCCGCAAGGAGCACCGTCGCACGAGCCGGCCCGCCGGCACACGCGGCGGTCACCGGACGAAGTCCAGGACACGGCGCATCGTGATCGGCGGCGGGGCCCTCGCCTCCGCGGCAGCGGTCACCGTGGCCGTGACCGTGGCCTCGGCCGGCCAGTACTCCGGGAGCACCGCCGGGGCCGACCGCGCCGTCTTCGTCCAGGGCAACGAACCGGACGGCAACACCATCCATGTGTTCGCGCGGGCCGACGACGGCAAGTTGAGTCCCTCGGGGACCTACACGACCGGCGGCAAGGGCGGTGACCAGGTCGACGCGCCCACTGACTCGCTCGCCTCCCAGGGCTCACTCGTCTACGACGACGCGTCGGGCATGCTGCTGGCCGTCAACGCGGGCAGCGGCACGGTGACCTCCTTCCGCGTCGAAGGGCAACAGCTCAAGGACCGGCACGTCGTTGACTCCGGCGGCAAGTTCCCGGCCAGTATCACGGTGCACGGCAAGGTCGCGTACGTCATGAACGCGGACGGCGAGGGCAGCATCCAGGGCTTCAAGATCACCAGGAAGGGACTCAAGCCGCTGCATGGGTCCTACCGTTCCCTGGGCCTGGACAACGAGGACATCCCGCTCTTCTCCAGCTCGCCCGGCGAGGTCGAGTTCGCCCCGGACGGCCGCAGCCTGGTCGTCACCACCAAGTCCAGCAACACCGTCGAGGTCTTCCCGATGAAACACAACGGCCTGCCGGCTGTCACCGAACCCGTCGTCAACAAATCGGCCGGCGGCGTCCCGTTCGCGATCAGTTTCGACAGGACCGGGAAGCGGATGCTGGTCGCCGAGGCCGAGAAGTCCACCGTCACGACGTACCAGGTGAAGCACGACGGCAAACTGAAGGTTCTGCAACAGCCCCTGGCCAGCGGCCAGGAGACCCTGTGCTGGCTGGAACGTGCGGGCGACTACTTCTACGGCGGCAACACCGGCAACTCCACCGTCACCGGCTACCGCATGAACAAGCACGGCAAGCTGGCCCTGACCAACGAGGTGGGTATCGCCACCCCGCCCTCAGCCAGCTCGCAGGGCGTGATCGACCTCGCCGTGACCGAGGACGAGAAATTCGTCTACGTCCAGAACGCCGTCTCCGGCACCGTTGACGGCTTCCGCGTCGAGGCCAACGGCGCCCTCACCAAGGTCACGACGGCCGGCGGCCTGCCCGCCTTCGACGAGTCCGGCATGGAAGGCATCGCCGCCGTCTGACGGGCACGACCGTCACAGCGAGCCCAGCGACGATCGTCCGGCGTCCGCGGGCCCGCAGCCTCAGTGGCGGATTTCCTTACGCATCGCTGACGCATCCGGGAAGCAGCTGCTGCTGATCGCCACTCAGATCACTCTGGTGCTGGTCCCGGGTGAGATCGAGAAAAGTTCGCGGAACCGCGACATGTCTGCCTGGTTGTACCGATCTCAAGAAATGGAGTGCTCATGCGAGCAGATCACCGGCGTGGCAAGGGCCGACGCAACAGCATCATCGTGGCCTTGGCTCTGCTGGCGGGTGGAGGCGGGCTGGTGGCCGTCAACGCCGCGGCGAACGCCACGAACACCGTCCCCAAAGCAACCACCCTCTCCGCCCCCTCCCAGACCGTCAGCTGCCCAGACGTCCAGGATCGGCTGCCGGCGATCCCCTCGCAGGCGAAGGCGGAGGTCGACCGGAATCTCGCACTACTCGAGGCGCAGATCACCGAGGCGAACACCAGGATCGCCGGCACCCAGGGTCAGGGCGGCCCGAACTTCATCAACAACGCCATCCTGGGCCCGCTCAAGGACAAGCGGGTCGCCACCCTGGACCGCATAGCCATCGCGATCGGCCGCGTCGCCGACAAGCCCACCGGCCTGGAAGCCCTCGCACCCTGCAGTCTCTCGAAGGCCGTCACCAGCCCGACGGCATCCGCCTCCGCCACCCCAGGCGCCAACGGCTCGCCACAGAACGGCGGCGTCGCCCGGGTCGACGGTCCCCTCACCTCCGACTTCGTCGACATCACCAAGGTGGCCCCCAACATCAGGCAGGCGCCCGCCCAAGCCGGGGCCTCCACCGGGACCTTCGCCTCTCGCTGCGGCACCAACCAGCGGGGACAGCACAACTCGGACAACGACATCGTCGCCCCGGGCGTCCTCAACGGAGCCCACCACGTCCACGACTACATCGGCAACAAGGACGTGAGCGCCGCCTCCACCAACGAGTCGCTCATCCGCCAGGACACCACCTGCACCAACGGCGACCAGTCGGCCTACTACTGGCCAGTCCTGCGCGACCTGACCAAGACGGGCCCCGACGCGGACTCCGCCCTCGGCGGAGGAAAGGAGGGCAACGTCGGCGCCATTCTGGTCCCGCGCTCCGTCTCCGTCACGTACAAGGGCAGCCTCACCGGGAAGGTCGTGGCGATGCCGCAGTTCCTGCGGATCATCACCGGCGACGCCAAGGCGGCCACCAACGGCGTCGCCAACGCCAACTCCCGCTGGACCTGCACCGGTTTCGAGAACAAGGTCGAGCTGACGGACATGTACCCGCTGTGCCCGAAGGGCAGCAAGGTGGTGCGCAAGTTCCGCTTCCAGAGCTGCTGGGACGGCAGGAACATCGACAGCGCCAACCACCGCAGCCACGTCGCCTTCACCGACCCTGACACCGGCGTCTGCCCGGCCGGTTTCGTGGCCATCCCGCAACTGACCATGCGACTGGTCTACAAGGTGCCCTCCGGCCCCAACTACGCCGTTGACGGCTTCATAGGGCAGGGTCACAAGGCGGTCACCGACCACGACGACTTCATCGAGGTCATGAGCCCCCGGCTGATGGACCAAGCCGTCACCTGCATCAACTCCGGCAGGCGCTGCGGCTGAACAGCCACCGGGAGCAGGACTCCAGCCCTCAGACGTGCCGCATACCTGGAGTCCTGTTCATCGGGGGTGAGAGCTCTCGAGGTGACGGCCGGCGGCCAAGCCGATCGTCAGCGCCGGGAGCCGCCGAACCCTTCCAGGGCAAGCTGTCGCTGTCCGTCACGACCAGCACGATGCGTCCAGTTTGGAGTCGGCCATGAACAACCATCACCAGACCAGCGCCCACCAGGCGACATCCCGTTCCCCACTGGCCCTGATCGGTGCGGCGTTCCTGGCCACGTCCACATCCGCGGTGACGCCAGGAGCGGCCAGGGCAGCACACTCAGAGGTCACCTCACCCGGTGCGCCCTTGGCGGCAGATGCGGGTGCACTCGAGGTCGGCGAAGGCCAGGGATCGGGTCACGTCCGTGATGCGTCAACGGTCTGGACCGCCCCGGCCCTGCGCGACTGGCTCCGCGCTGGCCACGCCCCGCCAGGTCGAGTTCATCCTCGCCCCGGCCCCTGCGCGACTGGCTCCGCGACGAGCGGGGCGTGGAGATCTCCGCGTACTGGCTGTGGGAACTGCTGCGCCGTGACGGGTTCCGCTGGAAACGCGCCCGCGACAGCATCCGGCACCAGGCCGATCCCGTCCTCCAGCAGGCCGCCCGGGCCGAGCTGGAGGACTTGCGGCCTTGCGGCAGGCCGCCGACGCCGGACAACGCGACCTGATCTTCCTGGACGAGTCCGGGTTCGCTCCGACGATGCCCACCGGCTACACCTGGTCGAGGATCGGGCAACGGGTGGTGGTCCCACGCGAGGACACCAGAAACCGTCGGGTCAACGTGCTCGGCGCCCACGTCGTCGGCAGCGCCACCGACCTTCTCTGACAGCACACCAGCGGCAAGATCGATGCCGGCGTGCTGCTGGAGTTCGTCTGCGTGCGGCTGGCGGGCCTGGGCGGCGGCGCGGCCGTGCTGGACCTGGCCGCCGACGGCCTCGGCGCCGATGTCATGCTCCCCTGGGAGCGCCGCAAGCCGTGCAGGGTCGTGCTCGACAACGCCTCGGCGCACGTGGCCAAGGCGTTCAAGGGGCGCCGACGCCAGCTGGCGAAGATCGGGGTGGAACTGTTCTATCTGCCGCCATACAGCCCGGAGTTGAACGACATCGAGCTGGTCTGGCGCCAGGCGAAGTACCAGGACTACCTACAGCGCGCCCAGACCAGCACCGAGGCCATCGGCGCCGCCGTCGACCCGGGCGATGCAGCGGCAACGCGACCGGATCCGACAGGCAACACCAGCTTCATCCAAGCTGCTTAGCTCGACTACGTCACTGGTGGTGTGGTGACGTCAGATAGTGCTGTCGAAGGCGCTCCCTTTCCGTAGTCGTTGCCGTTGGGGGTGCGGATGATGGAGTGGACATGCATCTGGGTGGGCCACCGGACGTGCCGCCGTACGCGTCGCGCAGCGGACCCGGGGCCTGGCAGTCGGCGTCGACCCGGACGACGGAGCTGTGGACGCGGACGTAGAAGGCGAAGTCGTCGGCGATGCCGCCCGCCCCGTTACGTACGTGTCGTCGAGGTGCTTGCGGACCTCCGACATCCACACCTTCGCCGCGTCGGCCTTCACCCGCCCCACGAACGCCCTACGATGCCCAGCAGTCTCTTCTTCTGCCCGGCTGTGAGCTTGTTCCCACGCAGGCCCTCCGCCTGGACCGCGTTGTCGGAGAAGGCGCCCGCCTCGACGTCGGGGTTTCCCTACCGGTACGTGAGGTGCAAGCTGGAAGGGAGGCCGCCTCGCCATCCCGGGTGCGGGCTCGGGATACGCGGTCTCGCGACTCCGAGTGAGCTCCTCCACGGGGCTCGGCAGGAGGGAAGCGAGATGACAGAGCAGGTCACCACCGGTACGCGCTGGCACCTGGCCGGTGATTGGTTCGATGTGTGCAAGTGCGCCATACCGTGCCCCTGCACGTTCGCGCAGCCCCCGACCTACGGCGACTGCGAAGGCGTGCTGGTGTGGCACATTCGGGAAGGCAGCTTCGGCGACGTGCGGCTCGGCGGTCTCAACGTCCTGATGCTCGGCGTCTTCGTGGGCAACGTCTGGGCCGGCACGCACACCGACGCGTACGCCGCGGTCTTCCTCGACGAACGCGCCGACGAGCAGCAGCGCGGTGCACTCGGAGCCATCTTCGGCGGTGAGGCGGGCGGATGGCCTGCGCAGTTCGGGGCCATGTTCCACCCCGAGGTGCGCGGCATGGACTTCGCCCCCATCCACGTCGAGATCGACGAGGACCTCGCCACCTGGCGAGCCGAGATTCCCGGCAAGGTCACGGCCACCGCCGAGGCACTCACCGGCCCGACGACGCCGGATGGCGCACGCGTCCAGGTCCACAACGCCCCGGGCGCCGAGGTCGGGCCCGGCCAGGTCGCCACCTGGGGACGGGCCACCGTCGACCGCGCCGACGCATTCGGCTTCTCCTGGGAACGCTCGGGGAAGTCGAGCAAACACTTCCCGTTCGACTGGAGCGGTCCTGTCTGAAGAGCTGGTCGGCCCGGCAGGAGCCCTGCCCGGCGGCGCGCCCGGCACGACGAAGTATCCGCCCCGGGTCTCTTCTCATGCCGAGGGGAGAGAGGTGGGCTCAGTGGTTGTGTCCATGGCGGGTATGGGAGTGCGCGTGCCCCTGTTCGCCGGCTTCGGGTGAGCCGCCCATCATCCGCAGCATGGCCGGGCCGCCGGTGCGCCAGAACCGTGCGAGCAGACTCGCGGCCAGCAGCAGGAAGACGATGTTGAGCCAGGTCGTGTAGTTCCAGGTGATCCCCTCCTCGGGGATCGTGGCATCGGCCGGGTCGGGAATCAGTCCCAGCCCGCCGAAGGCGAATTCGACGGCGTATCCGGCCACGGCCATCGCGGCGAAGAAGGTGACCAGCAGGAAGACGGCCATCCGGGCACCGTAGTACTTCCGGTAGATGTTCAGGATCGGCAGGATCAGCAGGTCCGCGAAGATGAAGGCGATCACGCCGCCGAAGCTGATACCGCCCTTCCACAGCACCACGGCCAGCGGCACGTTGCCGATCGAGCAGACGAACGTGGCGACCGCCACCAGCGGGCCGATGAGAGGTCCGATGAGCTTGGCAGCGAGCGGATGCTCCTCCAGGAAGAACGCGCGCCAGAAGTCGTCCGGCACCCAGGCGGCGATCGCCCCGGCGATCAGCAGCCCGACCACCAGATCCCGCACAATCGCGGCCCACTCCATGACGAAGATGTGCGACACGGACGTGAAGCCGTCACGGGAAAACAGGCGTCGGGCGAAGCCGCCCTTCGCCTGCACCGACATGTCCATCGCTGCGTGGCCCTCCATCGATCCCGCGATCCCGTGCTCGGCCTGCTCCCGTGCCCGGTTCAGCAGCCCCTCGCGCAGGAAGAGGCGGAACAGCACAGCGAGTACGACAATCATGACCGGCCCGCCTGCGAACTCGGCGGCCGTGAACTGCCAGCCCATCAACAGCGCGAGGATCACGCCGAGCTCCACCACCATGTTGGTGGAAGCGATCTCGAACGCCATCGCCGCCGTGAAGTTCGCGCCCTTGCGGAACAACGAACGGGCCAGCGCCACAGCCGCGTACGAGCAGGACGACGAGGCCGCCCCGAGTCCGGCCGACAGGGCGAGTGTGCGCGGCCGGTCGTCGCCCAGCAGCCGCACGACCGTCGACCGGCGCACCACCGCCTGCACCACGGCCGACAGGGCGAAACCGAGGATCAGCGCCCAGGTGACCTCCCAGGTCATCGACCCGGCGATGGACAACGCGTGGCCGATCGCTTCCACAGTTTCCTACCCCTTCGCCGCATGGTTCAGATCACCGGGCCCTGTACCCGCCATGGGGTATCTCGAACGACGCACGGCGGGAGATCCTCGGGCTCGATCCGGCACATCCGGACCTCTTGTCACGAAACGCCGTTTACATGCCGATTTGACAGGTCTAGCGTGAAAGTACAGGACGACGCTCGCCGCCATCACCAACGGAAGAGGGCAGCAGTCATGTCGTGGACGATATCCGGCACCTATGTGGCCGGTTGCTCTTGTGCGGTGTTGTGCAGCTGTCCGTACGACGGCCAGCCGCGGGACGCCGAGGGCGGGACCGAGTGCCTGGGCACCGCCGTGTTCCATGTGGCGAACGGGAATCTGGACGACCTGGACCTGTCCGACGTGGACTTCGCCTTCTACAACCACTTCCCCTCCAATCTGTCTTCCGGAAACTGGAAGGTCGGGCTGGTCGTGGACAGCGCGGCCAAAGATGAGCAGGCCGAGGCCCTGGAGCGCATCCTGTCCGGCCGGGAAGGCGGACCGTTCGGCCAGCTGTCGCAGTTCTACGGCGAGTACCTGGGCATGGAGCGGGCGAGGGTCTCCCTCACTGGCGGGGACAGTCCCGGCCTCACGGTCGAGGGCCGGACGGAACTCTCCTACCAGCCGCTCACCGGGCCCGACGGCAGCTCGACAAAGATCAAGAACGCCATGTTCGGGTTCGCGCCCGAATTCGAAGTCGGCACCACCACCGGCCGTTCCAATGCCTTCGGGCTGAGCTACGACGCGTCGTACGGCGAGACCGCCGACTACGTCTTCAGCAGCGAGGAGACCGAAGAGGCCGGCCAGGGGCGGGTCTGAGCAAGTACACACATGAACGCCGGCGAGGCACCGCGAACCTGGCGACGGTGCTCTCGGCGGCCTCGTTGTCGAGGTGCGTGCCGATCGCCCTCCTGGTCGGCTCCCTGCTCTCCCTGGTCAACCAGGGCACGGTGATCGCGTCGCCGCGACCTGGTGGCGGGTTCTGTTCAATCACCTGGTTCCGTTCTGCGTATCCAGCGCGGGCTTCTACGGCTGCCGACGGGCCGCCTGGCGGACAGCACGGGCCTCGGGGGCCAGGTGAGTCACATGCGGTCCATCGACGGCATCGACCCTTGCAGCCCCGGCAGCAGCCAGTCCTGGAACGGCGCGAGCACGGCCAGCACGAGAAACGCGACACCCACGATCCGGCCGAGCAGCGGGCCACGGGACCACAGTTTCTCCACGAAGATCACCACGGCCAGTCCGGCCATCGCCGCCACGTTCATCACGCCCAGCGGGATCAGGACCACCATCAGTCCCGCGCAGCAGCCGACACAGTAGGCGCCGTGATGGACACCCACCCGAAGGTCGCGGGCCGGCTGCCGGAACCCGGCGTAGCGCACCAGGTGGCTCATGGGGTCGCGGCAGTGCCGCAGACAGACGTACTTGAGGGGACCGAGCTGGTACAGGCCCGCGAGCAGGAACGCCGCCGCCCCTGTCCAGCGCCCGGCGGTCGGATGGTCTTCCACCAGGCCGCCGGTGAGGGCCAGGGCCGCGTAGGCGAGCAGTCCGAAGACGGTCCACACCAGCAGATACCCGCCCACGAACTCGACGGTGCGCCAGGTCCGCGTCCAGCCGGAGGACTGCCGGCCGATCCCGCGCACCCACGTGATGGCCACCGGCGCCATGGACGGCAGCATCATGGCCGCCATCATCGTCACCCACAGCAGCAGGAACAGCGGCAGCGCCATCCCCATCGTGCCGGGCTCGACCCCCATGTCCCGGGCCTGCCCGATCGTCAGCGCCCAGGCGGGCACCGCGATCAGGACGACCAGGAACCAGGCGGCCGCGAGATCCCGAGCCGGCAGCAGGCCTCCGCCCGCTCCGGTCGGCGTGGGCGACCGGGCGGATGTGAAGGCGAAAGTCCGGCTGTGACGCATCGGCGTGTACTCCTGTTGATGATTCCAGGACAGCACGCATTCCACTGCGGCGCGACCTCACACAGCGTGGCGGTGCTCGCATTGACCACCGAGCCCTGGTGGCCGCCCGCAGGGCGCACAGCTATCGTGCCGCCAATGACGACCACCACCACGTTGAGCGACGCCGACTTCAACGCCCCGATCCAGGAACGCTACTTCGAGGACTACGTGCCGGGTTCGGTGTACGTCTACGGCAGCATCACGGTGAGCGAGCAGGACATCCTCCAGTTCGCCGGGGACTTCGACCCGCAGGACATCCACAAGAGCCCCGAGGCTGCCGCAGACGGCCCCTTCAAAGGACTCATCGCCAGCGGCTGGCACACCGCGGCACTCATGATGCGGATGTACGCCGACCACTACGTCAGCAAGGTCGCGAGCCTGGCCTCCCCCGGCGTCGACGAGCTGCGTTGGGTCCGGCCGGTCCGTCCAGGGGACTGCCTGTCGATCCGTACGACGGTGCAACAGGCCCGCGTCTCCCGCTCGAAGCCGGACCGCGGGCTGGTCCACACTCGCATCGAGGTACTCAACCAGCGAGACGAGCCCGTACTCACGATGACCGCGATGAACATCCTGCTGCGGCGTCTCCAGCAGTAGCAGGGACGGGGACCACCGAGCCGAGGCGTCCCCGGCACGGCCCGCAGACGGCATTCCGGCTTCCTGGATGTCGATCCAGGTCAGCCACGACCGTGCCCGCACCACCGTGTCGGCACCATTCGACAGCCCTCACGTGCTCGCGATGGCGCAGGGCGTGGCCGCCGGCGTGCTCCGGGAGAAGAGGAAGAGACACCAGTCGAAGCTGATGCCGACGGTGCTGATCGTCGATGTGAGCGGTAGCGATCTGCCGGATCTCAGACGCTGGCCAGAGATCCTCGATGCCCTCTGGGAACCCGACGACGCTTTCCTCTCCGTCGGCGCCATGACCGTCAGCACCCGCAGCCGGGAGCTGGAGCGGATGACGACCTTGATCTCGGAGTGCGGGGTGTTCATGGATATGGTCCAACGGGTGCTGCGCGGCCGGTAGGACATCAACTGATCCGGTCGACCTTGCCGCCCGGCCATACGGTCGAGGGCTATTCCGACTATGGCGGAAATCGATGCCGGAGCGGGTGCACGAAGCCGCTGTAGCTCGCCGCCGCCCGGAAGAACGCGGGGTGGCGGGCGGAGCAGGAGAGGGCGCCGAACCCGCCCTGCGACTCCCCTGCGGCCGCACGACGGGTACCGGCCCCGTAGTGGGCCTCCAACAGGGGCCGCACCTCCTTCAGATGGAAGCTCTCCACGGCGGGCGGTCCGCCCCGCCCGCCGTTGAACCAGTCGGTGCAGAAGCCGAACAGCGGCATCTCAGGCATCACGACCAGCACGTCACGCAGTTGAGGCAGGCCCTGGATCCTCGAGTCGTAGTCCTCGGTCCACGCCTTGTAGTTGCCGTCACCGCCGACCAATAGGTAAAGCGTCGGCCGGCTCTCACCCGTCCGCCGGTCCTGCCAGCCGTCCGGCGTGAGCAGCGGGACCTTGCCCGGTGCGCCCCAGGGAAGGTGAGTCGACGGTGAGGTCGACCAGACGCTCGCCGACCTGTTCTTCAGCGGTGATCTCGCTCCGTCGGCAGCGGCTGCGTCGGCCTCGGCGCGGGACACCCCTACCAGCAGCAGGAGGTCCACGATCAGCGGGACGACCAGGAGGCGTAAGCGCATGGGGCTGCACGGCACGGTGAAGTCTCCTTTCGTACGAG
This sequence comes from Streptomyces sp. WM6386, assembly GCF_000972385.1. Taxonomy (GTDB): domain Bacteria; phylum Actinomycetota; class Actinomycetes; order Streptomycetales; family Streptomycetaceae; genus Streptomyces. Next base: position 37,732 of record NZ_JXTE01000093.1, read on the forward strand.
GCCTGTTGTCATGTGTCCCGCCTGTGCAGCACCGCACCCGCGAGCAGGAGCAGCGCCGCCGTGCCACCGGCGACCAGCAGGAGGGACGGCCAGGGACCAACGCTCCCGACCGTGTCCGCCGTGGCGTCCGAGGTCTGCGTGAGTTTCTGCAGGACGGCCGTCGGCGAGGCCCCGGCGATCCAGCGTCGGGCGCCGCCGAAGAGCGGACCGAGGAGGGAGGGCAGGAGCAGCAGACCGATGACGGTGCTGACGGCGCCTGCGGAGTGCCGCACGAGGGTGCCGACGGCCAGGCCGAGCAGTGCGGCCACGGCGAAGGAGGCGGCGATGCCGAACAGGGCGGGCCACGGCTCCCCTTGGCCATATCGGTCGTCCTCCAGCATCGCGTCGCCGACGAGGCAGGCGAGGGTGCAGGAGGGCAGGGCGACGGCATACGTCACTCCCGCCATCAGCGTCGCCTTCGCGGCCAGTACCGTGCCCCGGCGCGGGTTGGCGGCGAAGGTCGTGCGGATGCTGGCGGTGCCGTACTCGCCGGTGATCAGCAGCGCACCGACCACGGCGGCAAGCAGTTGGGCGATCACGGAGAGGCTGAGGCTGGCGCCGAGCACGGTGTCGTCCGGCTGCAGGCTCCTCGTGGCCGCGACGAACACCGCGCCCAGCACCGGCACGGCGGCGGTCGCCACCGTCGTCCAGATCAGGGAGCGCACGCTGCTGAACTTGATCCACTCGTAGGCGAGTGCCTGTGGAAAGCCGGCCCGCGCGTGCGTGAGGGTCGTCATCGCACGGCCTCCTGCCGGGTCCGGTATTCCGCCGCGTCCTGCGACAGGGCCGTGTAGACGTCCTCCAACGAGGAGTGCACGGGGGTGAGTTCGTGGACGGCGAGGCCGTGGTGCCGGGCCAGGTCGCCGATCACGGCCGCGTCGAGGCCGTCCACCCGCCAGCCACCCGGGGCGTGCGGGCGTACGGTCGCCCCCTCGGCCAGCAGAAGCTCGCGCAGTTTCTCCGCCTCTGGGGAGCGGACGACCGTATGGGCGCGGGAGTTGGTGTCGATGAAGTCGCGCACGGTCGTGTCCGCCAGCAGCCTGCCGCGGCCGATCACGATCAGATGGTCGGCGGTCAGCTCCATCTCGCTCATCAGGTGACTGGAGAGGAAGACCGTACGGCCTTGTGCGGCAAGGGACTTCAGGAGAGTGCGGATCCAGCGGATCCCCTCGGTGTCGAGACCGTTGACCGGCTCGTCCAGGATCAGCACCTCCGGGTCGCCGAGCAGTGCGGCGGCGATGCCGAGACGTTGGGCCATACCGAGCGAGAACCCCTTGACGCGCTGTCCGGCGGCTTCGCCGAGACCGGTCAGGTCCAGGACGTGGTCGACGCGGCGGCGGGGGAGACCGTTGCTCGCCGCGAGGCCGACCAGGTGCCGGTACGCCGTACGGCCGCCGTGCACGCCCTTGGCGTCCAGCAGACAGCCGACCGTCCGCAGCGGAGCCGCGAGCCGGGCGTACGGTCGGCCGCCGACGGTCACCGTGCCCGCGCTCGGCGCGTCCAGGCCCAGGATCAGCCGCATGGTGGTGGACTTGCCGGCGCCGTTCGGTCCGAGGAAGCCGGTCACCCGGCCCGGCCGCACGGTGAATGACAGCCCGTCCACGGCGGTCTTGCCGCCGTACCGTTTGGTGAGTTCCGTCGCTTCGATCACGCCCTCGACGTTAGGGAGCGACGAGGGTTCGGGCATCCGACCGCGGGAGTCGGTCGCTACTGCGGCGGGAGTAGGCAGAGCGACGCCATTACACCTCTCCCGCCCTGACCAGCCCCGTCTCGTACGCCAGCACCACCAACTGGGCCCGGTCCCGCGCGCCCAGTTTGATCATCGCGCGGCTGACATGGGTCTTCGCGGTGAGCGGGCTCATGAGCAGCTCGCGGCCGATCTCCTCGTTGCTCAGCCCGGCCGCGACCAGCCCCATCACCTCGCGCTCCCGCTCGGTGAGCACGGCCAGCCGCTCGGCGCCGTCCGTCTCCGGGCCCTTGAGACGGGCGAACTCCTCGACGACGGAGCGGGTGACGGCCGGGGCGAGAAGGCTCTGTCCGGCCGCGACCGTACGGATCGCCGCACGCAGGTCGTCCGGCTCGATGTCCTTGAGCAGAAATCCCGCCGCGCCATGGCGCAGGGCCTCGAAGACGTAGGCGTCGACCTGGTAGGTGGTCAGCACGAGTACGCGTACGGCGTCCAACTCGCCGTCGGCGGCGATGCGACGGGTGGCCTCGATGCCGTCAATGCCGGGCATGCGGATGTCCATGAGGACCACGTCGGGCCGGGTCAGCCGTACCGCCTCCACGGCCTGCGCCCCGTCCGCCGCCTCCGCGACCACCACCAGGTCGTCGGTCAGGTCCAGCAGGGCCCGGAAACCCGCGCGCACCACCGTCTGGTCGTCCGCGAGCACTACGCGCACGGTCACGATCCCTCTCCTCCGCCGTCGTTGACCGGTAATTCGGCCCGCACTCTGAAGCCGCCGACAGGTACCGGCCCATACTCGATCCTCCCCCCGGCCGCCACCGCGCGCTCCCGCATACCGATCAACCCGAAGCCGCCCACCGCCATCTCGCCAGGCCGTCCGTCGTCGACGACCTCCACCACGAGCATCCCGTCCTGCCGACGGACGAAGACCGCCGCGCGCCGGGCACCGGAGTGCTTGACGACGTTCGTGAGCGCCTCCTGCACGATCCGGTAGGCAGCCAGTCCCACCACCGGCGGCACGTCCTCAGCCACTCCCTCCTGCCGGAGCGTGATCTCGGTGCCACCGCCCGCGAACCGGCCCGTCAGTTCGGCGAGTCGGCCGATGCCGGGCGCGGGCTCCACCGGGTCGCCACTCGCAGGGTCGCGCAACACCCCGACGGCGGCCCGCAGCTCCCGTACCGCGTCCTTGCCCGAGTCGCGTACTTGCCGCATCGCCTGCCGGGCCATCTCCGGCTGGGCCTCGAACGCGTCCAGGGCCACGCCCGCCTGCACGGTCATCGCCGTGACGGTGTGCGCGACGACATCGTGCAGCTCCCGGGCGATCCGCACCCGCTCCTCACGCACCCGCCGCGCCGCCTCCCGCTCCCGCTCCTCCTCCGCCCAGGCTGCTCGCGCCGCGTACTCGTCCAGCAACTGCCGTCGCATACGCACCACTTCACCGAGCAGCAGCGGCACCAGCGGCCACAGCATCTCCAGCACCGGCAGACCCTGCGGGTTCACCACCTCGCTGCCGACCCACAGTGCCACCCCTCCCGAGGCGAGGGAGGCGATCAGCCCGGTCCACAGGGTGCGTCGCCGGTCGCCCCGCACCGCCACCGTGTACAGGGCCACGAGTGTCGGCAGGTTCAGCAGTTCCCCGATGTGCCCGTACAGCGCCCAGCCCGCGCACGCCGCGCCGGTCACCACCGCCACCGGCACCGGCCACCGCCGGCGCCACACCAGGGCGAGCAGCGAGATCACGAGCAACAGCCAGGTGAACCAGTCCGCTTGGCGGTACTCGGGTTCGTTCGCTGCCGCGTCCAGTCCGGTGAACCACCCGACGACGCCCACCACGAGCAGATCCACGGTGCCCGGCGACAGCGTCCGGAACCGGGCGGAGAGACGGTCGAAGGTCGTCACGTCCCCACCGTAGGAGCGGCAGTCCCGGGGCGCATACGCCGACGGGAGTACCGCTCCTCGGTCTGTCCGCCGTCTCAGGCCGTCTGCGGATGCAGCAGCCGCGCCAGCAGGTCGTCCAGCGTGACCAGTCCGGTGAGCCGGCCCGTGTCGTCGCGGACGACGGCCAGGGAGGCGCGGCGGCGGCGCAGCAGCTCGATCGCCTCACCGACGGTGTCCTGCGCGGTCAGCTCGGGCACCGGCCGCGCGAGATCCCGCGCGGTGACGACCCGGCCCCGGGCGCGTGCGAGAGCATGGGCAGTCCGCCGGGCTGGTCGACGACCTCGCCGACGATCCGCGCCGCCAGTTCCCGCTCCACCAGCAGCCCGGCGGCCTGCGCCGGCTTGGTCACCACCTCGCGCAGCTCGTCCGCCGTCATCGGCCCGAGCAGCAGCCCGGCGCCGGATACCGCGTCGGCCAGGCCCCGGTGCTCGGAGCAGCGGGCGTAGAAGTCGGCCCGTACGGTGATCAGGACGCGCAGTCGGCTGCTCGGGTACCGCGCGGCGAGCAGCAGGCCGGTGGCGAGCAAGTACACGAATCGGTACTCAGCAGAGTACGAACGGGACGCGATCGAGCTCGTGGGTAGTCGGGCCGGACGGTGACCGAGACGGCCCGGGAGCTCGAGATCAGCTCGGAGTCGTTGCGGGGCCGGGTTGACCCAAGCTGAGGACGGCTCAGATCTCCTGGGGCTTGTAGGAGCTGGGGTCGCGCAGGATGACGCGGCGCAGCAGGTCGACAGTTTTGGTGACGCCCTCGACGGGGGACACAAGAACGTCCTCGTGCTCGATGCTCAGGACATCGTCGTAGCCGGCTCGGCGCAGGGCGAGGCAGAAAGCGCGCCAGAACGCGTCGTCGTGGCCATAGCCGAGGGTGACGTAGTTCCAGGAGCGTTCCTTGGCGGCCATGACCGGCAGCGTCTCCAGCCTGCTGGTCAGGGCCTGGCGGGAAGGTTCCAGCCGGGTGTCCTTGGCGTGCACGTGGTAGATCGCCTCACCCAGGGCCTCGATGGCGGCCAGCGGGTCGGCGCCCATCCACATCAGGTGACTGGGGTCGAAGTTGGCACCGACCACGGGCCCGACCTCCTCACGCAGGCGCAGGAGGGTGGGGACGTTGTAGACCGCCTGGTGGGCATGCATCTCCAGAGCGAGCTTGGGTACGCCCCGGTCACGGGAGTGGGCGACGAGGTCTCGCCAGTACGGGAGTACGACCTCGGTCCATTGCCACTCGAGGATCTGTGTCGTCTCCGGCGGCCAGGAGACCGTGATCCAGTTGGGGTTGGCGTCGCCCGGCCCGCCCGGCAGCCCGGACATCATCACCACGCGGTCGACGCCGAGGAGCGGGGCCAGAGCGATCGTCCTGCGCGCGACCTGGTCGTGCTCGCGGCCGCTGGGCCCGGGGTGCAGAGGGTTGCCTGAGCAGGTGAGGGCGCTGATCGTGAGCCCTCGGTCGGCGACCTTGGCCAGCAGTTCACGGCGCGCGCCGTCGCTGTCGAGAAGCCGGTCGATGTCGATGTGCGGGGCGGTGGACCAGGCGCCGGTGGCGAACTCCACGTGGTCCAGGCCGAGTTCGGCGGCCAGGTCCAGAGTCTCGTCGAGCGTGAGGAGCCCGACGCTGTCGGTGTTCAGACCGATCTTCAAGATGCGTCCCGTCTGCGGTGTGGTCGGGCGGGGAGCGGTCGTTCCCCGCTGGTTCGGTGTGCCGGCGGTGGGGGTCAGATGTAGAGGGCTGGGCGGTCGGCGAGTTCCACCTCGACGCGTCGGCCCTCGGTCTGGGCGCGGATGCCCGCCTCGCAGACCGCAGCCACGGCGTAGCCGTCCCAGGCGCTGGGGCCGGTGACCTCGCCGCGCCGGGTGGCGTCGATCCATACCTGGACCTCGCGGTCGTACGCTTCCTCGAACCGCTCGACGAAGCCGGGGGTGACCGTGCCGCCCCAGCGTCCGCCGGTGCTGACGAGCATGTCGTGCCGGTCGCCGATGCGGGCGATGCCGTGCTCGCACACCGCCTCGGCCTGGACCTGGTAGCCGTAGCGGGCGTTGACGTATATCTCGACGTCGACCAGGGCGCCGCCGTCGGTTTCGAAGACGACGAACTGCGGATCGGCCAGCCCTTCGGGCGCGTTGCCGGAGGGCCGCGGCCGCAGCACCGTGACGGACGTGATCTCCTGGCCGAGCAGCCAGCGGGTGATGTCCATCTCGTGGGTCACGGAGTCGTTGATGAGCATGGCGCTGGTGAAGTCCGGCGGGCAGGACGGGTTGCGGTGCCGGTTGTGCAGCATCAGCGGCCGGCCCAGTTCCCCGCTGTCCAGCAGCGCTTTGAGCTTGATGTACTCGCGGTCGTAACGGCGCATGAAGCCCACCTGCACCCGGCGGTGCCCGAGCCGCTGCTCGGCCTCCAGCACGCGCAGGGCGGAGGCGGCGTCGGGGGTGAGGGGCTTCTCGCACAGGACGGGCAGGTCGTGCTCGAACGCGGTGAGCAGTGCAGCCTCGTGGGCGACGCCCGGGGAGGCGAGCAGCACCGCGTCGACGTCGGGTGAGGCCATCGCTTCCGCGACGTCGCCGTAGGCCGCGCATCCTTCGACGTCGGCGGCGACCGTCTTGGCGCGATCGATGTCGACGTCGACGACGGCGGTCACATGGGCGCCGCTGGTCACCTCGCTGATCCGGCGTACGTGGTCGGCTCCCATACGGCCGGCGCCGATCACGGCGACTCCGAGGGAGGTGCGGTAGGTCATCTGGTTCCTTGACTTGAGGGTGGGCGATGGCGGTGACGGTCAGCAGTGGGCCGGCCGAACCCACATGGGTCCGGCCGTGACCCGGGTCGCAGGCGTCACCGTGTTCCCTTGGCCGCGAACGTGGCGACGGCGGCGACATTGGACTTGTCGACGAAGGCCGGGCCGGTCAGCACGGGTGCCACGCCACCGCCGCTGTAGTTGCCGTTGTTCTTGTAGAGCCAGAGGGAGTCGACCGCCAGGTAGCCCTGCAGGTAGGGCTGCTGGTCGACGGCGAACTGGATGCTGCCGCCCTGGATCGCCTTCACGAGCTCCTTGTTGAGGTCGAAGGTGGCGACCTTGGCCTTGCTGCCGCCGTCGGACACCGCCTGCGTGGCGGTCAGCGCGACCGGGGCGGCGAGGGTGACGACGTAGTCGATGGAAGGGTCCTGCTTGAGCTTGGCGGTGATGGTCGACCGCACGGACGGCATGTCGGCGCCGTTGACGAACAGGTTTTCCGTCGTGCCCGAGAAGCCCTTCTTGACGCCCGCGCAGCGTGCCTCGAGGGCGACCTGGCCCTGTTCCTGAATGACACAGGCGACCTTCTTGGCACCGAGGGAACTCAGCTTCTTGCCGACCGCCTCGCCCGCGACGGTCTCGTCCTGGCCGAAGTACTGGAGCAGGCCCTGCTTCTGCCAGTCGTCCACACCGGAGTTGAAGCCGACCACGGGGATACCGGCCTGCACAGCCTTGGCCACGGTGTCCTTCATGGCGTCGGGCTTGGCGAGGGTCACGGCGATGCCGTCGACCTTCTGATCGATCGCGTTCTGCACCAGGTTGGCCTGGTTGCCCGCGTTCGGGTCGGACGTGTAGATCAGCTTGATGTTGTCCTTCGCGGCTGCGGCCTGGGCGCCCTTGCGGATGGTGTCCCAGAACGTGTCACCGGGGACGGCGTGGGTGATCATCGCGATGGTCATGCGGGGCGTGGTGGCCTTGCCGGCAGATGCGCCACCGGCGCTCTCCTCCGACTTCTTGCCGCCCGAGTTGCTGGAGCAGCCGGCGAGTGCCAGGACTGTACTGGCGGCCACGGCCACCAAGACGGTGAATCTGCGGGAGCGGGAGGAAAGCGAGCGGTTCATTTCGGCACCTCACTGTGCTGACTTGCGGGAAGGGGTGATCCACCGGCGGGACGCGAACACATCCCGTTGCGGGTCGGGCGGGGAGCTATGGGGTGGCCTGCTGTGTGACTCGGGGTGGGATCAGAGGGTGAACGCGGCGCGGAACCGCTCCATGGCGGTGTGACTGTCGCCGGAGGGCCATGCCTCCAGGGCGACCGTGCCGTCGTAGCCGAGGTCGGTGAGGGCGCGGGCGACGGCCGGATAGTTGATCTCTCCGGTGCCGGGTTCGCAGCGGCCGGGCACGTCGGCGACCTGGATCTCTCCGATCAGGCCGGCGCCGTGCGCGCGGCGGATCAGTTCGATGAGGTTTCCCTCGCCGATCTGGGCGTGGTACAGGTCCAGATTCATCCGCAGACCGGGCCGATCGACTGCCGCGACCAGGGCGTAGGTGTCGGCGGCCCGCGCGAACGGGACGCCGGGGTGGTCGACGGCGGTGTTGAGGTTCTCCAAGGTGAAGGTGACGCCCGCGCTCTCACCCAGTTCGGCCAGGCGGGTGAGCGTGCGGTGGGCGGTGATCCACATGTCGCCGGTGGCCTCGTCGGTCACCGGCACCACGGGCAGGCCCTCGCTGTCCAGGCCGGTGCCGTGCAGGTTGAGCCGGGGGCAGCCGAGATGCTCGGCCGCCTTGATCGACTCCTCGGCTGTGCGCAGGAGTTCGGCTGCGCCGTCCGGGTCGGTCAGGGTGCCGCGGATGTAGCCGGTCATCGAGGAGAACTCGGCGGGGGTCTGGGCCAGTGCGTTCAGGTCGTGCCGGGTCCAGTCCCAGATCTCCACCTGGAAGCCGGCCTCGTGGATGCGCCGGGCCCGCTCCTCGATCGGCAGGTCGCGGTAGACCATCTCGGCACAGACCGCCAACGTGTACATCGCAGCTCCAGACTTATAACGTTCTAAGAGAACAGGAGCAGTACGCCAGGCGCCGGGAAGCCTGTCAAGGGTTTGTGCGGACATTTGATTTATAACGTTGTAACAACGCTGATCAGCGCGTGTCCTGCTTGGCCCGGTCTACGATCACCTCGGAGAAGACCCTCGAGCAGGAAGGCCGACGGTGCCATCGCGCTCTGCCGTACCGGACGGAAAGCGGCCGACGCTCAGCGACCTCGCGGCGCGGGCAGGTGTCTCCGTGCCGCTTGCCTCCATGGTCATGCGCGGTGCCAAGGGGCCCAGCGCGGCAAGTCGCGAGCGGGTGCTGCGGGCTGCGCAGGAGATCGGCTACCGGCCGGACAGCAGGGCCCGCCTCCTGCGCAGCAGCCGCTCGCACCTGGTGGGAGTGCAGTTCGACCTGCGACAGCCCTTTCACGCCGACATGGTTGAGGCGCTTTACGCCGCGGCGGGGGTGGCCGGCTATCAGATCGCGCTCAGCGCCGTCACTGCGAGCCGCAGCGAACAGGAGGCGGTGGAGATGCTGCTCGCCGACCGCTGCGAAGCGCTGATCCTGCTCAGCCCCCATGCCCCGGCGGCCCGGCTGGCAGAACTCGCGGCGCAGCTTCCCGTCGTCTCCGTGGCCCGCCGGCTGCGTCCGCTCGCCGACGGTGTCGACGTCGTCCGCGCGGCCGACGACGAGGGCGCCCGCCAGGCGGTCGACCACCTCGTGGCACTGGGCCACCGCGACATCGCCCACATCGACGGGGGCAGGGCGCCGGGCGCGGCCGACCGGCGCCGCGGCTACAAGTCGGCCATGCAGCACCACGGCCTCACCGACCGCGTCCGCCTCGTGCCGGGCGGGCTGACCGAGGACCACGGCGCGGCAGCCGCACGAACACTCCTGGCCGAGGCAGCCCGCCCCACCGCCGTCCTCGCCTTCAACGACCACTGCGCCATCGGCGTCCTCGACACCTTCCTGCGCGCCCGTATCCCTGTGCCCGACGAGATCTCGGTCGTCGGATTCGACGACAGCCACCTCGCCCGCCTCGCCCACGTCCAACTCACCACGGTCGGGCAAGAAGCCCGCCAGCTGGCGCGCCGGGCCGTGAGCCGGGCCGTCGCCCGGCTGGAGGGTGGGGCGGCGGACGACGAACGAGAAGTCGTCGTCACACCACACCTCGTCATACGAAGCACCACCAAAGCACCTTGCCGCTCCTGACCCGCGCTGCTCCAGTCCCGGCCCGATCTGGTCGACGTGCCACCGCGGCCCCAAAGGACCCCCCGCGGCCGTCCGCCGAGGAACCCGCCTCCATCCAGGCGGACGCGCGAGCCAAGGAGGCAGGCAAGCGGACGAACGCGAGCCGCCGCCTTGGATCGCGCTGTTCAGACACCGCACCACCTGGGGCATGGAACGGATTGACATGAAGCGGATCGGTCGGCCGCCTGAGCTTGGCGTCTATCCTCGCTGAGCTCGGTGCTCCTTGATCGATTCGGCGCGTTTGGCCGTCTTGCCGACGTCGTGGTGCCTGGCCCGGTGCTTGTTCTTCGAGCCGGCAGGCCGTCCCGGTCCTGGCCGGGACGGTTTCGGTGCGGCTGCCGGACGGGCCATGGTCACGCGGACGTTGCCAAACCCGCGCCGCCCCCGGGCCAGGGTGAGGCGGCGGGGTTCGGTGCGGCGTTCCCAGGGGCGGCGCAGGTCCTCGGTGATGGGACGGGCGAGACGGAGCTGGGTGTGGGCGGCGATGACGAGCCAGGTCCACAGGTCGGCGGTGCCCACGTGGCGGATCTTCGGTGCGGTCCAGCCGAGGGTCTGCTTCCTCAGCCGAAAGGTGTGCTCCAGGTCGAAACGACGCAGGAACGACTGCCACCAGCGGCCGATGTCCGCAGGTGTGGCACTGTCTGCCGAGGACCACAGCCAGACGGGTTCCGGGTCGCGTTCGCCCGGCAGGTGCTCGACCATCAGCCGGATCAACGTGCCGTGGAGGATGGGTAGTTCCTCGTGGGCGTGCTCCAGCCAGGGGCCGCGGTGGGTGAGTCCGGGGTGCATCCGGTCCCAGATGGTTGGTAGCCGCGGCACCGGTCACGGCTCACCGCCCCGACGAAGCCGCCTGTTGCGCGCTGGGCCGGTACGCCAGGCATGTCAGGCCAGGGCCCGGCCGGTGCCCGCGACGACCTCGGGACGCAGCAGGTCGGCGAGGGTCTCGGCGGGCAACAGGCCCTTCTCCAGGACGAGTTCGG
>NZ_JXTE01000094.1 GCF_000972385.1 Streptomyces sp. WM6386
CCCCACCCCCTCCGTCCCCGACTTCTCAGGGATCGAGCTGGGGTCCCCGGCCCCCGCCGGCGGCACCGACGAGTGGCAGGCCGCGCTCAAGAAGGCGGCCGGCGGCGACGACCTGCTGTGGGAGACCCCGGAGGGCATCCCGGTCAAGCCGCTCTACACCGGGCAGGACCTCGAGGGCCTGGACTTCCTGGACACCCGCCCGGGCGCGGCCCCGTATCTGCGCGGCCCCTACCCGACGATGTACGTCAACCAGCCGTGGACGATCCGCCAGTACGCGGGCTTCTCCACCGCCGAGGAGTCCAACGCCTTCTACCGCCGCAACCTCGCGGCCGGGCAGAAGGGCCTGTCGATCGCCTTCGACCTGCCCACCCACCGCGGTTACGACAGCGACCACCCGCGCGTGACCGGTGACGTCGGCATGGCGGGCGTGGCCATCGACTCCATCTACGACATGCGGCAGCTCTTCGACGGCATCCCGCTGGACAAGATGACGGTGTCGATGACGATGAACGGCGCCGTGCTGCCGGTGCTCGCGCTGTACATCGTGGCGGCGGAGGAACAGGGCGTACCGCCGGAGAAGTTGGCCGGGACCATCCAGAACGACATCCTCAAGGAGTTCATGGTCCGCAACACCTACATCTATCCGCCGTCACCGTCGATGCGGATCATCTCCGACATCTTCGCGTACACCTCGCAGCGGATGCCGCGCTACAACTCCATCTCCATCTCCGGCTACCACATCCAGGAGGCCGGTGCGACGGCCGACCTGGAGCTGGCGTACACCCTCGCCGACGGCGTGGAGTACATCCGGGCCGGCCGTGAAGCGGGCCTGGACGTGGACGCGTTCGCGCCCCGGCTCTCCTTCTTCTGGGCGATCGGCATGAACTTCTTCATGGAGATCGCCAAGCTGCGCGCGGCGCGCCTGCTGTGGGCGAAGCTGGTGAAGCAGTTCGACCCGCAGAACGCCAAGTCGCTGTCCCTGCGCACCCATTCGCAGACCTCGGGCTGGTCGCTGACCGCGCAGGACGTCTTCAACAACGTCACGCGCACCTGCGTCGAGGCGATGGCGGCCACCCAGGGCCACACCCAGTCGCTGCACACCAACGCCCTCGACGAGGCGCTCGCGTTGCCCACGGACTTCTCGGCGCGCATCGCCCGCAACACCCAGCTCCTCATCCAGCAGGAGTCCGGCACGACCCGGGTCATCGACCCGTGGGGCGGCAGCGCGTACGTCGAGAAGCTGACGTACGACCTCGCCCGCAAGGCCTGGCAGCACATCCAGGAGGTCGAGGCGGCCGGCGGCATGGCCAAGGCCATCGACGCGGGCATCCCCAAGCTCCGCATCGAGGAGGCCGCGGCCCGCACCCAGGCCCGTATCGACTCCGGGCGCCAGCCGGTGATCGGTGTCAACAAGTACCGCGTGGAGACCGACGAGCAGATCGACGTCCTCAAGGTCGACAACTCCTCCGTGCGCACCCAGCAGATCGAGAAGCTGCGGCGGCTGCGCGCGGAGCGCGACGAGCGGGCGTGCCAGGACTCACTGGACGCGCTCACCCGGGCGGCCGGCGGCGAGGGCAACCTGCTGGAGCTGGCGGTGAACGCGGCCCGCGCCAAGGCCACCGTCGGGGAGATCTCCGACGCCCTGGAGAAGGTGTACGGGCGGCACGCGAGCCAGATCCGTACGATCTCCGGCGTGTACCGCAACGAAGCCGGCGAGTCCCCGTCCGTGGACCGCACCCGCGCCCTGGTCTCCGACTTCGCCGAGGAGGAGGGGCGCCGGCCGCGCATCCTGGTCGCCAAGATGGGCCAGGACGGCCACGACCGCGGCCAGAAGGTCATCGCCACCGCCTTCGCCGACCTCGGCTTCGACGTCGACGTCGGCCCGCTGTTCCAGACGCCGGCCGAGGTCGCCCGCCAGGCGGTGGAGGCGGACGTGCACATCGTCGGCGTCTCCTCGCTGGCCGCCGGCCACCTCACCCTCGTACCGGCGCTCAAGGAGCAGCTGGCCGAGGAGGGGCGCGAGGACATCATGATCGTGGTCGGCGGGGTCATCCCGCCGCAGGACGTTCCCACCCTCCTGGAGATGGGCGCGGCCGCCGTCTTCCCGCCGGGGACGGTGATCCCGGACGCGGCGTACGACCTGGTCAAGCGACTGTCGGACGACCTCGGGCACGACCTGTGATCGATGTCGACGCGTATGTGAAGGGTGTGCTCGACGGCAAGCGTGCCCTCGTCGCCCGCGCCATCACGCTCGTCGAGTCGACCCGCCCGCGGCACCGGGCGCTGGCCCAGGAGTTGCTCACCGAGCTGCTCCCGCACAGCGGCCGGGCCCGGCGGATCGGCGTCAGCGGGGTGCCCGGGGTGGGCAAGTCGACGTTCATCGACGCGTTCGGCACCCGGCTCACCGGCCTCGGTCACCGGGTCGCGGTCCTCGCCGTCGACCCGTCGTCGACCCGTACGGGCGGCTCCATCCTCGGCGACAAGACCCGGATGGAACGCCTGGCCGTGGACCCGGCGGCGTTCGTGCGCCCCTCCCCCAGCGCGGGCACGCTCGGCGGGGTCGCCAAGGCCACCCGCGAGTCCATGGTCGTGATGGAGGCGGCCGGCTACGACGTGATCCTGGTCGAGACGGTCGGCGTCGGCCAGTCCGAGACCGCCGTGGCCAACATGGTCGACTCCTTCCTGCTCCTCTCCCTCGCCCGTACCGGCGACCAGCTCCAGGGCATCAAGAAGGGCGTCCTGGAGCTGGCCGACGTGATCGCCGTCAACAAGGCGGACGGCCCGCATCAGCGGGACGCGCAGGCCGCGGCCCGGGAGTTGGCCGGTGCGCTGCGGCTGATGCACGGCAAGGACGCGTTCTGGACGCCTCCGGTGCTCAGTTGCAGTGCCCGCGAGTCGACCGGCCTGGACACCGTGTGGGAGCGGCTGGAGCAGCACCGCACACTGCTGGACTCGACCGGGCGGCTCGCCGCCAAACGCCGTGACCAGCAGGTCGACTGGACGTGGAGCATGGTCCGCGACGAACTCCTCGGCCGGCTCCACGCCGATCCCGCGGTACGCGCGCTCGCACCCGGTCTCGAACAGCAGGTCAGAAAGGGCGAGTTGACGGCCACGCTGGCCGCGGAGCGGATTCTCGGGGCGTTCAGGGAGAGCTGACCCCGCCCCACGAGGGGCAGGGCCGACTCGCTTCGGCTCGGCACCAAGAGCCCTGCGGCAGGCTCAACGCCCCTGTTCCGACGTTCAGTTGACCTCGGCGTGTACGGTCGTGGCATGGCGCGCATCCTGGTCATCGGTGGCGGAACAGGCGGTACGGCGACGGCGCTCGCCCTGCACAAGGCGGGTTTCGACGTCGAAGTACACGAGGCGCATCCCGACTCGGCGGAGGATCTGGGCGCGTTCCTCACCCTTGCCGGCAACGGCATGCGGGCGCTCGCGCAGATCGACGCCACCGACGCGGTCACCGCGATCGGCTTCCCGCTGCGCTCGATGCGGCTGCTCGACGCGACGGGCGCCGAGGTGGCAAAGGGCCCGCTCGGCGAGGCGGACGACCCGCTCCTGCGGTTCCGCTGTCTGCGCCGCGGCGACCTCAACTCGGCGCTGCAGAAGGAGGCTTCCCGCCGGGGCGTCCACGTCCGGCACGGCGCACGGCTCGCCTCCGTCGAGGAGGGCCCCGACGGCGTCACCGCCCGCTTCACCGACGGCAGCAGCGCGACGGGCGACCTCCTCATCGGCGCCGACGGCCTCAACTCCACCGTCCGCAAGGCGACAGCGCCCGACGCCCGCCCCGTCTACGCGGCCCAGCGCGTCTTCTACGGCTACACGCGCGACGCCCGACCGCCGGGCGAGGGCGAGCAGTTCACCATGGTGCGGTGCAGCGAGGCCGCCTTCGGGTACACGGTGTCGCCCGGCGGGGAGACCTACTGGTTCGCCCGCGTGACCGACGACCCGCTGACCGCCGAGGAGCTGACCCGCGGCGGATGGCGCGACCCGCTGCTGTCGCTGCTGCGCCAGGACACCGGCCCCGCCGCGGACATCGTGGCGGCCACCACCGGCGATGTGCTGGTCACCAACGCCACCGAGATACCCCCGGGCACCCCCTGGCGCTCCGCGCGGACCCTGCTCGTCGGCGACGCGGCCCACGCCGCCTCCCCGGCGACCGGGCAGGGTGCCTCGATGGCCCTGGAGGACGCCGTCGTGCTCGCCAAGTCCCTGCGCGACACACCGGACACCGACACCGGGCTCGCCCTGTACGAGGCGCTGCGCCGCCCGCGCGTGGAGCACAACACGGTCGTCAGCGGGAGCCTGTCCCGCGGGGGCCGGGGCAGTACCGTCCCCCGGCCCCGGGAGGAGGACCTCCCCCGGCTCCTCGACTGGGACACCGCGGTGTCCGTGTGACCGTCAGATCCAGCCGTCGAGGGACTTCATGAACCCGTCGAAGTCGTCACGGTGGATGGTGTGACCCGCGCCGGTCACCGTACGGACCTCGAAGCCGCTCGCCCGCAGCCGCACCACGTCGTCGGCGCCGACCAGGTGACTGGGGTCGGCGAGCTGGACCAGGGAGGGCACGGCCGGGCGGTCGGGGACGAAGCCGGTGAGCGGGCGGCCGTCGAGGAAGTACGAGGTGTCCGCGTCCCAGTCCGCCAGCGTGGCCGCCTCCACGTCGATGTCCTCGGCCGCCCAGTGGGGGTTGAACCGCGCTATGTGCTCGCGGGTGAGGTTCTTGGCGGACGCGAACGCCTCGGGGTCCAGGGGCTCTTCAGGGTTCCGGGCCGACCAGGCCGGGTCCGAGTAGACCGCTCGCAGGGGTCGTAGCCGCTCCACGGCCAGGGAGAGGCTCAGACCGCCGAGGGAGTGCCCGACGGCCAGGTCGGCCCCCGTCGGCAGCGTGTCGACGAGGTCGTCGGCGAAGTGCCGCGGGCTGTAGTCGCCGCGTGGCGAGCGGCCGTGGCCGCGCAGGTCGACCGCGATGACCCGGTAGCCGTGTCCGGCGAGCGCCGGGCCGACGCGGCGCCAGGTGCGGGAGTCGGACATGATGCCGTGCACGAGCAGGGCGGTTCTGTCGCCGGTGCCCCATTCACGGGTGTGGAGTCGCACATCGGGCCTTTCGTTCCGGTGGGTTCGCCGCGGTCAGCCCGCGGGTTTCTCCCATACGGAAACATGGCCGGCGCTGTCGCTGGTGAAGGGGTCCCCCGTCCACCCTTCCCAGCGTTCGCGCAGCCGCAGTCCGGCGAGCCGTGCCATGAGGTCGAGTTCGGCGGGCCAGACGTAGCGGAAGGGGATCTCGTGGTACGTCCCGCGCCCGTCGACGACGTTCACATGGTGCGAACTCATCCGCTGCGTGGCCACGTCGTAGGTGTCGAACCCCAGTCGCTGCGATCCGACATGGAACGGCACGGCGTTCTGTCCGGGCGGCAGCTTCCGCAGCTCGGGGACCATGACCTCGATGACGAAGGTGCCCCCGGGCGCCAGATGGGCGGCGACGTTGCCGAAGCACGCCACCTGCTCCTCCTGCGTCGTCAGGTTCATGATCGTGTTGAAGACGAGGTAGGCGACGGAGAAGACGCCGTCCACCTTCGTCGTCGCGAAGTCGCCGATCGACACCCCGATCGCGTCGCCGCCGGGCTTGGCTCGCAGCCGTTCGACCATCGCGCGGGACAGGTCGATGCCGTGCACCGGTACGCCGCGCGCGGCCAGGGGGAGCGCGATACGGCCGGTCCCGACGCCGAGTTCGAGCGCCCGGCCGTCGCCGGCCAGTTCCGCGAGGAGGGTGACCGCCGGGTCGATGGTGTCCGGCTGGAACATGTCCGAGGCGGGGTCGTCGTAGGTCGCCGCGATGTTCTCTGCGAAGTAGCCGTCATCGTGATCCACGGACGGACCGTACTTCGGCGGCGGCCCCACGCGCACGTCAATTCGGCCCGGCGCCGAGGCGGTTGCACGTCCGGCAGCTCGCTCTCGGTACGGGCCTTCACCCGGGCCCACAGGCCGACGGGTTCGCCGCCAGGATCCGTCGGGCGGCGAGCGCCTTCGCCTCCCGCAGCGGATTCTCGCCCTTCAGCAGCAGTCGTACGGTGTCGGCGATCCCCTCCACCCGCCGTACGGCGGCGTCATGGTCCAGGCCGTCGCTCTCCCGGGCGAGCGTGTACACGACCCCGCCCGCACTCGCGACGAAGTCCGGCACCCACACGATGCCGCGGGCCGCGAGGGCGTCGGCGACGGTGTCGGCGGTGAGCTGGTTGTTGGCGGGGCCCACGACCAGCCGTACGTCGAGCCGGGCGGCCGTCTCCGGGGTGAGCACTCCCCCGACGGCGGCCGGGACCAGGACGTCCGCCGCCGTGCGGAGCACGTCACCGGGCTCCACCCACCCGAATCCGGAGCGACGGGCGGCGTTCCGTTTGGTGCCGTCCACGTCGCAGACGAGGACGCGGGCGCCGTCCGCCGCGAGACCCGCCGCGACCCGGCTTCCCACGGAACCGAAGCCGCTCACCACGACCGTGCGCCCCGCGAACGACGCCGCCCCGAACACATGCTCCGCGCCCGCGCGCAGGGCGGCCAGCACTCCGATCGCCGTGGGGACACCGGAGTCACCGGTGCCGCCGTGCTCCTCGGGCAGGCAGTAGACGTACGGCGTCGAGCGGCGCAGGGCGACCATGTCCGCGGGCGAGGTGCCGACATCGGGCCCCGAGCGGTACGTCCCGTCGAAGGACGCGATGAACTCGCCCAGGTCGGCCAGCGCGGCCGCACGCAACTCCGGGGCGGGCTCGGCGCGTTCGTCCGCGTCGAGCACGATCACGCTCTTGCCGCCGCCGAAGTCCAGCCCGGACCCGGCGCACTTGTACGTCATCGCCTCGGACAGCCGCAGGGCGTCCGCGAGTCCGTCGCGCCAGCTGTCGTAGCGCCGCATCCGGCAGCCGCCGACGGCGGGGCCGAGGGCACGGGAGTGGATGGCGACGATCAACGGGAGTCCCGAGCGGGGGCCGCGACGGATCTGCACCTCTTCGTGTTCGAGTGTCTGTGTCATGACCCGGACGCTAGGTTCATGTTCCGTCTCACGGGGAACATGCCGAACTTCCTTCGGAATCGGGCATGAGGAGGCGATCGTGGACGCACTTGATACGGCGATCCTGCGGCATCTTCAGGAGGATGCGCGGCAACCGAACCGCGCGATCGCGCAGAAGGTGGGCATCGCCCCGTCCACCTGTCTGGAGCGGATCCGGCTGCTGAGGCGGCGCGGGGTGATCCGGGGCTATCACGCACGGGTGGCGCTGCCGGCGCTCAACCGCGGTGTGCAGGCCATGGTTTCGGCGCAGGTGCGGCCGTTGAACCGGGAGGTGGTGGCTGCGTTCGAGCAGTCGGTGGCCCGGCTGCCGGAGGTGCTGTCCGTGTACACCATGGCGGGCAGTGACGATTTCCTGGTCCACGTCACGGCCCCGGACATCGAGCATCTGCACGCGTTCCTGCTCGAACGGTTCACCGAGCGGCGCGAGGTCGTCGGCTTCCGGACCTCCATCATCTTCCAGCACGTGACCAACCCGGTCCTGGAGCCACTGGCCGAGGTGAACCCGGCGCCCTGAGCGCAAAGTTCAGCGGCGGGAGCGTCGGACTTCGGGGCGGGGCGGCCGTATGAACTGCAGCGTGAGCGTGGCCGGGGGCTCCGCCAGGCCCGGCCCGCCTGCCGCGGCCCAGGTCAGGACGTCGTCCATACAGTCGTCGTCGCCGGACCAGCCGACCCAGGTGGCGCGGCCGCCGCGGCGGCGGCCCTCTCCCGAGGGCTGGACCACGAGGACGTTCGCCTGGTCGCACGGGCCGAGGCAGTCGGTCGTACGGACGGCGAGACGGCCGCCGGACTCCGCGGCGGCGGCCTTCAACCGGTCGAGCTGCCACTGGTGGTCGACGTCGGGATACTTGCTCGCGCTGCCGCAGCAGCAGCCCCGGCACACGACGAGCGTGCAGGGCCGTGAGGCCGCGGCCCCGAACACGACCGGACTCAACTCTGCCCCTCCCCCGTCGGCGCCCGTGCGACACCGTCGGCGATCAAGATGCACACACCACCGCCCGCCTCGCAACTCCGCCCCGGCGATCTCGGGGCCACAGGAGGCTCCTGTGACGAAAGCGTTGACGGGCGCATGCCCCGCTCCTATCTTCTGACCGACATAACGAACTGCGTTCGAAATTACGGACAGGGACGGTCTCGTATGGTTCGAACCCGCCTCGGGAGACGCCGCGGACCTCTGCTGCTCGGCGTGCTGGCCCACCTGCTCGCACTGGTGTCGCCGACGTGGCCGACCGCGGCACCGCGAACGGCACCGACGTGCGCCAGTGGACCTGGCTGAACAACACCTGCCGGCAGTGGCGCCTCGTCCCCAGCACCTGAACCCGCACACTGGAGAACTCCCTTGAGAAACAATGCCGTTCGCCTGCTTCTGGCGATGCTGGTGGCGCTCGCCGCCTGCCTCGTCGGCCCGGGCTCCTCCCCCGCCCAGGCCGCCGTGCCCGACTCCCCCGCCGTGACCTACACCAACCCGATCGCGGAGAAGCGGGCCGACCCGCACATCTACAAACACACCGACGGCTACTACTACTTCACCGCGACAGTCCCCGAGTACGACCGCATCGTGCTGCGCCGGGCGACCACCATCCAGGGCCTGTCGACGGCCTCCGAGGTCACCATCTGGACCAAGCACACCAGCGGGGTGATGGGCGCGCACATCTGGGCGCCGGAGATCCACTTCATCGACGGCAAGTGGTACGTGTACTTCGCCGCCGGGTCCACCAGTGACATATGGGCGATCCGGATGTACGTCCTGGAGGGCACCGGCGCCAATCCGCTCACCGCGACCTGGGCCGAGAAGGGCCAGATCAAGACCACCTGGGAGAGCTTCTCGCTGGATGCGACGACCTTCGTCGTGAACGGTGTGCGCTATCTGGCGTGGGCGCAGCGCAACCCGGCGGAGAACAACAACACCAGCCTGTTCCTGGCGAAGCTGTCCAACCCCTGGACGATCAGCGGGACTCCGGCGGAGTTGTCCCAGCCGACGCTGTCATGGGAGACCGTCGGCTACAAGGTCAACGAGGGGCCGGCGGTGATCCAGCACGGCGGCAAGGTCTTCATGACGTACTCGGCGAGCGCCACCGACGCCAACTACTGCCTGGGGATGCTGACGGCGTCGGCGACCGCCGATCTCACCAACCCGGCCTCCTGGACCAAGGGTTCGGCGCCGGTCTTCCAGACGAGCGCGGCGACCTCGCAGTACGGTCCGGGCCACAACTCCTTCACCGTCTCCGAGGACGGCAAGTCGGACATCCTCGTCTACCACGACCGCAGCTACAAGGACATCAGCGGTGATCCGCTGAACGACCCGAACCGCCGCACCCGGGTGCAGAAGGTGTACTGGAAGTCCGACGGCACCCCCGACTTCGGCATCCCGGTCGCCGACGGTGTCACCCCGCAGCGCCTGTCGTCGTACAACTTCGCGGACCGCTTCGTCCGGCACTGGGAGTACCGGGCCCGTATCGAGGCGAACGTCTCACCGCTCGCCGACTCGCAGTTCCGGGCCGTCACCGGCCTCGCCGGCACCGGCACGGTCTCCCTGGAGTCGGCCAACTTCCCCGGGTACTTCCTGCGGCACAAGGACTTCGAGGTGTGGGTGGAGAAGAACGACGGCACCTCGGCCTTCGCCTCGTCCGCCAGCTTCTACCGACGGGCCGGACTGGCCGACTCGGCGGGGGTCTCCTACGAGTCGTACAACTACGCCGGCCGGTATGTGCGGCACTACAACTACCTGCTGTACGTGCAGGCACTGAGCACCTCCACGGACCGGGCGGACGCCACGTTCTACGCCCAGTAGACGGTCCTGAAGGCGTGATCGAATAGACTATACACTGTATGTATAATCACTGTGTATAGTCCCGGCATGCCTTCTGTGACCAACAAGATGAACAAAACGGGGAACAGGTTCCGAGCGGCGCTGATGTCGGCGGCGGCAGCGTCCTTGGCGCTGTCGCTGACCGGCTGCGGATCGCTCGACACGACCGCGCCCAGCGCCGCCCGGAACCAGGCCGCGGTCACCGCCCAGGCGGCCCGGTTCGGGACCGTCGACTGCCGCGAGGCCAAGTGCGTCGCGCTCACCTTCGACGCCGGGCCCAGCGAGCACTCCGCCCGGCTGCTCGACATCCTCAAGGAGAATCAGGTCCCGGCGACCTTCTTCCTCCTCGGCAAACGGCACATCGAGAAGTACCCGGACCTCGTCACACGCATGGCCGACGAGGGACACGAGATCGCCAGCCACACCTGGGACCACAAGATCCTGACGAAGCTGAAGCCGCAGGAGATACGCGAGGAGCTGGAGCGCCCCAACACGGAGATAGAGCGGCTCACCGGGCAGAGACCGACACTGATGCGCCCGCCGCAGGGCCGGACGAACGACACCGTCCACGACATCTGCCGTGAGCTGGGCATGGCGGAGGTGCTGTGGAGCGTGACCGCCAAGGACTACATGACGAACGACTCCGCGCTGATCCACAAGCGTGTGCTCGACCAGGTGTCCCGCGACGGGATCATCCTGCTCCACGACCTGTACGACGGCACCGTGCCGGCGGTGCCCGGGATCATCGACGCGCTGAAGGCGCGGGGGTATGTGTTCGTGACCGTGCCGCAGTTGCTGGCCCCGGGGAAGGCCGAGCCGGGCAAGGTGTACCGCTGACGCCCTTCGGGGCGTTCACCAGGCCAGGCGCAGGCGGTACGGGGAGCGGTGGATCATCGTGGGCCGCATCTCGACCGGCTGGTCGCCCGCCAGTCGCAGCCCGGGCAGCCGCAGGGTCAACTCCTCCAGAGTGAGCCGGAGTTGCTCACGGGCGAGCTGGGAGCCGGGGCAGCCGTGCACACCGAACCCGAAGGCGACATGGCGGCCCGGAGCGCGGGTGATGTCGAACTCGTCGGCGCGCGGATGGCGGGCGGCGTCCCGGTTGGCGCCGCCGAAGGCCACGAACACCGTTGTCCCGGGCGCGAGTTCGGTCCCGGCGACAGTGACGGGACCGGTGGTGATACGGCGGAACCCCTGCAGGGCGCTGTCGTAGTGGGCGGCCTCCTCGACGGCCGCCGGTATCCGCTCGGGCTCGGCGCACAGCAGCTCCCACTGCGACCGGTGCCGCAGTAGGTGCAGGACCGTCGTCCCGATGAGCGCGGTGGTGGTGAGATGCCCGGCGATCAGCAGGTTCTGAAGGTGGGCGACGAGTTCGTGGCGGTGCTCCAGGGTCAGGTCTCCGGGTTCGGCGAGGGAGCCGACGAGCTCCGTGCACAGGTCCTCGCGGGGCTCGGCATGGCGTTCCCGCACATACCGGTCCAGCGTGTGCTGCATCGCGACGACGTCCTCGGCGGCGGCGACCTGCTCGGCCTCCTCCAGCGGACGGAACAGCAGCTCTTCGGCACGATGGCCGCCGTGCACGACACCGGGCACGTCCTCGGGATCGAGGCCGACGACGCGGCCGATGACGTCGCCGGGAAGCTTTCCGGCGTACGCCGACATCAGCTCGACCTCGCCGTCCTCGGCGAACCCCTCGACCAGGTCGGCGGCGCGCCCGGCGGCGTACGGCAGGACGGCGGCGACCCGCGCCGGCGAGAGCCCGCGGACGATCGGCGCGCGCAGCTCCTGATGCCGGGCGCCGTCGGAGGTGACGACGACGGGCCGCCCGCCGAAGCCGCCGCCGAGGACGGCGAGCGCGGCGGGCGAGGGCAGCACATCCGGGATGAGCGCGTTGGCCGACGAGAAGTCCTCGGGCCGGCGGAGGACTTCTCGCACATCGGCGTCCCGGGCGACCAGCCAGGCGTCCAGCTCGTCGAGGTACGTCAGCCCGTCGGCGTGCCGCGCCCGCTCGTAGTGCGGATAGGGGTCGCGCTGCAACTCATCACGTCTCCCCGGCAGTTCACGGTCCACGGGACGCCCTCCGGCCGCTGGTGGTGCGGGGTCGCGCTCATGGTGCCGTACGGGTGTACGGATGCGATAGACGTCATGACGTCATCGGGCCATGCCTGTCGCCCCGTTCAACCGGTCAGAAGACGACGGACCAACCCTCCCGTGCCGCCTGCTCCTTGGTGTACGAAACGCCGTGCGCCTTGAGTCCCTTGGCGTCGAGGAGGGTGATCTCGCCGCCGTGGTTGCCGAGTCGGGCGCCGTTCGCGCCGAGCGGGACGACGAGACAGGTGGCGGGGGCGAGCGGACCGCCCGGCACCGGGGACTTCTGGCCGAGCCGGTCCCCGATGCGCCAGCCGGTGAGGTCGACGGGGTCGGGCGAGGCGTTGAACAGGGTGACCGTCTCCGCCTCGGGCGCGGGGCCGCGCGGGTTGACGAGCGCCGCGACGATCCGCACGGGCAGGGTGTTCGGCTCGGGCCGGTTGCCCTCGACGTCCTCCAGGGCGTGGCCGGTGACGTCGTCCGTGTGCCAGGACTGGCTCTGGAAGGCGAGGAAGATCGCCACCCAGCGGTTCTGGCCGGGGAAGTGGATGAGGATCCCGCCGTCCTGCCAGACACCGTCGTCGCCACGGAACTTCCGGCTGTTGCCCTGGTTCATGTGGATGTCGTGGATGCCGTTGCCGGGCAGGAAGCCGAACACCTTGTCCTTGACGCGGGGTTCGGGCCCGAAGCGCTCGCCGAAGACGTACAGCCGGGCGTCCGGGTCCGCGACGGCACGCCGTACGTAGTGATCGAGGATGTCGGCCAGGTCGTCGTCGGCGCCGGGGCCGTCCGGGGGCAGGGTGCGCATCTTCGCCGGGTCGAAGAGGTTGCCGCGCACGAAGTCGAGGTTGGGGCCGCCGGGGCCGGGCGGCAGGCTGTTCCACCCACTGCCGAGTCCCGCGAGCCGACCGGTGACCGGGTGCCGGAAGTCCTCGTCGACGAGGTAGAGCAGCTCCGAGGGACGTTCCTGGGACAGGACGTTGACGGCGGCGCGGTAGTGGACGTCCTGATCGTCGGTCAGATGGATCTGGTAGTGCGGGGTGTCGACGGCGCCCTCGCGCCGGGTGTCGACCGCCCGTGTGATCAGTACGCCGTAGGCCTTCAGTGGCATGGTGACCAACTCCCCCTGAGGGCGGGCGGAATGCCCACCCATGGTCGGAATCGTAGGGGTTGCGGGCCATGGTGCGGGGCGGGTTCGCCGGGTGTACGCCCGTCCGACGACCGCTGAGGGGGCCAAGTATGTGAGCCGGATATGTATACGGCGCTGAGCTGGCCGGATTCCCTAAGATCGTCGTGTGGTCAACTTCCTCCTCGAACGCACGGCACCGCTTCCCCCCGACGAGGCCTGGCGCCGCCTCACGCGGTGGCCCCGCCATGGCGAAGTGGTCCCGCTGACCCGCGTCACGGTGGAGACCGCGGGACCGACGGGTGCGGGCACGGTCTTCGTGGCCCGCACGGGGGTCGGCCCGCTCACCTTCGACGACCGCATGGAGGTCACGGTGTGGCGGCCGCCGGCGTCCGGCGCGGCCGGACTGTGCCGACTGGAGAAACGGGGTCGCGTGGTGGCCGGCTGGGCCGAGATCGAGGTCGGTCCCGGGCCGGGCGGGCGCAGTCGGGTGGTGTGGCGGGAGGAGCTGGGGCTCCGGTTTCTGCCGAGGGTGGTCGATCCGGTGGTGCGGCGGGTGGCCGGGTATGTGTTCGGGCGGGCGGTGAACCGGTTGTTGAGGTGGGCGTGACGGGGGCGGGCCCGAGGGTTTTCGCCCCCGCCGCCCCTACCCGTCCCGTCCCTGGGGGCTGCCGCCCCCAGACCCCCGCTTCGGCCCTGAACGGGCCTCGTCCTCAAACGCCGGACGGGCTGAGATGCCTGGAGCGGGGTCGAAGGGGCGGCAGCCCCTGGGGAGGGGAACGGGTAAGGGCGGCGGGGGCGAAGACCCTCAGGCCACCGACCCGATCCGGCCCACCGCAGAAGACGTCGTGTCGTGATGGATCGGCGTATGCGCCCCCGTCAGTGACACCCCGCTTCCCCCACGCCGGTTGGCGACGATCTCCGCCCCGATCGACAGGGCCGTCTCCTCCGGTGTGCGGGCGCCCAGGTCCAGGCCGATGGGGGAACGCAGCCGGGCCAACTCCAGTTCGGCCACGCCGACTTCGCGAAGGCGTTCGTTGCGGTCCAGGTGGGTGCGGCGGGAGCCCATCGCGCCGACGTACGCCACCGGCAGCCGCAGCGCCAGTTGCAGAAGCGGTATGTCGAACTTCGCGTCGTGGGTCAGGACGCACAGGACCGTGCGGGCGTCGACCTCCGTGCGCTCCAGGTACTTGTGGGGCCACTCGACGACTATCTCGTCCGCGTCCGGAAAGCGGGCCGCCGTCGCGAACACCGGGCGCGCGTCGCACACCGTGACGTGGTATCCCAGGAACTTCCCCACCCGCACCAGCGCCGACGCGAAGTCGATCGCACCGAAGACGATCATCCGAGGTGCCGGGACCGAGGACTCGACCAGGACCGTCAGCGGGGCACCGCAGCGGGAGCCCTGCTCGCCGATCTCCAGGGTGCCCGTGCGGCCGGAGTCCAGGAAGGCGCCGGCCCCGGCCGCCACCGTGCGGTCCAGTTCCGGGTGGCCGCCGTAGCCGCCGTCGTACGAGCCGTCCGGGCGGACCAGCAGCACGCGGCCCATCAGGTCCGACGGACCCGAGACGATCCGGGCCATCGCCGCCGCCTCGCCCGAGGAGGCCGCGGCCAGAGCCGCCGTCACCACCGGGCGGACGGGGTCGCCCGCCCGTACCGGCGTGACCAGGATGTCGATGACGCCGCCGCAGGTCAGACCGACCGCGAAGGCGTCGTCGTCGCTGTAGCCGAAGCGCTCCAGGACCGTCTCGCCGTCCTGAAGCGCCTGTTGGCACAGCTCGTACACCGCGCCCTCCACACAACCGCCGGAGACCGAGCCGATCGCCGTGCCGTCGGCGTCCACCGCGAGCGCGGCGCCGGGCCTGCGAGGGGCGCTGCCGCCGACGGCCACCACGGTGGCCACGGCGAAGTCGCGTCCCTGCTCGACCCACCGGTGCAGCTCTTCGGCGATGTCCAGCATCTCTCGGTCTCCTTCACAACAGCGGTCGTATGCAACAGAGCGGCTAGTGCACGCCCATCCAGCTCTCAATGGGACTGAGGGCGAAATAGACGAAGAAGATCACTGTCAGGGCCCACATGAAGGCCCCGATCTCCCGCGCCTTGCCCTGGGCGACCTTGATCGCGACGTACGAGATGACGCCCGCGGCGACGCCCGCCGTGATCGAGTACGTGAACGGCATGATGACGACGGTCAGGAAGACCGGGATCGCCGTCGCACGGTCCCCCCAGTCGACGTGCCGCGCGTTCATCATCATCATCGCGCCGATGACCACCAGGGCCGCCGCCGCGACCTCGCCCGGGACGATCGCCGTCAGCGGGGTGAAGAACAGACAGGCCGCGAAGAACAGGCCGGTGACGACCGAGGAGAGGCCCGTGCGGGCTCCCTCGCCCACGCCCGTCGCCGACTCCACGAACACCGTCTGGCCCGAGGCACCGGCGACGCCGCCGATCGCGCCGCCGGCACCGTCGATGAAGAGGGCCTTCGACAGGCCCGGCATCCGGCCCTGCTCGTCGGCCAGCTCGGCCTCCGTGCCGACGCCGATGATGGTGGCCATCGCGTCGAAGAAGCCGGCCAGGACGAGCGTGAAGACGATCATGCCGACCGTCATCGCGCCCACCTCGCCCCAGCCGCCGAACTCGACGTTGCCGAAGATCGAGAAGTCCGGCATCGAGACCGCGCTGCCGTGCAGTTCGGGAGCGCCGCTCGCCCACTGCTCGGGGTCGATGACGTCGAGGGCGTTGAGCACCACGGCCAGGACGGTGCCGCCGACGATGCCGAGCAGGATCGCGCCGGGGACACCCCGCGCCTGGAGCATGAAGATCGCGAGCAGGGTCGCCGCGAACAACAGCACCGGCCAGCCCGCGAGTTCGCCCGCCGGGCCGAGCGTCACCGGGGTCGCCTCGCCCTGGTGCACGAAGCCGGCCTTGTAGAAGCCGATCAGGGCGACGAAGAGGCCGATGCCCATGGTGATCGCGTGCTTGAGGGCCAGCGGGATCGCGTTCATGATCATCTCGCGGAGGCCGGTGACGACCAGCAGCATGATGACCACGCCGTACATCACGCACATGCCCATGGCCTGCGGCCAGGTCATCACGGGGGCGACCTGGGAGGCCAGGACGCCGGAGACGGAGAGGCCGGCGGCGAGGGCGAGCGGCACCTTGCCGAAGAAGCCCATCAGCAGCGTGGAGAAGGCCGCCGCGAACGCGGTCGCGGTGATGAGGGCCTTCTGGGCGAGCGTGTCCCCCGCCGCGTCCTTCCCGGACAGGATCAGGGGGTTGAGCAGCAGGATGTACGCCATCGCCATGAAGGTCGTCGTACCGCCGCGCACCTCGCGCGCGACCGTGGATCCCCGCTTGGATATGTGAAAGTACCGGTCGAGCCAAGACCGTCCGGCCGGGACGCGGGTGCCTTCTCCCGCGTCGTCGGCAACGGTCTTCGGCTCCAGTGACTGCTGGGTCATGTGGGCCTACTCCCAAGGTTCACAGGGGCACCCGTACCAACCGCTGTCGCGGCTACGGGATTTGGGAAGGTGCTTCGGCCGCACGACCCGGGGGACGGCCCGAGACGAACGATCAGATCTGGTACTGGGACGTGCTTCAGGTGCCGCGAGCGGTGCGGGACCTGGTGCTCCGGGCGGCGCGGTGAAGTGTGACGTTCCCGCGCGCCGCCCGGAGAGCTTTGCTACGCCGTTCCCGTGAGGTGTTCGGGACGTACCGGCGTGCGGTCGAGCTCCAGCCCGGTCGCGTTCCGGATCGCCGCGAGGACGGCCGGGGTGGACGACAGGGTGGGGGCCTCGCCGATGCCACGGAGCCCGTAGGGGGCGTGGTCGTCGGCGAGTTCGAGCACGTCGACGGGGATGGTCGGCGTGTCGAGGATGGTGGGGAGGAGGTAGTCCGTGAAGGAGGGGTTCTTGACCTTCGCGGTCTTGGGGTCGACGACGATCTCCTCCATGACGGCGATGCCCATGCCCTGGAGCGTGCCGCCCTGGATCTGGCCGACGACCGACAGCGGGTTGAGCGCCTTGCCGACGTCCTGGGCGCAGGCCAGCTCGATCACCTTGACCAGGCCGAGCTCGGTGTCGACCTCGACGACGGCACGGTGGGCGGCGAAGGAGTACTGGACGTGGCCGAAGCCCTGTCCGGTACGCAGGTCGAAGGCCTCGGTCGGACGATGCCGCCACTCCGCCTCGACCTCGACGCTCTCGACTTCGAGCACGTCGACCAGGTCCGCGAGGACCTCGCCGCCGTCGGTGACGACCTTGCCGCCCTCCAGGAGCAGCTCGGCGGTGGCCCAGGCGGGGTGGTACGAGCCGAACTTGCGGCGGCCGATCTCCAGGACCTTCTCCCGGACCAGCTCGCAGGAGTTCTTGACGGCGCCTCCGGTGACGTACGTCTGACGCGACGCGGACGTCGAACCGGCGCTGCCCACCTGTGTGTCGGCCGGGTGGATGGTCACCTGCGTGACCCCCAGCTCGGTGCGGGCGATCTGCGCGTGGACGGTGACACCGCCCTGGCCGACCTCCGCCATCGCGGTGTGCACGGTCGCGACCGGCTCGCCGGCGATGACCTCCATGCGCACCTTGGCGGTGGAGTAGTCGTCGAAGCCCTCGGAGAAGCCGACGTTCTTGATGCCGACCGCGTAGCCGACGCCGCGGACGACGCCTTCGCCGTGCGTGGTGTTGGACAGGCCGCCCGGCAGCTGGCGTACGTCGGCGGCCTCGCCGGCCGCGAGCCACTGCTGCTCCGGCGGCATCGGCATCGCCTTGACGCGGCGCAGGAGTTCGGCGACCGGGGCGGGCGAGTCGACCGGCTGCCCGGTCGGCATGATCGTGCCCTGCTCCATCGCGTTGAGCTGACGGAACTCCACCCGGTCCATGCCGACCGCGTCGGCCAGCTTGTCCATCTGCGCCTCGTAGGCGAAGCACGCCTGGACCGCGCCGAAGCCGCGCATGGCGCCGCAGGGCGGGTTGTTGGAGTAGAGGGCGATGGCCTCGATGTCGACGTCGTCGACCACGTACGGGCCGATCGACAGCGAGGAGGCGTTGCCGACGACCGCCGGGGAGGCGGAGGCGTACGCACCACCGTCGAGCACGATGCGGCACTTGACGTGGGTCAACTTGCCCTCGCGGGTGGCCCCGTGCTCGTAGTGGAGCTTCGCCGGGTGGCGGTGGACGTGCCCGAAGAAGGACTCGAAGCGGTTGTAGACGATCTTTACGGGCTTGCCCGTCCGCATCGCCAGCAGACAGGCGTGGATCTGCATCGAGAGATCCTCGCGGCCGCCGAAGGCGCCGCCGACGCCCGAGAGCGTCATCCGGACCTTGCTCTCGGGCAGGCCGAGGACCGGGGCGATCTGCTTGAGGTCGCTGTGCAGCCACTGGGTGGCGATGTAGAGATGGACGCCGCCGTCCTCGTCCGGCACCGCGAGACCCGACTCGGGGCCGAGGAAGGCCTGGTCCTGCATGCCGAAGGTGTACTCGCCCTTGACGACGAAGTCGGCGCGCTCGGCGGCCGCTGCGGCGTCGCCGCGCAGGATCGGCTGGCGGTGCACGATGTTCGGGTGCGGGACATGGCCGATGTGGTGGTCGTCGCGGCCCTCGTGGACGAGGATCGCGTCCGGCGCGGTCGCGGAGGCCTCGTCGGTGATGACGGGCAGTTCGCGGTACTCGACCTTGATCTTGGCGGCCGCGCGGCGCGCGGTCTCCGGGTGGTCGGCGGCGACGATCGCGACCGGCTCGCCGTGGTGGCGGACCTTGCCGTGCGCGAGCACCGGGGTGTCCTGGATCTCCAGTCCGTAGTTGCGTACGTCCGTCGGCAGGTCGTCGTACGTCATGACGGCGTAGACGCCCGCCGTCGCGAGGGCCTCGCTCGTGTCGATCGACACGATCTCGGCGTGCGCGACGGTGGAGCGCAGGATCTGGCCCCAGAGCATGTCCTCGTGCCACATGTCGGACGAGTACGCGAACTCGCCGGTGACCTTGAGGGTGCCGTCCGGGCGGAGCGTGGACTCGCCGATGCCGCCCTTGGTCTGCGAACCCTGGGTGATCTTGGTGGGCGCGCCGCTGGTGGGTTTCGTGGGCATGGTCAGACCGCCTCTCCCTGCCGGGCGGCCGCGAGGCGGACCGCGTCCATGATCTTCTCGTAGCCGGTGCAGCGGCACAGGTTGCCCGACAGGGCCTCGCGGATGTCCGCGTCGGTCGGGTTGGGGTTGCGCTCCAGCATCTCGTCGGCGGCGACCAGCAGACCCGGGGTGCAGAAGCCGCACTGGACGGCGCCGGCGTCGATGAACGCCTGCTGGATCGGGGAGAGTTCGGTGCCCTCACCGGTCTGCGAGTCCTGGCCCTTGGCCGCCCATCGCCGGGCGTCCTGGACGGACGTGCCCGACTCACCCGGCGTACCGCAGGCACCGGAGGCGCAACCGCCGTGCTCGGCGCGCTGCTTGGCGAAGTCCGCCAGGCCCTCGACGGTGACGACCTCGCGGCCCTCGACCTGACCGGCGGCGACCAGACACGAACACACCGGCACGCCGTCCAGCCGGACCGTGCAGGAACCGCACTCGCCCTGCTCGCAGGCGTTCTTGGAGCCGGGCAGGCCCAGGCGCTCGCGCAGGACGTAGAGCAGGCTTTCGCCCTCCCAGACGTCGTCGGCTTCCTGCGGGCGGCCGTTGACCGTGAAATTGACGCGCATTACGCGACTCCCTCCGTGCTGGCGGCGGTGCCGCGGTACGACTCCCACGCCCAGGTCAGCGTGCGGCGGGCCATGATGCCGACCGCGTGGCGGCGGTAGCTCGCCGTGCCCCGGACGTCGTCGATCGGGTTGCAGGCGCCGGAGCACAGGTCCGCGAACTGCTTGGCGACCGACGGGGTGATGATCTTTCCGTTGTCCCAGAAGCCGCCCTCCGCGAGCGCCGCGTTCAGGAACTCCTCCGCGGCCTTGGCCCGGACGGGGGTGGGCGCCGCCGAACCGATGCCGGTGCGGACGGTGCGGGTCTCGGGGTGCAGCGCGAGGCCGAAGGCGCACACGGCGATGACCATGGCGTTGCGCGTACCGACCTTCGAGTACTGCTGCGGGCCGTCGGCCTTCTTGATGTGGACCGCGCGGATCAGCTCGTCGGCGGCGAGCGCGTTGCGCTTCACGCCGGTGTAGAACGCGTCGATCGGGATCAGGCGCGAGCCGCGCACCGACTCGACCTCGACCTCGGCGCCGGCCGCCAGCAGGGCGGGGTGGGCGTCGCCGGCCGGGGAGGCGGTGCCGAGGTTGCCGCCGACGCCGCCGCGGTTGCGGATCTGCGGGGAGGCGACCGTGTGCGAGGCGAGCGCCAGGCCCGGCAGCTCGCCGCGCAGGTTCTCCATGATCGCGGTGTACGGGACGGAGGCACCCAGCCGGACACTCTCCTCGCCGACCTCCCAGTCGGTGAGGTCGGTGATCCGGTTCAGGTCGAGCAGGTACTCGGGCCGCCGGTGGTCGAAGTTGATCTCGACCATCACATCGGTGCCGCCCGCAATGGGCACAGCGGTGGGGTGCTCGGCCTTGGCGGCGAGCGCCTCCTCCCAGCTGGCGGGGCGAAGGAAGTCCATGACCGGCTCTCTTCTGCGTCTCGTGGGTCGTACGGAATCGAGCCAAACCGTGTGCGGCGGGACCGGCTCGTTCATGTGCTGTTTACGCGGAGTGGGCTCAGTACACAGCGGTGTGCTCCGACGGGGTCAGTCACGGAAACTCTGAAGGAGTTGGCTGGTCGGGGCAGGCATCTTGTAGATTCGTATGAACGGGGGCCCTCAGTAACCTCCCTGTTTTCCTGTGGAAACGCGCGACACGGCGGGCGTGACCTGGGACACAGCCCGGAAGACCGGGAGACGTGCCCTCGGCCCACCTGGCGGGCCTCTGTCACCACAAGACCCTCAAAGTTCATCGTAGATTTCGAGACAAAGATCGGCGGCGACGAGAATGCGGCTGCGCGCACTGCTGGACACCGACGCGCTGGGCCTGCGGCTGCTCGGCGGCGAGGACGAGCTGGATCGCACCGTGCGGGGTGTGATGACCACCGACCTCCGGGACCCGAGCCGCTATCTCTCGGGCGGGGAGCTGGTTCTGACGGGCCTGGCCTGGCGCCGGGACGCCGAGGACTCCGACGCGTTCGTACGGATCCTGGTGCAGGCCGGGGTGGCCGCGCTGGCCGCCGGTGAGGCCGAGCTGGGCAATGTGCCGGAGGACCTGGTGCTGGCCTGTGCCCGCAACCGGCTGCCGCTGTTCGCGGTGCACGAGTCGGTGGCGTTCGCGACGATCACCGAGCATGTCGTACGGCAGGTGTCCGGCGAGCGCGCCGGGGACCTCGCGGCGGTCGTGGACCGGCACCGCCGGATGATGACCTCGGGCCCGGCGGGCGGCGGCCCGGACGTGGTCCTGGACCTGCTGGGCTCGGACCTGGACCTGCGGGCGTGGGTGCTGTCGCCGACCGGGCGGCTGATCGCGGGCTCGAAGACCACGGGCCCGGCACTGCCCGCCGACATCTGCGCCAAGCTCGCCGCCGAGCACCTGGCGGCCGCCCGCACGGGCCGCCGCGGACCGCACCGGCTGCCGCTCGGCTCGACGACGTACTCGCTCTTCCCGGTCCGCAGCAGCGGCCGCTCCCCGCAGGGCTCGCGGGACGTGCGCGAGACGGTCCTGTCGGACTGGCTGCTGGCCGTCGAGGCGGATGCCGGGGACTGGCCCGAGGAGCGCCTGGACCTGCTCCAGGGCGTCACCCAGCTGATCTCGGTCGAACGGGACCGCAGGGACGCGGCGCGCACGGTCCGCCGCCGTCTGGCCCAGGAGGTGCTGGAACTGGTCCAGACGGGTGCCGCGCCCGCCGAGATCGCCGCGCGCCTCAGGGTCGCCGCGCCGGTGCTGCTGCCCGGGCTCGGGGCGGCCCCGCACTGGCAGGTCGTCGTGGCCCGCGTCGAGTGGGACGGCGGGAACGCCGGGGAAATCGAGAGCGGCGCGGTCGCCCAGTCGCTGCTCGAGGAGATCCTGGTCGACCCGCTGTCCGCCGGGCCCGAGCACTCCGACCGCATCGCCGTGGCCCACACGGGTGACGAGGCCATCGCGCTCGTCCCGCTGCCGGCCGTGTCGAGGGAGCACGACGGCTCGGAGGCGGGGATCCTCGCCGATGTGCTCCTGGAGTCCGTACGGGACCCCCTCGCCGCCGGTCTGGACGACGACGGCCGGGTCACACTGGGCGTCAGCGCGGCCGTGCACTCGGCGGAGGGGTTGCGGGGCGCGCTGGAGGAGGCGCGGCACGCCCGACGGGTGGCGGCGGCGCGGCTGGGCCGGGTGTGTGCGGCGGGCCACCAGGAACTGGCCTCGCACGTCCTCCTGCTCCCCTTCGTGCCGGACGACGTGCGCAGAGCCTTCACCGCGCGGCTGCTGGACCCGCTGCGCGACTACGACCGCCGCCACCGCGCGGAACTGATCCCGACCCTCGAGGCCTTCCTCGACTGCGACGGTTCGTGGACGCGGTGCGCGACCCGTCTCCACCTGCACGTCAACACGCTGCGCTACCGGGTGGGGCGAATCGAGCAGTTGACGAGTCGTGACCTGTCGAGGCTGGAGGACAAGCTGGATTTCTTCCTGGCACTGCGGATGAGCTGAAACCTGGCGGGGCCAGGGAACCCACGACTTTGTGAAATCCTTCACCCACCCCCTTGGCCGGGCCACGGAATTCGTGCTGAGATGCGGCCACCACTCAACAGCTCAATGGTGTGCCGGGGAGGGCGAGGTGGCGTATACCGCCATGTCTGGTAACGGAACGACCCCTGACGATCCACTCCAGACCGCGGTATGGCGGCTGCGCTCCCGCGCGTGCTGGGTCGACGCGGCGGCGCTGCTCCAGCCGGTGGAGGCGGGATTCGCGCTGCAACGGGCGTCCTTGCTGGTCGAGCGATGTCTCTACACCGAGCAGGGATGGCAGGAGGCCGAGGACGCGCTGCGGACCGCGGAGGCGCTGGCCCACACCGACGAGGAGCGGGGTGCGGCCGCTTGTGAACGCGGGCATCTTGCGTATGCCGCCACGCTGCACGGGGTGCGGGACCGGGCCGACGAGGCGCGGGCGGCGTTGGGGCGGGCGGCGGCGTTGATCCCTCCGGGGG
>NZ_JXTE01000095.1 GCF_000972385.1 Streptomyces sp. WM6386
TGTGATCTTCCACCGGATGTACCCGGTGTCCGTCGACCGCACGATCGTCGAGTGCGACTGGCTCTACCTCCCGCACGTCGTCGAGAGCGGCAAGGACGTCAGCCGGTCCGTGGAACTCTTCGACCGGGTCAACCGGCAGGACTTCGACGCGTGCGAGCGCACCCAGCCCGGGATGAGTTCCCGGATGTACGCCAAGGGTGGCGTACTGGTCCCCAGCGAGCACCACATCGGCGAGTTCCACACCTGGGTGAACGAGCGTCTGGGTACGTCGCTGGGGTGACTCAGCCCAGGTAACCCATCCGGTGACTGATCTCCTCGGCGCCCTTGAGGAGCACCGGGGAGACCTCGTGCAGCCGCTCCTCGGTGAAGCGGTACGCGGGTCCGGAGGCGCTGAGCGCGGCGATGACCTCGCCGTCGCGGTTGCGGACCGGGGCGGCCATGGCGTGCAGGCCGATCTCCAGCTCCTCGAGGGTGAAGGCGTAGCCGCGCTCCCTCGCGTCGGCCAGGTTCTTCTCGAGCTTCGTCTTCGCGGTGATGGTCCGCGCGGTGACCTTCTTCATGCCGGTCTCGGTCAGCAGCGTCGTGCGCGCCTTGGTCGGCATGTGGGCCAGCAGGATCTTGCCGCTGGACGTGGCGTGCAGCGGGGTCAACTGGCCGACCCAGTTGTGCGCGGTGATGGCCCCCGGACCGCGCACCTGGTACAGGTTGATCGCGTAGTGCTCCTGCATGACCGCGATGTTGACGGTCTCGCCGATCTCCTCGGCGAGCCGCTCGCAGATCGGGCGGCCCTGCTGGGTGATGTCGATACGCCCGGTTACCGCGCCGGCCAGCCGCACGATGCCGAAGCCGAGGCGGTACTTGCCGCGTTCGCCCGCCTGTTCCACCAGACCGCGCGCCTCCAGGGCGCCGAGCAGGCGGAACGCGGTGGACTTGTGCACGTCGATCTCGCCCGCCACCTCACTGACGCCCGCCTCGCCACGCTGAGCAAGGATCTCCAGGACGCTGATGGCGCGGTCCACGGACTGCACGCCGCCGGCTTGTGAATTCGACGTTTCTGTGTCAGTGCTGTAGTTGCTCACAGTGAAACTATACGCGTAGTAAACAACGCGACTGCAAGTAACGGCACCGAAACAAGGTCCCGGAAGTTGCGCCGTTCGCAACCTGGTGCGTATAACGCTACGGCGCTAGCATGCCTCGCATATCTACGGCGCGAGCGAGACGAGGCACCATGGCTCCCCTGCAATACGACTTCGTCATCGTCGGCGGCGGATCGGCCGGCAGCGCACTGGCGAACAGGCTCTCCGCGGACCCGGCGAACCAGGTGCTGGTCCTGGAGGCCGGCCGGTCCGACTACCCGTGGGACGTCTTCATCCAGATGCCCGCGGCGCTGACGTATCCCATCGGCAGCCGGTTCTACGACTGGAAGTACGAGTCCGAGCCCGAGCCCCACATGGGCGGCCGCCGCGTCTACCACGCC
The DNA here is from genome assembly GCF_000972385.1 of Streptomyces sp. WM6386. Classification (GTDB taxonomy): domain Bacteria; phylum Actinomycetota; class Actinomycetes; order Streptomycetales; family Streptomycetaceae; genus Streptomyces. The sequence continues at coordinate 1,478 of NZ_JXTE01000095.1, forward strand.
CGCGGCAAGGTGCTGGGCGGCTCCAGCAGCATCAACGGCATGATCTTCCAGCGCGGCAACCCCCTGGACTACGAACGCTGGGCGGCCGACCCCGGCATGGAGACCTGGGACTACGCGCACTGTCTGCCGTACTTCCGGCGGATGGAGAACTGTCTCGCCGCCGACCCGGACGACGAGTTCCGCGGCCACGACGGCCCCCTCGTCCTCGAACGCGGCCCCGCCACCAACCCCCTCTTCACCGCCTTCCAGAAGGCCACCGAGGAGGCCGGCTACGCCCCCACGGACGACGTCAACGGCTACCGGCAGGAAGGCTTCGCCAAGTTCGACCGCAACGTCCACCGCGGACGCCGGCTGTCCGCCTCCAAGGCGTACCTCAAGCCGGTGCGCAAGCGCCCCAACCTCACCGTCAAGACCCGCGCCCTGGTCACCCGCGTCCTCTTCGAGGGCAAGAAGGCCGTCGGCGTCGAGTACCAGCGGGGCAAGGGCGCTCCCCAGCAGGTCCGTGCCAGGGAAGTCATCCTGTGCGGCGGCGCCATCAACTCCCCGCAGCTGCTCCAGCTCTCCGGCATCGGAAACGCCGAGGAACTGCGCGCCCTCGGCATCGACGTCGTCCACGACCTCCCGGGCGTCGGCGAGAACATGCAGGACCACCTGGAGGTGTACATCCAGTACGCCTGCAAGCAGCCCGTCTCCATGCAGCCCTACCTGGCGAAGTGGCGCGCCCCCTTCATCGGCCTGCAGTGGCTCTTCCGCAAGGGACCGGCCGCCACCAACCACTTCGAGGCCGGCGGCTTCGCCCGCAGCAACGAGGACGTGGCCTACCCCAACCTGATGTTCCACTTCCTGCCGATCGCGGTCCGCTACGACGGCTCCGTGCCCGCGGGCGGCCACGGCTACCAGGTGCACGTCGGGCCCATGTACTCCGACGCCATCGGCTCGGTGAAGCTCAAGAGCAAGGACCCGCGCGAGCACCCGGCCCTGCGCTTCAACTACCTCTCCACCGAGCAGGACCGCCGCGAGTGGGTCGAGGCGATCCGGGTGGCCCGCAAGCTGCTCAACCAGCCCGCGCTCGCCCCCTTCAACGACGGGGAGGTCTCGCCCGGACCGTCGGTGGAGAGCGACGAGGAGATCCTCGCCTGGGTCGCCAAGGACGGCGAGACCGCGCTGCACCCGTCCTGCACCTGCAAGATGGGCACCGACGAGATGTCCGTCGTCGACCCCACGAGCATGCGCGTGCACGGCGTGGAGGGCCTGCGGGTCGTCGACGCGTCGGTGATGCCGTACGTCACCAACGGCAACATCTACGCCCCCGTGATGATGGTCGCCGAGAAGGCCGCCGACCTGATCCTCGGCAAGGAGCCGCTCGCGCCCTCGAAGGCCGCGTTCTACCGCCACCGCGACGCCCAGAAGCAGGCGGGATAGACGTTGACCGCCACAGGGCTACGGACGCTGCTGGACAGCGTCCGCTACGAGGTGCTGCCCGCCAAGGCGACCGAGGACAAGGTCCTCGCCCATGTGCCGCGCGACGTCGTCATCACCGTGACGGCGTCGCCGGTCAAGGGCCTGGAACCGACGCTCGCCCTGACCGAGCGGCTCGCGACGCACGGCTACCGCGTGGTCCCGCACGTGCCCGCGCGGCTGCTGCGCGACGAGGTCCACCTGAAAGAGGTCGCCGACCGGCTGCGTGAGTCAGGGGTCGACGACGTCTTCGTCCCGGCCGGAGACTCCGATCCGCCCGCCGGCGCCTACGAGGGCGCGCTGCCGGTGCTGCGCGCACTGAGCGAGCTGGGCAGTCCGTTCGCGCGGGTCGGCGTCACCGGGTATCCCGAGAGCCATCCCCTCATCCACGACGACGTCACCATCCAGTCGATGTGGGACAAGCGCGAGCACGCCACGTACGTCGTGAGCAACCTCTGCTTCGATCCGCGGGTCCTGGGGGAGTGGATCGCCCGGCTGCGGCGCCGGGACGTCACCCTGCCCGTCCATGTGGGCGTCGCCGGGCCCGTGCAGCGGGCCAAGCTGCTGGCCATGGCGACGAAGATCGGAGTGGGGGAGTCGACGCGCTTCCTGACGAAACACGCCTCGTGGTTCGTACGGTTCGCGGCACCCGGCGGGTACGCGCCCGAACGGCTGCTGACCCGGGCCGAAGGGGCCCTCACCGCGCCCTCGGCGGGCGTGGCCGGTCTGCACCTGTTCACCTTCAACCAGATCGCCGAGACGGAGCGGTGGCGTCGCGAGCTGTGGGACCGGCTGGGCGGCTGAACGACGCGTATACAAAGGGGGGCGGGGCCGCAATCCGGCCCCGCCCCCCTTGTCGGCTGCTCAGCGGAAGACCACCGTGCGGTTGTCGTCCACCATCACCCGGCTCTCGCTGTGCCACTTCACCGCGTGTGCGAGGACCTGTGCCTCCACGTCGCGTCCGACCGTGACCAGGTCGCCGGGGTCGAGGGAGTGGTCCACCCGGATCACGTCCTGCTCGATGATCTGACCCTCGTCCAGGTCCGAGGTCACATAGTGCGCCGTCGCGCCGACCAGCTTCACTCCGCGCTGGTAGGCCTGGTCGTAGGGCCGGGCCCCCTTGAAACTGGGGAGGAAGGAGTGGTGGATGTTGATGGCGCGGCCCTCGAGCTGCTTGCACAGGTCGTCGGAGAGGATCTGCATGTACCGGGCCAGCACGACCAGGTCGATGTCCAGGTCGCGCACCAGCTCCAGCAGGCGCGCCTCGGCCTGGTCCTTGGTGTCCCGGGTGACCGGGACGTGGTGGAAGGGGATGCCGTAGGTCTCCGCGAGCCCCTCGAAGTCCCGGTGATTGGATACGATCGCGGGGATCTCGATGTTGAGGGCGCCGGTGCGCTTGCGGAACAGCAGGTCGTTGAGGCAGTGGCCGAACTTGGACACCATGATCAGCGTCCGGGTCGGTGTCGACGCGTCGCTCAGCGCCCAGGTGATCCCGTAGGCCTGGGCGACCGGACCGAACCGGTAACGCAGATGTTCCAGATCTGCGTTCGGATCGGAAACGTCGAAGTGGACCCTCATGAAGAACCGGCCCTGAAGTCGGTTGTCGAACTGCTGGCTTTCCAGGATGTTTCCGGAGTTCCTGACGAGAAAGCCGCTCACGGCATGGACCAGTCCGGCGCTGTCGGGACACGAGAGGGTCAGGACGTACTCACGGCCTGGTTGTGGACGAGGGGACATATGCGGCCTCCGTTGATGCGTATTGCACAACAAGGTGAGCGATACGCAACATGGTCGGCTCGGCGCGGCCCGCGGTCAAGGGTGGTCGGGCAAGTGGTCTCAAGGTGAGAACGGCATCGGTGAACCCCTTGACGTCTGTCCGGACATTCGCCACTGTGTTCCACCACAAGCAATTGGGTGCATGATGCGCAACGAATTTCTGTTGAAAGGCTCGGCGCGTGGCAGACCTGTATGTGGCTGGCGAATGGCGGGATCCGGTGGCCGGCGGGCACCGGGAGATCCGATGTCCCGCTGACGGCTCCCTCGCGGCGACCGTCTCGGAAGGGACACGCCCCGACACCGAAGCGGCGATCGCCGCCGCCCGCCGTGCCTTCGACGAGGGCCCCTGGCCGGGCACCCCCGAACGCGAGCGCGGCGCGCTGCTCCTGCGTACCGCCGACATCCTCGAGCGCGACGCCAAGGAGTTCGCCCGCGCCGAGTCGCTGGACACCGGCAAGCGGCTGGTGGAGAGCGAGTACGACATCGCCGACGTCGTCTCCTGCTTCCGCTACTACGGCGGGCTCGGCGGCACCGATGCCGGCCGCGCGATCGACACCGGCCGGGACGACGCCGTCAGCCGTGTCGTGTACGAGCCGGTCGGCGTGTGTGGTCTGATCACTCCGTGGAACTACCCGCTGCTGCAAGCCAGTTGGAAGGTCGCCCCGGCCCTCCTGGCCGGCAACACGATCGTCCTCAAGCCCAGCGAACTCACCCCCTCCACCTCGATCCTGCTGATGAAGGCGCTCGAGGAGGCCGGGATCCCGGCCGGCGCCGCCAATCTCGTCCTGGGCACCGGCCCCGAGGTGGGCGCACCGCTCTCCGAGCACCCGGCCGTCGACATGGTCTCCTTCACCGGAGGCCTGGAGACCGGCAAGCGCATCATGGCGACCGCCGCGGCGGGCGTGAAGAAGGTGGCGCTGGAACTCGGCGGCAAGAACCCCAACGTGGTGTTCGCCGACGCCGACTTCGAGACGGCAGTGGACTTCGCTCTCACAGCGGTCTTCCTGCACTCCGGGCAGGTCTGCTCGGCCGGCGCCCGGCTGATCGTCGAGGACTCCCTGCACGACGCCTTCGTCGACGAGGTCGTCCGCCGTGCCCGTCTGATCCGTCTTGGCGGGCCCTTCGACCCCGACGCGGAAACCGGAGCGCTGATCTCCGCACAGCACCTGGAGAAGGTCGAGGCGTATGTCGCCGCGGGCCTCGCCGAGGGCGCTGTACTGCGCTGCGGCGGTGCGCGCCCCGACACCCCGGCCCTCACAGACGGCCACTACTACCCGCCGACCGTGCTCGACGAGTGCCGGCAGGACATGCGGGTGGTGCACGAGGAATCCTTCGGACCCGTGCTCACCGTGGAGCGGTTCACCGACGAGGACGACGCCGTACGCATCGCCAACGACACCGAGTACGGCCTCGCCGGAGCCGTGTGGACGCAGGACGCCGGCAAGGCCCAGCGGGTCGCCCGGCGGCTGCGGCACGGCACCGTGTGGATCAACGACTACCACCCCTATGTGCCGCAAGCGGAATGGGGTGGCTTCGGGCACTCGGGCGTGGGCCGGGAGCTGGGACCGACCGGCCTGAACGAGTACCGAGAGCCCAAGCACATCTGGCAGAACATCCAACCCCGGCCGCAGCGCTGGTTCAGCGGCTGAACGCCGAAAGAAGGTCGAACGTGACCACACAGACCGAGGTGCCACCGCGGCGCGGCACGCCCCAGGACTCGGGCTCCACCCCGGTCATATCCGTGCGCCGGCTGTGGAAGGTGTTCGGGCCGAAGGCGAACCAGGTGCCGGACTCCGAGGAGCTGCGCGGCCTGACCCGCCGTGAGCTCATGGACCGCACCGGGTGCACCGCCGCCGTACGCGACGTCCACTTCGACGTCTCGCCCGGTGAGGTGTTCGTCGTCATGGGTCTGTCGGGCTCCGGCAAGTCCACGCTGGTGCGATGTCTCACCCGGCTGATCGAACCCACTGCCGGTGAGGTCGTCTTCGAGGGCGAGGACATCCGCAAGGCCGATGACAGGCGGCTGCGGGATCTGCGGCGCCGCAAGTTCTCCATGGTCTTCCAGCACTTCGGACTGCTGCCCCATCGTCGCGTCGTCGAGAATGTGGCGTTCGGCCTGGAGATCCGCGGCATGAGCAGGGCCGAGCGGAACAAGCGCGCCCTGGAGGTCGTCGAGCTCGTCGGCCTCTCGGGCTACGAGAACTCCTACCCCGACCAGCTCTCCGGCGGTATGCAGCAACGCGTGGGCCTCGCCCGGGCGTTGGCGGGCGATCCCGACGTGCTCTTCTTCGACGAGCCGTTCTCCGCGCTCGACCCGCTGATCCGCCGTGACATGCAGAACGAGGTCATCCGGCTGCACCACGAGGTCGGCAAGACGATGGTGTTCATCACCCACGACCTCTCCGAGGCCCTCAAACTGGGCGACCGCATCCTCATCATGCGCGACGGCAAGATGGTCCAGTGCGGCACCGGCGACGAACTCGTCGGCGCCCCCGCCGACGACTACGTACGCGAGTTCGTGAAGGACGTGCCCCGCGGCGACGTGCTCACCCTGCGGTGGATCATGCGCCCCCTGGAGGACGGCGACGAACTGGACGGACCCGAACTGGGCCCGGACGTCGTGGTCAAGGAGGCCACCCGGGCGGTGCTCGCGGCCGACAAGCCGGTCAAGGTCGTGGAGAACGGCAAGCTGCTCGGCATCGTCGGCGACGAGGAGATCCTCGCGGTGGTCGCCGGGCAGGAAGGCGGCGCGTAATGACCGTCGTCATGGAGAAACCGGAGAAGACCGGGGTCGCGGAGGAGCCGACGCCCGTCAAACCCGTGCGCAGGGTCAGCCGGTCCATGGTGATCGCCGCGATCCTCGTCGTCTGGCTGGTGCTCTTCGCCGTGCTGCGCGGCAAGCAGACCCTCACCCTGGCAGCGGCCGACCTGACCGATCTGCACCGGTGGTTCAACGACGTCAACGACTCGATCGGCGCGAACCGCAACTCCAACCCGCTCTTCCTGTACTTCTTCAACGAGATCCGCCTGGTCATCGACAACGTGGTGACCTTCGTACAGGAGCTGATCTCCCAGCCGACGGGCGACCGTCCCGTCCCGCAGATCGGCTGGCTCGGCGTCGTCGGCATCGTGGGCTTCGGCTCCTGGGCCGTCGGCAACTGGCGGGTCGCGCTCCTCGCGGTGGCCGGCTTCACCTTCCTGGGCCTGCAGGGCCTGTGGCAGGAGAGCATGGACACCCTGGCGCTCACCGTCTCCGCGGTCTTCGTGGCGCTGCTCTTCGCGATCCCGCTGGGCGTGTGGGCAGGGCTGTCCGACCGGTTCAACCGGATCGTGACGCCCTTCCTGGACCTCATGCAGACGATGCCGACCTTCGTCTACCTGGCCCCGCTGACCCTGTTCTTCCAGATCGGCCCGGCCTCGGCCAATCTCGCCACGCTGATCTACGCGGCGCCGCCGACGATCCGCATCACCGCGCACGCCATCCGCTCCGTGCCGCACACCACGGTCGAGGCGGCCGACTCGCTCGGCGCCACCCGGCGGCAGTCCCTGACGAAGGTGCTGCTGCCGATGTCCAAGCGGACCGTGGTGATGGGCGTGAACCAGACCATCATGGCCGCCCTGGCCATGGTGACCATCGCCGCCCTGATCGACGCGCCCGGCCTGGGCCAGACCGTCCTGCAGGCACTCCAGTCGCTGGATGTCGGCACCGCCTTCAACGCGGGCCTGGCCATCGTCGTCCTGGCGATCGTGCTGGACCGCGTCACCACCGCGGCGAGCACCCGCGCGGAGGCGGCACGGCGCTCGAAGAACCGCTTCGTGGCCTGGCGGCGCCCGCTGCTGGGCGCGGGCGCAGCGGTCACGGCGGTCCTGGTCTATCTCTCGCACACCTATCTGTGGGCGGCGGAGTTCCCCGGCGAGGGAGGCACGGGCAGTGCCATCCGCAGCGGGGCGGACAACGTGACCACCTGGGCGCAGGACAACCTGTCGGGTCTGACCAACGCGTTCCGGGACGCCATCACCAACGGCCTGCTCAACCCGTTCCAGTCGCTGCTCACGGACTCCCCGTGGTGGCTCGTCGGAGCCGCCCTGATCGGGATCGGCGTCGTCCTGGGCGGCGTGCGCGCCGGCGTCACCACGGCGGTGTGTGTGGGGCTGCTCGTCGGCACCGGTGTGTGGTCGGACAGCATGACGACCCTGGCGTCGACCGCCGTCGCCACGGTGCTCGTGATGCTCTTCGGCATCTGCTTCGGCGTCTGGATGGGGCGCAGCGCCATGGCGGACCGGCTGTTGCGGCCCACGCTGGACGCGGCACAGGTCATGCCGCCGTTCGTCTATCTCGTCCCGTTCCTCGCGTTGTTCGGCGCGACCCGCTTCACCGCGATCGTCGCGGCCGTCGTCTACGCGGCGCCCGTCGCGATGAAGATCATCGCGGACGGCGTGCGGAACGTGCCCGCCACCACCGTGGAGGCGGCCACTTCCGCCGGGTGCAACACCTGGCAGATCATCACCAAGGTCCAGCTGCCGATGGCACGCAGCGCTCTGACCCTCGCGACCAACCAGGGTCTGATCTACGTGCTGTCGATGGTCGTGGTGGGCGGCCTGGTGGGCGCGGGAGCGCTCGGCTACGACGTCGTGGCCGGATTCTCGCAGGGACAGCTTTACGGGAAGGGGCTCGCCGCGGGGCTCGCCATCGTCCTTCTCGGTGTCATGTTCGACCGGATCACTCAGGCAGCGGCTCGCCGCACCTCCGCATAAGGAGCACCACACCATGGCAAGACATTGGCGGGCCGGCGCGGCCGGCGTGGCGATACTCGGCCTCACCCTCACGGCCTGCGGCGGCGCGAAGGTCGGCGACGACTCCGCGGCGGCCGGTGAGTCGGGCAAGTGCGGCACCTTCAACCTCGCGGTCAACCCGTGGGTGGGCTACGAGGCGGACGCGGCCGTGGTCGCCTACGTCGCGGAGAACGACCTCGGCTGCAAGGTCAACTCGAAGGACCTGAAGGAAGAGATCGCCTGGCAGGGCTTCGGGACCGGCGAGGTCGACACCGTCCTGGAGAACTGGGGCCACCCCGACCTGAAGAAGAAGTACATCACCGACCAGAAGACCGCCCTGGAGGCCGGCTCGACCGGCAACAAGGGCATCATCGGCTGGTACGTGCCGCCGTGGCTGGCCAAGGCGCACCCCGACATCCTCGACTACAAGAACCTCAACAAGTACGCGTCGAAGTTCAAGACCTCCGAGTCGGGCGGCAAGGGCCAGCTCCTCGACGGTGACCCGTCGTACGTCACCAACGACGAGGCCCTGGTGAAGAACCTGAAGCTGGACTTCAAGGTGGTGTACGCGGGCAGCGAGACCGCGCTCATCCAGGCCTTCCGCAAGGCGGAGAAGAACAAGGAATGGGTGATCGGCTACTTCTACGAGCCGCAGTGGTTCCTGTCCGAGGTGCCGCTGAAGAAGGTCGGGCTGCCCGCCTACAAGGACGGCTGCGACGCCGACGCGGAGAAGGTCGCCTGCGACTACCCCGTGTACGACCTCGACAAGATCGTCAGTGCCAAGTTCGCCAAGTCCGGCAGTCCCGCCTATGACCTGGTGAAGAACTTCAACTGGACCAACGACGACCAGAACGTCGTGGCGAGGTACATCGCGGTCGACAAGATGACCCCCGAGGCGGCCGCCAAGAAGTGGGTCGAGGCCAACCGCGACAAGGTGGACGCCTGGCTCAAGTAGCCCCGGCGGACCAGAAGTCGAAGACCGGTCGAACATGCCCGGTGGACGGTGCGCACCCCGCGCGCACCGTCCACCGGGCATTGCCGTGTCGCCCCCGGTTTTCCGAGGTCCCGACCCCCTTGACACCCACCTGCACGGAAGGCACATTGAGTTGCGCAACCTGAATCACGTTGCGCAGACAGCAACTCGATCGGCTCGGCTGGTCAACAAACCGGAGGTGCGGCGATGGCGGGACCCCGAGTGGTCATCATCGGAGCGGGCGTCGTGGGAGCGGCCCTCGCGGACGAGATCTCCGCGCGCGGCTGGACCGAGGTGACCGTGGTCGACCAGGGCCCGCTGCCCGCCACCGGGGGCTCCTCGTCGCACGCGCCGGGGCTGGTCTTCCAGACGAACTCCTCCAAGACGATGACCGAGCTGGCCCGCTACACGGTCGAGAAGTTCTGCTCCCTCGACGTGGACGGCAAGCCCTGCTTCCTCCAGGTCGGCGGCCTGGAGGTGGCGACCACTCCCGAGCGCCTGATGGAACTGCGGCGCCGGCACGGCTGGATCACCGCCTGGGGCGTCGAGAGCAGGCTGCTGAGCGCCGACGAGTGCGTCGAGCAGCACCCCCTGGTCAACCCGGACAAGGTCCTCGGCGGACTGCTGGTCCCGACGGACGGCCTCGCCAAGGCCGTCCTCGCCGTCGAGGCGCAGATCCGCCGGGCCACCGAGCGCGGCGTACGCTTCCTGGCCCGCCACGAGGTCCTCGACGTCCAGCAGAGCGACGGCCGCGTCACCGGCGTCCTCACCGACCAGGGCGAGATCCCCGCCGACATCGTCGTGTGCTGCGCCGGCATCTGGGGCCCCAAGATCGCCCGCATGGCCGGCATGAACCTGCCGCTGACCCCGCTCGCCCACCAGCTCGCCTGGACCGGCCCGGTACCGGCGCTCGCCGGCCAGACCGAGGAGGCGGTGCGCCCGATCCTGCGCCACCAGGACGCCGACCTCTACTACCGTGACCGCTTCGACGGCATCGGCATCGGCTACTACGGCCACCGCCCGATGCCCATCACGGCCGACGACATCCTCTCCGTCGACGAGGCCGACGACATGCCGTCCGTCCTGAAGTTCACCGAGGAGGACTTCGAGCCGGCCTGGGCCGAGACCCAGTCCCTGCTCCCCGCGACGAAGGACGCCAAGGTCGAGGAGGGCATCAACGGCCTCTTCTCCTTCACCACCGACAACTTCCCGCTGCTCGGCGAGTCCCAGGACGTCAAGGGCTTCTGGGTCGCCGAGGCGGTCTGGGTCACCCACTCCGCCGGCGTCGGCCGGGCCATGGCCGAATGGCTGGTCGACGGCCACTGCTCGTCCTTCGACCTGCACGAGTGCGACGTCAACCGCTTCGAGCCGCACCAGCTCTCCCCGGAGTACGTCCTGGCCCGCGACTGCCAGAACTTCGTCGAGGTCTACGACATCCTCCACCCCCTCCAGCCCTCCGGCGACCCGCGCCCGATCCGCAAGAGCCCCTTCTACGCCCGCCAGGAGGAGCACGGCGCCTTCTTCCTGGAGGCGAACGGCTGGGAGCGCCCCCAGTGGTACGAGGCCAACGCGGGCCTGGTGGAGGGCCGTTCCATCCCCACGCCCAACGACTGGGCCGCGCAGTACTGGTCGCCCATCGTCGGCGCCGAAGCCCAGGTGACCCGCGAGACCGTCGCGATGTACGACATGACGGCCCTCAAGCGCCTGGAGGTCGCCGGACCCGGTGCCGCGGACTTCCTGGAGCGGCTGGTCACCGGCAAGGTCGCCAAGTCGGTCGGCTCGGTGACGTACACCCTGCTACTGGACCACGACGGCGGCATCCGCAGCGACATCACCGTCGCCCGCCTCGCCCGCGACCTCTTCCAGGTCGGCGCCAACGGCAACCTCGACCTCGACTGGTTCACCCGCCGGCTCCCCGCCGACGGCACCGTCCAGGTCCGCGACATCACCCCCGGCACCTGCTGCATCGGCCTGTGGGGCCCACTGGCCCGCAAGGTCCTCCAGCCCCTGACGGACGAGGACTTCACCAACGACGGCCTGAAGTACTTCCGCGCCAAGCGCGCCTACATCGGCAGCGTCCCGGTCACCGCGATGCGCCTGAGCTACGTCGGTGAACTCGGCTGGGAGCTCTACACCACCGCCGACCAGGGCCAGAAACTCTGGGACACCCTCTGGCAGGCCGCGAGGCCCCTCGGCGGGATCATCGCGGGCCGCGGCGCCTTCAACAGCCTCCGCCTGGAGAAGGGGTACCGCTCCTTCGGCACCGACATGACCTACGAGCACGACGCCTACGAGGCCGGCGTCGGCTTCGCCGTCAAGCTCGACAAGGGCGACTTCATCGGCAAGGAGGCCCTGGAGCGCCGCAAGGAGAACGTGGGGCGCAGGCTGACCTGCCTCACCGTCGACGACCCGCGGGCGGTCGTCCTGGGCAAGGAGCCGGTGTACGACGGGGACCGCGCGGTCGGCTACGTCACCAGCGCCTCCTACGGCTACACGATCGGCAAGGGCATCGCCTACGCCTGGCTCCCCGCCGAACTCGCCGCCCCGGGCACCACCGTGCACATCGGCTACTTCGACCAGCGCGTCGAGGCCGTCGTCGCCGAGGAGCCCCTGTTCGACCCCACCATGTCCCGCCTCCGTGGCTGACCTGCCGCGTCGGCTTCGACAGAAGGAGCACAGCCGGTGACTGCACAGCTGCTCGACGGCAAGGCCACCGCCGCCGACATCCGTCGCGAACTCGCCGACCGCGTCGCCAAGCTGACCGCCGGCGGCGGGCGCCCGCCGGGCCTCGGCACCGTCCTGGTCGGCGACGACCCGGGCAGCCACGCCTACGTCGCCGGCAAGCACCGCGACTGCGCGCAGGTGGGCATCGCCTCCTTCCGCCGCGAACTGCCCGCCGACGCCACCCAGGGTCAGGTCGAGGACGTCATCGACGAACTCAACGCCGACCCGGCCTGCACCGGCTACATCGTCCAGCTCCCGCTCCCCGGGCACCTGGACGCCAACGCCGTACTGGAACGCATGGACCCGGCCAAGGACGCCGACGGTCTGCACCCCGTCAACCTCGGCCGACTCGTCCTGGGCGTGCAGGCCCCGCTGCCCTGCACCCCGCGCGGCATCGTCGAACTCCTGCGCCGCTACGACGTACCGCTGGCCGGAGCCCGGGTGTGCGTGGTCGGACGGGGCATCACGGTCGGCCGCCCGATCGGCCTGCTGCTCACCCGCCGCTCCGAGAACGCCACCGTGACCCTGTGCCACACCGGAACCAAGGGCCTGGCCTGGCACGTACGCGAGGCGGACATCGTCATCGCGGCGGCCGGCTCACCCGGGCTGATCACCAAGGACATGCTGCGCCCCGGCGCCGCGGTCCTGGACGTCGGCATCACCCGCACCGACAACGGCCTGGTCGGCGACATCCACCCGGACGCGGCAGAGATCGCCGGATGGGTCGCACCGATGCCCGGCGGGGTGGGCCCCATGACCAGGGCGATGCTGCTGGCCAACGTCGTCGAGGCCGCCGAGAGGAACGCGAGCACCGTATGAACCTGTCCCTTCCCGAGGACGGAGCCGTCCGATGAGCCCCCGCACCCCCGGCGCCGAACTCCCGGAGCACCCGGACTTCCTCTGGCGCAATCCCGAGCCCAAGCGCTCCTACGACGTGATCGTCGTCGGCGGTGGCGGCCACGGCCTCGCCACCGCCCACTACCTGGCGAAGAACCACGGCATCAGCAACGTCGCCGTGCTGGAGAAGGGCTGGCTGGCGGGCGGCAACATGGCCCGCAACACCACGATCATCCGCTCCAACTACCTGTGGGACGAGAGCGCCGGCATCTACGAGCACGCGCTCAAGCTGTGGGAGGGCCTGGCGGAGGAGCTGGACTACCCGATCCTCTTCTCCCAGCGTGGTGTGCTGAACCTCGCCCACAGTCTCCAGGACGTCCGCGACAGCGTGCGCCGAGTGGAGGCGAACCGCCTGAACGGCGTGGACGCGGAATGGCTCGACGCTGACGGCGTCAAGGAAGTCTGCCCGATCGTCAACATCTCCCCGGACGTGCGCTATCCGGTCCTGGGCGCCACCTACCAGCCCCGCGCCGGCATCGCCAAGCACGACCACGTGGCCTGGGGCCTCGCCCGCTCGGCGGACGCGGCAGGCATCGACATCATCCAGAACTGCGAGGTCACCGGCCTGGACGTGGTCGGCGGCCGGGTCGTCGGAGTCCAGACGAACCTGGGCCCGATCGCCGCGGGCAAGGTCGCCCTCTGCTCGGCGGGCCACACCTCGGTCCTGGCCGCGATGGCCGGCATCGAACTCCCGGTCCAGAGCCACCCGTTGCAGGCACTGGTGTCGGAGCTGCTGGAACCCGTCCACCCCACGGTGGTCATGTCCAACGCGGTCCACGTCTACGTCAGCCAGGCCCACAAGGGCGAGCTGGTGATGGGCGCGGGCATCGACGCGTACAACTCCTACACACAGCGCGGCGCGTTCCACATCATCGAGGAACAGATGGCGGCCGCCCTGGAACTCTTCCCGGTCTTCGCCCGCGCCCACGTCCTGCGCACCTGGGGCGGCATCGTCGACGTCAGCCCCGACGCCTCGCCCATCATCGGCCTCAGCCCGGTCGACAACCTCTACCTCAACTGCGGCTGGGGCACGGGGGGTTTCAAGGCCACCCCGGGCGTCGGCTGGGTCTACGCCCACACGATCGCCCACGACACACCGCATCCGTTGAACGCCCCCTTCTCGCTCGACCGTTTCACCACCGGCGCGCTCGTCGACGAGCACGGCGCGGCCGCGGTGGCCCACTAGGACCACTGGATACTGGGAGCCGATCCATGCTGCTCATCCCCTGCCCGTGGTGCGGGCCCCGCGACGAGGCCGAGTTCCACTACGGCGGCCAGGCCCACGTCCCGTACCCCGAGACCCCGTCGACCCTCACCGACGAGGAGTGGGCCCGCTACCTGTTCTTCCGCGACAACACCAAGGGCCCCTTCGCCGAACGCTGGAGCCATGCGGCGGGCTGCCGCAAGTGGTTCAACGCGGTACGGGACACATCGACGAACGAGATCCTGACGGTGTACAGGTCGGGCGAGGAACGCCCGGAGAGGTTGGAGTCGCGACCGGCGACTCGTCAGCCCGGTCCAGCTGTCCCAGCCCGTCCGGCGATTGAGGACGAGGCCCCTTCAGGGCCGAACGGGGTCGAAGGGGCCGAGCCCCTTCAGGATGGGACGGGTAGGGGCGGCGGGGGCGAGAACCATCCGTTCCGCCACCCCACCCGCGGCCGAATCCACCGAGACACCCCCCTCACCTTCACTTTCGACGGCACCGAGTACCGGGGCTACCGCGGCGACACCCTCGCCTCCGCCCTCCTCGCCAACGGCGTCATCCAGGCCGGCACCAGCATCAAGCTCGGCCGCCCCCGAGGCATCTTCTCGGCCGGCGTCGAAGAACCCAACGCGGTCATCCAGATCGAGGCCCCGTTCCCCGAGCCGATGCTCCCCGCCACCACCGTCGAGCTCTACGACGGTCTGGTCGCGACCAGCCTCCCCGGCCAGGGCCGCCTCGCCACGGACCCGGACCCCGCCCGCTACGACGCCGTGCACGCCCACTGCGACCTCCTGGTCGTCGGCGCCGGCCCGGCCGGCCTCGCGGCAGCCGCGGCGGCGGCGAAGAGCGGCGCCCGCGTCATCCTCGCCGACGACCAGCCGGAGCCGGGCGGCAGCCTCCTGGGCACCGGCGAGCACCTCGACTGGGTGGCAGAGGTCGCCGAACTCCTCGACGCCGAACCCGAGATCCGCGTCCTGCGCCGTACCACCGTCTTCGGCTACTACGACGACAACCACCTCCTGGCCGTGGAACGCCGCACCAACCACCTCGGCGCGGCTGCCCCGGACAACGTCTCCCGCGAACGCGTCTGGCGCATCCGCGCCCGCCGCGTCGTCCTCGCCACCGGCGCCCACGAACGCTCACTGGCCTTCGCGGACAACGACCGCCCCGGAGTGATGCTGGCCTCCTCGGCCCGCACCCACCTCAACCGCCACGGCGCCCTCCCCGGCCGCCACGCGGTCGTCTTCACCACCAACGACAGCGCCTACGCGGCCGCGTTGGACCTGAAGCCAGCGGGCGTGGACATCACCGCCGTCGTCGACACCCGCCCCGAACCGGGGGAGTGGGCACAGCGTGCCCGCCAGGCCGGCATCGAGGTGCTGACCGGCCACGCGGTCACCGGCACGGAGGGCGCCCCCCGCCTGACCGCCGTGACCGTTGCCCCGTACGGAGACTCCGTGGGACAGCGCGAGTTCGCCGCCGACCTGCTGCTGGTCTCCGGCGGCTGGAACCCGGTCGCGCACCTGTACAGCCAGGCAGGCGGAAAACTCCGCTACGACGAGACGCTCGGCTCCTTCGTGCCCGAGGCCTGCCGACAGGCGGTCGAGGTCGTGGGCAGCGCGAACGGCGTCCTGGCCAGAGCCGACGTCCTCGCCCACGGCAGCGCCGCCGGTGCCCGCGCGATCGAGTCCGAGGGCTACACCCCGCAGGCACCCCGCCTCCCGGCCGTGGCCGCGCAGCCGCGACCGACGCCCCCGATGCATGTGTACGTCGTCCCCGGCACTTCCGGCCCCCACCGCTTCGTGGACCTCCAACGCGACGTCACCGTCGACGACCTGGCCCGGGCGGCCGGCGCCGGAATGCGCTCGGTCGAGCACACCAAGCGCTACACCACCGCCGGCACCGCCAACGACCAGGGCAAGACCTCCGGCGTCCTGGCCAGCGGTGTCGTCTCCGAACTCCTCGGCGTGGACATCTCGGCACTCGGCACGACCACGTTCCGGCCGCCGTACACACCGGTCTCCTTCGCGGCGCTCGCCGGCCGCGACCGTGGTGTCCTGAGCGACCCGGTCCGCACGACCGCCATCCATGAGTGGCACGTCGACCACGGCGCCCTGTTCGAGAACGTCGGCCAGTGGAAGCGCCCTTGGTACTACCCGCACAACGGCGAGGACATGGAGACCGCCGTGCTGCGCGAGTGCGCCGCCACCCGCGAGAGCGTCGGCTTCATGGACGCCTCCACCCTCGGCAAGATCGACGTCCAGGGCCCGGACGCCGGAGTCTTCCTCGACCTGCTCTACACCAACATGATGAGCACCCTGAAGGTCGGCATGATCCGCTACGGCGTCATGTGCCGCCCGGACGGCATGGTCTTCGACGACGGCACCGTCATCCGCCTCGCCCAGGGCCGCTTCCTGGTCACCACCACGACCGGCAACGCCGCCGCCGTACTGGACTGGATGGAGGAGTGGCTGCAGACCGAGTGGCCCGAACTGAAGGTCCACTGCACGTCCGTGACCGAACAATGGGCCACCGTCGCCCTGGTCGGCCCCCGCTCCCGTGACGTCCTCGGCTCGCTCGCACCCGAACTCGCCGTCGACAACGACGACTTCCCGTTCATGGCCTGGCGCGAGACGACCGTCGCGGGCATCGACGCCAGGGTCTGCCGGATCAGCTTCTCCGGCGAACTGGCCTACGAGATCAACGTGTCCCCGTGGCAGGCGCGCGCCCTGTGGGAGGCCCTGTACGAGGCCGGCGCGCCGTACGGCATCACCCCGTACGGCACCGAGACCATGCACGTCCTGCGCGCCGAGAAGGGCTACCCCATCATCGGCCAGGACACCGACGGCACGGTCACCCCCCAGGACCTCGGCATGAGCTGGGCCGTGTCGAAGAAGAAGCCCGACTTCATCGGCAAGCGCTCCTTCGCCCGCGCCGACACCGTCCGCGCCGACCGCAAGCACCTGGTCGGCCTCCTCCCCGAGGACCCCGGCACCTTCCTCCCCGAAGGCACCCATCTGATCGCCGACAGCGTCCTTCCGGCGCCGCCCGTCCCGATGCTCGGCCACGTCACCTCCAGCTACCGCAGCGCGGCGCTGGGCCGGACCTTCGCGCTCGCCCTGATCAAGGGCGGCCGCGAGCGCATCGGTGAGCGGCTCTACGCCCCCGTGGGCGACCGGCTGGTCCCGGTGACCGTCGCAAGCCCCGTCCTCTACGACCCCGAGGGAGCCCGCCGCGATGGCTGACACCGCACTGACCGCCCCGCCCCGCAGCCCCCTGTCACAGGTCGCGGGCCGACTCGCCGCCGCCACCCGCACCTCCGGGGGCGCGATCCGGCTGGCCGAACTTCCCTTCCTGGCCCAGCTCAATGTGCGCCTCGACGCCAAGGGGACGGCGGCGGAAGCCGTCGGGCTCGCGCTGGACCTGCAACTGCCCCTGCAGCCGAACACCGTCGTCCGGACGGGGGAGTTGACCGTGCTGTGGCTCGGCCCGGACGAATGGCTGCTGGTCGGCCCGCCCGGAAGCGAGCGGGAGCTGGAGAGCCGGATCCGCACGGCTGCGGGAGACGAACCCGTCTCCGTCACCGACGTCTCCGCACAGCGGACCACGCTGCTCGTGGCGGGCCCCCGGGCCCACGATCTGCTGGCGCACGGCTGTTCACTGGACCTGCATCCGCGGAGCTTCGGCTCCGGACGCTGCGCCCAGACCACCCTGGGCCGTACGCAGGTCATCGTGGTCGCCCGGGCCGATTCCCGGGCCGGTTTCTGGGTCCTGGTGCGTTCGTCCTTCGCCGGCTACCTGACCGACTGGCTGCTGGACGCGGCGACGGAGTACGTCTGAGCGAAGGCCGGCCCTCTGCCCGCCGGGCGAGGGTCAGCCCAGGCAGCCCATCCGGTGGCTGATCTCCTGCGCGCCCTGGAGGAGCGCGGGCACGAGCTCGTGGATGCGCTCCTCGGTGAAGCGGTAGGCGGGGCCGGAGGCGCTGAGGGCGGCGACGACCTCGCCGTCACGGCCCCGGATCGGGGCCGCCACGGCGTGCAGTCCGATCTCGAGTTCCTCCAGGGTCACCGCGTAGCCGCGCTCGCGGGCCTTGGCGAGATCCTTCTCCAGTGTCGCCTCGGTGGTCAGGGTGCGCGGCGTCAGCTTCCGCAGCCCGGACTCCGCGAGCACGTCGGCGCGCTCCTTCGCCGGCAGGTGGGCCAGCAGGATCTTGCCGCTCGACGTGGCGTGCACCGGGGTGAGCTGTCCGACCCAGTTGTGGGTGCCGACGGCGCCCGGACCGCGTACCTGGTACAGGTTGACCGCGTAATGCTCCTGCAGGACCGCGATGTTGACGGTCTCGCCGACCTCTTCGCTGAGCCGCTCGCACACCTGCCGGCCCTGCTGCGTGATGTCGAGACGGCCCGTGACGGCGCCGGCCAGCCGCACGATGCCGAAACCGAGCCGGTACTTGCCCCGCTCGGCCGTCTGCTCGACCAGACCGCGCGCCTCCAGCGCCCCGAGCAGGCGGAAGGCGGTCGACTTGTGGACGTCGATCTCCGCGGCGACCTCGCTGACGCCCGCCTCGCCGCGCTGGGCGAGGATCTCCAGGACACTGACGGCACGGTCGACGGATTGCACCCCGCTGACCGCGGGCCCGGCTGTCTCGCCGTCTGCCGTGTGGTTGCTCATGGCGCAACTATAATCATGAGTTCCCTCTGCCGAACCGGTGTCGTGGAATTCGGCTGTGCGCCCGATGTCGGCCGGTCAGCGGGCTGTTGAGCTCTGCGGACCCGGTGCTGTCCGTCCTCGTCAGCGCAGGACGACCGTGCAGTGGCCGTTGATCAGCACACGGTTCTCGCTGTGCCATTTCACCGCGCGGGAGAGCGCCTGGGCCTCGACATCGCGGCCGATGGCGACCAGCTCGTCGGGGGTGCGCGAGTGGTCCACGCGGACGACGTCCTGCTCGATGATCGGGCCCTCGTCGAGGTCGGGCGTGACGTAGTGCGCCGTCGCCCCGACGAGCTTCACACCACGCTGGTGCGCCTGGACGTACGGGCGGGCCCCCTTGAAGCTCGGCAGGAACGAGTGGTGGATGTTGATGGCCCGGCCGTCGAGCTGCTTGCACAGGTCGTCGGAGAGGATCTGCATATAGCGGGCGAGGACCACGAGGTCGACGTCCAGTTCGTCGACGAGATCCAGCAGTCGTGCCTCGGCCTCCGCCTTGGTCTCCTTCGTCACCGGGATGTGGTGGAAGGGGATGCCGTAGGTGTGCGCCAGCGGCTCGAACTCGCGGTGGTTGGAGACGATCGCCGGGATCTCGATGTTGAGCGCGCCCGTGGACCTGCGGAAGAGCAGGTCGTTGAGGCAGTGGCCGAACTTCGACACCATGATCAGGGTTCGCGTCGGTGTGGAGGCGTCCTGCAGCCGCCAGCTGATCCCGTACGCCTGACCGACCGGACCGAACCCCGTGCGCAGCTGCTCCAACGAGACCGCGGAATCCGAGACGTCGAAGTGAACCCGCATGAAGAAGCGGTTCTGCAGCCGGTCGTCGAACTGCTGGCTCTCCAGGATGTTGCCGGAGTGACTCACGAGGAACGTGGTCACGGCGTGGACGAGTCCGGCCTGGTCGGGGCAGGACAGGGTGAGGACGAACTCGCGGCCGGGCTGCGGTCGAGGGGACATGCCATCCTCCGTTGTGTGGCTGCGTATTACGCAACATGTAGAGCTATACGCAACATGCTCCAACGTGGGTGCCGTGCCGGTCAAGGGGTGGCGTGCGGAGAGAAGGTCCGATCCGCCGGCCTCTTGACAGTGGGTGTCGGCGACGGGGACAGTTTGGGCGTTCGTTTCTTATAGCGAATGACGTTGCGGTATGTGCAACACAGGCAATGGCTCGGCCTCGACTCGGCCGCCCCTCAATGAGGAGACCGACAGTGACCCATGAGGTACGTGCCGTCGTCGCCCGGCAGAAGGGTGCCCCGGTCTCGGTGGAGACCATCCTCGTGCCGGATCCCGGACCGGGTGAGGCGCTGGTGCGGGTGCAGGCCTGCGGCGTCTGCCACACCGACCTGCGCTATCGGGACGGCGGAATTACCGACGAGTTCCCGTTCCTGCTCGGCCACGAGGCCGCGGGCGTCGTCGAGGCGGTCGGCGACGGCGTCACCGACGTCGTGGCCGGCGACTTCGTCGTCCTCAACTGGCGTGCGGTCTGCGGCACATGCCGGGCCTGTCGCCGGGGGAGGCCATGGCACTGCTTCAGCACCCACAACGCCACCCAGCCGATGACCCTCGCCGACGGCACCCCGCTGTCCACGGCCCTCGGCATCGGGGCCTTCGCCGAGAAGACCCTGGTCGCCGCGGGCCAGTGCACCAAGGTGGACGCGACCGCCTCGCCCGCCGCCGCGGGGCTGCTCGGCTGCGGAGTGATGGCCGGGTTCGGCGCGGCGGTCAACACCGATGGAGTCGGCCGCGGCGACTCCATCGCGGTGATCGGCTGCGGAGGTGTGGGCATGGCGGCCGTCGCGGGCGCCAAGGTGGCCGGTGCCGGCCGCATCATCGCCGTCGACATGGACGAGCGGAAGCTGAAGTGGGCCGAGCAGTTCGGCGCCACCGACACCGTCGACTCCTCCAGGACCGACGCCGTCGAAGCCATCCGCAGCCTCACCGGCGGCTTCGGCGCCGACGTCGTCGTGGACGCGGTGGGCCGCCCCGAGACCTTCAAACAGGCCTTCTACGCCCGCGACCTGGCCGGCACCGCCGTCCTGGTGGGCGTCCCCACCCCGGAACTGACCCTCGACCTGCCCCTGCTGGACGTCTTCGGACGCGGCGGGGCACTGAAGTCCTCCTGGTACGGCGACTGCCTGCCCTCCCGTGACATCCCCGCCCTGATCGACCTCTACCTCCAAGGCCGCTTCGACCTGGGCGACTTCGTCACCGAGACCATCGCGCTGGACGAGGTGGAGGCCGCGTTCGCCGAGATGCACCACGGCGAGGTCCTGCGCTCCGTGGTCGTCCTGTGACCGGCCGGACCCAGACCCCCACTCCCTCGCCCTCCGCGCCCCCGACGTGTGCGCGTCCGACACTTCCCGAGGTGACTTTCGATGACCACCACCAGCCTTCCCCCGAGCCTGATCGCCACCCTGTCGGGGGAGCACTACACCGACCCCGAGATCTTCTCCCTGGAACAGGAGCGGATCTTCGAGGCCATGTGGTTCTGTGTGGCCCGAGCCTCGGAGCTGGCCAGGCCCGGGAGCTTCCGCACCTACCAGGTCGGACGGGAGAGCGTGCTGATCACCCGCTCCCGGGACAGTTCGATCAAGGCGTTCCTGAACGTCTGCCGGCACCGCGGCGCCAAGCTCTGCACGGAGGAGACCGGCGAGGTCAAGCGGGCGTTCCAGTGCCCGTACCACGCCTGGACCTACGGGCTCGACGGCAAGCTGATCGCCGCACCGAACCTGACCTCGATGCCGGACATCGACCGGACCGAGTACGGCCTGGTCAACATCCACGTCCGGGAATGGCTCGGATATGTGTGGGTGTGCCTGGCCGACACCCCGCCGTCCTTCGAGGAGGACATCGTGGGCGCGGTCGTCGAGCGACTGGGCGACGTGGAGTCGATCGACCGCTACGACATCGACAACCTGCAGCTGGGCCGCCGTATCACCTACGACGTGAAGGCCAACTGGAAGCTCATCATCGAGAACTTCATGGAGTGCTACCACTGCGCGACCATCCACCCCGAACTCACCGAGGTGCTCCCGGAGTTCGCGGACGGTTAC
>NZ_JXTE01000096.1 GCF_000972385.1 Streptomyces sp. WM6386
TGCCGCCGGAGAAGAGGATCACCGGCCGCTCGAACTCGCCCGCCACCTCGCGGAAGATGTGCACGGCCTCGGATTCGAGAGCGTCCAGGTGGGAGAGGGCGTACGGAGCGTCCGTGCCCTCCGCCACCGCCGCAACGGTCGTCGTCATGCCAGTCCCCTCTCGGTGAGCAGCGCGTGCACAGCCGCCGCGGACTCCTGGACGGTCTGGTCCTGCGACTCGATCCGCAGGTCGGGCGAGTCGGGCTCCTCGTACGGGTCGTCGACGCCGGTCAGCCCGGACAGCTCGCCCGCGGCCTGCTTGGCGTACAGACCCTTCACATCGCGTACGGAGCACACCTCGACCGGAGTGGCCACGTGGATCTCCAGGTACGCCGCCCCGCTCTCCTGGTGGCGTTTGCGTACCGCCTCACGGCTGTCCGCGTAGGGCGCGATCACCGGGACGAGCGCCTTGACGCCGTTGCGGGCGAGGATCTCGGCGAGGAAGCCGATGCGCTGCACGTTCGTGTGCCGGTCCTCGCGGCTGAAGCCGAGGCCCGCCGAGATGAACTCGCGGATCTCGTCGCCGTCGAGCACCTCGACGAGATGGCCCTCCTCGCGCAGCCGGCCTGCCAGCTCGTACGCGATGGTGGTCTTGCCGGCACTCGGCAGACCCGTGAGCCAGACGGTGGCTCCGGTCGTCACGTGCAACTCCTTCTCGGTGATGGTCATTCGTGCAGCCCGCACTCGGTCTTGCCGCGGCCCGCCCAGCGGCCGGCGCGCGCGTCCTCGCCCTCCAGGACCCGGCGGGTGCAGGGGGCGCAGCCGACGGAGGCGTAGCCGTCCATCAGCAGCGGGTTGGTGAGGACGCCGTGTTCGGCGACGTACGCGTCCACGTCGTCCTGGGTCCAGCGGGCGATCGGGGAGATCTTGACCTTGCGGCGCTTCTCGTCCCAGCCGACGACCGGGGTGTTCGCCCGGGTCGGGGACTCGTCGCGGCGCAGTCCGGTCGCCCAGGCCAGGTAGTCCTTCAGGCCCCGCTCCAGCGGCTCGACCTTGCGCATCTTGCAGCACAGGTCGGGGTCGCGGTCGTGCAGCTTCGGGCCGAACTCGGCGTCCTGCTCGGCGACCGTCCGCGTCGGCGACAGCGTGATGACGTTGACGTCCATCACGGCCTCGACCGCGTCCCGGGTGCCGATGGTCTCCTCGAAGTGGTAGCCGGTGTCGAGGAAGACGACGTCCACGCCCTTGCGGACCCGGGACGCCAGATGGGAGACGACCGCGTCCTCCATCGAGGAGGTCACGCAGAAGCGTGCCCCGAAGGTGTCGACGGCCCACTGGAGGATCTCCAGCGCGGAGGCGTCCTCCAGGTCGCGGCCCGCCTGCTCGGCGAGCGCCTTGAGATCGTCGGTCGTACGTTCTTCCTGAACGGCGGTCATATCTGCTCTCCCCCTGCTTCGTTCTGCTGAAGACCCCGGGCGAGGAGCCCGAGGAACTTCAACTGGAAAGCGCGGTTGCACGCGGCGCATTCCCACGCGCCGTGGCCCTGCTCGCTCGGACGGAGGTCCTCGTCGCCGCAGTAGGGGCAGTAGAAGGGGGCGGCCCGCTCACTCATGAGAGGGCCTCCTCGGAGGCGCGGGAGGCCCAGGCGGCGAACCGCTCGCCCTCCTCGCGCTCGGCCTGGAAGCGCTTCAGGACCCGCTCGACGTAGTCGGGCAGTTCCTCGGAGGTGACCTTCAGACCACGGACCTTGCGGCCGAATCCGGCCTCCAGACCGAGGGCGCCGCCCAGGTGCACCTGGTAGCCCTCGACCTGCTCGCCCTGGTCGTTGAGCACGAGCTGGCCCTTGAGACCGATGTCCGCCACCTGGATACGGGCACAGGCGTTCGGGCAGCCGTTGAGGTTGATGGTGAGCGGCTCGTCGAACTCCGGGATGCGGCGCTCCAGTTCGTCGATCAGCTGGGAGCCGCGTGCCTTGGTCTCGACGATGGCGAGCTTGCAGTACTCGATGCCGGTGCAGGCCATGGTGCCGCGCCGGAACGAGGAGGGCCTGGCCGTCAGGTCAAGGGCCTCCAGGGCTTCGACCAGCGGCTCGACCTGCGCCTCCTCGACATCGAGGATGATCATCTTCTGCTCGACGGTGGTACGGACCCGGCCCGAGCCGTGCGCCTCGGCCACCTCGGCGATCTTCGTCAGCGTGGCGCCGTCGACGCGGCCGACGCGCGGGGCGAAGCCGACGTAGAAACGGCCGTCCTTCTGGCGGTGCACGCCGACGTGGTCGCGCCAGCGGCCCGAGGGCTCGGCGGGCGCGGGGCCGTCCACCAGCTTGCGCTGGAGGTAGTCGTCCTCCAGGACCTGGCGGAACTTCTCCGGGCCCCAGTCGGCGACGAGGAACTTCAGACGGGCGCGCGTCCGCAGGCGGCGGTAGCCCCAGTCGCGGAAGATGCCGACCACGCCGGCCCACACCTCGGGCACCTCGTCCAGCGGCACCCAGGCGCCGAGCCGGACGCCGAGCTTGGGGTTGGTGGACAGGCCGCCGCCGACCCACACGTCGAAACCGGGACCGTGCTCGGGGTGCTCGACACCGACGAACGCGATGTCGTTGATCTCGTGGACCACGTCGAGCAGCGGCGAGCCGGAGATCGCCGTCTTGAACTTGCGCGGCAGGTTGGAGAACTCGTGGCTGCCGATGTAGCGCTCGTGGATCTCGTCGATGGCCCAGGTGCCGTCGATGATCTCGTCCTCGGCGATACCGGCGACCGGCGAGCCGATGACGACACGCGGGCAGTCGCCGCAGGCCTCGGTCGTGGAGAGACCGACCGCCTCCAGGCGGTTCCAGATCTCCGGGACGTCCTCGATGCGGATCCAGTGCAGCTGGATGTTCTGCCGGTCGGTGACGTCCGCGCTGCCGCGCGCGAACTCCTCGGAGATCTCGCCGATCACGCGCAGCTGCTGGGTGGTGAGGCGTCCGCCGTCGATCCGCACCCGCAGCATGAAGTACTTGTCGTCCAGCTCCTCCGGCTCCAGGATCGCGGTCTTGCCGCCGTCGATCCCGGGCTTGCGCTGGGTGTAGAGGCCCCACCAGCGCATGCGGCCGCGCAGGTCGTTGGGGTCGATCGAGTCGAAGCCTCGCTTGGAGTAGATCGTCTCAATGCGTGTCCGCACATTGAGACCGTCGTCGTCCTTCTTGAACTGCTCGTTGCCGTTCAGCGGGGTGTGGTGTCCCGCGGCCCACTGGCCCTCACCGCGGTGACGGCTCACCTTGCGGCGCGGAGTCGTGGCAGCAGGGTTCTGCGGGGTGGCGGCCATGGTTATTCGTCCTTCGGGACAGGCGGGAAAGCGGCTCTGACCTGCGCGTACGGGCGCATACGTGTACGTGCGCAGCATTGCGCAGGAATGAGACCAATGCGGGAGATGTCGGGCGGCGCCGAGGCTCGCTAGCGCGCCGGACAGATGGCGCTGGACATGCGGCCGAGGTCGACGTGCCGCCGACTCACCAAGGCAATTCCAGTTCCAGACATGACGGAAGCGTGTCACGGCGATCTGGACACAGTCCAGCTTCGTCCATCATGCGGACACCCTTGTCCCGAAGAGTGAGACAAGGGTGGTCTCGATCACATCCTGTGCGCGGAGTCTTGTCTGGGCAGGTCAGGCCGGGTAGGCGCCCGGCCAGGGTCCCGGAGCGGCCACGTCGGGCTCCTCCTCGACCTTGGTGTCGAAGAGCTTGAAGCCCCGGCGCAGATAGTTGTCCATGGCGTGCTCGCCGTCCAGGCTGCACGTATGCAGCCAGACCCGCTTCGTCGATGCCAGCCCCGGCCAGCGGTCCGCGAGGTCCCAGGCGCGGGCGGCGCCGTACGACAGCAGGTGGCCGCCGATCCGGCGGCCCCGGAAGGCCGGGACCAGCCCGAAGTAGACGATCTCCACGACCCCGTCGTCCTGCGGCTCCAGCTCCACGTACCCCGCGGGCGTGCCCCGGTCGTACGCCACCCACGTCTCCACGCCGGGCCGGCCCAGGTGCTCCTCCCACTGCGGGTACGTCCAGCCGAGCCGGTCGATCCAGAGGATGTCGCCGCCGACTGAGGCGTACAGGAAGCGGCTGAACTCGGGGGAAGGGACCTCGGAGCGCACGATCTCGACGTCCCCGGCCGGCCCGGCGGCCGGGAGGACGTCGGTCGGGTCGGTCTGTTCCAGGGACCAGGTGGTCACGGGGATGTTGGCCATGCCCGCCAGGGAACCATCCGGCCCGATCGTCTGTCGAACGCGCCCCGTGATCCGCCCGGCGGGCCCTGAGCGGGTCGGGTGAAGTCCTCTACGGTTCGCCAGCGCCCTGAAGGGGCGCGGGGCCGTTTCCATATGCGGCTCCGCCGCGGGGCGCGACCAGCCACGACGGCGCCGCGGACGGCCGACGGCGCATCGCGGCACTTCCCGCGGAGCGCTTAGCCCAGCGCTCTGTCGACCGACGCCAGCGGCATGGCGAACAGCACCCGGCCCGACTGGGACCAGACCTCGCCGGTCGCCTCCCAGTAGGAGAGGGACTCCGACTCGGTGCTCCAGCACTGGCGGGTCTCGTCGGTGCCGCACCGGGCGGCCCGCGCGCCGGTCGCGCTCTGCCGCCACAGCGTCCCGTGACCGCCGTCCGCGTCGGTGGCACGGCCGAGGTACCAGTTCGAGCCGTACGACAGCACGGCGCCGACGCCGGCCGCCTTCGTCTCGTACGCCTCGTCGACCCGGGTGTACCCGGCGGGGTCGGTGGTGAGGAGGCCGGCGCGGTCGGAGGCGGCGCTGAAGTCGTAGCGCCACAGCCGGACGTCCCGGTCGTCGTCCGTGGAGACCCACTCGCTCGCGACCAGGCTGTCGGGGGAGGTGCTGCGGTCCAGGGAGAGATAGTCGGGCTGGGCGGCGGCCTTCCCGCCGGCCAGGCTGTAGGTGCCGACCGCGGGCAGGACCCAGCGGCTGCCGTGCCCTGCCCAGCCGCCGTCCACGCGGCCGACGGCGGGGCTGTCCACCGTGGTGCGCTGGACGCGGTCCATGTCGTACACGTACAGCCCCTCGGCGGCGGTCACCAGCAGCTTGTCCTGGTACCAGACCATGCCGGAGATCCGGGAGTCGAGGGCCCGGTAGTCGCGGCCGCCGTCGACCGGGACCGTGAGCAGGACCCAGGAGTAGGTGGGACGCTCCAGGTCGTTGGCGTCGATGAACGCCACCCGGGCCAGATCATGGGCGCCCTGCGACCAGGCGGAGAGGATCACCCGGTTCTGTCCCCACAGACCGTCGTCGTCCGCGTCGCCCGAGGTGGTGACCGCGCCGGCCCGCCAGGACCGGGTGTCGGCGGCGTCCCAGCAGTACGCGCGGGTGGCGGCCGGTTCGACGGGCAGCGCCTCGCGCTCGGTGGCGGTGCAGTCGGCGGCGGTCCGCAGCGAGTGGTCGGCGCTGTCGAGGACGGCGCTGACGCCGACCGGTGTGCCCATCGCGGAGGCGAGCCGGTCGAGGCTGCGCTGCGGCTCCAGGTGCTCCCGCAGGCGCAGTACGTCCGTCTCGGCGGACGTGGCGAGCGGCTTCAGTGCCCCGGGTTCGTCGGCGACCGTGGCCTGTGAGGCACTGATCATCGTGGCGGCGGCGGTGAGCGCGAGGGCGGTCCCGGCCAGGAAGGCGCGTGCCGCTCTGCCCCGCTTCTGCCTGCGGTGTCTGCCGCGCTGCATCATGTCGTCCTCCCGAGGCGGGCCAACTGCGCCTGGTGATCCGTACGTTGACCAAGGAGCAGGTGGGGTGGCCCGTAGAGGGATGCTACGGCAGTCGGACCCTGCCGGTGACGAAGACCCTGCAAATATGCGAAAGATGCCGCCTGTTGGGTGCCTCAGGGCAGGGGTACGGGCAACCGCTTGCCGGTCACCGCGGGTGCCGTGGAGTGCGGCAGCAGATCGTGCGGGTCGGCGGGGCGCAGGACCTCGACCTCCGCACCTTCGCAGAAACGATACGGCCGGTGTTCCAGAAGTCCCCCGAGATACCGGCGAACCCGGGACATCTCCGCGCGCACCGTCACCCTGCGCTCCGCGTCGCCGAACAGGTCCTCGGCCAGGCCCGCCGCACTGCGACCGCCCCGGTGCACGGCCAGCAGATAGAGCAACTCGGCGTGCCGCGGACTCAGTTCATGGCTCCACGACCCGGCGATCCCGGACACCGTCACCGACCAGCGGCGCGGCTGCGACAGATCCAGGACGATACGGGTGGTGCCCTCCGGCACCGGCTCCGCCGCCGCCCGCACCAACCAGCCCCCGCCGAGCGGCTCCACCGAGCACAGACCCAGCGTCGGCAGCCACCGTCGGCCCGCCGTCGGCGACTTGGGCAGCCCGATCCGGTTCTGGTACGGCATCCCGGTCACCGCGGCCGTCCAGCCGTCCCCGTCCACCACCAGGGCCCGGCCGCCGAGCCGCGCCAGCACCGGCGCCCCCACCGCGCGCAGCTGCTCGAGGGAGGCCTGGTGCAGCTCCCGCAGCCGGGCCTCGGCGAGCTTGGCCACCGAGTCGACCCAGGCGAGGGTCGCCGGATGCATCGTGTCCAGCGGTCCGCTCACATCCACCACACCGATCAGCCGGCCGTCCCGCGGGTCCGTGATCGGCGCCCCGGTGCAGGTCCAGGAGGTCTGCGAACGCACGAAGTGCTCGGAGGCGAAGACCTGCACCGGCCGGCGGGCCACCACCGGGGTGCCGATGCCGTTGGTGCCGACGACGTTCTCCCGCCAGTCCGCGCCGAGTTCGAAGCCGGTCCCGTCGGCCTTGCGCAGCACCGGGGAACTGCCCTCCCGCCACAGCACCCGGCCCTCCTCGTCGGCGACCACCATGATGTGGTGGGCGGCGTCCGCGACCGACACCAGC
Organism: Streptomyces sp. WM6386; assembly: GCF_000972385.1. Classification (GTDB taxonomy): domain Bacteria; phylum Actinomycetota; class Actinomycetes; order Streptomycetales; family Streptomycetaceae; genus Streptomyces. Next base: position 6,849 of record NZ_JXTE01000096.1, read on the forward strand.
CCCTGCCGCAGCACCGGCAGGACGTGCCGCAGCACCGAGGTCTCACGCCGCCGCTGCACCTCCTCCCGGGACAGCGGCCCGGCCCGGAAGTCATGGTCGGGATCGACCCCGCCGCGCAGCATCCGCCCCCAGGACTGCTCGATCACGGGACGGGGCGCGACCGGGGCCCGCTGCCCGGAGAGCGTGGCGGAGCGCACGTCGCTGAGCACCCGTGCCGCACGCGCCGCGTCCACGGCGGCGAGCTGGGTGACGTCCGTCTGCGGGTGCGCCACGGGATCCTCCCGGATGGGCTGATGAGGGGCTGCGGACAACCGGTTGCTCGTTGCTTTTCGGCCACGTGTGCGACGTCCGTCCTGACTGTCCGTCTCATAGTGCCTTTCGGCCCTCGCGGAGGGACACAGTCCGGCCACAGTCAGCAGCAAGTTGCAACCCCCTGCAACCCTGGTGGACGGCCCTGCCTTGTTTGAAACTTGAGCGACGCCGTCCCGAGCGGCGTTCGCGGCCTCGAACGGGCCAAGGCGGGGGTGGTGCCGTGTCGGCGCAGCACCACCCCCTACCACCTACCTCCGGCGGTCGGGCAGGTTCGCGTCCCGGGGTGCCTCTTGAGGTGCGTTGGCGTCTGCGGGCCGGTTGTGGCTGGTCGCGCAGTTCCCCGCGCCCCTAGGTCGGTCGGGCTCGCTCCACGATGGAAGCCAACGGCAGACTGTGGGGCAGAGTGCCGAACGCCGTGCCTGCGTCTCCGCCCAGGCGGGACGCGCAGAAGGCGTCGGCTACCTCCGGTGGTGCGAAACGGACCAGCAGCGAGCCCTGGAGTACGAGCGCGAGTCGCTCGGTGAGTCGTCGGGCTCGGGCCTCGATGCCCTCCAGGTCGGCCAGTTCCGTCAGCAGGTTCTTGATCGCGCCGTCCAGGCGGTGGTCGGCGCCGCGGGCCTTGCCGACCTCCTGGAGGTAGGCGTTCAGGGCCGCCGGCTCTCGTTGCAGGGCCCGTAGGACGTCCAGGGCCTGGATGTTGCCGGCGCCCTCCCAGATCGAGTTGAGCGGGGATTCGCGCACCAGCCGGGGCAGGCCCGACTCCTCGACGTAGCCGTTGCCGCCCAGGCACTCGGCGGCCTCCAGGGTCACCGGGGGGCAGCGCTTGGTCACCCAGTACTTGGCGGCCGGCACCGCGATCCGCAGGAACGCCCGCTCCTGCTCGCCGTCGTCGTCGTAGGCCGCCGCGAGCCGCAGCGCGAGGGTGGTCGCCGCCTCGGACTCCAGGGCGAGATCGGCCAGGACGTTGCGCATCAGAGGCTTGTCGACGAGCTTGCCGCCGAAGGCATCGCGGTACGTGCAGTGGTGGACGGCCTGGGTGACGGCCTGCCGCATCAGACCCGCCGAACCGAGCACGCAGTCGAGCCGGGTCGCCGCGACCATGTCGATGATGGTCCGCACCCCTCGGTCCTCCTCGCCGACCCTGCGCGCCCAGGTGCCGTCGAACTCGACCTCGGCGGAGGCGTTGGAGCGGTTGCCGAGCTTGTCCTTGAGACGCTGGATGCGGAACGGGTTGCGGGTGCCGTCGTCCAGGACGCGCGGGACGAGGAAGCAGGTGAGGCCGTCGGGGGCCTGGGCGAGGACGAGGAAGCCGTCGGACATGGGGGCCGAGCAGAACCACTTGTGGCCGGTCAGCTCGTAGGTGCCGTCCTCGGCCAGCGGGGTGGCCCGGGTGGTGCCCGCCCGTACGTCGCTGCCGCCCTGCTTCTCCGTCATCCCCATGCCGAACAGGGCGCCCGCCTTCTGGTGCGCGGGGCGCAGCTCACGGTCGTAGACCATCGAGGTCAGACGGGGCTCCCACTCGTCGGCGAGGGCGGGGTCCGTACGGAGCGCGGGGACGGCGGCATGGGTCATCGACAGGGGACAGAGGTTGCCGGCGTCCACCTGGGTCCAGATCAGGAACGCGGCGGCTCGTCGGACGTGGCCGGCGGGGCGGGTCCAGGCGGCGGTGAGGCCGGCGGAGACGCCCTTGCCGAGGAGGCGGTGCCAGGCGGGATGGAAGTCGACTTCGTCGACGCGGTGGCCGTAGCGGTCGTGGGTCCTCAGGCGGGGTGGGTTCTCGTTGGCCTGTGCGCCCCATTCCTGGACCTGGGCGGAGCCGGAGGTTTTGCCGAGGGCCGACAGCTCGCTGTGGACTTCGTCCAGGAGGTCGGGTTCCGTGTGGCGCTCCACGGCTGCCACCAGGGCTTTGTCGGCTGTGTAGACGTCGTGGCCGATCAGGGGCGGGGGCTGGTTCGTCACAGTGTGCGTGGTGCCTGCCATGTGGGGAACCTACCCGCCGTGGGGGTGTGAAGTCGTTCGGCGGGTGCGGGTCAGATGTGGCTTGTCGCTCCCCCACTCTCGGCTTCGCTCGAGCGGGAGGGACCCCCATCGCGGCGATAGCAGCACATCGATACAGCCCCGCGCCCCTAGCGGGGCGCTGCCATCAGGCCCGCCAGTTCGGACTCCGCTCCTTCCGTGAGCCAATCCTCTCGGTAGACCGTGTCCAGGTATCGCTCGCCCAGGTCCGGGGCGATCGCCACCGCCGTCAGGCCCCGCCGTCCGTGGTGGTCCAGCCACTGGCCCGCCCCGCTCACCACCGTTCCCGTCGAGCCGCCGAACAGGAACCCCCGGTGTGCCAGGCTGCGGCACATCCGTACCGTGTCCGTCTCCCGCACCCGGACCACGTCGTCGATGTACGACATGTCCAGCAGCGGTGGCGGCACGCTGGTGCCCAGGCCCGGGATCATGCGGCGGCCGGGCGGGCCCCCGAAGGTGACCGAGCCGATGCTGTCGACGGCGACGATGTGGACGCGGCGGCGCCACTGCCAGAACCAGCGGGCGCAGCCCATCAGCGTGCCGGTGGTGCCGGCGCCGACGAACAGGACGTCAAGGCGTGGGAAGCGGCGGGCGATGGCCGGGGCCGTGGTGCGGTAGTGCGCCTTCCAGTTGCCCTGGTTGGTGTACTGGTTGAGCCACACGTACCGGTCGTCGGAGGCGCACAGCCTGCGCACGTACGCGATCCGCGCGCCCAGGAAACCCCCGTGGGTGTCCGGTTCCTCGATGATGTGCACCCGGCTGCCGAGCGACTCCATCAGCCGGACGCTCGCCTCGTTGCAGCGCACGTCGGTCACGCACTGGAACCGGTAGCCCCGGCTCGCCGCGATGACGCTCAGCGCCACGCCCAGGTTCCCGGACGACGACTCGACCAGGACCGAGCCGGGCCGCAGCAGCCCCTCGCGTTCGGCGGCGTCCACCATCTCGGTCGCGGCCTTCATCTTGATGGACCCGGCGAAGTTGAAGCCCTCGCACTTCAGGTACAGCGGAAGGCCGAGCGCGGATCGTAGGTCGACGTACAGCTCCTCCTCGTTGAACTGGGCCGGATCGGATATGACGGGCATGCCGTTCCCCCTGTTTGATTCCGTGCGCCACGTGCGCGCGTGGCTCAGCCGTACCGGCGCAGCTCGTGGAAGAACCCGTCGATGACGTGCAGTTCCCCCCGCCCGGCCACTTCGTCGTGGACGAACCTGCCGACCGCGAGGTCGAGCACGCCCAGGCCGAAGGGTGAGAACACCACGGTCCGGTCGGCGGGCACGGTGACGCGTGCGGTCAGTACGTCGTCGAGCGTGCCGTCGATGAAGTCCCGGCTGCCGGTGAGCTGTTCGGCCAGGTGCGGGGAGGTGTCCGCCTTGAGACAGTGCTCGACGTCGTCGACGAAGTTGGCGGACGCGAGCAGGATCTCGGGGGCGAGGTCGCGCAGTGAGACGTGCAGCACCAGGGGGTGGTGGGTGAACCAGGACGGGTCGTGCACATGGGGCTTCCCCGCGATCGTCGCGAAGACCAGCAGGTCGCAGGAGCGGATGAGGGTTTCGGGGTCGTCGTGGACCTGCACGCGGCCCTTCGATCCCGACCGCTCCAGGTAGCCGCGGAACCCGGCCGCGCTCTTCGGGGACAGGTCGTGCACGCCCGTCTCCTCGAACTCCCAGCCGGTGCCGGTGAGATGGGTGTGGACGTAGCGGGCGATCAGGCCGGTGCCGATGAAGCCGACGCGGGTCGGGCGGGTCCTGCCACTGCTGAGACGGTCGGCCGCCAGAGCCGCGGAGGACGCGGTGCGGGTGGCGCTGATGACCGAGCTCTCCAGACACGCGTACGGGTAGCCGGTGTCGGGGTCGTTGAGGATCAGGACCGCCGACGCGCGGGGGAGGCCCGAGAGGGTGTTCTCCGGGAAGCTCGATATCCACTTCAGGCCGTCCACCCGCAGCGGGCCGCCGAGCGAGGCGGGCAGCGCGATGATCCGGGACGTCGGGCGGTCCGGGAAACGCAGGAAGTACGAGGGCGGGTTCACGCAGTCGCCCGTGCCGTGCAGCCGGTACACGGCCTCGACCAGATCGGCGATCTCCGACTCCCGCCCGTGCAGGGCCTGTTGGACCTGGCTGCCGGAGATCACGGCGAACGGCGGTGCGGTCAGGGTGGTCATACGGTCCTCACTTCGCGGTCGGCACGCCGTACCGGATCGGCCAGCGCGGCCAGCACCTCGCGCGGGCCCTCGAACGGCTCCCGGCCGTGTGCCGTACGGATGTTGTCGACGAGCAGCAGATCGCCGGAGCGCCACGGCTCACGCACGGTGTGCGTGTCGTACACCTTGTTGATCGTGCGGACGACGTCCTCGCCGAGCGGATCGCCGTTGCCGAAGCGGGTGTTGAAGGGCAGCCCGTCCGGCCCGTAGACCTCCACCAGGTACTCGCGCACCTCGGGCTCCATCGTCCACTCGCTGAGGAAGGCGACCTGGTTGAACCAACAACGGCGGCCGTTCCCCGGGTGGTCGAGCACGGCGCCGCGGTGCTGCCGGGTGCGCAGGGAGCCGTCCGGCTGCCAGGCGAAGTCGATGGCCTGGGCACGGCAGTAGCGTTCGACCGCGGCGCGGTCGTCGGTGCCGAAGGCCTCGGCGACCGACGCCCCGATCTCGTCGTGGTACGTCCGCGTCAGCACCCAGCCCTCCTGCTCGAACCTCCCCGTCAGCTCCGGCGGCAGCGCGTCGAACACGGCCTGGGAGTCGGCGAGCGCGGTGGCACCGCCGGACGCGGGCGCCTCCAGACAGGCGAACAGGAGCAGGGCGGGGAACTCCAGGGCGTAACTCATCTCGTGGTGCATGCACATCTGCTGGTTCGGCGGCCATTTGGAGGAGGAGTACACGCCGTCGGTGTAGCTGCGCCGGGGCGCGAAGGGCTCCCGGTCGGGCATCAGGGAGTCGGCCAGGCGGGTGAGGACGGCGGCCGTGGAGCCGGGGTCGCTCAGGCCGAGGCCGCGGACCAGCAGGCAGCCGTGTTCGGCGACGGCGGCCCGCAGTTCGTCGCGGTGCTCGGCCGACCAGGCCTCCGGGGCACGGCCGGGCTCGGCCTGCAGCAGCGGGGGACGGCCGGTCGCAGTGGAGAGCGGCATCAGGTGCTTCCTTTCAGGCGGTTCGGTCGAGCAGACCCGCGAGGTCGGCGAGGACCGGGTGGCGGGTGACGTCCTTGAGGGTGATCGCCCGGTCCAGGGCGATCGCCAGCTTCACGGCGGCCAGCGAGGTGCCGCCGCGGTCGAAGAAGTGGTCGTGCCGGCCGATCCGGTCGGCCGGGATCCCGAGCACCTCGGCCCAGGCGGCGGCCAGCCGGTGCTCAACCGGCGTACTGGGTCCGTCCGTTCGCGTGTCGAGGTCCTCGGCGAGCGCGGTGAGCGTGCGCCGGTCGGTCTTGCCGTTGGCGGTCAGCGGCAGCCGCCGGTGCCAGTGCACGACCGACGGGACCATGTACGCGGGCAGCGAGGCGGCCAGCCTCTCCCGTACGACACCCGCGTCGACCGGCGCCGACCCGGTGCAGAACGCCACCAGTTGCGTCCCCCGTACGACGACCACCGCCCCGTCCCGGACGCCGGGCACCCGCAGCAGCGCGTTCTCGATCTCACCGATCTCGATGCGGAAGCCGCGGATCTTCACCTGGGTGTCCCGGCGGCCGAGGAACTCCAGCTTCCCGTCGGGCAGCCAGCGCCCGTGGTCCCCGCTGCGATACAGCCGCTCGCCGGGCCGGTACGGGTCCTCGGCGAACGCCGCCTTGGTCCGCTCGGGATCATTGACGTATCCGCGGCCCACGCACACCCCGGAGAAGACGATCTCGCCGGGCGCGCCCAGTGGCACGGGCATCAACTGCTCGTCGACGACGTAGATCCGCACGTTGGCGATCGGCCGCCCGAGAGGGACCCGTGCCTCGTCGGGCACCCGGTCCATGACCTCGTGGTTGGTGTCGTCCGAAGTCTCCGTCAGACCGTAGGCGTTGACGAGCGGGATCCCGGTCCGGGCCGCGAACCAGCGCTCCACCAGATCCTTCTTCACCGCCTCCCCGGTCACCGACACCCGCCGCAGATGCGGCAGTTCACGCGGACGCTGCTCCAACTCGGCCAGTACCGCCTCCAGATACGACGGCACCACCTGGAGCACATTGACCCGGCCGCGCTCGATCGTGTCCACGAACCGCGGCACGTCCAGGATCGTGTCCTGCCCGACCAGCAGCGTCCGTCCGCCCACCAGCAGCGCGGCCAGCAGCTGCCACAGGGAGATGTCGAAGCACTGCGGCGCGGTCTGCGCGACCACCTGCCCGGGGCCGATGTCCAGGTCCTCCAGCTTGGCGAGGACGTGGTTGACGAATCCGGCGTGCTCACACATCGCGCCCTTGGGCTCGCCTGTGGAGCCCGACGTGAAGTAGATGTAGGCCAGTTGGTCCGCCGCGACGGGGACGCCGAGGTCGGTATCGGCGTGGCCCTCCTCGTAGGCGGCCGCCACGGAGTCCTCGGTGAGGATCAGGTTGTAGTCGGCGCGGGTGAGGATCGCCCGGATGCGTCCGGCCGGGAAGTGCGGCTCGACCGGCAGATACACGCCGCCCGCCTTGAGGACGCCCAGCACGGCGGCCAGCCAGTCGAGGTCGCGCTCCATGATGACGGCGACGACGCCCTCGGGTCGCAGTCCGTGCCCCAGCAGGGCCCGGCCGATGCGGTTCGCCCGGGAGTTGAGTTCGCCGTACGTCCACTGCCTGCCCCCTTCCACGGCGGCCACGGCGTCGGGATGGGCCTTCGCCCGCTCCTCGAACAGCTCATGCACCCGCCGGTCCGGCAGTGCGCGTCGCGGTCCCGCCAACTCCTCCAGCTGGGAGTGGAGTTCGGCCTCGGACAGCAGGCTGCGCCGTACCGGTGTGGTGAGGGCGGTCAGGTGGTAGCCGGCGATCCGGGCGGCGGCCTCGCGGTCGAGGACGTCGGTGCGGTAGCGCAGACGCAGCGTGCGGCCGGTGACGGCGACGTGGAGCACGGTGTCGTCGCGGTCCGCGGAGAAGGTGGCGAGCACCCTGTCGTGTGCGGCCCGTACGGCCTGTGCGTCGACCGACAGGCCCTCCGGCAGCGGGACTTCGTACACCGCGGTGCCGGGCCTCGGGTCGAGGGTCCATTGCGGGATCGTGTTCATGGCCTTACCTCCCCACCGCGGGATTTCCGCCCCAGTGCGCCCGCGACGGCACTTCCTCGCCCTTCATCAGGAAGGAGTCGGGGGCGAGCACGGCGCCGTCGCCCATCGAGACGCCGTAGTGGACGAGTGCGCCGGTGCCGAGCGTGCAGCCGGCGCCGATCGTGATGTGGTCGGACTTGAAGGTGCCGTCCTCCTGCGAATGGGCCTGCACCTTGGTGTGTGCGCCGAGCGTGCAGTCGTCGCCGATAGCGGCGAGGGTGCGCTCGGTGATGGAGGCGCCGTCGTCGAAGACCCGGCGGCCGACCCGTACGCCCAGCAGCCGCCAGACGGTGTTCTTGAACGGGGTGCCGTTCAGTACGACGAGGTGGTTGTCGGGCACCTTCCACAGCCGCTCCTGCTGCCAGAAGCGCGGGTCGTAGATCGAGCACAGCAGCGGCCGCAGCGGCCGGAAGCGGCACAGCAGCCGCTCCACCAGGACGTAGTAAGCGATACTGAACAGCAGGGCCGCCATCAGGGACAGGCCGATCAGGAACACCCCGACCCGCGGGTACAGGTCGATCGCGGCGAACCCGATGACCATCAGCGCGAACCAGTGCAGCCACCTGATGAACAGGAACAGCCCCATCGAGCGCAGGTTGAAACGGTTCTTCGCGGTGAGGCGGCGGTCCAGTTCGGCGCCCTCGCGCAGGTGGTCGAAGCGGGTGTCGCGCTCCACGGTGCGCGGGATCTCGAAGCTGGGCGAGCCGAGCAGCCCCACGCCCTCGCGGACCTCGCCGTCGAGCGGGACCATCACCTTCGTCGCGAGGAGGACGTTCTCACCGGTGCGCCCGCCCACCGGGTAGGCGATGTGGTTGCCGAGGAAGCTGTGCGCCCCGATCGTGGCGCGGGCGACGCGGAAGGACGTACCCGAGTACTCGGCGTTCAGGATCGACAGCCCGTCGGCGACCATCGTGCCGCTGCCCACCGTGGCCAGGTACGGCGTCTCGTGCTGCACCTCCGTACCGAAGTTGGAACCGGTCTGCTCCACGTGCGAGAGGTCGTATCCGATGGACCGCAGATAGTGGACGATGTACGAGCTGTCGCCGCACAGCCACTTGAAGAACTTGATGTTGGTCAGGCGGGCGATCGCGCGGTGCACGGAGTAGTGGAAGCCGTACAGCGGATACGTCCGGTCCGCGCGCAGCAGCGGCTTGAGCGCCCGCGGCACCAGGGTCACGGTGGCGAGTCCGAGGACGACGAACGCCAGGAAGGTGCCGATCGACAGGCCGAGCGCCTCGCCGTAGAACGCCGCCGACGTCAGGTCCTGGGAGTCCGGGGTCAGCAGCACGTCCAGGCCGGGCCCCATGGTGAGCAGCAGACAGGTGCCGCCGATCGCGAGCGGGGCGTACAGCAGGAGCGTCTGGAGCAGCGCGGCCAGTGCGTACCCGGCCCGGCGCGGGGTGGAGCAGCGGGCCGGGGGGACGCGGAGGTGGTCGACGTCGGTGGGCCGGGCCGGGGAGCCGTGCCATCGGTGGCCGGCGGGAACCGTGGCGCAGCCGTACAGGGCGGAGGCGTGGCCGAGCTGGGCGCCGTCGCCCAGGGAGGTGCCGATGTCCAGGACGGTCTTCTCGCCGACGAACGCGTCCCGGCCGAGGGTGACCGGTCCTGTCTGGATCAGGCCCTTGTGCGCCCGGTAGCAGAGGAAGGCGGAGTCCTTGCGCATCACCGTGCCGGCGCCGATCGTCAGCAGGTCGGTGCAGACCGGCACGGAGCGGGACAGGATTGTCACGCCCGGTCCGATGCGGGCGCCGAGCAGCCGCAGATAGAGCACGTAGAGCGGGTTGCCGACGAACAGTGCCATCGGGCTGGCCTGCACCAGTGCCCGCACGGTCCAGAAACGGACGTACGCCAGGCTCCAGACCGGGAACTCGGTCTCCCGCCACCGTCCGACCAGCAGCCACTTGGCCGCCACCGGCACGGCGCACGCGCCGAGGAAGAGACCGCCGCCGAAGACCGTCGAGCGCCCATAGATCCCGACGGCTCCGGCGCCGGCGGAGACCCACTCGTAGCCGCGGGCGGTCACGGCCCCGGCGAGCACGCAGTACAGGCCGAAGACCAGCAGTTGAAGGGCGCCGCACAGGACGTAGCGGGGGGTGCTGCCCGGCGGCGGTGGCGGCTCCTCGGCCCTGGCCACGGCGGGTTCGGGGGCCTGATCGAGCGCGGCCGCCAGGCTGCGGATGGTCGGATGGCCGTAGACGTCCCGCATCGACACGGACGGCAGGCCCGGGCGTTTCCTGACCCGGGCGCAGAAGTGGGCCATCACGAGAGAGTTGGCGCAGAGATCCTCGAAGAAGTGGCTGTCGGGCGGTACATGGTCCACTTGGACGACACCGGCCAGGACTTCCGCGAGAACACGTTCAGTGCCGTTCGGCACAGAGAGCTCCTCGGTGATTGGTGCAGTTCCCCGGGGGCAGTGAGAAATGCGGTGCGACGTGTTCCGAATGTGATGAGAGTGGCCGCGGAAAAGGGCGAGTCACAGGCAACGCGGCTGGAAAAGGTCATGGTCAGTGACCCGTGAATTCCCCCGTGTCGTGTGCGCCCGAGTGATCCTCGGCATACGCAACGAATGCAATCAGGATTGTTTCGGCAGATTCATGAACGCTTCAAGAGATTTCCGGTCATTGGCCTGTTTCCGAACCCTGGGAATTTCCGGACCGGGGTGTTCACATCACTGACCGAACATTTCGGCCAACGCGGACATGACAGGAAAACGGTTCGAATCGCCTACGTGCTCACATGGGCCCGGTGCCCACCCGGGGGATGAGTGCAGCCTCCCGCGACGGATACCTTTAGGGCGTGCAGCCAGCAAGTGAATCCCCCCAGCGGCCCCCCTCCGGCCGCCTCCACCGGGCCCGTGCCCTCTATCGGGACGTCTCCAAGCGCAGGACCGCCTGGCTGCTGCTCAAGGACACCGTCAACTCGTGCATGGAGTACCGCATCCTGGGCCTCGCGGCCGAGGCCGCGTTCTTCACCCTGCTGTCCGTGCCGCCACTGCTGCTCAGCATGATCGGCCTGCTCGGCTACGTCGACGACTGGACCGGCACCGACAGCATCAGCAGCCTGGAGGCCAACCTCCTGGAGGCCTCGCGCACCGTCCTGTCCGACAAGGGCGTACGGCAGATCGCGCAGCCGATCCTCGACGACGTGATGAACGGCGGCCGCCCCGACGTCATCTCCATAGGCTTCCTCTTCGCCCTGTGGTCCGGCTCCCGCGCGGTCAACGTCTTCATCGACACCATCACCGTCATGTACGGCCTCGACGGCGTCCGGGGGATCGTCAAGACCCGACTCGTGGCGTTCCTGCTCTTCCTCGCGGCCCTGCTGATCGGCTCCATCGCGCTGCCGCTGATGGTCGCGGGCCCGGACGCGGTGGTGCGGATCGTTCCGTGGTCGGAGACCCTCGTACAGGTCCTGTACTGGCCGGTGGTGATGCTCCTGTCGATCGCCTTCCTGACCACGCTCTACCACGTGTCCGTACCCGTGCGCTCCCCCTGGATCGAGGACGTGCCCGGCGCACTGGTCGCCCTCGCCATGTGGGTGCTCGGCAGCTTCCTGCTGCGCATCTACCTCACCAACACCATCGAGGGCGCGTCGATCTACGGTTCCCTCGCCGCCGCCGTCGCCGTGATGCTGTGGATCGGCGTCTCCGCCTTCGCCGTCCTCGTCGGCGCCGCGGTCAACGCCGCGATCGACCGCGTCTGGCCGGCCGCCGCGACGGCCGCGGCCCGCGCCGCGAACGAACGGGTCCGCGAGGCGCAGGTCGCCGAGTACGTCGCACGAGCCGCGGCCCACCACAAGATCGACCCGGAGGACCCCGACATGCCCTCGGAGTTCCCCGAGCGGTGGTCGCGGTTCCTGCCGCCGGAGGATGTGACGTCCCGTCTGCGCACGCATGTGAAGAACACGCATCCGCCGCACAAGGAGGACGGTTCCTAGAAGTCGCCGGGCTGCCGGGCTGCCGGGCAAGCCCAGGGACGCGGGGCCGTGTCGGTGTGCGGCTACCGCCGCGTGGGCGCGAGCAACCACACACGACCCACGGCCCCCGTACCTCGTGCACCCCCACTACGACTTCCAGGTCCCCGCCGCCGCAGCCTCCAGAACGAAGTCCCCGAACTCCCGAGGCGCACGCCCGAGCACCTCCCGGACCCCGTCCGTGAGACGCGCGTTCCGCCCGTCGAGCAGCCCCTCGAACACCTCCACCAGGAACTCCGCCTCCTCGGCCGGCACCCCGAACCCCACCAGCGCCTCCCCGTACTCCCGCGCCGGAACCGGGATGTACGCCAGTTCCCTCCCGGCGGCCTCGGCGATCTCCGCGACCGCCTCCCGGAACGACAGCAACCGAGGCCCCGTCAGCTCCAGCGTCCGCCCCACATAGGCGTCCCCGGACGCCAGCGCCACCGCGACCACATCCGCGATGTCCCGCACATCGAGGAACGGCTCCGGAACCTCACCCGCCGGAAACGCCAGCTCCCCCCGCCGCAACTCCGCCACCAGCGGCCCCTCACTGAAGTTCTGCGAGAACCACGACGCCCGTACGACCGTCCACTCGGCCCCCGACGACCTCAACGCCTCCTCCGTCGCCAGCGCCTGCGTCTCACCCCGCGCCGACAGCAGCACCAGCCGCCGTACGCCGAGCCCGACCGCCTCCCGGGCGAGCGCCCCCACACCCTCGGCCGCCGCAGGAGAGCCGACGTCGGACGGGTACATCAGATACGCCGCGTCCGCGTCCCGCAGGGCCTCCGCCCAGGTCGTCGGGTTCTCCCAGTCGAAGCCCTGCGCCCGGGACGCGGCCCGCACCTCGAACCCCGCCGCCCCTACCGCCTGAGCCACCCGGCTGCCCGTACGACCCGAGGCGCCGGTCACCACCACTGTCTTCTTCGCCGTGTTGTCTGCCATGCCCCAAGTCAACGGCCGCACGCCCCAATACCCCATCGCTGAACGGCTCATTCCCATACGCGGCCGTCTACGCTGGCCGCATGGACGCTCTCGCAGGCCTCTTGGAGGGCCCCCGCGCGCGGGGCGCCTTCATGATCCGAGCGTGTTTCGAACCCCCCTGGTGCGTACGCATCGAGGACCGCGCCCCCCTCACCGTCATGCTCATGATCCGCGGCGAGGCGTGGATCACGCCGGACACGGGAGAGCGGGTACGGCTGCGGGCCGGCGACCTCGCCATCGCCCGCGGCCCCGACCCGTACACCTGCGCCGACGACCCCGGCACCGCACCACAGGCGGTGATCCTGCCGGGCGCCGAGTGCCACTACCCGGACGGGCCCGCCCTCAACGGCTCCATGGACCTGGGCGTACGGACCTGGGGCGACCGGCTCGACGGGTCGGCCGTGATGCTGATCGGCACGTATCTGTGGCAGGGCGAGGTCAGCGGGCGGCTACTGGACGCGCTGCCTCCGCTGCTCACCCTCACCTCCGACGTGTGGGACTGCCCGCTCACACCGTTCCTCATGGAGGAGATCGTGCGCGACGAGCCCGGCCAGGAGGTCGTCCTCGACCGGCTGCTCGACCTGCTGGTCATCGCGGCACTGCGGGCGTGGTTCTCCAGGCCCGAGGCGGCGGCACCGGCGTGGTACCGGGCGATGGCGGACCCGGTCGTCGGGCGGGTGCTGCGACTCGTCCAGGACGATCCGGCACATCCGTGGACGGTGGCGTCCCTCGCGGCGAAGGCGGGGGTCTCCCGGGCCGCTCTTGCGCGGCGGTTCACGGAGTTGGTGGGGGAGCCGCCGATGACGTATCTGACGGGCTGGCGGCTGGCCCTGGCCGCGGATCGTCTTCGGGACAGTGACGCGACGCTCGACGCGATCGCCCGGCAGGTGGGGTACGGGAGTGCGTTCGCGCTGTCCAGTGCCTTCAAGCGGGTGTACGGGGTGAGTCCGCAGGAGCATCGGGGGAGGGTGGCGTAGGAGCGTTGCCGGGTGCCGGTCGGTTGTGGCTGGTCGCGCCCACGCGGCGGAAGCCGCACATCGGCACAGCCCCGCGCCCCTGAAGGGGCGCGCCGAGCGTAGCCTGAGCCATATGTACTCGGAGTGGGCCTCCCGGCTCGACGGTGCCGTCGTCTGGACCAATACCCCGTCCGGATCCGGCCCCGGGCGCGTCCTGCCCGACGGGTGCATGGATCTGCTGTGGCACGAAGGGCGGCTGCTCGTCGCCGGGCCCGACACACGTGCGTACGTCACCGAAGGCGCGTCGACCGCGTGGGCGGGGCTCCGCTTCTTTCCCGGCACCGCGCCCAGGCTCCTCGGCATTCCCGCCCGCGAACTGCTCGACCGGCGCGTCGACCTCGCCGACCTCTGGCCGCCCGCCGAGGTACGGAGGCTCACCGCGCGCGTGAACGCGGCCGCCGATCCGGCGAGCGGGCTCGAAGAGGTGGTGCTGGGGCGGGCGGCCGATGCCGAACCTGGCGATCCTCTGCTACGACATGTCGTGGACGCCCTCGACGCGGGCCGACCGGTCGCCGCCACCGCCGACGAACTCGCTCTCGGCGCCCGCCAGTTGCACCGCAGATGCCTCGCCGCTTTCGGGTACGGCCCCAAGACCCTGGCCCGGGTGCTGCGATTGCAGCGGGCGCTCGGCCTGGCCCGGGGCGGAGTGCCGTACGCGGAGACGGCGGTTCGCGCCGGCTTCGCCGACCAGGCCCATCTGGCGCGGGACGTCAGGGAGTTGGCCGGTCTGCCGCTGACCGAGCTACTCGGCCGCGGGTAGCGGCGCGAACAGGTCGACGCCGTTGCCGTCCGGGTCGAGCAGGCTCGCGTACCGCTGGCCCCAGACCGCGTCCCACGGCTTCAGCTCGCCGTGATGACCGGCGCCCACCAACTCCTCATAGACCGAATCCACCTCGGCGGGACTGTCGCACCGCAGGGCCAGCCCCGTGCGACCGCCGCCCGTAGGCGGCTGCCAGCCCGCGTGGAAGGACCGCACCACCTCCTCGGTGTCCAGCAACAGCCGCAGCCCGCCGGGCAGTTGTGCCTCGACATGCCCCTCCTGCTCGGTCCCCTCGGGGAACTCGAACCCCAGGCGGCGGTAGAAGGCGACGGAGGCGGCCATGTCGGAGACGATCAGGCCGATGGCATCGAATCGTGGAGTCATGCGGCCACCGTAGGCAGGGCGGGGACGGTCGGTCTTGAAGGAATCGGACGTGTCCTCGGCGACGCTTCCCGTGGATGCTCCTATAGACGTCAAGCCGCAGGAGCAAGGTCGGTTTGAGTGATTCGTTCGATTGGTGTGGTGGTCAGAGCGCGATAGACCTCGCGGGCGACGAATCGCTTGAGGCAGCGTGTGATGTCCCTCCTGGACAGTCCTTCCTTGGTGCGCCGTGCGACATAGGCCCGGGTGCGTTCGTCGTAGCGCATGCGGACGAGCACGATGGTGTGCAGAGCGTTGTTTGCGGCCCGGTCCCCGCCGCGGTTGAGGCGGTGGCGGTGAGTGCGGCCGGACGACGCAGGGATCGGAGCGACCCCCGCCAGGTGCGCGAACGCGCCTTCGGACCGCATCCGTTCGGGGTTGTCCCCAGCCGAAGCGAGCAGCTGGCCGGCGGTCTCAGGTCCGACACCGAACAGCTCCAGCAGGGCGGGGGCGGCCTGCTTCACCAGCGGGCCGATCTCGGCGTCCAGCTCGGTGATCTCATCGTCGAGCGCCTGGTGTCGGCGGGCCAGGCGGCGCAGGGCCGCCCGGGTCGCGGCCAGCGGACGGGACAGGTCGTCGCCGGGCCGCAGCCGGGCCAGGGTGCGTATCAGCACGGCCCGGTCCAGCCCGGCGACCTGCTCGCGCAGCATCGCCGGAGCCGTCACCAGCAGGCCCCGGATCTGGTTCATCGTCTGGGTGCGGGCCTTGACCGCGCTGCGGCGGGCGATCCGCAGGACCCGCACCGCCTCGACCACGCCGTCCCGGCTCTTCGGGATGCCGGTGGCCCGGCCGGAGAGCACGGCCATCGCCGCGGCATAAGCGTCGATCGGGTCAGACTTTCCCTTCATCCGCCGTGTCCTGCGGTCCGGGCGGTCCACGTCGACGACGGCGACCCCCGCAGCGGTCAGCACCCGGGCAAGCTCGGCGCCGTAGGCGCCGGTGCCCTCCACCCCGACCGCGCTCAGCCTGCCGTGCGAACGCATCCAGTCCAGCAGGTCCCGGTAGCCGCGGACGGTGGCAGGGAACTCCCGGTCGGCCAGGTGCCGGCCCACGGAGTCGATCACCGCGGCGTGGTGAGTCAGGCCATGGGTGTCGACTCCGCCGGTGATCTTCGGGCCGTCGTGCGTCATGCTGGTCATGTCCGTCCTTGCGAGTCCGTTCCGAGGGCGGCACGCGCCGGTCGGGCGGGTGGACAAGACAGTGACGGGGCTTCTGGACCAAGCTCCTATGAAGTCACAAACACCCGTCCGGCTGTGTGCGTGGCGACGCCCGGCGGGCCGACAAATCCCAAACCGGACAGTCGAAACGTCAGTCAGTCGACGGGTCAGACCCACCCGCAGCGTCACCACGAACATCATCACTGTCAGTCGA
>NZ_JXTE01000097.1 GCF_000972385.1 Streptomyces sp. WM6386
CCCCTTGACAGACCCACCCAGCGCAAACCCCCCACCCAACCGCCGAGCCACCCCCACATAAAGCACCAGCACCGGCGTCGAATAGATCACCGAAAACGCCGCCAGCTGCCCATAAACAACCATCCCCCGGTTCCCGAAGAACTCATTGATGCTCACGCTCGCCGGCATCTGGTCCGGCGTCAGCAGCAGCATGAACGGGACGAAGAAGTTCCCCCACATCATCACGAACGAGAACACCGTCACCACCGCCACGCCCGGCCCCATCAGCGGCAGCACGATCCGCATCAGGGACTGCATCGGCGACGCCCCGTCCGTCCAGGCCGCCTCCTCCAGTTCCTTCGGTACGCCGTCCATGAAGTTCTTCATCAGCCAGATGGCGAACGGGAGTTGGGAGGCCGCGAAGAAGAAGATCGTGCCCTGCATGGTGTCGATCAGGTTCACCTGCACGAACAACGCGTACACCGGAACCATGATCGCCGTGATCGGCAGACTCGTGGCGAAGAGGATCGTCAGCAGGAACGGCCGGTTCAGTCGAGACCGGAACCGCGACAGCGGATAAGCCGCCAGTGCCGCGCACACCACCGTCAGCAGCGTGCCCCCACCGCACAGCAGCAGACTGTTCAGCAGTGGCGTGAACGTGATCTCCGGGGTCAGGACCGCGTCGAAGTTGTCCAGCGTCACGCCGTCGGGGAGCTTCACGCGGAGGTTCGCGTTCGGGTCGACCGAGGACAGGAGGACCCAGACCAGCGGGAGCATGAAGGCGGCGGCCACCACCAGGAGGCCCGCGTCGGCGGCCAGGCGATGGGTTGTGGACCTTCGGGAAGCCATCGCGGTCAGACCTCCGTCCGGAGCAGACGCACGTACACCATCGAGAACAGCGAGCCCACCACCAGAAGCAGCAGCGCCACCGCCGTGCCGTAGCCGATCATGCTCTTCTGGAACGCCTCCTCGTACATGAAGAGGGGGAGGGTCTGGCTCTTGCCTCCCGGGCCGCCCCTCGTCATCACCCAGATCAGGCCGAAGACGGACAGGGTCTGGAGGGTGATGAGCATGAGGTTCGTGCCGATGGAGCGGCGGATCATCGGGAGGGTGATGTGCCACATGCGGCGCCAGCCGCCCGCGCCGTCGACCTCCGCGGCCTCGGTGATCTCCTTGGGGATCTCGTTCAGCGCCGCTGAGTAGACCAGCATGGAGAACGCCGTGCCCCGCCACACGTTCGCGAACGACACCGCGAGGATCGGCAGGGTGAACAGCCAGTTCTGGGTGGGGAGATGGAGCCAGTCGAGGATGGCGTTCAGGGTGCCCTCGCGGCGGAAGAAGGCGTAGAGGAGGAAACCGGCGACCACCTCCGGGAGCACCCACGCCGCGATGACCACCGCGCCGACGATCGTGCGCACCGGCTTCGACGCGCGCTGCATCAGCGCGGCCAGCGCCAGGCCCAGCGTGTTCTGGCCGATCAGCGCCGACACGACCGTGAAGACCAGCGTCAGCCACACCGCGTTCAGGAACGCCTCGTCGCCGAACGCCGTACGGAAGTTCTCGAAGCCGATGAACGACTCCTGCGCCTGGCCGGTGAGTTGGAGGTCGGTGAAGGCGATGTAGGCGCAGTACGCGATCGGGCCGGCCAGGAAGAGGAGCAGGAGGATCACGGAGGGGGCGAGGGGGAGGGCGCGGGCGGTCCTCGTGAGTCTCATGGGAGAGGGCTCACTTCTCGGTCACTCACTTCTCGGTCACTTTGCCGTCGGCCGCCGTTTTCAGTTCCTCGTCGTAGGCCTTCGCCGCTTCCGCCACCGACATGTCGCCCGTCGTCACACCCTCCATCGCCTCCTGGATCGCCGTGGAGACCTTCGGGTACGCCGGGTAGGCGGGCCGGTAGTGCGTGCTCGCGACGAGGTCGGTGAAGAACTTGATGCCGGGCTGGGCGTCTGCGTACGCGGGGTCTTCGGCGACGTCCTTGCGGACCGCGATGCCGGAGTTGGCGACGTACCACTTCTGGGCGTTCGCCTTCGTCTGCATCGTCTTGATGAAGTCGAAGGCCAGGTCGGGGTTGGCCGCCTTCGACGGGATCGCCCACGTCCAGCCGCCGGACATGCTCACCTTGCCGGGGGCCTGGCCGTTCTGTGTGGGCATGTGGGCGAGGCCCAACTTCTGGGACCACTCGGGCCATTCGTGCCCGCTGCCCTCCAGCCAGTCCTGTGGGAGCCAGGAGCCGTCCAGGTCGATGCCGAGCTTGCCCTTGGGGAGGAGGTCGCCGCGGATGATGGTCTGGATGTTGGGGTCCAGGGCGGTCTCGACGTCCGGGCCGAGCTTGTCCTTGTAGACCGTCCCGACGAAGGAGAGGGCGTCCTTGAAGCCCTGGCCGCCGGCGATCCACTTCTTGGTGGCGGTGTCGTAGAGGGGGTCCGTGGTGCCGTCGTTCGTGCCGTAGAGCAGCATCTCGAAGCCCTGCATGGTGGCCGCTTCACCTGCGGGCTTGCCGGTGTAGACGTTGAGGGGGGTGACGTCGGGGACCTTCTTCTTGATCGTGCGGGCGGCTTCGAGGACGTCGTCCCAAGTCCTGGGCTGCCAGTCGGTGGGGAGGCCGGCTTTGCTGAAGATGCCCTTGTCGAACCACAGTCCCCGGGTGTCGGTGCCGTCCGGGACGCCGTACGTCTTCCCGTCCTCGGCCTTGGCCGCGGTCTTCGCCGTGTCGATGAACTGGTTCCAGTCCGGCCACTTGGCGAGGTAGGCGTCGAGGGGCTTCAAGTACCCGCTGGTGATGTCGGAGTTGATGAGGAACGTGTCCTCGTAGACCAGATCCGGGGCGGTCTTGGGGGAGCGGAGCATCTGCTGGACCTTGGTGTAGTACTCCGAGTCCGGCGCCTTGATCGGGACGAGCTCCACCTTCTTGCCGGGATTAGCCTTCTCGAACTGCGACTTGACGCCGGCCAGGAACTCGTCCATCACCTTGACGGAGTTGTCCGTCGACTGCTTGAACGAGACCTTCAACGTGTCCGGGTCGCTTCCGGAGCCGGAGCTGCACGCGGTGAGGGCGGTGGCGGTGAGGGCGGCGGCGAGGAGTGGGGGGAGCACGGAGCGGATGGCGGTGGGGCGCACGGGCATGACCTCCTACGGGCTCACGTGGGGGTGGCCGGGTGGCTGCCCGGTGAACGTAGGGGGAGTGGTCTAGTCAGGTCAATGACTCTGCGGCGGATTGGGCTTCGGTGGCTTCGGTGGGAGCGTTGGCTCGGGTGTAGGCGTCGGAGGCCCGGAGGTAACACTTGCGGGCTTCGGAAATGCGGCGTTGAGCTCTGCGGACGACGGCCAGGCTGAAGAGGGAGTGCCCCGTCCGATACCAGTCCTCGAATTCGCGATGGGCCTTCAGCGCCTCGCCATACGCCTTGACCGCTTCTTTCGTTCGGCCCGCTTCCTGCAGGGCGCTACCGAGGTTGTGCCAGGCCCCGCCCTCGCCGTGGCGGTGCCCGATGTCCTGGAACATGTCTCGGGAGCGCGTGTGGGCGTCGATCGCCTCCTGTACCCGGCCCGCCTCTTCGAGAGCGTTACCGAGGTTGCCCCACGTCTCGGCCGCCTCCTTGCTTCCCCGGTCGACCCGATGCAGATCACGGGCACGGGTGAGGGCAACGATGGCTTCCTCGACCTTGCCCGCCTCGCGCAAAGCGATGCCGAGGTTGTTCAAGGCGTTTGCCTCTCCGTCTCGGTCGTGAGCGGCTTGGTACAGGTCACGGGCGTGCGTGTGAGCGGCGACCGCTTCCTCCACCCGGCCGGCCTCCCTAAGAGCGAGCCCGAGAAGGTCCCACGCACTTGACTCCGTGCCCGGGTCTCCGGTGCGTCGTGCGGCCTCCTGAGCCGTACGCGCGATGGTGATCCAGTCGTCGAAGTATCGCCGCCACTCCAGGTAGGCCGACAAGCAAGAGGCGAGCCACACCGCCGCAGACGCGTGTCGGTCATCCTCGGCCCACTGCGCGGCCGCCATCAGCCCCGCTCGCTCTCCGTCAAGCCAGGTCAGAGCCTGCGCCCGGTCGGTGAACCGACCCTGCTTGCGCTGCGGCAGCCAACGCAACTGGTCGTCCGCCGCATCCGCTGTCTGTCCGTAGAACTCCAGCAGCCGCTCTCGCGCGCTCTCCCCTTCCTCGTGCAAGTTCGGGTCCCCTGTCACCACATGCGCCCCGAACGCCCGCACCAAGTCATGCAACCGCCAGCGCACACCCCCGTCCGACGGGACCGGCGTCACCAGTCGGGAGGAAGCCAATTCCGACAGAAGGAGGGCAGTCTGCTCGGTCTCCTGACCGGCCAGCGCCATCGCGGCCTCATCACTGACCTCGGCTGTGGGAGCCAAGCACAGTAGTCGCAGCAACCTGGCTTGTTCCTGGGGCAGTTGACTGTATGCCGCCTCAAGGATCGGCCTGGCACCCAGTGTTCCGGCCCGGTCCTCGGACTGGCGCAGTTCGAGCACGAGAGACCTGATGCCTCGGTACCAGCGCTTTCGAAGCATGCCTCCCGCAATCCGCAGCGCCAGCGGATGATGCCCGCACAACTCGGCGAGCTCGGCGACGGCCTCCGGTTCACGAGCGGCCCGGTCGTCACTCTCATCGGCCAACTGCAGCGACCGTTCGATGAGGTCGGCCGAAGCTGCTGGCTTGAGCACGTCCAGGTCAAGAAGCCGCACATCCAGGTCGGAGAGCCGATCCCGGGATGTGATCAGAACGCGGTGGTGGTTGGTTGCCGGGAACAGCGCGGCCACCTGCGACGGGTCCGACGCATTGTCGAGGATGAGCAGCATCGACTGACGCTGCTCAGCCAACAGCCGCTGATACAGAGCCTGCTGAGCCGTCACCGTCTGCGGCAGCTCCGCCCCTCGAACTCCCATCACATCCAACAACGCCACCACAGCCTGATCCGCCGTAACCGGATCCTCGTCATACCCCCGAAGGTCCACGAACAACGTCCCCCCGGGAAACCACCCCTCCCGCACCGCCCGATGCGCCGCACACAACGCCAACGACGTCTTCCCGATGCCCCCCAACCCCGACACCGCACAGATCACCACCGGCAGATCGGACTCCGCACTCCCCCGATCCAGCACCGGCATCAACCGAGCCAGATCCTCCTCCCGCCCGGTGAACCCCGCCGGCACCGCCGGCAACGCAGCCGTGGCGACCGGCACCGGCCCATGCACGGACCCGCGTCTACCGCTCCCCGTCCCCCCGTTCCACCCGCTTGCCCACGAACGGCCCGTTGAAGGTGCTGTTCCGGAAGTCGAAGTGGTCCCCTCGGTAGACGGACCCGCGATGGGGTCCCTCCTCAGAGTCATCGGCCCCCGCCGAACCCGCCGCCGAAGCCCGCCCACCGAACGGCCGCAGCTCCCGCAACACCGCCACCACCGCCGAAGCCGCACTCGCCGCCGCCCGAGGCTGCCAACCTTCCCCGTCCAACCGGGACTTGTCCCCCTCGGCCCGGTCGCTGATCCCCCGGATCACCAACGCGTCCCCACCCGCGAGGTCGACCGCACTCAAGACCCCCGCGCCCTCCATCTCGATGGCGGCGGCGTCGTTGTAGTTCCTGCGCAGATGCTCGGCAAGCGCGGATGACGACGCGGCCAGTACGACATCCCCCGCAGCGATGGGCTTCAAGTGCGCCCGAGGATCGTCCCGCAGCGCATCCCGCGCCGCCGAGACCAGCCGGTGCGAGGCACGCCACGCGTCCGGTCGTACGAGAAAGCCGTCCGGCGTCTCCTTGCCCCCGTGCACCGCGTACACCTTGGTCGCCACGACCACGTCCCCCAACGCGATGTCGCTCTTCAGCCCCCCGGCGACTCCGACGAAGAACACCGCCTCGGGCTCCAGCCACGACAGCACCCGCTCCGTGAGCGCCGCGGCCGTCAGATTTCCCTCGCCCATCTCCACCAGCGCCACCGACCATGGCGTACCGGTCAGGCGGCCTACCTCGGCCCGGGTCCCTCGTTGGTGCTCGCGCTTGCGCACATCGGTCAGATACTTCTGTACGGCCGTGTACTCCAGCGACAACGCGGTCAACACCGCCACAGTGGGTCGAGTCACTCCCTTAAGGTACGGCCAAGTGACCTGCGCAGGGACGCCGTTGGGACCAAAGGAGAGCTCATGCCGGACCAGCACGACGTCACCGCCGGCCAGCTGCTCCTCGCCGAGTACCAGACCCTCAAGGACGAGCAGAAGACCCGTATCGGCTTCCGCGACAACCTCCTCTACGTCACCCTCACCATCGTCGCCGCCGTCATCGCCGCCACCGCGCAGGCCAAGCGCCCCGACATGCTGCTCGCGCTCCCGCCCGTGTGCGTCGTGCTCGGGTGGACGTACCTCGTCAACGACGAGAAGATCTCCGCGATCGGCAGGCACATACGCAACGACCTGGGTCCGAAGCTCGCCCAACTCGCCCAGGTCGAGCACGCGTTCACCTGGGAGTCCGCCCACCGCTCCGACTCCCGCCGACGTCAGCGCAAGGTCATCCAGTGCGGGATCGATCTGCTCGCCTTCTGTGTCGTGCCCCTCGCCGGGCTCGCCGTCTACTGGGTGGCGGGCGAGACCAGTGCCGGGCTGCTCGTGCTGTCACTCGTCGAGGCGGTCAGCGTCATCGGGCTCGCGGTCCAAGTCGTGCTCTACACGCGGCCGTTCGGCCCTACGGGCCCTTGACCCACCGGTACTGCAACTCCGGCCGACCCACCGCCCCGTACTGCGGAGCCCGGGCCGCTCTGCCCGCGTCCACGAGGTGCTCCAGGTACCGACGGGCGGTGATCCGGGAGATCCCCACGACCTCCGCGAGTCCGGTGGCCGTCAGTCCCTCCCCGCTGTCCCGCAGCGCCACGGTCACCCGTTCCAGGGTGGGTGCGCTCAGGCCCTTCGGCAGCGCCGCCGGACCGGGCGCCCGCAGTGTCGCCAGCGCCCGGTCCACCTCGTCCTGCCCGCTCGCCTCGCCCGCCGCCGCGTGGAACTCGGCGTACCGGATCAGCCGGTCCCGCAACGTGGCGAAGGTGAACGGCTTCAGGACGTACTGGACGACACCCAGGGAGACTCCCTCCCGTACCACCGTCAGGTCCCGCGCCGACGTCACCGCGATCACGTCCGCCTGATGCCCGGCGGCCCGGAGCGAGCGGGCGAACTGGAGACCGTGCACGTCCGGGAGGTGCAGGTCCAGCAGGAGCAGGTCCACCGGCGTACGGTCCAGCAGGCGCCGCGCCTCCGCCCCGGTGTGTGCCTTGCCGACGGCAGTGAAGCCCTGCACCCGGTTCACGTACATGACGTGCGCGTCCGCGGCGACCGGGTCGTCCTCCACGACCAGGACACGGATCGGCTGTGGCTGGGTCGTCATGCGTCGCCTCCAGAAGCGGTACCCCGCGAACCGGCGCCCTCCGGCGCGGGAGCCCCACGCTCGGAGCCCTCCGGTTCGGCACCCTCCGGCCCCGGGGTTCGCGGCTCGATCCCCACCGGTGCGGCACCTGTCGTCGACGCATCTTCGGACACCGCAGCGCCCACCGCACGCCCGACCCCCATACCGCCGCCCCGCGAGGCCTCCCGCGCCGCCTCCCCGTCGTTCACCCACGAGGACGCCCGTACCCCGGCCTCCCCCGGCCCCCCACCCCGCAACGGCACGCGAACCTCGAACTCCGCCCCACCCCCGGCAGCCTCCGCCACCGTCAACGTCCCCTCATGCCGGCCGACCGCCTGGCGTACGAGAGCCAGTCCCAGCCCCCGGCCCCCCGGGCCCGCCGGCTTCGTGGAGAAGCCCCGTTGGAACACCGCCTCCGCATGCGCCGGATCCACGCCCCCGCCCGTGTCGGAGACGCGCAGCATCAGTTCGTCGGCTTCCGTGTACGCCGTCACCGTCACCCGCGCACCCACGCTGCCCTGCGCCGCGTCCACCGCGTTGTCGATGAGGTTGCCGAGGATCGTCACAAGGTCCCGGGAGGGGAGTGACGGCGGCAGCAGGCCGTCGTCCAGGCGGCTGTCCTCCGACACCACGAGCTCCACGCCCCGCTCGTTCGCCTGGGCCGTCTTGCCCAGGAGGAGCGCGGCCAGCACCGGTTCGCTCACCGCCGCCACCACCTGGTCGGTGAGCGCTTGCGCCAGCTCCAGTTCGGCCGTGGCGAAGTCCACCGCCTGCTCGGCCCGGCCCAGTTCGATCAGCGAAACGACCGTGTGGAGGCGGTTCGCGGCCTCGTGCGCCTGGGAGCGCAGCGCCTGGGTGAAGCCGCGTTCGGAGTTCAACTCGCCCATCAGGGACTGGAGTTCCGTCACGTCCCGGAGTGTGACCACCGTGCCTCGGCGGTCTCCTCCCGACACCGGGGAGGTGTTGACCACCAGCACCCGGTCCGTGGTCAGGTGCACTTCGTCCACCCGGGGTTCCGAGGCCAGGAGCGCGCCCGTCAGGGGGGCCGGGAGGCCGAGTTCCGCCACCGAGCGGCCCACCACCTCGTCGGCCACACCCAGCAGTTCGCGCCCGCCGTCGTTGATCAGCGCCACCCGGTACTGGCCGTCCAGCATCAGCAGCCCCTCGCGGACGGCGTGCAGCGCGGCCTGGTGGTAGTCGTGCATATGGCTGAGCTCGGTCGCATTCATGCCGTGGGTGTGGCGGCGCAGCCGGGCGTTGATGCCGTACGTCCCGATCGCGCCCAGTGCGAGGGCGCCCGCCGCGACACCCAGCAGGGCCGTGAGCTGGCCCTGGGCCCGCTCGCTGATCGCCTCGACCTTGATGCCGGCACTGACCAGGCCCACCACCCGGCCGTCCTCCTTGATCGGCGTGACCGCGCGGACCGAGCGGCCGAGGGTGCCCTTGTAGGTCTCGGTGAAGGAGTCGCCGGCCAGGGCGGGGTCGATCCGGCCGAGGAACTTCTTCCCGATCTCCGACTCCGTCGGGTGGGTCCAGCGGGTGCCGCGCCGGTTCATGATCGTGACGAAGTCGACGTCGGCGTCGTGCATCACCCGCAGCGCGTACGGCTGGAGCTTCGCCGAGGGGTCGGAGGTGTGGATCGCCTCCCGTACCGACGGTGAGTCCGCGACCGCGCCCGCTACCGCCATGGCTTGGCGGCCCGCCGCGTCCTCGGCCTGGCTGCGGTCGCTGACGTAGGTGAAGAGCGCGTACCCCGCGACGAGCACCGCTATCAGCACGGCCTGCATGGCGAAGAGCTGGCCGGCAAGGCTGCGGGGTCTCGGGACCGGGATGTGCATGTCGTCAGTGTGCCTCCGACAGTAAGTGTGAACTAAATGAACGGAAGGGTGACCGCCCTCACAGGGCGGGAGATAGTCACGGCATTCCTCTAAAGCCCGGACGTGAGCCGCACGCCGGTGTCATCCGACGAAGACGTCAAAGGAGGGCAGCCGTGGCCGCCAGCACCCCCGAAACCGCATCTGCCGCGCCCGCCAAGCGGGACCGCACCCATTACCTGTACATCGCGGTGATCGTCGCGGTCGCCATCGGCATTCTTGTCGGCATGGTCGCGCCGGACTTCGCCGTCGAGCTGAAGCCCATCGGTACGGGCTTCGTGAACCTGATCAAGATGATGATCTCGCCGATCATCTTCTGCACGATCGTGCTGGGTATCGGTTCGGTACGGAAGGCCGCCAAGGTCGGTGCCGTCGGCGGTATCGCGCTGCTCTACTTCACGATCATGTCGATGGTCGCGCTGGGCATCGGCCTCGTCGTCGGCAACATCCTGGACCCGGGCACGGGTCTCGCGGTGACCGACGCGGTCAAGGACGCCGGTCACGCACAGGTCGACGCGGAGGCCAAGGACACCACCGAGTTCCTGCTCGGCATCATCCCGACCACGATGATCTCCGCGTTCACCCAGGGCGAGGTCCTGCAGACGCTGCTCATCGCCCTGCTCGCCGGGTTCGCGCTGCAGGCCATGGGTCCCGCCGGTGCGCCGGTCCTGCGCGGTGTCGAGCACATCCAGCGTCTTGTCTTCCGCATCCTCGCCATGATCATGTGGGCCGCCCCGATCGGCGCCTTCGGTGCCATGGCCGCGGTCGTGGGCTCCGCCGGCGTGGACGCGCTGAAGGATCTCGCCCTGCTGATGCTGGGCTTCTACACCACCTGCGTCCTGTTCGTCTTCATCGTGCTCGGCACGCTGCTGCGGGTGATCGCGGGCCTGAACATCCTCACGCTCTTCAAGTATCTCGGCCGTGAGTTCCTGCTGATCCTGTCGACCTCGTCCTCCGAGTCCGCGCTGCCGCGGCTCATCGCGAAGATGGAGCACCTGGGCATCAGCAAGCCCGTCGTCGGCATCACGGTCCCGACCGGCTACTCCTTCAACCTCGACGGCACCATGATCTACATGACCATGGCCTCGCTGTTCATCGCCGACGCCATGGGTACGCCGATGTCGATCGGTGAGCAGATCCCGCTGCTGCTCTTCCTGTTCGTCGCCTCGAAGGGCGCCGCCGGTGTCACCGGCGCCGGTATGGCCACGCTGGCCGGTGGTCTGCAGTCGCACAAGCCGGCCCTGGTGGACGGTATCGGCCTCATCGTCGGCATCGACCGCTTCATGAGCGAGGCCCGCGCCCTCACCAACTTCGCGGGCAACGCCGTCGCCACGGTCCTGATCGGCACCTGGACCAAGGAGATCGACCGCGAGCGCGTCGACCAGGTCCTCGCCGGTCACCTTCCGTTCGACGAGAAGACCCTCCTCGACGACGGCCACGGGCCCGCTGTCGCGGATGTGCCGGAGCAGGGCGGGGAGAAGGAACTCGCCAAGGCCTAGAGGCAGGGAACTGGCCAAGGCCTAGAGGCAGGGCCCGGCCTCGCGAGGGCAACAGACTCCGGGCGGTTGAGTAGCTCCCCCGTCGCTCAGCCGCCCGGGCGGTAATCCAAGGCAGTACAACTCAATCGCTCAGCTTCGCCACCAGTTCGGTGGCACGAGAGGCGGGTACGCCCGCCGCGGTCAGTACGGTGACCGCGGCGGAGCGGCCCGCCTCTTCGGGTGCCAGGAGGCCGTCGTTCACCGCCTCCATCACCGCGAACACCAGCTGCTCGTGGACGTACGCCAGGGCCGGCGCGGGCAGCGGGGAGGTGAAGACGCCCTCCTTCAGCCCGCGCTCCAGCAGTTCCTCACAGGCCTCGCGCACCGGCGCGAGACGTTCCCGGATGCCCTGCATCGTCACGCTGCGCTGGGCCAGCGCGACCAGGATGCGATAGCGGTCCGCGACCTCCCAGGTCGCCAGCGTGGCCCCGGCCAGCGCCCGTGCCGGATCCCCGGCATCCGCCCGCCCCGCCTCGTGCGCGGCGGCCACCGCCGCCACGGCACCGTCGACGAGGGTGCCGACCAGCGCCTCACGGCTGGGGAAGTGCCCGTACACGGTCCGCCGTACGACCCCCGCGGCGCGCGCGATCTGGTCCATGGACGCGTCCGGATCGCGCAGCAGCTCGGCGAGCGCCACGTCGAGGATGCGGCGGCGGTTGGCGTCGGCGCGGCTGGTGTTACCCGTGGTCATGGACGCCATTGTGCCTCCTTCCTCATCTATTTGCACAGTGCTGTGCAGCGAGCGTATATTGCACAGCGTTGTGCAAGTGCACAGTGCTGTGCAACGCCGTGGAAAACCAGTCCGCTGAGGAAGGCCACCCCTGCCATGCGACTCGTCATGACCGAACCGGTCGAGAGGATGGACCGCCCCTACGCCCGGCGTTGGTGGGCGCTCCTCGTCCTTTGTCTGAGCCTGCTGATCATCGTGATGGCGAACACCGCCCTCACGGTCGCCGCGCCCGCCATGACCGAGGACCTCGGTCTGTCCAGCGCCGATCTCCAGTGGGTCATCGACGGCTACACCGTCCCGTACGCCGCGCTGATGCTGCTGCTCGGTGCGATCGGCGACAAGTACAGCCGCCGCGGCGCCCTGCTGCTCGGCCTGGTCGTGTTCGGTGGCGGGTCCGTCTTCGGGTACTTCGCCGACAGCTCTACGACGGTCGTCGCGGCCCGTGCCGTGATGGGCACCGGCGCCGCGATGATCATGCCGGCGACGCTGTCCCTGCTCGCCTCGACCTTCCCGCGCGCCGAGCGGGCCAAGGCGATCACCGTGTGGACCGCCACGTCGGGCGTGGCCATCGCGGCCGGTCCGCTGGTCGCGGGCGCGCTCCTGGAGAACCACGACTGGACCTCGACGTTCCTCATCAACGTCCCCGTCGCCGCGCTCGCGATCGTCGGCGCCCTGGTCCTCGTACCGCCGTCCAAGGCCAGGGACAAGGGCCGGATCGACTACGTCGGCGGGCTGCTGTCGGTGGTGTGGATCGGCTCGCTGGTCTACATGATCATCGAAGGTCCGCACTTCGGGTGGGGTGTGAAGGCGATCGCCGCCGCGGTCGTCGCGGGTGCCGGACTGCTGGCCTTCGTCCTGTGGGAGCTGCGTCACCCGCGCCCCGTCGTCGACGTCCGCCGCTTCACCGACCGCGGTTTCGCCGGCTCCAACCTCGCCGTCGCCCTGTTCTTCCTCGCCGTCTTCGGCGCCTTCTACTACCTCACCCAGCACCTCCAGTTCGTCCTCGGCTACAGCGCCCTGGAGACCGGCCTGCGCATGCTGCCGCTCGCCGGCGCGGTCTTCGCGGGCTCGGCCCTGACCGCCTTCCTCACCCCACGGGTCGGCATGAAGTGGACGGTCACCGCGGGCATGGTGGGCGGCACCGCGGCGCTTGCGCTGCTGACACAGGTGGACGCCGGTTCGTCGTACGGCGATTTCGTCGCCCCGCTCGCCGTCCTCGGTCTGGCGATCGGCCTCGCCCTCTCGCCCGCCACGGACGCGATCATGGGGGCGTTCCCCGAGTCCGAACTGGGCGTCGGCGGCGCGGTGAACGACACCTCGATCGAGCTCGGCGGGTCGCTCGGCATCGCGATCCTCGGCTCGCTGCTGGCGACGTCGTACTCGGACCACCTCGCCGATGCCACGGGCGGCAGCAGGCTCCCGGCGGCCACGCTCGACACCGCGCAGGACTCGGTCGGTGCCGGGTACGCCGTCGCGCAGGGCATCGGGGAGCAGGCCCGGCAGGTCGCCGGACAGGCCGCGAAGGCGACAGACCCCCAGCAGGCGGCCCAGCTGAAGGCACAGGCAGATCAACTCGCCGCCGGGGCCAGGCAGATGGCCGAGGCGGTCGGCTCCTCCTTCTCGGACGCGGTCGCCCACACCAGCCTCATCGGGGCCGTGGTCCTGGGCGTCGGCACGGTGTTGGTCGCGGTGCTGCTGCCGGGACGGAAGAAGGCGGCGGAGCCCGTCGAAGCGGTCGCGGAGGAGAAGGAGCTGGCCGGCAGCCGCTGACTCACCGAACTCTTACCCGCGCCCACTAGCGTGCCGCGTCTGTCCAGTACAGGCGCGGCACGTTGGTGGAGGCACGGGGGATGGCGATCGACTGGGACCGGCGCACGTGCGCGCGTCGCGGACATGTGACGTACGCGCCGGACGACCCCCGGCTGCGGGCGAGGCTGCACGCCGAGACCGCCCTCGGGGAGGTCTGGCGCTGTCTGCGCTGCGGCGACTTCGCACTGGGGGAGCCACACGGTTCCGGGCCGGCCTCCGAAGCCCCGCTGGTACCGCGCGGCAAGGTCCTGCGCGACCTGTTCATCCTGCGCTTCCTCGCCGTCGAGCGGGCGGTGCGCGGGGTGTTCATCGTGCTGGTGGCGCTGGCGGTCTGGAAGTTCAGCAACAGTCAGGACGCGGTGCGCAGCCTCTTCGACGAGTATCTGGACGTCTTCCGACCGGTGTTCAGGCACTTCCACTACGACCTCGACCACTCACCGGTCGTGGGCACCATCCAGAAGACCTTCGGCTACCGGCACAACACCCTGCTCCTGGTGGCGGTGCTGCTCCTGGCCTACGCCCTGATCGAACTCGTCGAGGCGGTCGGCCTCTGGTACGCCAAGCGCTGGGCGGAGTACCTGACGGTCGTCGCCACGGCCGCCTTCCTCCCTCTGGAGATCTACGAACTCACCGAGCACATCAGCTGGTTGAAGATCGCCACGTTGGTCCTCAACATCCTGGCCGTCCTCTACATCCTCCTGGCCAAGCGCCTGTTCGGCCTGCGCGGCGGTCACCGCGCCTTCGAGGCGGAACGACGGAGTGCCTCGCTGCTGGAGGTCGAGGAGGCGGCGAAGGTGGGAGCCCCGGCCTGAGCGCTCCGCGGGAAGTGCCGCGATGTGCCGTCGGCCGTCCGGGGCGCCGTCGTGGCTGGTCGCGCCCCGCGGCGGAGCCGCATAGTGATACGGCCCCGCGCCCCTTCAGGGCGCTGCCGAACCATAACGGACTTCACCCGACCCGCTTACGGCCCTAGGCCCAAGGATCCGTGATCTCCCGCAACAGCGTCAGCGCCTCGCGCAACTGCTTCATCCGCCGCTTGCCCAGGCGCTCCTCCCACTCCTTCTCGACCTCGGCGACCACCGCGTCGGCGACCTCCTTGGCCGCCCATGCCTTTGCCGCGCCGCGGACCAGGCGGGCGCGTCTGTCCGTCGGGTCCGGGACCCGCGTCACATAGCCCGCCTTCTCCAGCTGATCGACCAGGAAGCCGGCGGTCTGCTTGGTGATCTGGGCCTGTTCGGCCAGTTCCGTCAGACGGGTCCCGTCGGGGCCGATGCGCTGCATGACCCGGGCCTGGGCGGGAGTGAAGTCGTCGAAGCCGGCCTCGGCGAGCGCGGCGAAGACGCGGTTCTCCAGGGCCCGGTACGGGAGGAACAGGAGCACGCCCGTGGTGAGCTCGCTCTCCGGCACCATGGTCGACGCCTCCGGTCCGTATCGCTTGACATTGGTCAGACTCTCTGACTAATTTGGTCAGAGAAGCTTACCACTTGAGTGGGTGATTTCCGTGAGTGCTGTCTCGGATGCCGCGCTGGACACCGACGAGCTCTGGCAGATCGTCGACCAGGAGCGCGCGAGCCTGGCCGATCTCCTGGAGGGGCTGCGCCACGAGGAGTGGGAGACGCGGACGCGGTGTGGGGACTGGCGGGTGCGGGACGTCGCCGCGCATCTCACCGTCGCGGCAGGCTTCACGTACGGGCAGGTCGTGCGGGAGATGCTCCGCGCCCGCGGCGACTGGAACCGGATGATCCACGACTCGGCCGTACGCGAGGCGGAGCGGCCCGTCGCCGAGATCGTCGCCAACCTGCGCTCCATCATCGGCTCCCGCCGCCTCGCCCCCACCACCTCGCCCCGCGAGCCCCTCCTCGACCTCCTCGTCCACGGCCAGGACATCGCCCTCGCGCTCGGCCGGCACCGTGAGATGCCCCCGGCCGCCGCCCGCGAATCCGCCGACCGGGTGTGGACCATGCGCTTCCCGCCCCGTCCCTGGCCACTTCCGAAGGCCCGACTCGTCGCCACCGACATCGAGTGGACGCGGGGTGAGGGGGAGGAGATCAGCGGCCCGGTCTCCGCGCTGCTGCTCCTGCTGACGGGACGTACGGAGGCGGCGGCACCACGGCTCGACGGGGCGATTCCGAAGGCGGGCTGACCGGGCGGTGCTGCGGACACCTCCCGTCCCTTTCCGGTCTGTTCGCGACCACTTGCCCGCGAGCACAACGTCTTCCGCGGACAGGTCCTCTCCTTCGAGGGCTCGGAGTTCGGCCACGGCCTCGGACCGTTCCGCTTCCACCGCCGCCCCGACCTGACCCGCGACGACATCGTGCTGTCGGCCGGACTCCTGGATCGCGTGGAGCGCCAGGTCGTGGGTGTGGCCCGGCGCCGCGAACAGCTCCGCGCGGCCGGTCAGCATCTGCGCCGGGGCCTGCTGCTGTACGGCCCGCCCGGCACCGGCAAGACGCACACGATCCGCTATCTCCTCTCCCATCTCCCGCAGTTCACGGTGGTGATCCTGTCCGGCGAGAGCATCGGGGCCATCGGCCCGGCCTGCGCACTGGCCCGGATGCTCCAGCCGGCCCTCGTCGTCCTGGAGGACTGCGACCTCATCGCCGAGGCCCGCGACTACGGCGGCGGCGAACAGCCCCTGCTCTTCCAGGTGCTGAACGAGATGGACGGCCTCGGCGACGACGCCGAGTCCCGGATCGTCTCCGGCCGGCTCGCCCCGGGTATCGGGATCACGGTCGGTGACCTCGCCAACAGCCAGGCGAGGCAGACCTGTTGGGCGCTGACTCCGCGTTCGGCCGCGACCTCGTGGAAGGCGCCGAAGCGTCCCGCCCCCGGCAGCCGCGACGGCCCGTCCAGCGCGCTGCGCGAGATACCGCCCAGCGGACTCCACGGCAGGAACGCCAGACCCAGTTCCGCGCAGAGCCGCAGCTCGGCCTCGCTGTGGCGGACCTCGGGGGAGTACTGGTTCTGCACCGACACCAGCCGGTCGCCGAGGATCGCGCGGGCCGAACGGATCTGCTCCACATCGGTGTTGGAGACCCCGGCGAGACGGATCTTGCCCTCGTCGAGCAGCTCCCGCAGTGCGCCGACCGACTCCTCGAAGGGCACGGCCGGGTCGGGCTTGTGCAGCTGGTAGAGGCCGATCGCCTCGACGCCGAGCCGCTTGAGGGAGCCCTCGGCGGCCCGCTTCAGATGGCGCGGGTCACCCGTCACCGTCCAGCTGCCGTCGGCCGGCCGGCCCCGGCCGCCCTTCGTCGCCACCAGCACGTCGGACGTGTCACCGCCGTACGCGGCCAGGGCGCGGGCCACCAGCAGTTCGTTGTGGCCGGGCTCGGCGCCGGGCAGATGGTACGAGTCCGCCGTGTCCAGCAGGGTGACGCCCGCGTCCAGTGCCGTGTGCACGGTGGCCAGGGCCCGCCGCTCGTCCGGGCGGCCCGCCAGGGACAGCGGCATCGCACCCAGCCCGACGGAACTCACCCGCAGGCCGCCAAGTACGCGGTACCGCATGTCAGTTGCCGCCCTTCCCGAGGGTTTCGGCGATCGCGGTGGGCAGCCACTGCCGTACGTCGCCGAAGGTGAAGCCGAGCCGTGCGGCGCGGGAGTTGTCCATGCCGTAGGAGCGGGAGAAGGAGAACGGTGAGACCTCGCCGACCTCGACGAGCTGGAGTACGACCTTGCCCCGGGGCAGGTGCGCGGTCACCGCCTCGCACAGCTCGACGGTGGTCAGCAGGCCGTGGGAGGCCGCGTTGACCGCTCCCGTGAACTCCTCGCCGGCCGCCCACGCGAGGAAGTCGGCGATCTCCTCGACGTGGATGTAGGTGGCGGGCTGGTTCGAGAAGGGCACCGCGATCGGCTCGCCGGTGCGGATGCGGGAGACGTAGTGGTCGAGGCGCCCGGTGAAGTCGTCGTCCCCGCCCAGCACATGGGCCACGCGGACGGCCGCGTGAGGGAAGTCCGCAGCGGCCGCGAACACCGCCTCCGCCTGCCGCTTGCCCTCGCCGTAGTGGGACTCCAGGAACTCCGGGTCGTCCCAGGGGAGTTCGGGGTCGACGGTCACCGTCAGCGGATCCACGGCGTCCTCCCGTACGAGCGCGATGGAGTCCTCGTACTCGTACACCTCGACCGTCGACGTCATCACATAGCGTCCGGTGCGCCCCGCGAAGACCCGGCGGGCGATCTCCGCCTGCCGGGGGGTGTAGCAGACCTGGTCGACGACAACGTCGAACACCCGTGGACCGAGCGCGTCCGTCAGGGACTTCTCGTCGTTCCGGTCGGCGACCAGTTGTGCCGCGCCCGGTGGTGGCGGCGAGGATCCCCGATTCAGTACGGTCACGCGGTTTCCGGCGGCCAGCAGCCGTGCGATGAGGCGCTTGCCGAAATAGCGGTTGCCGCCGATGACCAGTATCTCCCGTGCCTTTTCCATGACCATAATTCTCCCGGCGTACATCCACGTTCTGAAGGGGGAACCATGGGAGTTCAGACCGCCGCACCGAAAGAACCTCGGCATCTGCGGGCCGCCACCGATG
The DNA here is from genome assembly GCF_000972385.1 of Streptomyces sp. WM6386. Lineage (GTDB taxonomy): Bacteria > Actinomycetota > Actinomycetes > Streptomycetales > Streptomycetaceae > Streptomyces. Next base: position 17,831 of record NZ_JXTE01000097.1, read on the forward strand.
AAACCTCGGTGGCCTTCGACGCGCTGGACCGGCAGATCCTGGAGCTCCTCCAGAGCGACGGCCGGATCAAGCTGAGCGAGCTGGGGCGCCGGGTGCGGCTGAGCCCGGCGGCGGTCACCGAGCGGGTGCGACGGCTGGAGACGGCGGGCGTGATCAGCGGCTACGGCGCCCATGTCGCCCCCGCCCGGCTCGGCTACGGCATCCAGGCGTTCATCCGGGTCAACCCGCACGGCGGCTACAACCTCAAGCACCCGAGGACCCTGGAGCTGATCGAGCGCCCCGAGATCACCGAGGTGCACCACGTGGTCGGCGAGGACTGCTGGATCCTCAAGGTCGCCGTCCGCGACACGGTCCACCTGGAGGAGGTCCTCGAAGCGGTCTCCGCGCTGGGCCGCACGACGACCTCGATCGTGCTCACCTCTCCCGTGGAGCGCAAACCCCTGTTGCCTTGACGTCGGGGTCAAGGCTTACGTTCGTACGCATGCGAATCGGCGAGCTGGCCGCACGGGCCGGGACCACGACGCGGACGCTGCGGTACTACGAGTCCCGGGGGCTGCTGCCCGCGCGGCGCGGCGACAACGGGTACCGGGCGTACGACGAGAGCGATCTGAAACTGCTGCGGCAGATCAGGACGCTCCAGGACTTCGGGTTCGACCTGGAGGAGACGCGGCCCTTCGTGGAGTGCCTGCGGTCCGGGCATCCCGAGGGCGACTCGTGCCCCGCCTCGCTCGCGGTCTACCGGCGCAAGCTGACGGAGCTGGACGAGCTGATCGGCGAACTGCAGACGGTGCGGGCGCAGATCGGCGTACGCCTTGCGGCCATGGCCGGGGACGAACCACCGTTGTGCGAACTGGGAGGGCAGGAACTGTGATCGATGTGACGGACGCGGATTTCGCGACGGAAGTGATCGGCTCCGAGGTGCCGGTGCTGGTGAAGTTCACGGCGGACTGGTGCGGGCCCTGCCGGCAGCTCACGCCGGTGCTGAACAGCATCGCGGCGGAGGAGGGCGAGCGGCTGAAGATCGTCGAGCTGGACGTGGACCGCAATCCGCAGACCACCATCGCGTACGGCGTCATGGCGACGCCCACGCTGATGGTGTTCCGGGGCGGTGAGCCCGTGAGGTCGGTGGTGGGGGCCCGGCCCAAGCGCCGTCTGCTGGAGGAACTGGCCGATGTGATCTGAGTGATCTGATTCCCCGGAACGAAAGAAATCCCCCCGGCAATTGCGCCGGGGGGATTTCTTTGGTTAAACTCAATGGTTCGCGACTTTACGGGAATTCAGTCGCAAGGAAGTTCAGTAGGCACAGTATATCGGCGTGGGAGTGGAATTGTCAAACAGCGGTGAAATTCGCGGTGAGCAGGAATTCATCGACACCCTGTACGCACGCGTGGACGCCCTGCGCGGTGACACCGAGACCGGTGTCAGCGACGCGCTCGCCCAGGGCAACACGCCCATGCAGGCCCGTCTGGAGCGGGACGTCCTGGTCGCCGAGCGCTCGGGGCTGCTGGCCGCGCTCAACGCGGTGGACGGTTCGCTGTGCTTCGGCCGGATCGATCTGACGTCCGGCACCAGTCACCACATCGGCCGGATCGGTCTGCGCAGGGACGACGCCGAGCGCACACCGGTCCTGATCGACTGGCGGGCCGCCGTGGCCCGGCCGTTCTACCTGGCTACCGGCCACACCCCGATGGGCCTGCGGCGGCGCCGGCACATCACCACCGAGGGCCGTGAGGTCACCGCCCTGCACGACGAGATCCTCGATCTGGGCGACGCGACCCGCACCGGCCACGAGGACCCGACCGGCGACGCCGTACTACTGGCCGCGCTCGACGCCGCCCGCACCGGCCGGATGCACGACATCGTGCAGACCATCCAGGCCGAGCAGGACGAGATCATCCGGGCACCGCACCGCGGGGTGCTGGTGGTCGAGGGCGGCCCCGGCACCGGCAAGACGGCCGTCGCCCTGCACCGGGCCGCGTATCTCCTCTACGAACACCGGGAGTTGCTGGCCAAGCGCGCCGTCCTGATCGTCGGCCCCAACCCCGCCTTCCTCGGCTACATCGGCGAGGTGCTGCCCTCGCTGGGCGAGACGGGCGTGCTCCTCGCGACGGTCGGCGAACTGTTCCCCGGGGTGAAGGCGAAGGCGACCGACACCCGCGAGGCGGCCGCGGTGAAGGGGCGCGCCGCGATGGCGGACGTCCTCGCCGAAGCCGTACGCGACTGGCAGTCGCTGCCCGATCCGGTGATCGCGATCGAGCACGAACGCGAGATCCTCATGCTCGACGACGACCTGGTGCGGGTCGCCCGCGAGCGCACCCGTGAGGCCGGACTGCCGCACAACGTCGCCCGCGAGCACTTCGAGGGCCACATCCTCAACACGCTCACCGAGCTGTACGCCGAGCGCGTCGGCACCGACCCGTACGACGGCACGAACCTCCTCGACCCGAGCGACGTCACACAGATCCGCGACGAGATCGCCGAGAACCGTGAAGTCTGGGCCGCCATCGACCAGTTGTGGCCCCGTCTGACACCACAGCGGCTGGTCGCGGACTTCCTCGCCGACCCGGTGGGCTACCTCCCCGACGAGGACGCGGCCGCGATCCGGCGCCCGGTGACCCGGGCGTGGACGGTGGCGGACGTACCGCTCCTCGACGAGGCGGCCGAACTGCTCGGCGTGGACGAGAGGTTGGCGCGGGCACGGGCCGAGCGTGAACGGGAGACCCAGGTCGCCTACGCGCAGGGCGTGCTGGACGTCTCCTACGCCTCCCGGACCTATGAGTTCGAGGACATCGACGACGAGGACTCCGAGGTGCTGTCCGCGCACGACATCATCGACGCCGAACGGTTCGCCGAGCGTCAGGAGGAGGACGACCACCGCAGCGCCGCCGAGCGCGCGGCGGGCGACCGGACCTGGGCCTTCGGGCACATCATCGTCGACGAGGCGCAGGAGCTGTCGCCGATGGCCTGGCGGCTGCTCATGCGGCGCAGTCCGACCCGTTCGATGACCCTGGTCGGAGACCCCGCGCAGACCGCGGAGGCGGCGGGCGTCGGCTCCTGGCAGAAGATCCTCGAACCGTATGTCGAGGACCGCTGGGACCACACCCGCCTGGGCGTCAACTACCGCACGCCCGCCGAGATCATGGAGCTGGCGGCGGCCGTCGTACGGGCGGAGAACCCGGACTTCGAACCGCCGAGCTCGGTCCGTTCGACCGGCGTACGACCCTGGATCCGCGCCACCGACGACCTTCCCGGCGCCGTGGCCAAGGCGGTCGAGGAGCTGACCCCCGCCGAGGGCCGGCTCGCGGTCATCGCCCCACGCCATCTGCACGCCAAGCTGGCGGGACACCTGGAAGGAGCCGGGGTGACGGCGGGCGCCGAACCGGACCTCACCCGGACCGTCGTCCTCCTCGACCCGCGGCAGTCCAAGGGCCTCGAGTTCGACTCCGTGCTGGTGGTCGAGCCGGGGCTGTACGGCACGAGCGATCTGTACGTGGCCCTGACCCGGGCCACGCAGCGGCTGGGGGTGCTGCACACCGGACGGCTGCCGAAGGCGCTGGCCGGTTAGGGCGAGGGAGAGTGGGTCGGGTGCAGGGAGGGGGACAGGGGCTCAAGGGACGCGCACAGGGCGGTCGGGAACGCCGGTTCCCGGTCCTGTACGTCCTGGCAGCCCCCGGCCGAGGTCCGGAAGAACGGCTTCCAGCCCGCTTTCTCGGCCTGGTAGAACCAGCGGTCGCCCAGATGGGGCGCGCATGTGTCGTTCTCCGGGTCGCCGCAGACCGGGCCGGTGGGCCAGGAGATGTCCAGGACCAGCCACTTGCCGTCGCAGTGCTCCGCGTCCCGGTAGGTGTGCGCGGGTGAGTCGACCGCCTTCACCGCCTGCTCGTAGGAGGCGGTGGTGCAGCCGGTGGCCGGCGGGGTGCAGCCCAGGTCGCCGCAGAGGCGCAGGTGGGGCAGGTGGGCGTCGTCGGCGGTGAAGACGGCGCCGGGGTAGCCGACCACCAACTCGCGGTCTCCCAGGGGTTCGGGGAGCTTGACACGGGCCTTCGCCGTGGTGGATTTCGTGCAGCCGGAGGACTGGTCCCCGGACGGCGAGGTGAAGGTGACCTGGACCGGCACGGTGTTCGATACGGGCTCGGTGAGTTTGGCCTTGAGGTCGCGCACACACGGGTTCGGGCCGCTGGGCACGTCCACGGCGATGGTCACCGTGCGTCGATCGGTGCCGAGTTCGGCGCCGTTGATCTGGCTGCGTGTGGGCGCCGACAGCGTCCAGGGGAGCGCGGTGGCCGAGGGCGGGCTGCCCCGCCCGGCCACCTGCGTTCCGCACGCGCCGAGCAGCAGTACGGCGACAGCGCAGAGCAGGGCGGCCAGGGCCGCCCCGCGCGTGCTTCCGGATCGCATGGGCCCGCACCTCTCCCGTGGAGCACCGACATGGACCCGGACCACTCTACGGAGTGCCGCTCCCGGCTACTCGGGCCGTAGCCACACCGTTGCCAGGGGCGGCAGCGTCAGGGTGATGCTGGCCGGGCGGCCGTGCCAGGCGGTCGCCTCCGGCTTGATGACGTCCGGGTTGGTGAGGTCGCCGCCGCCGTACTTGCCGACGTCGGTGTTGAGGGTCTCGTGCCAGGCGGGGATGGAGTCGGGCACGCCGAGACGGTAGTCGTGGCGGACGACGGGGGAGAAGTTGGAGACGGCGAGGAGGGGGGTTCCTTCGGCGTCGAGGCGCAGGAAGGCGAAGATGTTGTCTTCGGCCGCGTCTCCCACGATCCACTGGAAGCCGTCGGGGTCGGTGTCGCGCTGCCACAGGGCCGGGGTGTGGCGGTAGACGATGTTGAGGTCGCGGACCAGGTCCCGCACTCCGCGGTGGTCCGCCTCCGCGCCGTAGCCGGGGTCGAGGAGCCACCAGTCCGGGCCGTGCGCCTCCGACCACTCGGCGCCCTGGGCGAACTCCTGGCCCATGAAGAGGAGTTGTTTGCCGGGGTGGGCCCACATGAAGGCGAGGTAGGCGCGGTGGGTGGCGCGTTGCTGCCACCAGTCGCCGGGCATC
>NZ_JXTE01000098.1 GCF_000972385.1 Streptomyces sp. WM6386
GGGTTATCCCCCGGGTAGATGCAGCATCAGCGGGTCCGGGGTTCGAGTCCCTGGCGGCGCACTTCAGAAGGACCTCTCGTGGGAGCGAGGGGTCCTTCGATGTCTTTGGGGGTCAGCTTCCGGTAGGTCCGTTCGCCGGGCGGGCGCCACCAGACCGGGTCGGTGCATCGGAAGCCTTCTCTGCGCAGCAGTGCCCGGTGGATCTTGTTCGTCGCCGTGACCGGCATCCGCTCCACGACCCGGACGAACCGGGGCGCCATCTTCGTCCCGAGGTCGGGCTGCGCGGCCCACGAGTTCCGCGACCGTGCGCCTGTTGGACTTCATGGCGGCGCACGGTAGTTGATGGACCGTCAGGTGTGGAGAGCCGCGAGGGTCACGGAGCCATCGTCACGCCTTCGACCACGACGGTGTCGGTGCCACCGTCGTCGCCGAAGTCGAACTCCTCGGACATCTGGTGGTACGTGACCATGAAGCCGACGCAGAACACCACGGCCACCCCGAGGAACGCCAGGACGCCCACGGTGGACGCCGCCAGCCTGCCACGCTGCGGCGGCTTGGCCGTGGCGACCACGTTCTGGCCCTCGGCGTAGTGGATGGTGACGAAGTCGCCCTCGAGGTTGGTCGCCGGCCCGTCCTCCTCCTCGAAGCGGACCGTGCGGCCGTCGCGGGCGGTGAACTCGTAGACATGGTGCAGCGTGGTGTGCACGGACGTGTCGTTGCCGCCGCCGTGCATGGTCGTGAACACCCGCAGACAGCGCCCCTCGGCCGTCAGCCCGCTGCTCCAGGCGCTGCGCAGCTGCAGCGAGCGGTACAGCACGCGGTAGGCGACGAAGAGGACGACGGCGAGGATCAGGCAGGGTACCGCGTAGAAAATGACGTCCATGGTGCTTCCCCCGAGGTCAGAGTACTGATCGTGGAGGGAACGTACCCGCCGGGAACGCCGGACTGTCTCAAGTAAGGCTCAGAGTTTCGGCACCGTCGTCCAGGCGTACAGGATCGCGATGACGGCCGCCCCGATGAAGAACAGTCCGAACACCATGCCCGCCGCGTCCTTGCCGGGCTGCGGCTCGGACGCGGTGGCCTTCTCGGGGTCGGCCGGGGTGTAGTACACCAGGACTTCCTCGCCGCTGTCGCGGTCCCGGGGGCCGCCGCTCTCCTTGAAGCGGACCGCGAGGCCGTCGCCGGTGGTGTAGTCGTACTCGTGCCACTGCACGCGCCGGGCCACGTTGTTGACCATCTGGGTCGTGGCCCAGGCGCGCACCACCCGTGCCTGGGCGGTCAGTCCGCTCTCCCAGGGCGCTCGCCGCTCCCTGGTCCGGCGTACGAGTGCGTACCCGCCCCAGACCAGGAGGGCGATCATCAGGGGCATCACTATGTTGAAGTAGGGGTTCACCGAACGCGGACCCTACCGGAGTTGATCAGAAGGTGACGTCCGAGCAGGCGTAGAACGCGTTGCCGGTGTCCGCGATCGTCCATACCGCGAGGATCACGTGGTGGCCGCTCAGGCCCGACGGCAGGGTGCCGCTGTGGGAGAGGGTGGCCGGGGGCTGCTGGCTGTTGTACGGGACCGTGAGGAACGGGGTCAGGTTGAGGTCGGAGCGGGCCAGGTTGTGGTTCTGGTTCCAGCCCGCCTTCGTGACGTAGTACTTGAAGTCCGTGGTGGCGTGGCGTGCGGTGAACTGCCAGCGGAACGTGTAGCTCTGACCGCCCGTCACCCTGGTGGTGGGCCAGGCGCCGCCCGAGGGGGTCTTCGGCGAGCTGAGCTGGCTGAACCGGCTCAGGCCGCCGCTGCATATCGTCCCGTCGGCCGGGCCGGACCCGGGGAAGCCCTTGGTGCCCTCGACGCTCTGGGGCTCCCACTGGATGTCACCGCAGTTGGTCACGGTGCCGTTCTGACAGAGCTTCTGCCGGCTGACGGGGAGGTCGGTGTAGCCGTGTCCGCTCGCGCCGCCGGAGGAGAGCACGAGGGCTCCGGCCGTGCTGAGGCCCAGCACGGCGGCGTACCACTTGGTCTTTTTGCGCATGCTGCCGCTCCCTGGAGAACGTGGGGGAAGTTCAGTGAGCCGTGCAGGTCTAGACCAAGTCCCAGATTATTGCCACCACTTGGCTGTGTCCATATCAAAGACGTGTCCAGACCAATCACTGACCCGTCTCCCCGCGCCCCGCGCAGAACGCCACCGTCAAGTCCTTTACCAGCGCCTTGCGTTCGTAGTCGTCCAGTTCCACCAGGCCGCGCATGGTCAGCCGGGTCACCGTGTCCTCCACCGAGTCCACGACCGACGTCAGCACGCTCGACCGGTGCTGGGCGTCCAGCGCGGCGATCCGGCGGCGGTGCATCGCGGGGGCGACCTCGGGGGCGTACTCGACGCGTACCGGCTGCACCGAGAACACCTCCAGGCCGACCGGCCCCGCGTCCGCCGCCACCAACCGGGTCAGCGCGTCCGTCGCCGAGTCCACCGACGCCCTCGCCGAGCCCGGCGGCTCCACCGGCACCCGCGCCAGCGCCGCCTCCACGCACTCGCGCAGATACGTCTCGTGGTCCTCGACCCCCAGCGTGGCCCGCGCGGTGTCCCGCACCCGCCACACCACGAGGACGACCACCCGCAGCGCGACCCCGTTGCCGTCGGCGGCCGGCATCGGCTCGCCGCGCCAGTGCCGCAGTCGGACATCGACCCGGCGACGCAGCAGCAACGGGTTGACCCACATCAGGCCGGTGCGCCGGACCGTGCCCCGGTAGCGGCCGAAGAGGCCGAGCACCCAGGCCCGCCCGGTCCGCCCGCGCGCCAGCCCGCCGAAGCCGAACAGGCTCAGGGCGCCGGCCCCGGCGTACGCGGCCCACTGCGCGGGACCGAGCCCGGCCCCGGCGTACTCCGGCAGCCGCAGCGCCTCCACCGCGAGGGGCGAGAGCACGCCCGCCCACCACGAGGCGGCCAAGCACCCGGCCATCCCGCAGGTGCCGGCGAGCACCCCCGCCGAGCCGGGCAGCACCCGCGCGGGTCGCTCCACGAGGTCGGGGTCGACCTGGGGCGCGGGGCGCGGCTCGGCCGGTACCGGGCGCCGGAAGCGCGGCTGCTCGCCGGTGCCCTGCCGACGCCCCACGACCGCGGGGCCCAGCGGCACCGGTGCCGGGTGGTCCGGGTCGTCGCGGAACAGCAGATGGACGGGGATCTCGGTGGTCGCCTCGTTCTGGATGAGCCTGGCGGGCCGGGACGCGGTGGTCGTCTCGGCAGGCCCTTCGGGCTCCGGTGTCGATGAGGGGGTGTGGGAAGTGGTCGTGCTCATGCGTGCCTCCAGCCTCCGCGCCAGAAACGTCATGACAGTGGATGGGTTGTTGCGGGACAGCGGCCTACGCGAACAGCCGCCGCCAGGTCTCCGGCCCCGGAAAGCCGTCCGCCGCGCCGCCCCGCCAGCCCTGGGTGCGCTGGAAGGCCTCCACGGCCCGGCGGTCCGCCTCGTCCCAGCGCGGACCGGGACCGGTCGTGTAGTACTTGCCGAACCCCTTCTTCACCAGCTGCTTTCCGAGCAGGGTGACGTATTTGTTGCTGACGCCCGGCCGGAACATCGCCCGCCCCGGATAGCCGGACACCCCGTGCGAGGAGGGTGCCCCCGGTGCGCCGGGCGCGGTCGCCCCGGTCTTGATGTCCTTGCCCTGGCCCGTCGCCAGCAGCGTCCAGGTCTGCGGCCCCGGCAGCCCGTCCGCGTCCTGGCCCTGCCAGCCCTGTGCCTGCTGGAAGGCCTGGGTGGCACGGCGGTCGGTGTCCGTCCAGCGGGGGCCCGGGCCCGAGGTGTAGTAGGGCCCGGCGCCGCGCTCGACGAGCATGCGGCCCAGCTCGGTGACGTACTTGTTGTTGGCTCCGGGGCCGAAGTAGGCGGCGCCGGGGTACGGGGCGGCCTCCGTCGGCGGCGGCTCGCTCGGCTTGTCGCTGCCCGCCGTGCCCGCCATCAGCCCCTTGTAGCGGTAGGCGGTGTAGCGGACCGAGTTGCTCCAGTACGCGTACGGGGTGGCCTGCTTGCGGGCGCGCGGGCGGGTCTCCTCGTAGGCGATGTAGTAGGTGTGCGTGTAGTCCGTCCAGCCGCCGAAGATGACCACGTGCGAGCCCTTCTCGGGGTCCGCCGGATTGTGGAACAGCAGGATGTCGCCGGGCTGGAGGTCGTCCTTGGGAATCTTCACCCCGTACTGGTCGAGGCTGCCCGTCCATTCGTTCCCCGGCAGGTTCCAGGCCATCGAGACGAAGCCCGAGCAGTCCTGCCGGTAACCGTCGGACCAGTACTCCGACATGCTGTACGGGACCTGCGCGGCGACCCAGTCCTTGGCCCGCGTGATGATCTCGGCGCGGGTGGTGGCCGGTGTCCTGATCACCGCCGGCTTGCCGCCGGGGCCGTGCAGCGGGGCCTTGCCGCCCTGCGGGGTGTCGGGCTCGTCACCTGCGGGAACGCCGGGACGGGCGGGGCGGTCTGGGGCGTGCGGGGCGGCGAGGGCGGGGGCCGCGTGGCCGACGAGGACGGTGGAGGCGGCCGCGGCGAGAACGACCGCCCGGTGGGCCGCCGGGTGGCGGCCGGTGCGGGAATGCGGCAGTACGCGCCGCCAGTGAACACATCCGGGGCAGTCGCAGTCGCTCATGGGATCGAATTCCTCGAATACCGGTTCCTTGAATCCCGGAGCCTCCATGCGATTCCCCTCACACTCCAGCTGGAAATGTCCGCGACTGTACACATTCGTCAGTTTCTCAACTGTCTTCCGGACGCGCATGTTGACGGTCCGAATGATGTACGGCCACCGCTCCGCCCCTGGTGAGGCGGTCCGGAGCACTCCTAAACATCGGGTACAGTTCTCCGGGTCAGCAGGCGCCGCTAGCTCAGTTGGTTAGAGCAGCTGACTCTTAATCAGCGGGTCCGGGGTTCGAGTCCCTGGCGGCGCACAGACAACGAAGGCCTCTCACTCAGGTGAGGGGCCTTTCGTGTTTCGGGGGCCCGGGTGGGGGTTTACCGGGGCGGTCAAGTGGGTGATCCTTAGCGCGCGTTGGGGTCGAGGGGCGGCTCAGCGGGTGGGGGAATTGGCATGTTCAGGGTGGATCTGTTGGGCTCGGTGCGGGCGTACGGCGGCGACGGTTCCGTCGATATCGGCGGCGCGCGGCTGCGGATGCTGCTCGCCCGGCTCGCCCTCGAAGCCGGCCGCCCGGTCTCCGTGGACTCCCTGGTGGACGGCCTGTGGGGCGAGCAGCCCCCGGCCGACGCGGCCAACGCTCTGCAGGCCCTGGTGTCCCGGCTGCGCAAGGCGCTGCGCGGCACCGGCACGGTGGATGCCGTGGCGGGCGGCTACCGGCTCTCCGTACAGGAAGAGGACGTGGACACGTACCGCTTCGAGAATCTGGCGGGCCGGGGCAGACACGCCCTCGCGGCAGGCCGGACCGAGGAGGCGGCACGGACGCTCACGGCCGCGCTGGACCTGTGGCGGGGCGCGGCGCTCGCGGATGTGCTGGAGGCCCCGTTCGCGGGCGCCGCCGCCGCCCGCCTCGACGAACTGCGGGCCGCGGCCGTCGAGGACCGCTTCGACGCCGAGCTGCGGGCGGGGCGGTACGCCGACGTCCTGGCCGATCTCGAGGCGGCGGGCGCCCGACGGCCGTTGAGCGAGCGCCTCGCGGGCCTGCGGATGCGTGCGCTGTCGGCGGCGGGCCGCCAGTACGACGCCCTCGCCGTCTACGAGGACCTGCGCGGCAGGCTGGGCGAGGAGCTCGGCGTCGACCCGTCGGCCGAGCTCCGGGAGATCCATCTCGCGCTGCTGCGCGGCGAGTTGGAGCGTCCGGCGGCACGGCCCACGAACGCCCCGAGCCGGCTGCCTGCCCGGCTGACCAGCTTCGTCGGCCGTGACGGCGAACTGGACCGGCTCGCGGATCTGATGGGTTCGGCCCGTCTGGTGACCCTGGTCGGCCCGGGCGGCGCGGGCAAGACGCGACTGTCCCTGGAGGCCGCGACGAGGGACACCGCGCACGCCCGGGACCGCGTCCGCTTCGTGCCCCTCGCGGGTGTGAGCCGTCTCGACCAGCTGGCCGACGTGGTGCTCGGGGCGCTCAGCTCCACCGACGGACGCCTGTACGAGGGCAGCGGGGCCCAGCAGGCCTCCGCGGTGGAGCGGACGGCCGAGCTCCTCGGCAGCGGCGACACCCTGCTCCTGATCGACAACTGCGAGCACGTCGTCGAGGCGGTCGCCGAGCTCGCCGATCAACTCCTCCTGCGCCTGCCCGAGTTGCGTATCCTCGCCACCAGCCGCGAACCCCTCGCCATCAACGGCGAGTCGCTGTTCCACCTCGGGCCCCTGGACGTCCCCACGGGGTCGCCCGAGCCGGCCGAGGCGATGGCGGCGGCCGCTGTCCGGCTGTTCGTGGACCGGGCCACCGGGGTCCGGCAGGAATTCGCGCTCGACGAGTCGAACCTGGACGCCGTCCTGGAGATCTGCCGCCGTCTGGACGGGATGCCGCTCGCCCTGGAGCTGGCCGCGGCCAAGCTGCGGTCGATGGGCGTGGACCAGATCGCACGCCGCCTCGACGACCGGTTCCGGCTGCTCTCCTCCGGCAGCCGGACGGCCCTGCCGCGTCAGCGCACCCTGCTCGCGATGGTCGAGTGGAGCTGGGACCTGCTCGACGAACCGGAGCGGATCCTCGCCCGCAGACTGTCCGCCTTCCCCGGCGGGGCGACGCTCACGGCCCTGGAAACGGTCTGCTCGGACCCGCAGGTCCCCGCCGACGACGTCCTCTACGTGCTCGGCGCGCTGATCGAGAAGTCGCTGGTGCAGGAGGTCCGGGACGCCGACGGTGAGTCGCGCTACCGGATGCTGGACACCGTCCGCGCATACGCGGCCCGGCGCCTGGCCGAGTCCGGCGACGACCTCACGGCCCGCTTCACGGCGTGCTACCTGGCCCTGGCACAGCAGCACGAACCGCTCCTGCGCACCGGCGCACAGCTGCGCGCCACCGCCGTCTTCGACAGCGAGCACGACAACCTCACGCACGCGCTGAGGCTCGTCCGGGAGGCCGGTGACCGGGATACGGCGGTGCGGTTCGGTGCCGCGATGTTCTGGTACTGGGGCATACGGGGGATGGGCAGCCGGTTCGAGACCCATCTGGCGGACGTGGCCGACTCCGTCGCCGACCCGGCGGCCTCGGGCGGGGACTCGGCGGTGGACCGTGAGTTCCATCCCGCCGGGCTGCTGCTTCGGATGTCCCAGGTCGCCTTCGGGGGCAGCTCGCCGACGGCTGACGATCTGCTCGCCTCGTCCGATCCGTGGGTGCGGGCCAGTGCCCATCTCGCCCGGGACTTCGCGCTCACCGAGCAGGGCGACCTGGAGACCGGGGTGACGTCGCGAATCGAGGCGCTGCGGGGCTTCGAGGCGGTGGGTGACCGGTGGGGGATCGTGCTCGCGCTGATGCCGGTCGGCCGTGACCACTCCCTGCGCGGGGAGCACGCCTCGGCCATCGCGACCTTCGAACGGGCCGTCGTCCTCAGCTCCGAACTGGGCACCGAGGACTACCTCTATCTCAGCAAGGCCCGGCTCGCCCGTGAGCGGCGGCGCAGCGGAGACCTCGACGGCGCGTTCCGTGATCTGCGCGCCGCACACCGCCAGGCCAGGGAGCGCGGCCAGCTGCGTCTGGAGGCCAACATCCTGGTCGGCCTCGCCAACGCGCACCGGATGTCCGGGGACGTGGACCAGGCGAACCGGACCCTGGACCACCTGGAGGCGCTGTCCCGCCGTCGACCCGACCTCGCGGAACTCGCCCACGACCTGGTCCTCAGCACCCGCGTCGAGAACCACCTCGCCGAAGGCCGCGCCCCCGAGGCCCGGGCTCTGCTCCCCCGGGCGGCGGGCGCTCTCTTCGGTCAGGGCGCCGGGGCGGGCCTCGCCTGGGTCGCCGAACTCCTGGGCGGTCTGCGCACCCTGGAGGGCGCCCCGGCCGCCGGCGCGACCGCGTTCGGGATCAGCGAGGTCATGCGCGGCGCCTTCGACGCCGGGGAGCCGGAGCTCCAGGGGCATCGGAGGCGGATGGTCGAGGCGCTGGGCGAGGAGGGGTATCGCGCGGCGTACGGGAAGGGGACGGCCATGCCTCGGGCGAAGGCCCGGGACTGGCTGGAGCGGGAGGCGCTGGGGGTCCGGGCGGTGCGGGCTCCGGTGCGGGCGGAGTAGCACGACGACGGGGTGGGGACCGCACGTGATGTGCGGCTCCCACCCCGTCGGGCACGGTCACCGGGTCAGCCGTTGTTCTTGCGGTAGGCGCGCATCGCCAGGGGCAGGAACACCACGACCATGCCGGCCATCCACGCCAGGCTGCCCGCCAGGGGTGAGGCGACCGCGCCGTCGCCGAGGAGGCCTCGGGTGGTGTCGGCCATGAGGGAGACGGGGTTGACGTCGGACCAGGCGCGGAGCCAGCCGGACATGTCGTCGGCGGGGACGAAGACGTTGCTGGCGAAGGTGAGGGGCAGCACCAGGATGGTCATCAGGCCCTGCACGGAACCGGGGGTCTTGGCCACCATGCCCAGCCACACCGACATCCAGGAGAAGGACATCGCGAAGGCGATGAGCAGACCGAGGGCGGCGAGCGCGGCGGGCACGGTGGTGTCGGGGCGGTATCCCATGATCAGCGCGAGGACGACCAGGGTGCCCAGGCACACGGCGTAGCGGACGAAGTCGGCGAGCACGGCGCCGATCAGCGGGGCCGAGCGGGCGATCGGCATGGAACGGAACCGGTCGAAGATGCCGGTGCTCGCGTCCGCGTTGAGGGAGACCCCGATGCCGATGCTGGCCTGGAACACGGTCATCACCATGACGCCGGGGACGATCAGCTGCACGTAGGCGTCCTGGTCGCCGCCGGAGATGGCCTTGCCGAAGAGGTAGACGAACATCAGCAGGGAGATGACCGGGGTCAGGACCACGTCGACCAGTTGGAGCGGGGAGCGCAGGAACTTGGTGGTGCCCCGCCCGGCCAGGGCCAGGCTGTGGTGGAGCGTGGGCACGAGACCGATCCGGGCCGGCTTGGTGGGGGCGGACGGTGCAGCGGTGTCGGGGGTGGTGAGGATGTCGGTGGCCATGACGGTGGAGTCCTTCCGGGTGGGAGAGGCGGGGGTCAGACGGCGGCCGGTTCGGCGGTGGCTACGGCGGGTGCGTGGCCGGTGAGGGCGAGGAACACCTCGTCCAGGCTGGGCAGCCGCAGCCCGAGCTCGTCGGCCGGGATGCCGGCGCCGTCGAGCCGGCGGGCGACCGCGGAGACCAGCAGCGGCTCGTCGGCCGGTACGGTCAGCACGCCCGACTCCTCGGCGGCGGCATGCCCGGACAGCTCGGCCAGGATCGCGGCCACCTGCGGGACGTCGGCCGGCATGGTCGGGCGGACCTGAAGGATCTGTCCGCCGACACGGCGCTTGAGCTCCCCGGGCCGGCCCTCGGCGACCTTGCGGCCCTTGTCGAACACCGTGATGGAGTCGGCGAGCTGGTCGGCCTCCTCCAGGTACTGCGTGGTGAGCAGGACCGTGGAGCCGTCCGCGACCAGCCCCTTGACCACGTCCCAGACCTCCTGGCGGGCGTGCGGGTCGAGTCCGGTGGTGGGCTCGTCCAGGAAGAGGATCCGGGGCCGGCCCACCAGGCTCGCGGCCAGATCGAGCCGGCGGCGCATACCGCCGGAGAAGGTGGCGATGGGGCGCTTGGCGGCCTCGGTGAGCGAGAAGTTCTCCAGGAGCTCCGCGGCCCTGGTCCTCGCGTCCCGCCGGGACAGACCGAGCAGCCGGCCGATCAGGACCAGGTTCTCGGCGCCGGACAGCGTCTCGTCCACCGAGGCGTACTGGCCGGTCAGCCCGATCAGCTGCCGTACCCGCACCGGGTCCTTGGCGATGTCGTGCCCGCCGATGGTCGCGTGGCCCGCGTCGGGCCGCAGCAGCGTGGCCAGGATGCGCACGGTGGTGGTCTTGCCGGCACCGTTGGGGCCCAGGACGCCGACGACCTTGCCGGCCGGGACCTCCAGGTCCACCCCGTCCAGGGCGGTGAAGTCCCCGTACTTCTTGACCAGCCCCTCGGCGCGGATCGCGTAGGACATCTCAACTCCTTGTCAGCTGCCTGCCGTTCTCGATGAGCGGGACTCTGCCGGAAGGCGCTGACAGGCCACGGACATCCCGCTGACAGAGCCGGCGGGCGCGCTGACAGGACGTCCGAGAGGTGTCAGGACGTACGAGAGGTGTCAGGACGTACGAGAGGTGTCAGGGCGTACGAGAGGTGTCAGGGGAGGGACAGGGAACCCCCAGGTCACGAAAGTCGCTCGGGCGAACGGGGCGCTTCCTGGCCGTTTGGCCGGATACCCTCTGGCCCATGGCAGCTCGTGACCTCCAGGAGCGGATCAAGCGGCTCATCCTTGACGAGCGGCTGGCCTCGGGGGCGCCGCTGCCCACCGAGCCCGAGCTGATGGAGTACCTGGGGGCGAGCCGGAACTCGGTGCGCGAGGCGCTCAAGGCGCTGCAGGCGATGGGGATCGTGGAGATCCGGCACGGGTTCGGGACGTTTGTCGGGCCGATGTCCCTGGCGCCGATGATCGAGGGGCTCGCGTTCCGTACGGTCGCGGGGCATTACCGGGGCGAGGACTCGCTGTTGCAGTTGCTGGAGCTCCGGGAGGCGGTGGAGACGGGGCTCGTGTCGCGGCTCGCGGGGCGGCTGCCGCAGGCCGATCTCGTTGAACTGGACGGGCTCGTGAGCCGTATGGAACATCAGGCCGCGCATGGAGGCGACGGCCTGACCGACACCGACCGAGCGTTTCACGCCACTTTGTACCGGGGTTTGGACAACGTGTTGTTGAGCGAGGTGCTGGAGGCGCTCCGGGACGCCTTCCACCGTGTACGCACGGATCTCGGGGGTGTTCCGCGGGATCCGTGGATCACCTGCGGGCAGCACCGGGAGATCTTGGATGCGGTACGGTCCGGGGATGCGATACGGGCAGAGGGGGCTATACGGGAGCACTTCGGCAACATCCGTGCCCGACTGTCCACAACCTCCCCACAAGGCCCCCACAGGGGCCACAATGAACGCGTATGACCGGTAAACACCGCGTTTCGCATCTTGCGATCATGCCTGACACCGTAGAAACCTGGTTTTCAAGATGCCGCGGATACGCGGCACTTGGGGGGCACGGAGCCGGTTGCCGGTGATGACGGGGAGAGGGGCCCCGTTCATAGGACGATGCCGAGGGGGGCATCATGCAACCGGAAGGTCGCAGTTCCATGTCTATTGGTGTGGAGAATGTGGTGACTGCGGCCCACCACTGATACGTCTGTGAAGAGTCGAGGGGGACTCGAGCAGACGTAAGGAACCGACAAAGCACGCGATGACTCGCGTGTGGGGGGATGACTCATGACGTCGACGCCGACGGGCGCCCGGCAGGACTTCGACCCGTCTGAAACCACTCAGCTCAGGGTGGCTTCACAGACCCGGACGGGCACGTTCCGCCGGATCAAGAAGACCCTGCCGAAGTACGACTACGAGCACTACAGCCGGTTGGCCGGACCCCTCACACAGCCCGATCCGTCGAAGCCCTACAAGGTGGAGTACCGATCGCTGATCTCGCAGGAGACGCACCGCATCAGAGTCGCCCTGATGCTGGCCGCCGCGCCGGTGCTCTCCCTGGTCCTGCTGTTCTGGCTGCTCCAGCCCGAGCACTGGACCGAGCGCGACTACGTGGACTTCAAGTGGCTGCCCGCGCTCGACATAGTGATGCTCGTCTCGATCGGCCTGATCGAGTTCTTCCGCTGCATGAACGTGCTGTCGAACGCGCACGCCACGCTGGTCGCCCGCGACCCGGTCCCGGTGGTGCCCGAGACCGGCACGAGAGTGGCCTTCCTGACCTCCTTCGTGCCCGGGAAGGAGCCCCTGGAGATGGTCACGAAGACCCTGGAGGCGGCGGTCAAGCTGCGCCACCGGGGCCTTCTGCATGTGTGGCTGCTCGACGAGGGTGACGACCCCGAGGTCAAGGAGGTCTGCGCCCGGCTCGGCGTGCACCACTTCTCCCGCAAGGGCATCGCGAAGTGGAACCAGGCCAAGGGCCCGCACCGCGCCAAGACCAAGCACGGCAACTACAACGCCTGGCTGGACGCCCACGGCGACGGCTACGACTACTTCGCCTCCGTCGACACCGACCATGTGCCGCTGCCCAACTACCTGGAGCGGATGCTCGGCTTCTTCCGCGACCCGGACGTCGGCTTCGTCATCGGCCCGCAGGTCTACGGCAACTACGACAACTTCGTCACCAAGGCCGCCGAGTCGCAGCAGTTCCTCTTCCACGCCCTCATCCAGCGCGCCGGCAACTACTACGGCGCCCCGATGTTCGTCGGCACGTCCAACGCCGTGCGGATCAGGGCGCTCCAGCAGATCGGCGGTCTGTACGACTCGATCACCGAGGACATGGCCACCGGCTTCGAGATCCACCGCCACAAGAACCCGGCGACGGGGAAGAAGTGGCGCTCGGTCTACACCCCCGACGTGCTCGCGGTCGGCGAGGGCCCCAGCGCCTGGACGGACTTCTTCACCCAGCAGATGCGCTGGTCCCGAGGGACGTACGAGACGATCCTCAAGCAGTACTGGAAGGGCTGGTACTCCCTGCCTCCGGGCAAGCTCTTCAACTACACGATGATGATCATCTTCTACCCGATGTCCGCGCTCAACTGGATCCTCGCGGCGCTGAGTTGTGCGCTGTTCCTGGGCCTGGGCGCCTCGGGTGTGAACATCGACCCCACCGTGTGGCTGATGCTCTACGGCAACGCCTCCGCCCTTCAGATCGGCCTCTACGTCTGGAACCGCAGGCACAACGTCTCCCCGCACGAGCCCGAGGGCTCCGGCGGTGTGGCCGGCATGGTGATGTCCGCGCTGTCCGCGCCGCTGTACGCCAAGGCCCTGATCGACTCCGCGCTGCGCCGCAAGAGCAAGTTCGTCGTCACCCCCAAGGGCGACTCGGCCAGCCCCGACCGCTGGTTCGGGACCTTCCGCTACCACTGGTACTTCATCGCGATCTTCGGCGGCTCGATCGCCGCCGGTTTCGTCTACGGCCACTCGCACCCGGCGATGATCATCTGGGCGATCTTCGCCATGTCGATCACCGCGACGCCGATCTTCGTCTGGCGGCACATGCTGCGCCAGGAGAAGAAGAAGCCCGCCGAGGAGCCGCAGGGCCCGGTGGTCCCGGCGCAGCAGCAGTACCAGCCGCAGCCCCTGCCGGCCCAGCACGCGCCCGCCCAGAAGCCGAGCTGGGCCGCCTCTCAGCCGGGCGGCGCAGGCGGAAACAGCGGGGGCAACGACCAGACCATGCAAATCGCCCTGGGTGGACTTGGGGGACGTAAGGAATGAACGACCGTGCCGGACGCCGTCGTGCCCGTCGCCTAGCGATAGGTACGGCGGTGGTACTCGCACTGGCCGGGATGAACGGGCCGTGGCTCTACCGCTTCGGGACCGAGAAATACCACCAGTACAAGATCAACAAACCGGAGTACAAAGCCGACAACGGCAAGTGGGAAGTCGTCGATTTTCCGGAGGAGTTCAGACAGAACACGATCCACGCGGCGCTGCTGCGCACCGGCAAGGTGCTGCTCGTCGCGGGGTCGGGGAACAACCAGGAGAACTTCGACGCCAAGAAGTTCGACACCCGTATCTGGGATCCGGTCAAGGGCACCATCAAGAAGGTGCCCACGCCCAGCGACCTGTTCTGCACGGGCCACACACAGCTGTCCAACGGCAATCTGCTGATCGCGGGCGGTACGAAGCGGTACGAGAAGCTCAAGGGTGACGTCACCAAGGCCGGCGGCCTGATGATCGTCCACAACGAGAACCCCGACAAGCCGATCACCCTGCCGGCGGGCACCAAGTTCACCGGCAAGGAGAACGGCAAGACGTTCGTGTCGAAGGACCCGGTCGTCGTGGAGCGTGCCGAGAAGGTCTTCGACAAGAAGACCGGCGAGTTCCTGCGCAACGACCCGGGCCTCGGCCGTATCTACGTCGAGGCGCAGAAGTCCGGCCGCACGCACGAGACCGGTACGCAGGACAACTACCGCATCCAGGGACTGTCCGGCACCGACGCGCGCAACACGTACGGCATCGCGCAGAAGCTCGCCCTCGACAAGAAGGACTTCCAGGGGATCCGGGACGCCTACGAGTTCGACCCGGTCGCCGAGAAGTACATCAAGGTCGACCCGATGAACGAGGCCCGCTGGTACCCGACGCTCACCACCCTGGGCGACGGCAAGGTCCTCAGCGTCTCCGGTCTCGACGACATCGGCCAGCTGGTGCCGGGCAAGAACGAGGTCTTCGACCCGAAGACCAAGACCTGGACGTATCTGCCCAGGACCCGCCAGTTCCCGACGTACCCCGCGCTGTTCCTGATGCAGAACGGCAAGGTCTTCTACTCGGGGTCCAATGCGGGCTACGGACCGGACAACATCGGCCGCGACCCCGGGGTCTGGGACGTCGACACCAACAAGTTCACCAAGCTTCAGGGGCTCAGCGACCCCAAGCTGATGGAGACGTCCGGCACGGTGCTGCTCGCGCCGGCGCAGGACGAGAAGTACATGGTGGTCGGCGGCGGCGGGGTGGGTGAGTCCGACAAGTCCAGCGACAAGACGCGGATCATCGACCTGAAGGCGGACGACCCGAAGTTCGTGGACGGGCCGACACTGGAGAAGGGCACGCGGTACCCGGGCATCTCGGTCCTGCCGGACGACTCCATCCTGGTGTCGGGCGGTTCGGAGGACTACCGCGGGCGCGGTGACTCCAACATCCTGCAGGCGCGGATCTACCACCCGGAGACCAACACGTTCGAGCAGGTGGCCGATCCGCTGGTGGGTCGGAACTACCACTCCGGTTCGATCCTGCTGCCCGACGGCCGGGTGATGTTCTTCGGCTCGGACTCGCTCTACAGCGACAAGGCCAACACCAAGCCGGGCGAGTTCGAGCAGCGCATCGAGATCTACACGCCGCCGTATCTCTACCGGGACTCACGGCCGTCGCTGTCCGGTGGTCCGCAGACCATCGAGCGCGGCGAGTCCGGGACGTTCACCTCGCAGCACGCCTCGACGATAGAGAAGGTGCGACTGATCCGGCCCAGTGCGGCGACGCATGTCACCGACGTGGATCAGCGGTCGATCGAGCTGAAGTACAAGGTGTCCGGGGACAAGATCACGGTGACGGTGCCGAAGAACAAGAATCTGGTGCAGTCCGGGTGGTACATGCTGTTCGTGGACGACGACCAGGGGACGCCGAGCAAGGCTCAGTGGATCAAGGTTCCGTAGGCGGTACATAGTTGAGGGCGCCCTCCGTGCGACGGAGGGCGCCCTTCGCTGTGCCGCTACTTACTGGCCTTCGCCAGGTTCAAGGCGTACTCCGCCCACCACTCCCCCGCCTTCGGGCCGCCCTTGCACTCGCCGTCCGACTCTCCCGGGCGCTTGACCCAGACGTACGCGTCGACCAGCGGGTCCGCGGTCTTCGTCGTCGGGGTTTCGCCCAGGGCGCGGCCGGGCGGGTTGCACCAGCGTTCGTCGGCCTTGCCCTCGTTGTAGGGCCCGTTGCCGTTGCGGCTGGTGTCGATCACGAAGTGCTTGTTGCCGACCTTCGCGGAGAGCTGCTTGCCGTAGGCGATGGAGTCCTCGGTCGAGTAGAAGTTGGAGACGTTGACCGAGAAGCCGTCGGCCTTGTCGACGCCCGCCCACTGGAGCGGCTCGAAGATCTGGTCCGGGTGACCCCAGCCGGCGTTGCCCGCGTCCAGGTAGACCTTGGTGTTCTTCAGGGACTTGAGCTTGGTGATGGCGCCCTGGAGGAGGTCGTAGCGCTCCTCGTGGAACTCGTCCTGGGTGCAGCCGTCGACCAGGTGCAGTACGGCGTCCGGCTCCAGGATGACCGTCGCCGCGCGGTCCCCGATGCCCGCGGCCACGCTGTCGAGCCAGGTCCGGTAGGCGTTGCCGTCGGCGGCACCGCCCTGGGAGTAGTTGCCGCAGTCGCGGTGCGGGATGTTGTAGAGGACCAGCAAAGCCGTACGGCCCGCCTTGTCGGCTGCCTCGGTGAAGCCGCGCGCCTCCTGCTCGGGGTTCTCCGTGCCGATCCACTGCCCGGTGGGCTGCTCGGCGATCTTGCGGATCTGTTCGGCGTCCGCGTCCTTGCCGGACTTCTCGAACTCCGCGACCTGCTGGGCCGCGGTGCCCTCCGGATTGACCCAGAACGGGTCGGTTCCCTTGGGCTGTTGGGTGATCTTGGCACCGGACGCATCGTCCGGCTCGTCCTTGTCCCCGGACGAGGAGCATCCGGCGATCAGCAGTGCCGCCCCCAGCACTATCGCGGACGTCCTCATTCCGGCCCCCCTCGTGCCGTACATCCAACTCCCCCTCGGTGCTGCAGTCCAAGGCTCAATCCTGACATACGTGTCGTGGGGCACACGAGATCGCCCGAGCCTTGTCGGGGAGCTGTTACAGCACCGATGGTCTGGGTAGGCGCGCGCCGGGACGGGGCGGGCGGACAGCGAAGGGGAGTGGGCGAGGATGCACCACACCACCCGGGAGCTCCGGCTGGCAGCGGCGCTGGTGGAGGCGGCGGACACCCTGTCCGACAGCTTCGGTGTCGAGGACTACCTGCAGCGGCTGGCGGACCACTGCGTCGACCTGCTGGCCGCGCAGGCGGCCGGGGTCATGCTCATCGACGGCGGGCGTACCGTCTCGCTGACGGGCAGCAGCGCGCACGAGGACATGGCGATCGATCTGCTCCAGGCCCAGCACAGCGGCGGCCCCTGTCTGGACACCTACGGCTCCGGCAGGGCGGTCCCGCCGGTCTCGATCCGGGCGGCCCGCGCGGCGTCCCGCTGGCCGGAGTTCACCGAGCGGGCGCTGCGCCACGACGTCGTCACGACCTTCGCGGTGCCGCTGCGGCGGAGCGATCGGCTGTTCGGCGCGCTCAACGTCTTCGTGCCCACCCTGCTCGGGGAGCCGTCGTCCGGCTCGGAGCTGCCGATGGCCCAGATCCTCGCCGACTCCGCGTCCCTCGGGCTTCAGAACAACACCGTCCACTCCCAGTGCCGCAGCCTGTCCGGACAGTTGCAGCAGGCCCTCTCCAGCCGGGTCCGTATCGAGCAGGCGAAGGGCATGCTCGCCGAGCGCTGGAACACCCGTGCCGACCATGCCTTCATCGCCCTGCGGCAGTACGCGCGCCGCCGCCGGCTGCCCCTGGACCGGGTCGCGAGCGCGGTCATCGAACGGAGTGCGGACGACACCGAGTTGCGGCGGGAGTTCGACGGCACGGCCGACGGGCCCTCGTAGAACCACACACCACCTGGCCGTATGACGCAGAGCCACCAGTTTTTCACATGACGTCAAATGTCCCCTAGGCCTCGGGGCCCATCCGTTCTAGAGTCTTCCTACAGAAGGCCCCAGCCCCCGGCCGACTGTCCACCACAGCTGGCTCACGAGCCTCCCGTGCCGGTCGCCGGGTTACTCCCGCAGCCCGTGCGCGCGCGGTTGAGGACCAGCCCGGTCGGCGGCTTCGGGGGGAGCGGGCCGTCGACCGGGCCAGGTGGCGAGGGCGGGACCAAGCGCTCCGCTGGAAGTGCGGTGGACGGGTTGTTGATCGTCTGCGGCGCCGTCGTGGCTGGTCGCGCCTACGTGGCGGCAGCCGCAAAATTGACACAGCCCCGCGCCCCTTCGGGCGCTGCCGAACCGCAGTGGACTTCACCCGGCCCGCTCAGAGGCCGGTCCCCGTCAGATACGCCGACACGATCACGTTCGCCGTATAGCTGCGGCTCGCCCGGTCGAAGGTGCCGCCGCAGGTGATGAGCCGCAGTTCGGCACGGCCCTTCTCGTGTGTCCCGTAGGCCTGGCGGGCGTCGAAGAGGTCGCGGGCGACGACCTGGACGTCGTCGACGGTGAACTCGGCGACCCTGCCGTCGTCGCGGATCACCCGGACCGTCTCGCCCGGCTTCAGCGCGCTGAGCTTGTAGAAGACGGCGGGCCTGGTCTCGGTGTCCACATGCCCGACCATCAGCGCGGCCCCGGCGGCCCCCGGCTTCACCCCGGCGGCATACCAGCCGACGACGCCGGCCTGGTCGTAGGGCGGCGGGTCGATCGCGCCACCCCCGTCGAGCCCGCGGGCCACCACGGGCGCCTGCACGCCGAGCCCGGGAATGTCGATGCGCTGCGGCAGCGCGGGCCTCAACGGCTCGGTGGCGGGCGGCATTTCGACGTCGGGCGGCCGTCCGACCGCCGCCACGTCCCCGGTCGTGGGCGCGGATATCCCGTTGCGTACATCCGTGACCTCCCGCCCCCACAGCCACAGCCCGAGCAGCAGCACCACCCAGGCCACCCCGGTGAGGAGGCGGCCCGTGCCGGAGGAGCGCACGTCAGTCGGTCCCACGGCTCCGGCGGACCCTTCGCAGCACCACGGCCGCCGCCGCCACCCCGGCCAGCACCAGTCCGGTCACCGCCTGTGCGGTCCCGGGTCCGGCCGCGCGGGCGTCGGCGGCGGCGAGGTGAGCCGTGCCGCCGCCGCCCGCCTGGACCGGGGCGACGGGGGAGGTGTGCGGGGACGGCTCCTGTACGACGGTGACGGCGGTCTTGTGGGACATGTCCCCGCAGGTGACCTGGACGCCGTAGGAGCCCGCCCGCAGTTCGGTGCGGACCCGGGTCTCGCCGACGAGGGCGCCGTCCACCCCGGTGAGCCGTACGTCGGCGACGAACGCAGCGGAGACTGCCGTGCCGGTTCGGTCGGCGCAGCCGCTCACGCGAAGGGCGATGTCGGTGCCGGGGGCGGGGGTCGACGGGGTGACTGCGATCGCGGCACCGTCGGCCGCGTGCGCCGCCGGGGTGGCCAGTGCGGTGACCGCCAGCAGTGCGGTGCAGAGAGTGAGGCGTAGTGAACCCATCGTGAACCTCCAGATATGTGGAGAGTCCCCCGGGGGCGGCGGCCCCGCATCCTCAGGGGGCCGCCACTACTCCGTACGAGTCGTGTTCATGGGGTGTGGCGTTTCAGATCCGGTCCACGAGGTCCGCGATCGAGTCCACGACCTTCGACGGGCGGTACGGGAAGTCCTCCACCTGCTCCGGCCGGGTCAGCCCGGTGAGCACCAGGAACGTCTGCATGCCCGCCTCCATGCCGGCCAGCACGTCGGTGTCCATGCGGTCGCCGATCATCGCGCTGTTCTCCGAGTGGGCGCCGATCGCGTTGAGACCGGTGCGCATCATCAGCGGGTTGGGCTTGCCCGCGAAGTTCGGCTGCTTGCCGGTGGCCTTGGTGATGAGCGCGGCGACGGCGCCGGTGGCCGGGAGCTACACCCGAGTGTCGGACACCGGAGCCTTCGGAGACGGACGAGACGGGCGCGAGGGTGTCCTGCGCCAACGCGAAGACGTGTACGACCTGGCCAGGCTCCAGCGCCGCGCTGTACACCGCGTCTACGAAGACAACGACACCTCGGCCTACAAGCGCAGAGTGCGACGCAAGGAATTCGAGGAGATGCTTCACGACCTCGAGCAGGGCACGATCAGCGGCATCCTGGCCTACAACATCGACCGAGTCGCCCGGCAACCACGCGACTTGGAGCGACTGATCGACATCTACGAACAGGCCCGACGCCCCATGGCCTTCGCCACCACGGCGGGAGACTACGACCTCACCACCGTGGACGGCCGATTTCAGGCCCGTATCCATGTCACGGTCGCCAACAAGTTCTCAGCCGACGCGGCGTATCGAGTCGCCCGGCAAAGGCGGGCCGAAGCCGCTGCCGGAAAACCTCACAGAGGGCAGCGAGCCTTCGGTTGGAAGGACGCCGAACATGTCGACGAGCATGAGGCCGCGCTGATCAGGACAGCCTGCAAGGAAGTACTGCTGGGCAAGAGTGTTGCCACGGTGCACCGCGAATGGGTCGCACTCGGGGTCCGCGGTCCCCAGACGCCGCCTGGCAGGACGATCGGCTACAGCAGCGTCCTGTACATCCTGCGCAACCCTCGTCTCTGTGGGTACCGGGCCTATATCCCGCAGGAGATCCGCGAACGTTCTGGACGAGTGGATCCCGTCGAGTACTTGGTCGAACGCACGGACGGCACACCCGTGACCGGGCTGTGGGAACCCATTCTCACCACAGAGGAATGGGGTGAACTCGTCGCGGAGCTCGACGCTCGCAAGAACCCAGGCAGTGGCCGCAAACAGGGCACCACCATCACGAAGCGGCTGCTGACCGGCATCGCCAGGTGCGCCAGGTGTGGAGCCGCTCTGTCGTCCGGCGTCTACCAGAAAGGCACCACCAGCTACGAGAAGCACGGGTATCACTACTACTGCCGTGCCGCCGATGGCGGGTGCGGGGGCCTGTCCCGCAGCGGGCCGCCTCTGGAGGATCACGTGGAGTCGAACCTGCTGGACCATCTGCGCCGACAGCTCGACAAAGCGCCCCTTTCCGCTGCGGAGAACCCAGCGCTCGCGACCGCCAAGGTGACTCTCGGACAGATTGATGCAGACAAGGCCGAGGCACGGCAGCTCCGCGCTGACGACCTGTTGTCCCTAGCCGAGTTCGCACGGGAGATGAAGCGGCTCGAGGAGAAGGAACGACGCACACGAGAGCAGGCCGTGGTTCTCACGGCGGCGCCAGAGCGGCCCGCCTCCACTGTTGCCCGCATTCTGCGCGAGTGGGGAAGCTGCTCCGTGGACAGGAAACGCCAGGAGATCGAGCGCGCCATCGACGCCGTGGTGATCAAGCCGGCAGGCAAGGGTGGCGCGCAACGAGGCAGGTTCCGCCCCGAGCTGATCGAGATCGTATGGAAACGGTGAATGGCATGGTCAGCCAGTGACAGACAGCGGCTTCGGAGAAGGCCCTCCCAGGAGGGCCTTCTCCGTCTCCGCTGACGAGGTATCACACAAGGTCGACGAGGTCCGCAATCGAGTCCACGACCTTCGAGGGGCGGTACGGGTACCGATCGATGTCCGCATCCGACGTCAGACCGGTGCGGACGAGGAACGTCACCATCCCCGCCTCCAGGCCCGCCAGAACATCCGTGTCCAACCGGTCACCGATCATCGCGCTGGACTCGGAGTGTGCTCCGATCGCGTTCAGGCCAGCCCGCATCATCAGCGGGTTCGGCTTGCCGACAAAGTACGGCTTTTTGCCGGTCGCCGCGGTGATCAGTGCCGCGACCGAACCTGTGGCCGGCAGTACCCCTTCGGGTGAAGGTCCGGTCTCGTCGGGATTCGTCGCGATGAACCGAGCACCGTTGTTGATGAGCCGGACGGCCTTCGTCATCGCTTCGAAGGAATAAGTCCGAGTTTCACCAAGAATGACAAAGTCAGGATCTGTATCGGTGAGGACGTAGCCGACCTCGTGAAGGGCCGTGGTGAGACCCGCCTCGCCGATGACATAGGCGGAACCACCTGGCCGCTGGTCCTCCAGGAACTTGGCGGTAGCCAGCGCCGAGGTCCAGATGTTCTCAACCGGGACGTCCAGGCCCATCCTCCGCAGACGAGCGTGCAGGTCCCGCGCCGTGTAGATGGAGTTGTTGGTGAGCACCAGGAAAGGCTTGCCCGACTCCCGGAGCCTCTTCAGGAAGGCGTCGGCGCCGGGGATCGGTACGCCCTCGTGGATGAGCACACCATCCATGTCGGTGAGCCACGAATCGATGGGCCTGCGGTCTGCCATGTGCGGGATCTCCTGCCGTACGCATGTACGCGGTGCTGCGTCGGCCCCAGCCTAGACAGTGGCCGGATCTTGAGGGAATGGCCTACTTCCGGTTGGTTCGGCGGGCGAGGAGGAGTGTGCCACCGGTGGTGAGAAGGAGGGCGGCGGCGAGGAGGCGGGCGGGGGTGCTGGGGCCGGTGTGGGCCAGCTCCGCGGCTTCTTCGGCGTGGGGGACGGCGTCTTCGGTGCGGCGCGGGTGCGAGGGGTCGTCGGTGGCCTCGGTGTCGACGGCGAAGCGGTAGTCGTTGGACTGGCCCACCCAGTCGCCGTCGTCTTCATGACGTTGTACGACCGCGGCGTTGGCGGTGACCTCGTTCGGTACGGCGTCCGAGGTGAGGGCGAGGCGCATCTTCACGGTGCGGGTCTTGCCGGGGGCGACGGTGAGGCCCTGCCGGAACACCCCTACGAGTTCGTCCTCGTCGGTGGTCTCGAAGCGGACGGGGTGGGGACGCCTGCCCTCGTAGAACTCGAGTTGGGGCTGGTCGGGTTCCAGCGCGTGCTTCTTGTCGACGAGGACCACTACCGGGTGGATGTTCTCGCAGGCGCGGTCCGTGGTGTTGGTGAGGTCGAGGTACCAGGTGGCGTATCCGCCGCCGATCTCGTAGACGTCGGGGCCGCCGTGGATGCGGGTGGTGAGGGGGAAGGTG
>NZ_JXTE01000099.1 GCF_000972385.1 Streptomyces sp. WM6386
ATCCGCTGCGCGGCGACTCCCTCGCCTTCTACAGCACCCTCTACGGGCGCCGACTGCGCCTGCGCCGCTTCTTCACCCTCTCCGCCGCCGACGCGGCGGCCGTGATCGCCGAGCGCCTGGGCATCCCCCTGACCCGCTCCCCGGGCGAGCCCGCCCGCGTCACCTTCCGCACCCGGCTGGTCGCCAGTCTCCTGGGGGCGGGCGGCCGCCCCGACCGCACCTCGCGGTTCCGGCTCCCGGTCCGCAAGATCTACACGCAGCTGTTCTCCCCCAGCTCGGCCACCTACAGCCCGCCGTTCTTCAAGTGCTTCCTGCGCCTGGACGTCACCCCGGAGGCGATCCGACTGCGCTGCCACGCGGCCACGGGCAATCTCCGCCAGGAGCTGGACCCGCCGGTCGAGGACGAGGTCACCATCCCCCTGATCTGATCGCGGTGGCGGGGAACATCGCAGGCCATGATCTAGTTGCCACGGCTGTACGACGTCGGTCGGTGCTCACCTGGAGGAGCCGGTGCCCCCCACCTCTCGCCCGTTGCGCAAGCTGGGTTTTTTGACCATCGGTCTCTTCGACGAAGCGGATCCGCGCCGTGGCCACGAGTCCACGCTGGAGATCATCGAGCTGGGTGAGCGGCTCGGCTTCGACAGCGCCTGGCTGCGCCACCGGCACCTCCAGTACGGCATCTCCTCCCCCATCGCGGTCATGGCGGCGGCCTCGCAGCGCACGAGCCGTATCGAGCTCGGCACCGCGGTCATCCCGCTCGGCTGGGAGAACCCGCTGCGGCTGGCCGAGGACCTGGCGACGGTCGACCTCCTGTCCGGCGGCCGGATCAACCCGGGCGTGAGCGTGGGCCCGCCGATGCACTACGACCAGGTCAAGGACGCGCTCTACCCGGACACCGCCGACGTGGAGGACTTCTCCTACGAACGGGTGCGGCGGCTGCTGGACCTCGTGCGCGGCAAGCCGGCGACCGACTTCAGCGGCGTCGAGGGCTTCGAGGTGTTCTCCGATCGGGTGCAGCCGCACTCCCCCGGCCTGGGCCGGCGCCTCTGGTACGGCGGCGGCAGCCTGAGTTCGGCGCGCTGGGCCGGCGAGCACGGCATGAACTTCCTGACCAGCAGCGTCGTCAAGGCCGAAAACCCGGAGGAGACAACGGATTTCGCCCAGATCCAGCTCTCCCACATCCGGGCCTTCCGTGACCACCACCCCGACGGCGAAGCCGCTCGGGTCTCCCAGGGCCTGGTCGTCATCCCCACCGACTCGGCCACACCCGAACAGCGCGCGCGGTACGAGGAGTACGCGGCGAAGCGCACCCCTCGCACCACGTCACCGCAGGGTCCGGCGCGTCTGATGTTCGCGCCGGACATCGTCGGCACCTCGGCCGAGATCGCCGAACGGCTGCACGCGCACGCCGCGTTCCGCGAGGTCGACGAGGTCGCGTTCGCACTGCCGTTCACCTTCGAGCACGAGGACTACGTGCAGATCCTCACGGACATGGCCACGCGGCTCGGTCCGGCACTCGGCCGGCAGCCGTCCGACTGACCGAGCCCGTCCAGGATGCGGCGCCCGGCCGGCCGTCACGGCGGCAGGGCGCCGCGCGGGCGGTGTCCGCCCCTTCCCGAATCCCCCCACTCCGCCGGCACCGGCACCCACCACACCAAGCGGGTCCCACCATCCGGCAAGGCTCAACTCCGGTTTCCCGCCCAGCTGCCGGGCCCGCTGCGGCGGCCCTCGGACGGGATACCGACGCCGTTGTCGGAGACGGTGAGGCGCACGTGGTGGGAGTCCTCCGTGAGCACGACGTCGGCGCGATCGGCCCGCGCGTGCCGGGCGATGTTGGTGAGCGCCTCGGAGAGCACGGCCACCACGTGGTCGGCGATCTCGCGCGACACCCGGGTGTCCGGCACCCCTTCCATCCGCATGCCGGGCGCGAAGCCCAGCACCGGCGCCGCCTCGCCCACGATCCGCGCCGAAGCCTCGGGGTGATCGATCGCCAGATCGTGCAGGTCACGGGCGCTCAGGCCTCACCAGCGTCCGACCTCGGTGCCGACGATCGGCTCCGACGGCTTGCCGTTCACGTCCACCGGGACGTCCCCGGCGAGCATCACCCGGTGCATGGTCCGGGGGAAGCCGAGGTGGGCGTTGTCGCCGGGGGCCAGGTGGATGGTGGCACGGTTGTCCCAGAAGGCCACGCTGCCCGGCTCCCAGCGGAAGCGGACGGTGTATTCGGGCCGGACGGCCTGCTCCAGGAGCATGTCCAGGATCGCGGTGCTCTCGGCTCGGGAGATGTCGGCGATCTGCTCGACGTAGTAGCCGTTGACGTAGAGGATCCGTTCCCCCGTCTCCGGGTGGAGGCGCACCAGCGGGTGCAGCGAGGCGACCTGGTGGTCCAGCAGATGGCGGACGTAGGAGTCGTCACCGGGACGGGACTGATAGCCGACGCCCAGCCGGTGTTCCACCCGCAGTCCGTCCACGAACTCCCGCACCGGAGCGGAGAGTCCGGCGTACGCGGCGGCCAGGTTGGACCATGTGGTGTCGCCGCCGTACGGCGGTACGGTCTCGGCCCGCAGGATCGTCGCGGCCGGCGGGTCGATACGGGCACCGTGGTCGCAGTGCCAGCCGCGCAGCAGGGTGTGCCGGCGCCGCTGGAGCCACTCGTCCTGCTCCATGCCGAACTTGCCGCCCAGTTCCAGCCGGTCGGCGGTCGTCTCCACCTCGGGAAAGCCCGGCGGCGAGGCACTGCCCCGCTTCCGCAGCACCACCGGCTCGCCGAACCGGCGCGCGAACGCCACCTGCCCGGCGTGATCCAGCCGCTGCTCCCGGAAGAACACCACCTTCCAGCGCAGCACCGCCGACCGGATCGCGGCGACGACGGCGTCGTCGAGCTCCTCCGCGAGGTCGACGCCCGTGATCTCCGCCCCGATGTGCCCGGCGACCGGTTTCACCTCGATCCCCGGGGTGTGCTCCGCCTGCGCCGTGCCCGTGTCCGTCGTCATCCGTACTCCGTTGGTCGTCCGCGGCCGCTCCCCGAAGATCGTGTCAGCGATCACGGGTCGTGGCGACAGGGCCTCTCCAGGATCACGTCCACCAACTCGGCCACGGGACGGCCACCCGTGTCGATACGGCGCAGGCCGTGCGCGTCGACCGACTCCACCATCAGTTGCTGATAACGCACGCTGCGGGCAAGGAACTTGTCCACCGGGTGCCGCCGCTCCTCCTTCCGCGCGGATTCCCGCACGCGCGCACCGAGCACCGCGTCGTCCGCGGTGAGCCAGACGGCCTCGGTGTGCGCAACCCTCAGGCCCGCGACCCGGTCCGGCCAGAGCGCGGAGCCCTCCAGCACGAGCCCCGGCCCGTCGCCCTTCGCACGTTCGGTGATCAGCTCCTCGATACGCGGCCACAGGCGCTCGTAGTGGTCGAGCACCGACCGGATCAGCTCGTCGACGGCGAGCGTCTCGTAGTGCTCGACGACATGCGGAGGCACTTTCCCCCATGGCCTCCCCGGATGCCGGGCCAGCAGGTCCGTCGAGCGGTACGCGAACCCGAGCCGCTCCGCGACCGCCCGGGCCACGGTCGACTTGCCTGTGTGGGAGGTTCCCCCGATCAGCACTACGCGCACATCACGGACCCTAGCCTCACACGGCGAACTCCCGTATCAGCACGTCCCGGAAGACCGCCGTCCCGTCGATCGTGAAGAGCGCGAGGCCGGTGTCGATCAGATAGGGGAAGACCTCCGAGGAGTGCACGTACCGGCCGTCGTCCACGAACATCTCGACGGACGTACGGTCGACCAGGATCCGCAGCTTCACCGTGCGGGCGCCCGGGTCGAAGGGGCTGTGACTCTCCTGCCAGCGCCCGGAGGCGTCCGGGTTCACCGTGGCGCGGCGGTTGAGGAAGGCGTAGTCGGCGTAGATCCCGGCGTCGACGTGCCGGCCACCGTCGGCCGAGCGGCGCAACTGGACGCCTGCTCCCGTGAGTTGCTCCCAGGTGATCTCGCAGGTCAGCTCGTAGGCCGTCCCCGTGTAGCCCAGGAGGCGGGTGCCGCTCACCTCCAGGTCACCCAGGCTCACCGTCCGCGACACATAGGAGTCCAGCGCGGCCACCGGCCGTGAGGCCAGGTAGTAGCCGCCGGAGGACGCGCGCTTCAAGGTGACCTCGCGGACGATCGAGTCGGTGCCGTTGAAGCCGTCGGAGTCGATCGTGGGCGTGGTGTTCGCGTAGTCCCAGTGGTTCAGCCAGCCGATCGCGTACCGGGCGGCCGGGTCGAGGGTGCCGTTGGCGTTCCGCTTCTCGAAGGTGACGGCCGCGTACCAGTCCCAGCCGTGGTCGAGCCACTGCGGATCTGAAGCGTCGGGGGTGAAGGTGGTCCCGTCGAAGGCGCCCGTCCAGTAGGCGTATGTGCTCGGCAGCCCGGAGCCCTTGGCGTTGGCGCTCACTCCCAGCACCCACTTCCAGGCGCCGTCCTCCGCCCGGATGCGGAACAGGTCCGGGCACTCCAGGATCCCGATGCCGTCCTTGATGAAGCCGCTCACGTAGCTCCATGACTTCAGGTCGGTGGAGTGGTAGAAGCCCACCTTGTTGTTCTCGGCGAGTGTCATCACCCACCGGCCGCGCTCCTCGTCGCGGATCACTTTGGGGTCGCGGAAGTCCCGCACCCCGGGGTTGGACAGCACGGGGTCGGTGCCGTGGTTCGTGAACACACCGCCGCCGTCGGTCGAGTAGTACAGGTACTGCGCCTGCGTGACGTCGTCGGGCGCCATGGTGGCGATGACGATCACCGCGCCCGCGCCGAAGCCCGCCGTGTTGTCGTTGTCGACCACTGCCGAGCCGGACCAGACGTCGCCGCCCGGGGTGGTGTCCTTCGGCACGGCGATCCCGCGGTCGGTGAAGGAAACCAGGTCGGTACTGGTGGCGAGGCGCCAGGCGGTGCCCGAGGTGGTACCGCCCGTGAAGTAGTCCGCGTTGTACAGGTAGTAGTAGTGGTACTCACCGTCGATCCACACCGGTCGCTGCGGATCGTTCTTCCACTGGTCGGGGACCGTGAAGTGGTACGCGGCGCGGTAGCTCGCGCACGCGGTGGTCGCCTTGGGCTTCGCGGCAGCCGGAGCGGCGGCGACCGGCAGCAGCACGGCCGCCGCGCCGGCCGTGGACCCCGCGAACAGCGCTCTCCTGGACAACCCACGCATCACACATCGTTCCTCTCGTCGGAAACGGCGGCTCATGGGTCCAGGACTCTGGGACCTAACTCGTTAAAGGTCAAGGGGTGCACGGCTCTTGACAGCACCGTGCGCCATTTCCCATCATCTGGGGCGTCAACCCTGAACTAACACGAGTTAGGCCCTTGGATGACCGACTCGCACCTCACCCGCCGCACACTGCTGCGGTACGGCGCCTACGGCGCGGGCGCCGCCGCGCTCGCCGGTACCGCCGCCAGTTGGGACCGGCTCACCGGCGCCGACATCCCCGGCCGCGACGACGGCTCGCTCGTCGTCGCCACGCTCGGCCCCGCCTACGGACCGGAGGCCGTGCGCACCCTCACCGAGGGATTCCGGCAGGTCCACCCCGACATCAAGCTCCGGATCAACGCCGTGCAGGCCGTCGACTGGTCGGACTTCTTCGCGAAGATCCTCACCCAGATCGCGGCGGGCACCGCGCCCGATCTCGTGTACGTCGCCACCGAGGGCGTGCAGCTGTTCGCGCAGCGCCTCGGGGTCCCGCTGGACGACTGGGTGAAGCGGGACGCCGCGGAGCTGCGCGAGTACTTCGCCGACGTACACCCCTCGCTGGTGGAGTCGATGATGTACGAGGGGAGCCTCTACCAGTTGCCGGTCGAGTTCAACGCTGCCGACATGTACCTCAACGACCAGGTGCTCAAGCGGGCAGGCGCGGACTTCCCGGCCCCCGACTGGACCCGCGACGACTTCACCGCCCTGCTGCGGGACATGAAGAAGTCCAGCGGCTCCCAGTTCACGCCGTACTTCTGGACGAACCGGCTGTGGGGCGGTGTGGTGCCGTGGCTCTTCGCCAACGGCACCAATCTGCTCACCGAGTCCAAGGCGCCCGGCGGCGAGTGGCTGTGGGACTCCTTCTACCCCGCCGCCGAGCGACAGGGGCGCGGGGGCGGGTTCCGGTGGACGACCCCGCAGGCCACCCATGAGCGGGTGGAAGAGACGTACGACTATCTCGCCTCCCTCATCCAGGAGGACCTGTGCACCCGGCCCGAGGGCGGCAACGGCCAGAACCTGATCGGTGTGTTCTCCACCGGCCGGGTCGGCGTCACGCCCGCCGGCGGCTTCTGGGCGGGCGGGCTGCATCTGGCGGGCATGGAGCCCGACAGCTTCGACGTGCAGTACTTCCCGCGGTGGCGGACCCAGCGCATGCAGTTCGGCGCCGCCGGCTACGCGCTGCTGCGCACCTCGAAGCGGCAGGACGAGGCCTGGGAGTTCATCAAGTACGCCGCCCGCAGGGACACCCTGATGCGGCTGTTCAAGACCAACCAGACCACCCCCGCCCGCCGTTCGATGCTCACCGCCGACCGCTACCAGGAGATCGGCCCGAAGCACTGGCAGGCCTTCTACGACACCCTCGACAAGTTCCCCGACACCGGGCCCATCCCCGCCCCGCCGCAGGTGGCCGAGGTCGAGCAGGTACTGCTCAAGCACACCGGCACCGCGCTGGCCTCCCGGCGTGCGGTGGCCCCCGCGCTGCGCCGGATGCAGGGCGATCTGGAGAAGGCCATGGAGCGTGACGTATGACGAGCACTCAGACACCCGCGCCGATCAAGGAGTTCACCCCGCCGGTGACCGCCTCGCGGCCCTCGGCGCGCGACCGCGGCACCCGGCTGCTGGCCACGCTCTTCCTGGCGCCCACGATCGTGGGCATCGTCGTCTTCACCGTCGTGCCGATCGTCGGCTCGGTGATACTGAGCCTGTTCCACTGGAACGTGATCGACGACCCGAGCTTCGCCGGGGCCGCCAACTACCGTGAGGCGTTCGGCGATTCGACGGTATTGGTCTCCTTCCGCAACACGCTCGTGTTCATGGTGTTGGCGGTCGCGCTGCAACTCCTCATCGCCCTGGTGCTGGCCCTCGCGGTCAACGGCCGGATGCCGATGTGGCTGCGGTCGGTGTTCCGCTCGGCGTTCTTCTTCCCGCTGGTGCTGTCCGCCGCCTCCATCTCGGTGGTGATGAAGTACCTGTTCAACCAGGACTTCGGGGTGGTGAACTGGCTGCTCGGAACGGTCGGGATCGCTCCGGTGCCGTGGCTGACGTCCGAGAACGGGGCGATGACGACCGTTGTCCTGGTCTACGTCTGGCAACAGTTCGGGTTCTCGTTCCTGCTGTTCGTCGGGGGCCTGAACAACATCCCCAAGGAGATCCACGAGGCCTCCTCCCTCGACGGCGCCACCGGTCTGCGCAAGCACCTGAGCATCACGTTGCCCCTGCTCTCCCCCACCCTGCTGGTGGCTTCGGTGGTCGGGATCATCAACGCGCTCCAGGTCTTCGAGCAGCCCTACGTTCTCACCAACGGCGGTCCCGGTGACTCCACCCGGACCGTGGTGATGGTCATCTACGAGAGCGCGTTCGAGCAGCTGCGCTTCGGTGAGGCCTCCGCGGTGGGTGTGCTGCTCTTCGTGCTGATCATGGCGGTCACCGCCCTCCAGTTCCGGCTCAGCCGGCGTTTCGTCCACTACCAGTGAGCCGGGTGACCTCCATGAGCCAAGCGACCCTGAATCTGAGCCGTGCCCGCTCCTCGCTCGCCCCCTGGGCGCGGATCGCCGCCCTCGCCGTGTGCGCCCTGCTGACCCTCGGCCCGGTGATCTGGACCGTCTCCACATCCCTGCGCACCCCGGCCGAGTCCTTCGACCTGCCGCCGAAGATCATCCCGACGAACCCGACGGCGGAGTCGTACCGCGGGGTCTTCGACCAGATCGACGTCTGGCTGCTGGCGCTCAACTCCACGCTCGTGACCGCGCTGGTCGCCGTCGGCCAGATGATCACGGCCGGTCTTGCCGGATACGCCTTCGCACGCCTCGAATTCCGGTTCAAGAAGCCGCTGTTCGGCCTGGTGCTGGCCACCATGATGGTGCCGTTGCAGGTGACCATCGTGCCGGTGTTCCTGGTGCTGAAGTCGATGAGCCTGACCGACACCCTGC
The DNA here is from genome assembly GCF_000972385.1 of Streptomyces sp. WM6386. Taxonomy (GTDB): domain Bacteria; phylum Actinomycetota; class Actinomycetes; order Streptomycetales; family Streptomycetaceae; genus Streptomyces. The sequence continues at coordinate 8,153 of NZ_JXTE01000099.1, forward strand.
TCGGGCTGATCATCCCGGCCTTCCCGACCGCGTTCGGCACCTTCCTGATGCGCCAGTACTTCCTCGGCATGCCGAAGGACCTGGGCGAGGCGGCGATGCTGGACGGCTGCGGGCCCTGGCGGATCTTCCGGTCCGTGTACGCGCCGCTGGCCGCTCCCGGCCTGGCGATCGTCGGCGTGCTGGCCTTCAACTACCACTGGAACGAGTTCTTCCGACCCCTGATCCTGGAGACCTCCGGCCAGAACTACACCCTCCCGCTGGGTCTGGTCTCCCTCCAGGGCAACCTCGGCACCGGCTCCATCTCGGTGGTGCTCGCCGGTGTCGTGCTCTCCATGCTCCCGGCCGTCGCCGTGTTCCTCGTCGGCCAGCGCCCTCTGCGCGAGGGCATCACCTCCGCAGGAGTCAACCGTTGAGCCACACCCCCGACGCCCCCCGGTTCAGGGTCCGTCCGCCCGCGAACTGGGTCAACGACCCCAATGGGCCGTTCCGTTGGCGGAACCGCTATCACCTGTTCTTCCAGCACAACCCGGCTGCCCCGGTCCACGCGAACGTGCACTGGGGCCATGTCTCCAGCCCCGACCTCGCCCACTGGGAACATCATCCGGTCGCCCTCACCCCGACCCCGGGCGGCCCCGACGAGGCGGGCTGCTGGTCGGGGTGCGTGGTCGACGACGAGGGCGTGCCGACCGCCGTCTACACCGGCGTCGACCGGCACCACACCGGGCTCGGCTCGATCTGTCTGGCACGTGCGCTGGTGCCTCAGGACGAGACCCTGACCGACTGGAAGCCGCTGCCCGCACCGGTGGTGACCGGCCCGCCGGCCGGCCTGGACGTGGTGATGTTCCGCGACCCGTTCGTGTTCCGCAGCCACGGCCGACGGTGGGCGCTGGTCGGCGCGGGGCACGCCGACGGGACTCCGTCGGTGCTCCTGTACGACTGCGACGATCTGACCGACTGGCGGTTCGCCGGGGTGCTGCTCGACGGCAACGACCCGGTCGCGGTGGACGTGTTCGGGGACAAGGCCGTCGGCTGGGAGTGCCCTCAGCTGTATGTGACGGCGAGCGGGGAGTGGGTGCTCGTGGTGTCGCTGTGGGACGGGGACCCGTGCTCCACCGGCTATCTGACGGGGCGTCTCCAACCTGGCGCGGACGGTGAGTTGCGCTTCGGGACTCGCGCCGGCGGTCGACTGGACCACGGACGTGACTTCTACGCACCCGCCGTACTCCAGGAACCGGACCGGGCGTTGATGTGGGGCTGGTCCTGGGAGGCCCGCGAGCAGAGCGACGTGGATCGCGCCGGGTGGGCCGGGGTCCTCAGCGCACCGAGGGTCGTCGATGTCCATCCGGACGGCGCCCTGCGCGTCGTACCGGCTCCGGAGCTCGAACTGGTGCGTGCGGCCGAGCCGTTCACCACGGCACCGGACCGCCCCAGGACGCTGCCGGACGCGTACGACCTGACCGTGACCGCATCGACTCGCACCACCGTGAGTCTGCTGCGGTCCGCCTCGGGCGCGCGGCTGACGGTCCTGCTCGACCCGGACGAGGGCACGGCGACGCTCGACCGTGCGGACTGGCCACGGACACGGCCGGACGGCTCGGCGCCGATCGTGGTGCGGGTGCCCGCCGCAGAGGCGCGGATCCTCGTCGACGGCTCGCTGTTCGAGCTGTTCGTCGACGGCCGGGCCACGGTGACCGAGCGCGTCTACCGGCGGCCGGACGATGTGCCCGAGCTCGTCGTCACGGGCACCGGGGCCACGGTCACCGGCTGGGAACTGGTCCCACCGACGCACGACTGATCACCGGGCAGGCGAGGCGCCGTACCGTCGCGGGCAATGTCCTGCCGGTGTCGATGGAGTCGAGGAGGAGCCGTGCGGCGGCCTCGCCCATCGCCCGGTGGGGCAGCGCGACCGTGGTCAGGGCCGGGGTGAGGTACGCGGCCATGTGTTCCTGGTCGTCGTAGCCCACCACCGACAGCTCCTGGGGGACGGCGATGCCGAGCCGGGTCGCGGCGTGCAGGACGCCTGCCGCGACCCGGTCGTTGTAGCAGAAGATCCCGGTGGGTCGCCGGTCGGCGGCGATGCCGTCCAGGACACGTAGCGCGCCCTCGTACCCGCCGCTGATCTCTCCTCCGCTGCGCACCACCCACTCCTTGGGGACGGTGATGCCCTCGGCGCGCAGAGCGTCCCGGAAGCCGCGCAGCCGGTCCGCTGGCCGCCCACCATGGCGACCCTGCGGTGCCCCTCGTCCAGCAGCAGCCGCGCCGCCGTACGGCCCCCGGCGCGCTCGGCGGGGATGACGGCGGGCAGCGAGTCGTCCTCGGGAACGCAGTTGGCGAGGACGGAATGGGTGCGGTGCAGGCCCTCGGGGACGCGGACCCGGCGCAGGGACATGGCCGCATAGACGATGCCGTCCACACGCCGGTCGAGGAGTTCGGCGACGGCCGCGTCCTCCTTGGCGGGGTCGCCGCCGGAGTCGACGGTCAGAACGAGGTGCTCGCTGTCCCAGGCGGTCTCCATCGCGCCGCGCAGCAGACGGCCCGCGAAGGGCGAGGTGGCGATCTCATCGGTGACCAGGCCGATCACGGCCGTGCGGCGGCGGCGCAGACCGCGGGCGACGGGGTCGGGGCGGTAGCCGAGCCGGTCGGCGGCCTGGCGGATGCGTTCCTGGGTGGCGGGCGAGAGATTGCCCTCGGCGCGGCCGTTGAACACGAAGGAGACCGCGGTGTGGGAGACCCCGGCGAGCCGGGCGACGTCCTTCGACGTGGGACGTCCGCCCGGCTGCCGGTTCTCCTCGGTGCCGCCCATGCCGTCCGCCGCCTTCATCCCCCACCCGTCCGGTTGATCACGGCTCACCCTATCCGCGAGGCTGGGGGGACGACACGGTCGAGGGAAAAGGTCCAACAGTGATCGACAACCCGGTACACACACTCAACGACGGTACGAAGTTCCCGGCCATCGGCCTGGGCACCTGGCCCATGGACGACGTGGAGGCCGAGCGGGCGGTGGCACAGGCCCTGCGGCTCGGCTACCGCCTGGTCGACACGGCGACGAACTACGGCAACGAGGCCGGAGTGGGCCTCGGTGTCACCCGCAGCGGTGTCCCCCGCGAGGAGATCGTCGTCGCGACGAAACTCCCGGGCCGGCACCACGGCTACGAGGAGACCCTGGCCTCCTTCGAGGAGTCCCGCCGCCGCCTCGGCCTGGACCACGTGGACCTCTACCTCATCCACTGGCCCCTCCCCCGCGTCGACAAGTACGTCGACTCCTGGCGGGCCATGATCAAGCTCCGTGAGGAGGGCCTGGTCCGCTCCATCGGCGTCTCCAACTTCACGACGGAGCACATCGAGCGGCTGGAGAAGGAGACCGGGGTCCTGCCCGCCGTCAACCAGATCGAGCTGCACCCCTTCCTCCGGCAGGACGAGCTGCGTGCCTTCCACACCGCCAAGGGCATCCGCACCGAGAGCTGGAGCCCGCTGGCCCCCGGCTCCACGCTGCTGGACGACCCCGTCGTCGCCGCGGTCGCCGAGGCCCACGGGGTGACGCCGGGGCAGGCCGTCCTGCGTTGGCACACACAGCTCGGCTCGGTTCCGATCCCGAAGTCGTCGAACCCCGACCGGCAGCGCGCCAACCTGGAGATCTTCGGCTTCGAGCTCGGGCCCGACCAGATGGCGGCGATCGCCGACCGGGCCCAGGAGCGCCGGGGCGGGGATCCGGAGGTGCACGAGGAGTTCTGAGTTCTGCCGAATCCGGCCCCAACTGCCCATCTGTGCCTCTATGTTCGCTGCGGAACAGCATCGATCTTCCGCTCAAGCGTCAGGAGGCCCCCGCATGCGCACCTCGCTCCGCGTCGGCATAACCGGGGCGGTGGCCGCGGCCGCCGCCCTCACCTGTGGCACCACCGCCCAGGCGACCCCGCCCGGCCCCGGTGTCACGGCCGAACTGATCAGCCAGGTCACCGTCGGGGGCACCGACTACACCGTCAGAGAGATCACCGTTCCGCCCGGCCAGGCCACCGGCTGGCACTACCACGGCGGCCCCGTGTACGGGTACGTGAAGCAGGGCACGCTCACCCACTACCACTCCGACTGCGCCACGGACGGGGTCTACCCGAAGGGCACCGTCGTCCGGGAGCCGGGCGGGCCGAGCGACGTCCATCTCGGCCGGAACCTGGGCGACACTCCGCTCGTCCTCGAGGTGCTGTACGTGCTGCCGCACGGATCGGCATTCTCCGAGGACGTGCCGAACCCCGGCTGCGACTTCGAGTGATCACTGCGGGGGCAGCGGCTGTTCGGCCCAGATCGTCTTGCCGGCGCCGGTCTGTCTGCTGCCCCAGCGCTGGGTGAGCTGGGCGACCAGCAGCAGTCCGCGCCCGCCCTCGTCGTAGGCGTGGGCGCGGCGCAGATGCGGCGAGGTGGAACTGCCGTCGGAGACCTCGCAGATGAGAGTGCGGTCACGGATCAGCCGGAGCTGGATGGGCGGGGCTCCGTAGCGGATGGCGTTGGTGACCAGCTCGCTGACGACGAGTTCGGTGACGAAGCCGGCCTCGTCCAGGCCCCACGCGGTGAGTTGCTCGGTGGCGGCCTGGCGGGCGTCGGCCACGCGGGCGGGGTCGGGTGTGATGTCCCAGGTGGCGACCCGGTCGGCGCCGAGCGCGCGGGTACGGGCCAGCAGGAGGGCCACGTCGTCGCTCGGCTCCTCCGGGAGCACGGCTTTCAGGACGGTGTCACAGAGGGCGTCGAGAGAGCTGGCGCGTGCCGTGAGGGCGCGGCAGAGCTCACCGGTGGCGTGGTCGATGTCGCGGTCGCGGTCCTCGATGAGGCCGTCGGTGTACAGGGCGAGGACGGCGCCCTCGGGCAGTTCCACCTCGGTGGCCTCGAAGGGCAGTCCGCCGACGCCGAGCGGGGGTCCCGCGGACATCGGGATGAGGTCCGCGGTGCCGTCGGGCAGGACGAGGACGGCCGGCGGGTGGCCGGCGGCGGCGAGGGTGAGGCGGCGCGAGACCGGGTCGTAGACGGCGTAGAGACAGGTCGCGCCGAGTTCGGCGATGTCGTCGTCGCTGTCGTAGGCCGCCATGTGGGTGACCAGGTCGTCGAGGTGGGTGAGGAGTTCGTCGGGCGGCAGGTCCACGTCGGCGAGGGTGCGCACGGCCGTGCAGAGGCGGCCCATCGTCGCCGAGGAGGTGATGCCGTGCCCGACGACGTCGCCGACGACGAGGGCGACGCGGCTGCCGGAGAGCGGGATGACGTCGAACCAGTCGCCGCCGATGCCCGCGAGGGACCCGGAGGGCAGATAGCGGTGTGCGACCTCGACGGCGGCCTGTCCGGGCAGTCCCCGGGGCAGCAGGCTGTGCTGGAGGGCGAGCGCGGTCGTGCGCTCACGGGCGAAGCGGCGCGAGTTGTCGATACAGACGGCGGCACGACTGGCGAGTTCCTCGGCGAGGGCGGCGTCGTCCTGGACGTAGGGGTCCGAGGGGCCGATACGGACGGCTACGGCGACACCCAGCGTGATGCCGCGGGCCCTGAGGGGAACGGCCAGCATCGAGTGGGTGCCCTCCCGGTAGGGCCGGCCCTTGGGGGCGCGGGCGTTGCGCTCGCCGACCCAGCGGTCGAAGGACGGTTCGCCGACCCGGCTGAGCACGGCCCGGCCCTCGCGCAGGGCCCGCGCGGGCGGCGAGTACGGCGGGTAGACGTCCAGCGCGCCGAGGTGGACGGCGGCCTCCGGGGTGCCCTCGTGGGCGGAGCCGTGGGCGACGCGCCGCAGGACGACGTCCTGGGGCACGGCGCTGGGCGGTTCGTCGGGGCCGAGGACCCATTCGAGGAGGTCGACGCTGGTGAAGTCGGCGAACCGGGGGACCACGAGCGACACCAGTTCCTCGGCGGTGCGGACCACGTCGAGGGTGGTGCCGATGGCGTCCGCGGCCTCGTTGAGCAGGGCCAGGCGCTGGCGGGCCCAGTGCTGCTCGGTGCTGTCGAAGGCGGCCAGGGCGACCCCGACCACGTCGTCGAGGCCGTTGCGGACCGGCCACATCTCGATGTTCCAGGCGTGGTAGCGGCTGCCGGACGGGGCGCGCGTGTAGCTCTCGTAGTGGAGGGGCTCGCCCGTCTCGGTGACCTGTCGCAGATGCCAGTTGAAGCCCCGGCTGTGCTCGGCCTCCTCCACGGTCTCCGGGTAGAACCGGCCGAGCAGGGCCTCCTCCGGCACCCCCATCACCTGGCAGGCGACGCCGTTGAGCCGCAGATAGCGCTGCTGCGGATCGAAGACCGACATGGACATGGAGGCCTGCTGGAAGGCCTGCCCGGCGAGGGTCGGCTCGGCCCCGCCGGGCTGCTCCGCGGTGATCACGAACCCGCCGGGTGCACCGTCCGGGCCCAGCACCTCGCACGCCCTCACCGGAAGGGCGACGGGGGTGCCGTCCCGGTGCCGCAGGACGACGGTGCCGGTCCGGGCCGCCAGGACGTCGGGCGACGGCTCCTCGGCGAGCAGCTCACGCACCGGGAGTCCCACGGCCTCCTCGGCCGGGTATCCGGTCAGCCGCCGGGCACCGTCGCTCCACCCCGTCACCATGCCGCGCGCGTCGATGATCGCCGCGGCCGAGGCGTGCTCCATATCGTCCAGGATGGTCCCTTTGCCGCACCGCAACAACCTCGGTACGGCTACCAGGACTCGTACGTCACTTGCGGTGGTCGCGCAAAGCGGCGAGGGCCCGGTCGGCGTGGGTGTTCATCCGCAGCTCGCTGCGGACGACCTCCAGGACGGTGCGGTCCTGCGCTATGACGAAGGTGACCCGCTTGGTCGGGGCCAGCGAGAACCCGCGGTTCACCCCGAACCGCTCCCGGATCGCCCCGTCGGCGTCGGACAGCAGCGGCATGCCGAGCGTGTGCTTGCCGGAGAACTCCTGCTGACGCTCCACGGAGTCCCCGCTGATACCGACGGGGCGGGCACCGACGGCCTCGAACTCGGCCGCCAGATCACGGAAGTGACAGGCCTCGGCGGTGCAGCCGGCGGTCAGTGCCGCGGGGTAGAAGAACAGGACGATCGGCCCGTCGGCGAGCAGCGAGGTCAGGCTGCGCGGGGTGCCGGTCTCGTCGGGCAGCTCGAAGTCCTCGATCTTGTCGCCGACGTCTGCGCGCGCGCTCATGCCTGACCCTCCGTGTCCCGTGCGACGTTGCGGGCCCACAGGACGAGGGGCACCTGAAGCGGCAGCCGGGCGATCGCGGCGGCCTTCTGCGGGGTGGGGCGGTGGCGCCAGTCCACGGCCATCTTCACGTTCGCCGGGAAGACCCCGACGAAGAAGGCGGCTGAGGCCAGGGCGGCGGCCTTGCGGGTGCGGGGCGCCACGAGAGCGGCCGCCAGCGCGAACTCGGCGACGCCGCTCGCGTAGGTCCAGGTCCTGGGCGATCCCGGCAGGAACTTCGGGATGGTCGCGTCGAACGAGCGCGGCGCGGTGAAGTGGGTGACCCCTACGCCGGCCAGCAGACCGGCGAGCAGCAGGGGTGAGCGTTGGGACCGGGGCACGGTTCCTCCTATGGGGGCCTGCCGCGCGATATTACTGGACGGTACAAGCAGGTTGTACGGCGGCCTCTTCACCTACGGGGAAAGGCGGTTGTGGGTCCCGGGCGTATGCCCGAACGAGCGGCGGAAGACCTCGATGAACGCGCTCGTGGACGACCAGCCGCAGCGGTGGGCGACGGTGGTGACGGGTGCTCCGTCGGCCAGCATCCGCAGGGCGTGGTAGAGGCGTGACTGGGTGCGCCACTGCGGGAAGGTCATGCCGAACTCGCTGCGGAAGAGTCGGCTGAGGGTTCGTTCGCTCGCCCCGGTCACGGTGCCGAGGGAGGCGAGCGTGCGGGGGTCGGCGGGGTCGGCGTGCAGGATCGCGCAGACCGCGGTCAGGCGCGGGTCGGTGGCGGTGGGCAGGTGCAGGGGCTTCTGGGGCGAGGCGCGCAGCTGGTCGCGGAGGACGGCGAGCAGACGGTGGCGTTCGGGGCTGTCGTCGTCGGGGGCCCGGGTGTGGGCGACGATCAGTTCGCGCAGGAGCGGTCCTACGGCGAGGACGGTGGGGGCGTCCAGGCCGAGCGGGTTGTCGTCGGCGGGCAGACCCACCAGGTGCAGGTCGAGGTGGCCGTGGGCGCGGTGGGCGTGGACGGTGCCCGCGGGGACCCAGATGGCGCGGTTGCCGGGGGCGAACCAGGTGCCGACGTCGGTGGTGACGGCCAGGACGCCGGAGCCGGCGTAGACGATCTGGTGGTCGTCGTGCCGGTGCGCGTCGATGCGCTCCCCGGCGGCCAGGCTCTGGGCACGGGTCGGGGCTTTCGGCGTATGGCGGATGTCCGGCACAAGTAGGCAGTTTATCGAAAGCGCGCCAGGCCCCGCTCTCGCGACGATCTCGGTATGACCGCGATACGCCATCTGTCCTTGGGGCATGCCTGCGTCGACGTCTATCAGGGGGCGGTGGCCGCTCTGGTGCCGTACTTCGTCGCCGAGCGCGCCTACACCTACGCCGCCGCCTCGGGCGTCGTCCTCGCCGCGTCCTTGTTGTCGTCCGTCGTGCAGCCACTGTTCGGGGCGCTCACCGACCGGTGGGCGATGCCGTGGCTCCTGCCGCTGAGCGCACTGACCGCGGGAGCCGGGGTGGCGCTGAGCGGGGTCACCGACTCGTACGCGCTGACCCTCGCCGCGGTCGCCGTGTCCGGAGTCGGGGTCGCCGCCTACCATCCGGAGGCCGCCCGGGCGGCCCGCGCCGCCGCGGGCGGCAGCCACACGGCGATGGGCTGGTTCGCGCTGGGCGGCAACCTCGGCTTCGGCGCGGCACCGCTGCTCGTCATGGCCGTGGTCGGGCTCGGCGGCCTGGGCGCCTCTCCCCTGCTGATCGTCCCCGCCCTCGCGGGAGCGGTCCTGTGCGCGGCGGCGGTCCGCGCCACCGGACGCCGGTCCGTGTCCGGCCGTACGTCCGCCGGTGCCCGCCGCGACGACTGGCCGTCGTTCCTGCGGCTGTCGGGGGCGATCGTCTGCCGGTCGGTCGTGTTCGTCGGGCTGAGCGCGTTCGTCTCGCTGTACGTCCGTGAGCGCACCGGGGGCGGCGAGACGGCCGGCACGGTCGCGCTGTGCGTGCTCTACGCCGGGGGTGCGGGGGGCACGGTGGTCGGAGGGCGGCTCGCGGACCGGTACGGGCGGCTGACGGTCGTGCGCCGGTCGTACCTGCTGACTGTCCCGGCCGTCGCGGGGCTGGTGCTCGTACCGGGACCGCTCGTCCATGCGTTCGTCGCGCTCACCTCGGCCGGCCTGTATGTGCCGTTCTCGCTGCATGTCACGCTCGGCCAGGACTGTCTGCCGCGCCGGGTGGGCACGGCGAGCGGTGTCACGCTGGGGCTGGCGGTGAGCGTCGGTGGGCTGGCCGCGCCCGCCCTCGGGGCACTCGCCGACGCCACATCCCTGCGGACCGCACTGCTCCCGCTCGTCGTCCTGCCCGCGGTGGGCCGGCTCCTGATGTGCGGGCTGCGCGAACCCGGCGCCGAGGATCAGGCAGTGGCCGCCGGCTCCGTGTCGTCGTCGACGGCATAGGCCAGGAAATCGTCGACCATGCGGTGGAAGAGGGTGGCCAGCTGCCCCAGCTCCTCCGGAGCCCACTCGGACAGGGCGAACTGCATGCCGCGCGCGCCGGCGTCCCGGACCCGGTCGACGGCCTGCCGGCCCGCCTCGGTGAGCTCGATGCGCTGGGCGCGCCGGTCGACGGGGTCCGGGACCCGGGTGACGTACCCGCTCTTCTGGAGCTGCTGCACGGTACGGGTCACGTGCGAGGCCTCCACGCCGAGCCGGTTGGCCAGCTCCCCCGGGCGCAGCGGCTCGGAGTCGGCGACCTGGCGCAGCAGCGCCACGGCGGCCCGGTCCAGCGGCACTCCGGCCAGGGCCATCAGCCGGTCGTGCTGCCGGGCGCGCGTGCTCAGGTACGTGATGCGCGTGAGCGCCCGCTCGATCTCGATCACTTCGGAAGATGCGGGGCCGTCGGGGAGCTCGGAGAGCGATGGGGTGGCCATGCGAGCCACTTTACCATCTTGTTGCGTAACTCAAGTAATCTACTGCGCGCGTTTACGCGGACTACTGCGCCGAGCGTACGGTCTCGCTCCACGCCGCGCCGGTCACGATCGGCTGTCTCCATTGCCGGATCGCCTTGGGCGGCATACCGACCGCGAGGGCGCCGCTCACCCGGTCGCCGGTGCGGTACGCGGCGACGAACCGTCGTTCGGCCAAGTCGCCCTCCACCACGGCGACTTCGTCGTGGCCGCGCAGGAAGCCGTACGCCTGGACCTTCATGTCGTACTGGTCTGACCAGAAGTACGGCACCGGCGCGAACGGCTTGCGCGCCTCGGGGTTGAGGAGGTTGCGGGCGGCCGCCATGCCCTGTTCGGCGGCGTTGGTGCGGTGCTCGATCCGCATCGACGTCCCGAACAGCGGGTTGTACCAGCGGGCGACGTCGCCGGCCGCGTACACGTTCCGCGCGGCCTCGCAGTACTCGTCGCAGACCACTCCGTCGCCGACGGCCAGCCCGCTGCCATCGAGCCACTCGGTGTTGGGCAGCGAGCCGATGGCCACCAGCACCTCGTCGGCCTCGACCACTTCGCCGCCGGCGAGCCGCACCCCGTCCTCGGTCACCTCGGTGACCGTGACCCCGCAGCGCAGGTCCACGCCGCGGTCGAGATGCGCCTGTGAGAGCACCCGACCGACCTCCGTGCCGACGGCGTGCGCCAGCGGCACCGGGGCGGGTTCGAGCAGGGTCACCTCGGCGCCGAGACGCCAGGCCACCGCGGCGGCCTCCGCTCCGAGGAATCCGGCGCCGACCACGACGAGCCGCCGTCCCGGGCCCAGCCGGTCGCGCAGGGTCAGGGCGTCGTCCAGGGTCCGCAGCACATGCGCGCCCTCGCCGGGCAGCCGGCGCGGCCGGACGCCGGTGGCGAGGATCAGTCCGTCGTACGGCACCGTCGAGCCGTCGGCCAGCCGCACTGTGCGCCCGGTGAGTTCGAGGCCGGTTGCGGGGACGCCCAGGCGCAGGTCCAGGCCGAGCGCGCTGAGGTCCGAGGGGGTGCGCAGGTCCAGCCGCTCGGGCCGCCACTCACCGGACAGCAACTGCTTGGACAACGGCGGGCGGTCGTACGGTGCGAGGGGTTCGTCGCCGACGAGGGTGAGCGGGCCGTCGTAGCCCTCGCGGCGGAGCGTCTCGACCGCCGCGAGTCCGGCGGCCGAGGCCCCGACGACGACGATCCGGTTCACTGCTGGACCAGTCGGATCGCGGCGGCCGGGCAGACCGCGACGGCTTCCTTGACGTCGTCGACGAGTTCGTCGCCGACCTGCTCCGCCAGCAGGATCGCGATGCCGTCGTCGTCCTGGTCGAAGACGTCCATCGCGGCGAGCACGCACTGCCCCGAGGCGACGCACTTGTCGGCTTCCAGCTCCACCTTCATGGGATTGCCCTTCTTGTCGCGTGGTGCTTGTTCGTTCGCGGGACGGGGAGCCCTCACCAGGCCACCGGCAGTTCGTGGACGCCGTAGATGAACGCGTCGTGCTTGAACTTCACGTCCTGGACGTCGCAGGCGAGCTTGAGGGTGGGGATGCGCTTGTAGAGGGTGCCGTAGACGACCTGGAGCTCCATCCGGGCGAGGGGCTGGCCGAGGCACTGGTGGATGCCGAAACCGAAGGCGACGTGGCGGCGGGCGTCCCGGGAGATGTCGAGACGGTCGGGGTCCTCGAAGGCCTCGGGGTCACGGTTGCCGATCTCGTTCACCACGATGATGCCCTCGCCGGCCCTGATGACCTCGCCGGCGATCTCGATGTCCTCCGTGACCGCGCGGCGGCGCCCCTGGTGGGTGATGTTCAGGTAGCGCAGCAGTTCCTCGACGGCCGAGGCCACCAGTCTGGGGTCGTCGCTCTCGCGCAGAAGGGCGAGCTGGTCGGGGTGCTCAAGGAGGGCGGCGGTACCGAGCGCGATCATGTTCGCGGTGGTCTCGTGTCCGGCGATCAGCAGGAGCAGCGCCATCTCCGTGGCCTGCTGATGGTCGAGTTCGCCCGTGGTGATCCGGCCGGCGATGCTCGACAGCAGGTCGTCCCTGGGTTCGGCGAGCCGCTTGGCGATCACTGTGGCCAGGTAGCCGGCGATCTCCCGGGTCGCGCCATTGCGCTGCTCGGGTGTCGCGGCGCTGCTGACCATCGTCTTGGTGTGGGACTGGAACATCTCGTGGTCCTCGTAAGGCACCCCGAGCAGTTCGCAGATCACCAGCGAGGGGACGGGCAGGGCGAACGCCTCGACGAGGTCGACCGGTTGCGGGCCCGCGAGCAGGTCGTCGATCAGGCCGTCCACGATCCGCTGCACGGCGGGCCTGAGGGCCTCGACCTTCTTGATGGCGAAGGGCGCCGTCACCAGGCGGCGCAGCCGGGCGTGTTCGGGGTCGTCCATCATGATGAAACTGAGCTTGCCCTCGCTCCCCTCGGAGCCGGCCTTGGGCGGGAAGCCGGGGCGGTCGATGTCCGAGCTGACCCGGGCGTCACCCAACAGGGCGCGCTGCTCGGCGTAGCGGGTCACGAGCCACGGTTCGCTCCCGTCCCACAGCCGCACCTTCGCCAACGGCCCCTGGTCCTGGAGCTCTTTGAGGCCGGGCGGCGGATCGAAGGGGCAGCGGGCGGCCCGCGGCATGGGGAACTCGGGAGCAGGCAGCGCGTCGGCCATGGTTCTCCTCGGTGGTGGGGGGCTCCGGTCGAGAGTCGGAGCGCCGGGGGGAAGGGGTGAGGCCTCGATGAGCACATGCAAACAGACGGGCCTGACGGGCTCCGGTCAGTTCCCCGACAGAAGGCTGACGTGACCCAGATCACACGCCGAACTCTTGCCGAACGGGTTCACAACTCATGTGCACCCTCCACGAGTTGGCCACATCGACCAGGGGCACGGGCGATCGCAGCCGCCTCGGCCGACGCCGCGAGGAACGAGCGTTCCCGGCGTTTGCTACCGCGCCTCGAAACTCCGGGACATGAGCCCTCCTCCGGCCCGGCGCCATTGCCGCACGGTCAGGCAAGTGGGAGATCCGACCAAGTCAAGCAGTTGACTTAAGATCGTCGAACTCCGGCTGACCGTGCTCATGCCCGGGGATGACGTGGGCGGGGTCGCGTACTGCGTACTGAGTAGCCGCGATTGCCGACAGGCGCACGACGACGTGAGGGCTCCTCGCCCGGCAGCCTGGAGCGTATCCATGTGCTTCGAGCAATGGCCGGACAAGCGGGAGGCGGCCCGACCGAGTCCTCAGGCACCGACCGGAGAGCGGCGATGAGCATCCCCTGGCAGCGATACGCGGACGACCACGCCCGCACCGTCGACACGATGACGGCCGCGCTGCTGTTCGCGTGCTTCCTGTTCGGCAGCGAGATCAACTTCCCGCAGGTGAAGCAGCCGGACGCGGTGGGCCCCACGATCGCCCTGGCCACCGTCGCCTGCGGCTCCCTCTTCTGGCAGCGCACCCACCCCCGGACCGTCGCCATGGTGACGACGGTGTGCACCGCCGCCGCATCCGCGCTGGGCATGCTGCTCACACCGCTCCTGATGGCCCCGCTCATGCTGGCGCTGTACCGGCTGGCCGTGCACACTGACCGCCGGGCCGCACGGTTCGCGTTCCTCGTCGCCCTCGCGCTGCTGATCACGACGGCCTACGTGGCGGATCCCGTCGATCATCCATGGCCCGTGACCACGCTCGGCCCCGCCGCCTGGCTGCTGCTCCCGGTCGCCACCGGCAACGCGGTCCGGCTGCGCGGCGCCTATGTGGAGGCCGTGCAGGCCCGCGCCGAGTACGCCGAACACAGCCGGGAGGAGGAGGCCCGGCACCGGGTGGCCGAGGAGCGCATGCGCATCGCCCGGGAGCTGCACGACGTCGTCGCCCATCATCTGGCCCTGGCCAACGCCCAGGCGGGCACGGCGGCCCACCTGTCACGCACCCACCCCGATCAGGTGCACCGGATCCTCGCCGAGCTCGCCGGTACGACGTCGGCGGCGCTGCGCGAGACGAAGGCAACCGTGGGTCTGCTGCGCCAGCGGGACGACCCCGGCGCGCCCCTCGCCCCCAGCCCGGGCATCGCCCAGCTCGACGAGCTGACGGCCGCGTTCGAAGCGGCGGGGCTTTGCGTCCGGGTCGACACCGAGGGCACACCCCGGCCGCTGTCGCCGGGCGTGGACCTGACGGCGTACCGCATCGTGCAGGAGGCACTGACCAACGTGACCAAACACGCCGCGGCCGAGATGGCGTATGTGCGCCTCGGGTACGCCACCGACCATCTGACGATCACCGTCACCGACGACGGCACCTCGACCGCCGCCACGGAACCGGGGCAGGGCTTCGGTCTGATCGGCATGCGGGAGCGGGCCCGGTCCATGGGCGGCGCGCTCAGGGCCGGGCACCGCGTCGGGGGCGGCTTCGAGGTGACGACCCGGCTGCCGCTGTACCCCATCGCCCCGGACCCGGAAGAACGGAACCCATGACCATCCGCGTACTGCTCGCCGACGACCAGGCCCTGCTGCGGGCCACCTTCCGGATCCTGATCGACTCCTGCGAGGACATGGAGGTGGTCGCCGAGGCGGCCGACGGCTCCGAGGCCGTCTCCCTCGCCCGTGTGCACCGGCCGGACCTCGTCCTGATGGACATCCGGATGCCGGGCACCGACGGCCTGGCCGCCACGGCCGCCATCTGCGCCGACCCGGACCTGGCCGACACCCGGGTGCTGATCCTGACCACGTTCGAGATCGACGAGTACGTCGCCCGGGCGCTGCGGGCCGGGGCGAGCGGGTTCCTCGGCAAGGACGTCACGGCCGACGTGCTGCTGGCCGGGGTACGGACCGTGGCCTCGGGCGAGTCCCTGCTGTCCCCCGTCGCCACGCGCACGGTGATCGCCCGCTTCCTGGCCGCGCCCGCGCGGGGCGGCCGCCTCGCGGTGCCGGGGGACCTCGTGGCGCTGACCGCGCGTGAGCGTGAGGTGATGGCGTGGGTGGCCGAGGGGCACTCCAACGAGGAGATCGCTCAGAAGCTCTTCGTGAGCCCGCTGACGGTTCGCACGCATGTGCACCGCGCCATGACGAAGCTGGGCGCCCGGGACCGCGCGCAACTCGTGGTCATCGCCTACCAGTCGGGCCTCGTCCAGGCGCCCTGAGAAGTCAGTTCCCGGCGAGTGTCTCCAGCCACTGCTGCAACAGGCCGGACTCGGCCGGAGTGAAGGACGCGTGCGGCTCCGCGCGCAGCCGGGCCGCGAGGGTGGCGGCCGCGACGGGAACTCCGTCCCCCTGTGCGGGTCCGGCCGGGCGCGTCAGGGAGTCGATCACCGCGTCCCGCGAGCGGGCCGAGAATCCGGGATCCGGGTACTGCTCCGGTCTGGTGAGCATCGACAGGGCCGCGCCGACATTGGCGGACATGATGATCTGCGTGGCGAGGACGGGCGGGACGGTGAGCCGGCCGGCCGCCGCGCAGCGTTCGAGGATGGCGTGCAGCAGGGCGTGGGCCTCGCTCACGGCGGCGGGCGGGACCGTCAGCTCGGGCGAGTACATCAGGCGGTAGTGGTGGGGGTGCTCCAGCGCGAACCGCATGTGGTTGTCCCAGCCGCTCTTCAGGTCCGCGACGGGGTCCTCGCCGGGCCGGGCCGCACGCTTGGAGGCGAGGTACTGCTCGAATCCCCGGTCCACCACGGCGGCGAGCAGCCCGGCCTTGTCGCCGAACAGCCGGTAGAGCATCGGCGCGCCCACACCGGCCGCCTCGCACACGGCACGCGTGGAGACTTCGGCGGCCGGGGCCGTGGCCAGCAGTTCCGCGGCGGCTTCCAGGATCTTTTCCCTCGCGTCCATGCCTGCACGGTACGACATTCGTAGCGCCGATACGAGCCGGGGAGTACCAACGCTACGGACCCATGTTATCGTCGTTACGTGATGCACGTAGCGTCGTTAACACAAGGAGCGGACATGACCACACAGCAGCGCGTCGCGATCGTCACCGGAGGATCGCGCGGCATCGGACGCCAGGTCGCCCAGCAGCTGGCCGCCGACGGGTTCGCCGTCCTCGTGGGATACGCGGGCAACAAGGACGCGGCCGACGAGGTCGCGGGCGGCATCGAGGCCACCGGGGGCTCCGCCGTCGCCGTCCGCGCGGACGTCGGCGACGAGGCCGAGGTGGCCGCCCTGTTCGACCTGGCGGAGGCGACGTACGGCGGGGTGGACGCCGTGGTGCACGCGGCGGGGCGGATGCTGCTGGCACCCGTCGCGGAGCTCGATCTCGACGAGCTCGACGCCCTGTACCGCACCAACATCCGCGGCACGTTCGCCGTCGGCCAGCAGGCCGCTCGCCGACTGCGTCCGGGCGGAGCGCTGGTGAACTTCTCCAGCTCCGTCGTCGGCCTCGCCTTCCCGACCTACGGCGCGTACGCCGCGAGCAAGGGGGCGGTCGAGGCCCTGACGCTGGTCCTCGCCCGGGAGCTGCGGGGCCGTGACGTCACCGTCAACGTGGTCGCGCCCGGCCCGACCGCCACCGACCTCTTCCTCGACGGCAAGGACGAGGAGACCGTCGCCCGGCTGGCCGCCCAGCCGCCGCTGGAGCGCCTCGGAACACCCCAGGACATCGCCTCCGTGGTCTCCTTCCTGGTCGGTCCGGGCGGGCGCTGGGTCAACGGGCAGGTGCTGCGGGCCAACGGCGGGATCATCTAACGATCCGACCGGACCATCGGACTGGAGCAGCCCTCGAGGCGGCCCTCCCCTCGCCCGGGACACCGCCGTTCAGGCGAAACCACCCGCACGCGCGCGTGCCGACACCGGGGCCCGTCGACAACTGACCCGTGAACCTCCCCCTGATCCCGCCCATGCTCGCCACCTCCGGCACCCTGCCGTCGACCACCCAGGACGCGCACTGGGCCTATGAGACCAAGCAGGACGGCCAGCGCGTCGTGGTGTACCTCGTCGGAGACGGAAGCGTGGTGCTGCGCGCCCGTTCCGGGGAGGACATCACCGCCGCCTATCCCGAACTGGGGGCACTCGGCGCCACGCTCGGCACACTGCCCGCCGTGCTGGACGGCGAGATCCTGGCGCTCGACGAAGAGGGGCGTGCCGACTTCCAGTTGCTCCAGTCCCGCATGGGGCTGGCCCACGCCCCGGGCAAGGCCGCGCGGAAGGCCGCCGAAGTACCCGTCCATCTGGTGCTGTTCGACGTGATGCATCTGGCAGGGCAGTCCCTGACCGCACTCCCCTATGTCCGACGGCGTGGACAGCTCGAGGAGCTGGGCCTGGACGGACCCTTCTGGTCGACTCCGGGCGCCATCGTCGGACACGGTCGACAGGCGCTGGAGGCCACCCGCGACCACTGCCTCGAAGGCCTGGTCTGCAAGCGGCTCGACTCGGTGTACGAGCCCGGGGTGCGCTCCCGCGCCTGGATCAAGATCCGCAACATGCGCAGCGAGGACGTCCTCGTCGGCGGCTGGCTGCCCGGCAAGGGACGGCTCACGGGCCTGCCGGGCGCCGTGCTGGTAGGACAGCGCACCGCCGGACGCCTTCGGTACGTCGGCAGCGTGGGCACCGGCTGGAGCGAGAGCGAACGGACCCAACTCGCCGCCCTCCTCGGGGCCGCGGCGACGGACGTGTGCCCCTTCGACACCCCGCCGCCGGTCGCGGGCGCGCACTGGGTCCTGCCCCGACTGGTCGGCGAGGTCCGCTACAGCACCCGCACCCGGGCGGGACTGCTGCGCCAGCCGTCCTGGCTGCGGCTTCGCCCGGACCTCGCACCGGAGGAGTCGGCAGCCGACCTTCCGGACGACCTTGTCTGACATCCCGAACAAGATCCCACTGTTCGGACGGTCGTCACCAGAGAGTCGCTTACGACACCTTGGCGCGGACATGAAAAGTCGGGAAGCTGAACCTCCCATTCCCCCACAGCCGTTGGGCTGCGCCCGGAACATGAGGAGGACGCAGTGTCGTCTCCGTCGTTCAAGAAGCATCGCGCGAGATGGTTCACCGGCCTGGCCGGCGCCGCCGCCCTGGTCGTCGCCTTCCCCAGCGCCGCCTTCGCCGCCCCGCCCACGGCCCTGCCGGCCAACGCCGAGTCGGCCGAGTACACCTACCAACCGGCCTTCGACTACGACACCGACGGCTGCTACCCCACACCCGCGATCGGCCCCGACGGCACGGTCAACGGCGGTCTGAACCCGACGGGTTCGCTCAGCGGCGAGTGCCACGACCTCTCGGACCTGAACAACACCAACTCGTACTCGCGCTACAAGTGCAACAACGGCTGGTGCGCCTACATGTACGGCCTGTACTTCGAGAAGGACCAGGCCCTGGCGAACAGCAGCATCGGCGGGCACCGGAACGACTGGGAGCACGTCGTGATCTGGGTGCAGAACGGCACCATCCAGTACGTCTCGACGTCCGCCCACGGCGCGTACACGACGACCGCGCCCTCCGGCGTCCGCTTCGACGGCACCCACGCGAAGATCGTCTACCACAAGGACGGCGCAGGCACCCACGCCTTCCGGCTGGCCAACTCCAATGACGAGCCGCCGGAGAACGCCAAGGGCACCTGGCAGTACCCGCCGCTGGTCGGCTGGAACGGCTACCCGTCAGGCGTCCGCGACAAGCTGGTCGCGTACAACTTCGGCAGCGCCAACTTCGCCCTGAAGGACGCGAACTTCGCCTCCGACCTGTCGAAGGCCAAGCCGTCGGGGATCTCGTTCGACCCCAACGCCTGACCCGGCGCGCATCGGGCGCGGGACCTAGGACCCGTGCACCCCGCGGCTTCCGTCCCGCGCCCGATCCCGGCACCCGCGTGCACGGCATAACGTCCAGCTCATGGACGACAGCGACACGAGCGGACAGCTCGAAGAAGCCCTGGAACGCCTCCACGCCTCCGGCCCCGAACGCGACGGCTGGCTGTCCAACCACGCCCCCATGGTCGTCGAGGCGCTCGCCGCCCACGGACAGGCGGGGGCGGTGCACCACTGGGTAGACCTCTACCGGGACAAACTGGAGGACTTCCCCGACCGCGTGGCCCCCGTCACCGACGACAACTGGCCCGAGGCGCTGGGCGATCCACGCCGGATCGCGGACTGGACCGACCATTTCTCCCGCACCCTGGCCGAGCGCCCCTGGCGGGACGTCCTCGCCGAGTGGTGGCCGCGCCTGCTGCCCGGCCTCTACGGCGGCGCCACCCACACCGTCATACGGGTCGGCCATGCCGTACGCGCCCTGGAAACCGGTGCGAACGCGCCCCGGACCACCGAACTCGCCCACGCCCTGGGCTACTGGGCGGCCCGGCACCAGCCGGTGACCGGGGTCGCCGTGCTGCCGGGCGCGACGACCGCAATGCAGGCCCTGGACGCCGTACCCCCGATCGAGCCGGGCCACATGGGGTTCCGCAAACGCCTCGCCGCCGTACACCGACTGCCCGCATGGGCGGACGAGGTGACCGACCCGGACACGGCCCGCGCACGACTGACCGAACTCGTCCACGCCGCCACCCACCGCTACGCCACCCACGGCCACGGCGAGCCCACCATGCTCGTGCACGCCGCCACCGCGCCCAACGCCGTGCTGCGCACCCTGGATTCGCTGCCCCGGGAGCTGTGGGCGCCGAGCCTGCACGCGGCCTGGAGCGCGTCCGCGGCGGTCACCGCGATGTACGCGCCCGCGGAGCCGGTCGCCTACACGCCGCCTGCCCGGCTCACCGCCGAGGAGGTCATGGAGCGTGCCCTCGTCCACGGCGACGAGCACGTCATCAAGTTGACCGACACGGCGCTGGACGTCGGCGACGAGCCGGCGCTGGCCGCGGCACTGCGCTCGGTCGAGATGAGTGTTCCGCTCGTCGGGTAAACGTGTGGATCACCGCTCCCGGCCGTCGCTAGGGTGCGCGCATGGACGAAGAGGAGGCCTGGGTCAACGCACGCATGCTGTTCCAGGCGTTGCGCGACCACGACGGTGCGGACGTGTGCACCACCGTGTTGGAACCCTGGCTCGCCCGGTCCCGGCTCGCCTACCGCGAGGCGCTCACCACGGGCGTGGAGCTGCTGGTCGCGACGGCGGTGGAGGGACCGGACGAGCGCTGCGGCGACCTGCTGTGGGAGCTGTACGCGCTCAGCCGGGTCAGCGATGTCCTGCTGACCGGGTTCCAGCCGGCCGGTGAGCACGCCGGCGTCTGGCCCGCCGTGTCGAGGACCGAGTACCTCCGGCTCTTCACCGGCCTGGGCCTGACACCGTTCCAGGAGAGCGACGTCTTCGACCCGTTCCTGCACGAGATCGTCGAGGTCGAACAGGCGCAGGACCCGGACGAGCCGGTGCGGATCACCGAGGTCGTGTGGCCCGGACTGTGGTTCGACTCCCTGCTGTTCTCCCGGGCCGGGGTGCGGGTGCGCGCGGGCGTCCGGCACGCCGAGCGCGGCGTGGCGGACCGTTCCCCGCTCTACTGGACCTATCTGCGCCGGCACCGGCCCACCGTGGACCTGTCGCAGGGCTGGGGGTCCAACTCCCAGTGGCGCACGGACTTCCGGGTGGATCTGAGAACCGCGTCCGGTGACGAGGTCAACGCCTGCGGGCGCGAGAACGTCGACGCCGAGGACTGGACCGCCCGCGGGCTGTCCCCGGCGGAACGGCGTGAACTGCTGCGTCATCGCTGTCTGGTGCGCACGCCGGGCGGCGAAGGCGCGGCGGGTGAGGAGTTCTTCCCCTTCGACTGGCGCATGTGAAGCGCGGTACTGCACGGCCGCTCGACCGTGAGGGTCTATCGTGTCCCGCATGTCCGTGCCCGAACTGATCCGTATCGTCTCCCGCGACTCGCCCATGGCGCTCGCCCAAGTGGAGCGTGTCCGCGCCGAGTTGACCGCGCTGCACCCCGGGGTGCGCACCGAGGTCGTACCGGTGAAGACGACCGGCGACAAGTGGATGGGCGACCTGTCGAAGGTCGAGGGCAAGGGCGCGTTCACCAAGGAGGTCGACGCCGCGCTGCTGGCCGGGGAGGCCGACCTCGCGGTGCACTGTGTGAAGGACGTGCCCGCCGACCGGCCGCTCCCGGCGGGGACGACGTTCGCCGCGTTCCTCAAGCGGGACGACATCCGCGACGCCCTGATCCATCCGGGCGGACTCACCCTGGACGAGCTTCCGGCCGGTACCCGCATCGGGACCTCCTCGGTGCGCCGGGTCGCGCAACTGGCCGCCACCCATCCGGAGTTGGAGTGCGTGCCGTTCCGCGGCAACGCCAACCGGCGGCTGGCGAAGCTGGCGGCCGGGGAGGCGGACGCGCTACTGCTCGCGGTGTCCGGCCTCGAACGCATCGGCCGCGAGGACGTGATCAGCGAGGTCCTCTCCCCCGAGACGATGATGCCGCCGATCGGCGCGGGCATCCTGGCCCTGCAGTGCCGTCAGGGCGACACCGAGCTGATCGACGCGGTCAGCGGGCTCGGCGATCCGGACACCCACCGGGAGGCCACCGCGGAACGCATGTTCCTGCATGTGCTCCAGGGCCACTGCAACAGCCCGATCGCCGGGTACGCGCGCGTGGACCACGGGGGCGAACTGTCCCTGCGGGCCTGTGTGTTCACCCCGGACGGCAAGACCCGGCTGAACGCCCACGAGTGGGCGGGCCGGCTCGACCCGGCCACGCTGGGCACCTCGGTCGCGGTGGCGCTGCTGCGTCAGGGAGCCCGCGAGATCATCGACGGCATCCCGCACTGAGCGACATCCCGCACTGACACCGCAACGGGCACCGACCGTCAGGCGGTGCCCTCTTCGGCCTGGTCCCGCAGGAAGTTGCTCACCTGGTGGGCCAGGCCCTCCCGGCCGGCCGCCGCCTGGACGGCACCTTCCTGCAGACCGATGCCGCCCGCCCACAGCCGGCGGTCGGCCCAGTCGTCGTCGACCCGCAGCTGGATCTGCACGTCGACCAGGCTCAGGGACGCCTCGGGGCCGGCCGCGTACAGCACGGCGGTGACCCGGCGCAGCGGGTAGACGTCGAAGCCCTCGATGAACTGCGAGTTGCGCCAGTCGATGAACGCGCTCTCGCCGTCCGGGCCGACCCGGACATCGATCTGGCCGTCCTCCAGGTGGATGGTGGAGTTCCGGCCGCCACGGTTCTCGACGGTCACACGGACACTGAAGTACGTGAGCCCCTCGGCGGCGTCGTCCCGCCCGCGTGGTGGCTCGGAGGCTTCCAGCCCGTGGACACGGACACGCAGGCCGGCATGCTCGTCGTACTCCTGCCAGTCCCCGACCACGTTCGGCTCGTACACAATCCACCTCTTGTCCCTCAGAGAGCTGCTTCCTATCTGTGTGCTCAGTGCACTGTCAAATGAGCGGAATGCGCTGTGGCCAGCGGGTTCACCCCCTTTGATCAGTGATCAAGCCGTGCGCAGGAAGAACTCGCCGTCAGGGGGCGCACTGCGCCCGGCGGGCGTGCCGCACATCACGTCCATGAGCATGATCAGCGCGCGAGACGGCCGAGCAGCGACGAGGCCGCGGCGATGCCCAGTGCGGCGGCGACGAACAGCACCGCGAAGTCGAGCGCGAGATGGTCGGGCGTGCCGAGGAGAAGGCCGCGCAGGGCGTCCACTTGATAGCTGAGCGGGTTGACCTTGCTGATGGCCTGGAGCCAGCCGGGCATGACGGACAGCGGGTAGAGGGCGTTGGAGCCGAAGAACAGCGGCATGGTGATGGCCTGGCCGAAGCCCATCAGCCGGTCGCGGCTGAGGACGATGCCGGCAATGGTCATGGACAGGCAGGAGAAGAAGGCCGATCCGAGGACGACGACGGCCGCGACACCGAGCAGTTTGAGCGGGTTCCAGGTCAGGGCGACGCCGAGCACGGCGGCGATGAGGATCACGACGACGGCCTGGACCAGGGACTTCACCCCGGCCGCGAACGCCTTCCCGGTGATCAGCGCCGAGCGCGGGGTCGGGGTGACGAGCAGCTTGTTGAGGATGCCGGCGTCCCGTTCCCAGATGATCTGGATGCCGTAGAAGATGGCGATGAACATCGCGGACTGGGCGATGATGCCGGGTGCCAGATAGTCGATGTAGGGGATGCCGTCGGTGGGGATCGCCTTGATCCGGGTGAAGGTCTGACCGAAGATCAGCAGCCACAGGGCGGGTTGGACGGCCCGGGTGTAGAGCTCGGTGCGGTCGTGGCGCAGCTTCTGCAGTTCGACGGCGCACATCGCGCCGACCCGGGCAGGGAGCAGCCGCCAGCCCGCGCGGGGCTGCGGCGGCTTCAGCAGCAGACCTATGCGGTCAGCCGACACGGCCTGCGGTGCGGCGGGTGCTTCGGACATCGCGGAAGTCTCCTGACTGGTCGTCGAGTCCACTGCCGGCGATGTCGCGGAAGACGTCCTCCAGCGTGGGCAGCGGGTCCGTGGCCCGGGCGCCCCGGCGCTCACCGAGTCCCCGGCGCAGCTCCTGCGACGTACCGAGGGCACGGATGCGGCCGCGGTGCATGAGGCCGACCCGGTCGCAGTACTGGTCGGCCTCGTCCATGTAGTGGGTGGTGACCAGCACGGTCATGCCGGTGGCCGCGCGGACGGCGTTGATGTGCTCCCACACACCGGTCCGGGCGATCGGGTCGAGGCCGATGGTCGGCTCGTCGAGGATCAGCAGACGGGGCGCGCTGACCAGTGCCTGGGCGAGTTCGAGGCGGCGGACCATGCCGCCGGAGTAGGTCTTGGCGAGCCGGTCGGCGGCGTCGGTGAGGTCGACGGCGTCCAGGGCCTGGGCGACGCGGGCGGCGCGCTCGTGGCGGGACACGTCGAAGACGCGGGCGAACAGGGCGGTGTTCTCACGGCCGGTCAGGCCCTGGTCGGCGGAGAGTTGCTGCGGCACGTAGCCGAGCAGCCGCCGTACGGCCATCCGGTCCTCGGCGGTGTCGTGCCCGAAGACACGGACCATGCCCGCCGGTACCGGTAGGAGCGTGGTCATGCAGCGGATCGCCGTGGTCTTCCCGGCGCCGTTGGGCCCGAGCAGCCCGAAGACCTCGCCCTCGGCCACGGTCACCGAAGGCGTACACGAGACCGGTGCAGGTGACGGCGTCCTGAGTCACGCTTCCTCCCCCAGGTTGTCGGCCAGGCGGCGCAGGACCGGGATCGCCGCCGCGAGGGTTTCCAGGTCGGCCTCGTCGAGCCGGGCCACCTGGTGTCGTACGAGGTCGGCGCGGCGCTTGCGCCACTCGCTGAGCCGCGCCTCGGCCGCGGGAGTCGGCATCAGACGGGCGGCACGCCGGTCGGTCGGGTCCGTCTCGCGGACCAGGTAGCCCTGCCGGGCCAGCCGGTTGACGAGCGTCGACACCGAATTGCTCGCCAGATACAGCTCCCTGGCGGCGTCCGAGATGCCGATCCCGGGCCGGTCCACGACCAGCCGCAGCAGTTCGACCTCGGCGCCGCGCAACTGCGGTGCGGGCATCTCGCGGCGCAACCGGCGCCGGATCAACCGTTGGACGCCGACGAGCGCGTCGGCGAGCTCTTCCGGGAAGGTCTCCTGTTCCACGCCGCCGAGATTACCTCTGTAGCAGAGGTAATGGGCCCAAGGGACGGTCAAGGTCTCTCACGCTGAGAATGCGAAGGGTTTCGGTCCGTGCAGCTTTCCGAGTGAATTATCCTGAATTGTTTAGAAGCGTCTTCACCGGGAATTCGCTTGTCAGTGCTTCGGACAGGAGGCACGTCCGTGGGAGTCGTCCCCGGTGTCCTCCGTCAGGTCCGCGCGTGACTCCCATGGTGTCTGTCACCCAGCACCGTTGAGGGAGGTGCGCGCGATGCGCGTCACCACCAGAACGAAGCAGCATCCGCACGACGACGCCCCCGACACCGCCGCTTCCTTCGAACACCTCGCCACCCTGCCCGAGGGCCCGGAACGCAAGGCGCTCCGGGACGAGCTGGTCGAGCTGTGGCTGCCGATGGCCGAGCGGATAGCGGTCCGCTTCAAGGGCCGCGGCGAGTCCCTGGAGGATCTGTACCAGGTGGCCGCCCTGGGCCTGGTGAAGGCCGTCGACCACTACGACCCCGCGCGCGGCCACGCCTTCGAGGCGTACGCCGTGCCGACCGTGACCGGCGAGATCAAACGGCACTTCCGCGATCACATGTGGACGCTGCACGTACCGCGTCGGGTCCAGGATCTGCGCAACCGGGTGCGCGCCGCCCTCAAGGAGCTGTCACAGACCACAGCGGGGCGGGCCCCCACCGTCGCCGAGATCGCCGAGTGCGCCCAGCTCAGCGAGGACGAGGTGCGTTCCGGCATGGAGGCCCTGGAGTGCTTCTCGGCGCTGTCGCTGGAAGCGGAGATGCCCGGCACCGACGGGTACGCCCTGGGGGACGCGCTCGGCGCCCCCGACCCCCGCTTCGACGTCGTCGTGGACCGCGTCGCCGTGGGCCCCTGTCTGCGGGCCCTGCCCGAGCGCGAGCAGACCATTCTCTATCTGCGGTTCTTCCGGGGCATGACGCAGAGCCGCATTGCCAAGGAGCTCGGCATCTCCCAGATGCACGTCTCCCGGCTGCTCAGCGGCTGCTTCGACCGGATCCGTGAGGAGCTGCTGGCCGAGAGCCGGTGATGCCGCAGAGTCACTCCGGCGGTGCCTCCGGGATCTGCGTCGGGCCGTGGCGGTCGAGGGCTTCCTCCAGCTCGGCGCGGATCTCCGGGGGCAGTTCCCCGTTCCGCCCCCAGATCAGGATCAGGTCGGCGACGTTGCGGAGCTTGATGTTGGTGCGCTGGGAGACATCCTTCAGTACGCCCCAGCCCTGGTCCGGGGTCACGCGCCCGAGCGCGACCATCATGCCGATCGCCTGATCCACGACGGCATGCGAGGCGACGGCCTCCTTCAGCTGCTCGACCTCTTCCTGCAGCTCGAAGATGCGGCTCGCCTCGCCACCAGGGTCATCCCGTCCCGCGGTCATGCCACCATCCTGCTCACTCGACCGGCCCAGTGCCACCGGGCACACGCCACTCGTTTCGGCCACGTCCGCCGGGTACTCGACAGGCGCCCGGAGCGGTTCCGGTTGGACACTGAAAGAGGACCGGTGGCTGCCGGCCGGCGAGGTCAGGACGCGACTGC
Organism: Streptomyces sp. WM6386; assembly: GCF_000972385.1. GTDB lineage: Bacteria > Actinomycetota > Actinomycetes > Streptomycetales > Streptomycetaceae > Streptomyces. The sequence goes on from NZ_JXTE01000099.1 coordinate 34,219, forward strand.
CATGAACCATGACACCAGACGACCCGGTGGCACGACGGACGTCGTCTCCACGCACGCTGTGTTCGGCGCCCCCTGCTGGGTGAGCCTGACCACCCGGGACCAGGAGGCCGCCGAGGCGTTCTACACCGCCGTCCTCGGCTGGGAATGGCGCCCGGCCAAGCTCGGCGACCGGTTCCGGATGGCCGTGGTGGACGAGACGCCGGTGGCCGGAATCGCCGCGGTCGCCACGATGTGGCAGATGGCGGTGGCGTGGACGCCGTACTTCGCCGTGCGCAGCGCGGACGAGGCCGTGGCACGGGTGCAGGAACGGGGCGGCACCGCCGCCGTCGGACCACTCTCCTTCCCGCCCGGGCGGGCGGCGCTGCTGGCCGACCGGGACGGGGCGACCTTCGGGATCTGGGAGGGGGAGCTCGTCGCCAACTGGGGGAAATGGCGCCGCGCGGCCCCGACCTTCATCACACTGCACACACGCGACGCCTTCGACGCCGCCATCTTCTACGGCGAGATCCTCGACTGGGCGTCGGACCGTCCCGGCTGCTGCGAGGTCCACTACGAGGGCGGCGAGGTCGTGCTGCGCAGCGAGGGCGACATCGTGGCCCGTATCGAGTCGGGCGCGCTGGACGCGGCTCCCGACCCCACCATTCGGCCGCACTGGCAGGTGCACTTCGCCGTCTCGGACGTCGGTGCCTGCGCCCGGGCCGCGGAGGAGCACGGGGGGAGTGTCCTGTCGAAGGGCGGCGACGAGGCCGTGCTGCGCGATCCCGACGGTGCGCGGTTCACGGTGACGGCGCGTCGCGTGCACTGAGCCCGGCCGGCGCGCCCGCCACCTTCCTACGGACCTGTGGCGGTCCGCGGCGGATTCGCCGGGGGCCGTGACAGCAGGACCAGGCTGCGGGGCTCGACCGTCAGAGTCGAGTCCGCCTTGTGCTGCGTCTCGTCGGGGGCGGCCTTCGGTTCCGCGGTGTCGATCAGGGTCGTCCAGCACTCGCCGTACGCCGGTTCCGGCAGCCGGAAGGCGACCGGCTCCCAGTAGCCGTTGAGCAGGAGCAGGAAGGAGTCGTCCAGCACGGGCCGGCCGCAGGGGTCCGGTTCGGCGATGGCGTCACCGTTCAGGAAGACCCCGACGGAGTGCGCGTCGGAGCGGAGCCAGTCCCCGTCGGTCATCTCGCGCGCGTCCGGCGCGAACCACACGAGGTCGGGCAGCGGCTGCCCCGCGTGCGTCACGGTCTCACCGCGGAAGAAGCGCCGGCGGCGCAGTACGGGGTGGGCGGCGCGCAGTCCGATGACGTACCGCGTGAAGTCGGCGAGGTCGCGCTGCTGATGGGTGAGCCGCCAGTCGATCCAGGAGACGTCGTTGTCCTGGCAGTAGGCGTTGTTGTTGCCGCGCTGCGTGCGGCCGAGTTCGTCACCGTGACAGAGCATGGGGATGCCCTGCGAGAGCAGGAGCGTGGCCAGGAAGTTGCGCTGCTGGCGGGCGCGCAGCTCCAGCACGGACTTGTCGTCGGTCTCGCCCTCCGCCCCGCAGTTCCAGGACCGGTTGACACTCTCGCCGTCCCGGTTGCCCTCGCCGTTGGCCTCGTTGCGTTTGTCGTTGTACGAGACGAGGTCGCGCAGGGTGAAGCCGTCGTGCGCGGTCACGAAGTTCACGCTGGCCCGCGGCCGGCGCCGGCTGTGCTGGTAGAGGTCGGACGAGCCGGTAAGCCGGGAGGCGAAGTCGCCGAGCGTGTGCTCGCCGCCGCGCCAGAAGTCCCGCACGGTGTCCCGGTACTTGCCGTTCCACTCCGACCACAGGGGCGGGAAGTTGCCCACCTGGTAGCCGCCCTCGCCCACGTCCCACGGTTCCGCGATCAGTTTGACGCGGCTGATCACCGGGTCCTGCTGGATCAGGTCGAAGAACGCCGAAAGCCGGTCCACCTCGTGGAACTGCCGGGCCAGCGTGGCCGCGAGGTCGAAGCGGAAGCCGTCGACGTGCATCTCGGTGACCCAGTAACGCAGCGAGTCCATGATCAGCTGGAGGACGTAGGGATGCCGCATCAGCAGGCTGTTCCCGGTGCCGGTGGTGTCGTAGTAGTGCCCCCAGTCACCGTCCACCAGTCGGTAGTAGGAGGCGTTGTCGATGCCTCGGAAGGAGAGCGTCGGCCCCCTCTCGTTGCCCTCGGCGGTGTGGTTGTAGACCACGTCCAGGATCACTTCGAGGCCGGCCGCGTGCAGTGTCCGCACCATCGACTTGAACTCGTTGACCTGCTGACCGCGGGTGCCCCGGGCGGCGTAGGCGTTGTGCGGGGCGAAGAAGCCGATCGTGTTGTAGCCCCAGTAGTTGGACAGTCCACGGCCCTGCAGCACACCGTCCTGCACGAACTGGTGCACCGGCATCAGCTCGACCGCCGTCACACCGAGGGACGTCAGATGCTCGACCACCGCGGGGTGGGCCAACCCGGCGTAGGTACCGCGGAGTTCGGCCGGGACGTCGGGGTGGGTGCGGGTCAGACCGCGGACGTGGGCCTCGTAGATGACGGTGTCGGCGTAGGACCGTCGGGGCGGACGGTCCTCGCCCCAGTCGAAGAACGGGTCGGTGACCACACCGAGCATGGTGTGTCCGGCGCTGTCGGCGGCCGGGTCGTACAGCGCCGGATCATGGTCCACCTGCCCGTCCACCGCCCGGCTGTACGGATCGAGCAGCAGCTTCGCCGGATTGCAGCGGTGGCCGAGCTCCGGTTGCCAGGGCCCGTGCACGCGGTAGCCGTAGCGCTGCCCCGGCCCGATCCCGGGCAGGTAGCAGTGCCATACGAAACCGTCGACCTCGGCAAGGGGAACGCTGCGATGGCTGCCGTCGTCCTCGACGAGGACGAGTTCGACGCACTCGGCGACCTCGCTGAACAGCGCGAAGTTGGTGCCCTGCCCGTCGAAGTCGGCACCCAACGGGTAGGGGTGCCCGCTCCAGACGGGCACCCCTGCCTTGCGACGGCGCTCTGCGGTCACCGGGCGTCCTCCAGGACGCCGCCCACCACCGGCTCCTCGCGGGGCACCTGAAGCACCTCGCGCACGCTCGGCACCGGTGCCGTCGGCACCAGCGGGACACGTCCGCCGGCCCGGGCGCGCTGCGAGAACCAGATGACCTTGCTGCCGGTGTCCGTGGCGCAGCAGCCCCAGCCGTCGCTCATCGCGGCGATGTGCTCCAGACATCCGCGCAGATCCTGGTCCGGGCGCAGATCGCGGTCGTTGTCGCCGACGGCCGTGATGAGGTGCTGACCGTTCCACCACATCTCGATCGAGGTGAACTTGTCGGTCGCGTGCTCGTCGATGGCCTCCAGCAGCAGTTCGGCACCGCGGCAGACAGGCTCGACCAGGTTGTCGAGGTCCCAGTACCGGAGGTGAGCGGCCAGAATGCGGCTGACCTGGCCGACCCGTTCCGGGGTGACTTCCACATCGAGGTGGTAGTAGCGGGGCACTGCGGTCTTCATCGTCGTTGGCTCCTCACCGGCGAAGCTCCCGCTGCCTTCTCGCCCCGGCGGGACGAGCCCCGAACGCACAGCGTGAGCAGTGATCGCTTCTGAGTCACCTCAACTGTGAGAGTGCTACGCCATTCGTGCAACACGAGCGACCATCGAGATGGTTGAAGAGCCAACAAGACGCTGCGTCGTCACCCATGCACCATGAGTGAAACTCTCCGTGGGAAGGTGAACGGCGCCATGCTGCTACCGGCCAAGGCCGAAGTCGCCCGGCAACTGCGGCGTTACCGCGCCTGGGAACGCGTGATGCTGGCTTCCCCCGCCGATCGCGGGGCGCGGGCATCCTTCGAGGACTCGGGCTACACCCTCTGCGTGCTCATGGGTAAGCGCTGTGCGCGGGAGGCCGCGGACGCCGCAGAGCGCTATCTGCGGACGAACCCCGCCTCCTATCTCCGCGAGCAGGACGGGCAAGTGTGCACGACCGCCTCGGCCAGGCGGGGTCCGCCGGTGACGCTCCGGCGGACCCCTGCGGGAAGGTAGCCACTTCCGGCGCAGCTTCGATCCCCGGCCGGGCCACGGGCCCGGCCTCGAGCACGGCGGAGGTGAGACCCATGAGTGCCAGCACCACCATCGGCCGCATCCCGGTACGGGACGTCCAGCCGCTCGTCGACGGCGGCCGGAGTCCGGCCAAGGCGGTCGTCGGGGAAACGTTCCAGGTGACCGCCACGGTGTTCCGCGAGGGCCATGACGCGGTCGCCGCCAACGTCGTGCTCACCGATCCCGAGGGCCGCCCGGGCCCCTGGACGCCGATGCGCGAACTGGCTCCCGGCACCGATCGCTGGGGCGCCGACGTCACCCCTGACGCCCTGGGCCACTGGACCTTTCACGTGGAGGCCTGGAGCGGCCCGATCGCCACCTGGCGCCACCATGCCGGCATCAAGATCCCGGCCGGCATCGACGTCGGCCTGGTGCTGGAAGAGGGCGCCGACCTCTACTTCCGTGCGGCGGCCGGGGTGCCGGACGACGAGGGGCGCGGGTCGGTGCTGGCCGCCGCGGAGTCGCTGCGCCAGGATTCGCTGTCCATCTCGGCGCGGCTGGCGGGGGCGTTGACGCCCGAGGTGGACGCGGTGCTGGCGCGGTATCCGCTGCGGGATCTGGTGACCGTCTCCGAGGTGCTGCCGCTGC